>NZ_CAURVV010000023.1:0-24180 GCF_963528315.1 uncultured Granulicatella sp. | reverse complement strand
TATTCAAAGGTGATGTAGACACTACAGTAGCTCCAACGTTTAAAGATGGATCAACAACTAAAGAAGTACCAGGAGAAGGAACTTACACAATCGATAAAGATGGTAAAGTAACATTTACTCCAGAAAAAGACTTCGTAGGAACAGCTACTCCAGTAGAAGTTGTACGTAAAGATAAGAACGGTAAGACAATCAAAGCTTCTTACACTCCAACAGTTCGTCCTGACACTAAATTTGTAGTAGTAGGAAAAGACGGTAAAGAAACTGAATTACTTCCATCTAAAGATGGTAAAAACCCATCAGAAACTATTTCTGGATACAAACTTGTTAAGACTGAAACTGATGAAAAAGGTAATACTAAACACATCTACGAACCAGTAACAACTAAACACGTAGATAGAAAAGGTAACCCAATCCCAGGAACAACAACAGAAGAAGGAACAAAAGAACCTAAGAACATTCCAGGATACCAAGTAGTAGAAACTAAGAAACTTCCAAATGGAGATACTGAATATGTATACGAAAAAGTAACGACAAGATACGTAGATCAAGCTGGTCACCCAATTCCAGGAACTGAAATTGAAGAAGGAACAAAAGAACCTAAGAACATTCCAGGTTACAAACTAGTAAGTACAACAACTAGTCGAAAAGGAGATACAGTTCACACTTACGCTCCAGTTCAAACATTCTTCAAAGATAAAGATGGAAATGTAATCCCAGGAATAACAACTGAAGATGGTGAACAACCTAAGAAAGATATTCCAGGATATCGCTTTGTTGAAACGAAGAAATTACCAAATGGTGATGTAGAACATATCTATGAAAAAGTAGAATCTACTCCAACACCAGCACCAACTCCATCAACACCAGTTTACGAAAAAGTGTTAACAACTTATGTAGATGAAAATGGAGAATTAATCATCCCAGATGAAAATGGATCACATCCAGGTAAAGAATTAAAAGGTTACGAAATCGTTCGTACTGAAAAAGATGCGAATGGTAATGTACGTAATGTTTACCGTAAAGTAACTCCAGCAACTCCAGAAGCAAAAGTGATGACAACATTTGTGGATGAAAATGGAACATTAATTATTCCTAACGAAAACGGTGAAGTTCCAGCTAAAGATATCGCAGAATATGAATTAGTAAGAACTGAAAAAGATGCTAACGGAAACGTTCGTCACATCTACCGTAAAGTTGTAGCTCCAGCACCAAAAGTAGTTGAAACAACACCAGCTAAACAAGAAAAAGTAAATCGTCAAGAATTACCAAATACAGGTACTGGTCAAGAATCAGCTATCTTAGGTGCAGCAGCAAGTGCAATCCTAGCAGGATTAGGACTAGTAGCTCCAAAAAGAAACAAAAAAGACGAAGAATAAGATTGAACGTGATCGGATTACTTCATGATAAATGATAGTTAATCTTAGCGTAAGCTTCAATAGTATTAGACGTCTGACGACACCCTCGAGAAATCGAGGGTGTTTTTTTGTGTTGGAGATTGTAGGGTGTGCTTGGACATTTTGAAGGAGAACGGGATACGTATGAAGTGTTGAGAAACGGTGCTCAGTATTGAAAGAAAACGGTAAAAGTGAGGTGTGGAAAGTATATCGGAAGGTATAAGAATGGTACATTAAGGTACGTTGTTCAGTATCGAATGTAAATATGATTAAAAATTCTCCTGTAAAAAAATATTTTTCTCGATTTATTTCGTATATATAGGTGAAGAGAAAAATAAAGGAGGAATCAATATGAAAATTAAACCAACAAATGACTTACTCTTCAAAAAAATGATGACAACAATAGGAAAGGAATATATTCTGGAAGACTTCATCGAGGCAGTTACCGGAATGAAACTAACAAATATTAGACCAACAAATCCATATCAGATTGAAACTTATCAAAAGACGATAGAAAATCTAAATCCAGTAATGTATAGTACGATTGTTGATGTAGCAGCTACTACGGAAGATGGCATGGAAATTATGATAGAAATGCAACTCTATCAGCATAAAGACTTTTTTGAACGAATCTTTAACTATATGGCAACCACTTATACGCAAAACTACAAAGCAGAAACTGCGAAACCAATTATTTCTATTGTTGTCACTAATTTTACAGTATTCCCAGAATTTCAAGAAGCAAGAGTAGAAATTGGATTAACCAACTTCGCCTATCATCGAGAAATCAGAAATAAAAAACAACAACCGTATTGGAGAATTTATCTAGTAAACTTAACAGATAAAGCTATTCTTGAAGAAGAAAATACAGACTTTTCAGAGTGGCGAGACTTTCTAAAAAATGGTACAATTAATGCGAAATCAAGTAGAGGATTAAAAGAAGCACAAAAAATCGTGAACTTCTCTAATCTAGCAGGTGAAGAACGGAGGCTTGCAGAATTAATGGAAAAATATGAGGATGTATATTATCAAGTCATGAAACACCAACTCGAAGAAGGAATAGAACAGGGAATTGAAATCGGACGTCAACAAGGCGTAGAACTTGGAGAAAAACGAGGGATGGAGAAAGGCGTAGCACTTGGAGAACGCAAAGGACAAGTGACGATATGCTTCAAAATGAACTTACCAATGGAAGAAATCCAAAAATATACAGGATTGTCGATTGAAGAAATCGAAACATTTAGAAAAGAAATGGAATAGAAGTGAAATGAAGGGCAGCTCGTTTATGGGCTGTTTTTTTGGTTGTTCGAAAAAATCCTATTGGTGAATCAATTTGATCACCAAATTAAGTCTTTGATTGTCGACTGATTCAAAATAAAAACGATGAATTGAAAGTATATTTTAAAGGATTTGAAGAAGAACAAGACTTAACCTAACTACATTTTTAGAATTAGAGAAGTATAATAAAGACAAGATACAGGAATATAAGAAAGTTAGATGGATTGAGTTTTTTGGAAATCAACCATATACGCAAAAAACTGAAGGAATATTAGAACAAGCCGATCGAATTATGAGACGAATAGATTGGACAAAGGAGGAAAGAGAAATGTACGATGAAAGAACAAGATATCTCCAAGCATATTCAACTTTTTTAGCGACTATAGAGAAAGATAAGAAAGATGCAATAAGTCAGGCTTTGACAGAAGGTAAAGTAGAAGGTATTGAGCACGAAAAGAAAATGATGATTATCAGTTTGATTAAAGATGGTCTTCTTTCTAAAGAAGAAGGAGCCAAACGATTAAGTATTTCTTTAATTGAATTAGATGAGTATATGAACGCTCAAGAATAGAATTTATATGCTATAAATCAATATATCCTTGTGTCATATGAACTTGTTTTCGTATATAGATGGAGAAAAAATAAAGATTGAAACAATATGAAAACTAAACCAACAAATCAGTTATTCATAAAACATGATGACAATAAAAGGGCAGGAATATATTTAGGAAGACTTCATTGATTAAGTAATGGGAATTAAGCTAATAAATATTAGACCGGCAAAGCCATAACAAATCGATACTAATAAAAGGAAGAAAAAAGAAATTACTGATGAAGCTAATAGAAAAAACAAAAGTAAGAATAAATATATTTAATGAAACGAAATAATATATAGGAAATAAAAGTGAAATTCACAAGAAAAAAATTGAAATAATCAAACAAATACTTGTAATAATCGAACAAAGCAATTGTAAAATAACCGTAATATTATAATACTTGCACTAACTGTGGATAAGTGGTATTATATCTTTGTTTGAAAGAACAATATTATAAATATTGTGAAAACACAGGTTGACATGACAAGTTATGAACTTATTACCATCATAACCATAACCTAAAAAGTGAAAAATACAACTTTTTTCGTAAAATAGCTTGACAATGAACAATCAGTGAGGTAGCATTATCTTATAATATAAAAACCAAAAAAAATAAAGAGAGGTATAATATTATGAAGAAAAAATTATTATTATCAAGCGTAGCAGCTTTAACATTATTTGCTGCTTACACTACAGTTAATGCTGACACTACTAATGGTGTAGTTCCAGAAGCTGATCAATACAAACCAGCAACTCCAGTTAAAAACCCATACGATGTAAGAAACCGTATTGGTAAAGATGGTAAAGTTTTACCAGATGTATTTGGAAATGGTACTCATGTTCGTGTACATGTTAAAGATATCCAAGGTAACCCTGTAGCAGGTGCTAAAGTAGCTGCTTTAGTATACAAAACAGTAGAAGATTTTGACAACTACAAAAAACCAGCTTTAATTGAAGGAGTTACTGACGCAGCAGGTGATGTTGAGTTTGCTGTTGAAAACGGTGGTTATGTAGTTTACCGTGTTGATCAAGCTCCAAAAGGTTACTTTGTTCCTGCTAATCTTACAGTAGGTACTCTACTTGATGCAGAAGAAGTTGTACGTGAAGGTTCAGACATGTTCGTTACTGGTGAATTAGTAATTGAAAAAACTGATACTTACAATGTAGCAAAAGAAGAATGGGTACAAGAAGAAGCTGGTTGGAGATACTATGCTAATAACAAAGCTGTTACTGGCTGGAAACAAGTAGACGGTAAATGGTACTTCTTCAACGCTGAAGGCGTATCACAAAAATGGTGGGTACAAGACAACGGAACTTGGTACTACTTAAACGGTTCAGGTGAAATGCAAACTGGTTGGTTACAAGATAACGGTACTTGGTACTACTTAGAAGCTTCAGGTGCTTTAAAAGTTAGCCAATGGTTCGAAGTGAACGGTAAATGGTACTATGTAGATGCTACAGGTGCATTAGCTGTTAACACAACTGTTGACGGATACACTGTTAACGCTAACGGTGAATGGGTTTAATACCTATTAAATTAAAAAATTATGAGAGAAAACGAAAGTTTTCTCTCTTTTTTTTAAATTTTTCGAAAATTTCTTAGTATTCTAGAAAAACTTGTAGTATAATACATTTGTAAGATTCTAAACAATCTTATAAATGATACAAAATGGAGAGATGTATGATGAAAAAAAGAAATGTAATCGTAGCTTTATCAAGCTTAACAATGGCAAGTGCAGTAACATTAACAGCTTATTCAGTTGCTACAACAACTGTAGAAGCAAAAGAGGAAAATGTTTATCGTACAGAATGGGTTAAGGCGGAAAATTCACGTAATAATAATCGTACAACAGTATTTTATGAAGATGGAGATCAACCACTTTCAAAACATCCTAAAATTGAAGGATATGAATATCAAAAAGTATATGTAGAAGGTGGAAGAAGATATTATTTATTTGTTGAAAAAGAAGCTAAGATTGATTCAGAAGTGAATGATCCAACTACTCCAAGCGATGAAGTAAATACACAAGGATATAAAACAACAGATAAAGATAACAAGTGGCGTGAAGCTTCTGGTAAACGATACTTTTATTCAAAAGGTAATCCTGTAAAAGGTTGGGCATTAATTGATGGTAAGACATATTACTTCGATAGTGAAGGTGTAATGGCAAAAGGGATTATTTTAAATAATTATGAACGTTATTACTTAGGAGATAACGGAATTAAACAAACAGGTATTGTTAAAGTAGGATCAACAACTTATTATTTTGATAGTACGGGTACTCGTAAAACAGGTATGATAACTGTTGATGATAAAAAATATTATGCTAAAGATGGAGTTATTCAAGAAGGTGTTTATAAATCAGGCTCATCTTGGTATTATTTCACATTAGATGGAACAACTAAATCAGGATTAGTAAAAAATACAGATGGAAAATGGTACTATTTAACTTCTGAAGGAGAACGTAAAGTTGGTCTAATTGAAGCAGGTGGTGGAAAATACTACTACGTTACAGAAGAAGGGGAACGTAAACACGGCAAAGTAACCGTTAATGGTAAAGAATATACATTAACTGAAGAGGAAGACGGTGCAAAAGCTGATTGGAAACAAGTTGATGGTAAATGGTACTATTATAATGCTAAAGGCGAAATGCAAAAAGGTTGGTTACAAGTAAATGACACTTGGTACTATCTTGGAACTGATGGCGAAATGCAAAAATGGTGGATCTTCGAAGGTGGTAAATGGTACTATCTAAATGGATCTGGTGAAATGCAAAAAGGTTGGTTACAAGATAATAATAAATGGTACTACTTAAATACATCAGGAGCAATGGAAACTAACTGGGTTGAAGTTGGCGGTGAATGGTATTATATGAATAATTCAGGAGCTATGGTGAATGGATGGCAAAAAATTGGTTCTTCATGGTACTACTTCAAAGATTCTGGTGCTTTATTAACAAATGGTACAACTCCTGATGGTTATAAAGTGAATGCAAATGGTGAATGGGTATAATTAATAAATAATATTGGAGGAATTATTTATGAATAAAAAATTAACAACAATTTTATTAGCAAGTTCAGTAGTTGCTTTGGCAGCTTTACAACCAGTAGGTGCTGAGGGAATAACTAATAATACAGCTGCAGATTCAACTACTGCACCAGCAACAGAAACTAAAAAATTTAAAGAAATACGTTATGTAATTTATCAAAATGGTAAAATTGTCGATATTAAAGACTCTTTAAAAGGAGATGCAGCATCAAATACAACCCCTCCAAAAATTGATGGATATACTTATTCATATGGTAGAGATGGAAAAGATGATGGATTTGAGGGTGTTCTCTTCCATATGTATACCAAAAATACTAATTCAAATAGTAATAGTGGAAATGGAAGTCAAAATAATTCGAATAATAGTAACCAAAATAATGGTGTTAACAACAATAATCAGAATAATGGTGGCACTGCTAACCAAAATTCATCTTCAACAAATTATGTATGGACTATTAAAGACGGTAAGAAATACTTAAAAGTTGATGGTAAACCAGCTTCAGGTTTTACAACTTTTGAAGGTAAAAAATACTTCTTTTTAGCAGATGGATCTGCAAAGGTTGGTATTCTTCAAGAAGGTGATAAACGATTCTACTTTAATGCTGAAGGAGAGCAACAACTTAACTGGCAAAAAGTTGGAGATAAATACTACTACTTCAAAGAAGACGGAACAATTTTAAAAGGTATTTTTACTGTTGGCGATAAGAAATATTACTTAGAAGACGGTGTTCAAGTAGTTGGTTTGAAGAAAGTTGAAAATAAATGGTACTTCTTCACTGAAGATGGTAAAAACAAAACAGGTTTAATCAAAGATGGAGAGAAATATTACTATGTAACTCCTGAAGGTGAGCGTAAAACTGGTTTAATTGAAGATGGTAAAAAAGTTTATTACATTAACGAAGACGGTACTCGTAAAACAGGTAGCGTTGTTGTAAATGGTAAAACGTATCAATTATCAGAAGATAATGTTGAAGCAGGTTGGAATAAGATTGACGATAAATGGTACTATTACAATGCTGCTGGCGTAATGCAAAAAGGCTGGATATTAGACGGTTCTTGGTATTATTTAGACAATGATGGTGTAATGCAAACTTTCTGGCAATTTGTTGGAGGTAAATGGTATTATCTAAACGGATCAGGAGCAATGCAAAAAGGTTGGTTATTAGATGGTAGAAACTGGTACTTCCTAAATGAATCAGGTGCTATGGAAACTGGCTGGGTTCAAGTAGGTGGCACTTGGTACTTTATGAACAACTCAGGTGCAATGCAAACTGGCTGGCAACAAATTGGAGGTAAATGGTATTACTTCAATACTTCAGGAGCATTACTAACAAATACAACAACACCAGATGGTTACACTGTTAACGCTGATGGTGAATGGGTATAATAAGAATACTGATGAAGAAGAGAGCGAAAGCTCTCTTTTTTTGCTCCAAAATTTTGATTGAGGATAATAGCGTATTGTTTTATACTATAAAAAGAATAAGGGAGGTAATTATTCAATGAAAAAATTGAAAATAGGGATGATGTTAGCAACAATTGGATTTCTTAGTTTTATGAATCCAGTTCAAGCACAAGAAGGAAATGGAAACAAGATTCACTTTATAAATGTTTCCCCAACGAATCTTGGGAGTGATGCTATTTTATTAGAAAGTAATGGACATTATGCCATGATTGATACGGGAGAAGATTATGATTTTCCAGATGGAAGTGATGCACGTTATCCTTATCGTGAGGGTGATAATACGGATTATCGAAATGTGATGACAGAACGTGTTATGCGTCATTTGAAAAATGTGGGTGTAGAAACATTAGATTTTATTTTAATTACTCATGCTCATTCAGATCATATTGGGAATGCGGATGAGTTGATGGAGAATTTTAATGTCAATAAAGTTTATATGAAGCGTTATAGTGATAGTCGAATTACGGATAAGGAGAGATTGTGGGATAGTCAGTATAATTATGACAAGGTATTAGCTGTAGCAAATCAAAAAGGAATTCCAGTGATTCAAGATATTTCAAAAGAACAAGCGCATTTTTCTTTAGGGGATATGGACATTCAACTTTACAATTATGAAAATAAATATACAAATGGTCAATTAACACCAGTAGTAGATGATAATTCTAATTCAATCATTAGTGTTATTACTGTCAATGGGAAGAGAATTTTTACGGCAGGTGATTTAAACAATTTAGATTATCGTAATGAGGATTATTACGGTCCAATCATTGGAAAAGTCGATATGATGAAGTTTAATCATCATTTTGATGCGGAATTTTCGAATACGCCTAATTTACTGCAAAATTTACAACCTTCGATTGTGGTACAAACTTCAAGTAGTAATCCTTCGAAGAATAATCAACTGGCAACAGATGTTATCAATCAATTGAAATCGTATGGTGCTGAATTGATTAAGGCAAGTAGCGCAGTATATGATGCGACCGTTTTTGATATTCGTACGGATGGATTTAAGAATATTTCAACACAGTATCCTCGAATTCCTAGTTTTACTGCGAAGTGGTATGTGGAAGATGATGTTTGGAAGTATCAATATGCTACTGGTGAACATGCGATTGGTTGGAGTGAGATTGCGGGTCGTTATTATTTCTTCAAAGGGAATGGAGCTATGTTAGAAAGCCAATGGAAAAAATGGCGTGGTCGTTGGTTCTATTTACAAGATTCTGGAGAAATGGCAACAAAATGGAAGTTCATTAATGATTCGTGGTATCTTTTCAACATCTATGGTCAGATGGAAACAGGTTGGGCTAGTTCAGATGGACAATGGTATTACTTATCTAAAGATGGTGATATGCAAAAAGGCTGGAAATGGATTGACAAAGCTTGGTATTATTTTGCCGAATCAGGAGAGATGAAAACAGGTTGGCTCAAAGATAAAGATAACTGGTATTATTTAGACAGCGATGGCAAGATGAAGACTGGAGAACTTCAGTTAGATAAACAGGAGTACGCGCTAGCCAATGATGGACATATGATAACAGGCTGGAATGGAAACTACTATTACAAAACTTCAGGCGAACGAGCAAAAGAATCTTGGACTGAAATCGATAGTAAGTGGTATTACTTCAAAGCAACGGGGGAATTATTGAAGAGTGGAAAAACACCAGATGGCTACACAGTTGATGCGAAAGGTGTATGGCTAAAAGACATTCCTCAAGAAGTGAAGAAAGTTCAAAAAGAAACTGAAAAAGCGAGAACAACAACCGTTGAGAATACATTGAAAAACAACTCTATTGAAAAAGAACCTCGTAGAGAAAATGAAACTCATGAGACAACTACATCATCAGTTTTGGAAAAAACATCGAATGAAGAAAATCATTCAACAAGTAATCCAAATCATGCTGTTGAAGAAGTGACTCGTGCGAGTGCAGTTGCTCCTGAAACAACTGCAGGTAGTTCAAGTGTAGACAAAGAAGTGAGTTCGAATGCAGATTCAACTACAAATCCAATTTCAACTACAACTTCATCGGTTGGTGGAGACAGATAGATAAATCGTGAGATTTCTCAACAGGGCATAAAATATTTGTTAGGAGTTCTATTAAATAAGTTTTTGAAGGAATTAGGTGACTGATGGTTGCCTAATTCCTTTTTTAACATTTTATCTTTATAGTAGTCATAAGGTTTCATCTCCTCTTAAATAGTTTGGACGCTTTTAATATAAGGGATGAAGCCCTTTTTGTATACCCTATAAATGATAGAAGCAAAATGCTTCTCTATAAAATCAGCTGACGAAATATCTTTGTCAATATTTCCTTTAAGACTTATAATAAGGATAGATATTACGATTAACAGTCATTTTGGAAGTTTAAGGAGGATGATATCTATGATGTTTTCTGATGACAGAAAATATACCCTTAGTGGTTGGTTACAAGTACATGAAAGAGATTTATACAATAGACGCTATCAATTACAAATCTTTTTGATCTTATATGAATTTTTCTCTGAAATAGAAAATGACGAATCGGATTTGAATTTTCTAATTGGAGTAAAAAAAGGACCAGTTTTTGGGGCTGTATGGACGGACTATGGGAAAGTTGGTGATAGATTTCATATTTCTTCTAAATATAGCTATGAAAAGAGAGTCATTAATGTAAATGAAAATAGAGCAAAGAGATGTGCGTTTATAGTTCAGACACTCACAGAAGAAGAATGGTCTAGTTTTATGAAGAAACTAAATATTTGGAAGGCAAAAGAAAGTGAAATTTTGAATCATAAATATAACATAGCGGAGTTGGACTTGGCTGATTTGAATGATGAGGATATCAATCTGATAACGATGCTGTATAATCATTATCCTAGCGAACTGGTTGAAAATAGTAAGATTATTGCTGTAAAAGAGAAAAAGTTTGTAGTTTCAAAAGTAGATTATGATAAGATTATTCAGAATCATATGGCGAGATTAGAGAAATTAGCGAAAAAAAATAAGTTGTATAATCCTGTGTTCGTTAAACTAGATGACGAAGGTAAGCTTGTGGTGGAGTAGAAGAACCTTGTAGGTTGAATATATCCTAAAAAATGTTACAATAGATAAAAGGAGGAGATAACATGCAAATTAATATTGAAAATTTAGTTTCTATTTCGGAAGCAAATCAAAACTTCTCTAAAGTAGCTCGTATGGTAGATGCTAATGGTACTGCAGTGATTTTGAAAAATAACACACCAAAATATGTTTTAGTGGATTATCAGAGTTTAATCAAAGAGAAGAAGGATATATCAACAGTTGTAGAGCAGTCAACATTGGATGAAGTTGCAACTTCAGTATTATCCCGTCATCTTGATGCATTTAAGGAATTGGCAAAATGAGAATACTGACTGTTAAACAAGTTATTGGATTGCATAGTAGACTTATTCAAGCGACGGGTGGTCTAGATGGTGTCAGAGATGTGGGATTGATAGAATCTTCTTTGTCTTCAGCTTTTACTCCTTACTTTGGAGTTGATCATTATCCAAGTATTGAAGAAAAGGCTGCAAGACTTTGTTATTCGCTAATAAATAATCATGCTTTCCTTGATGGAAATAAACGAATTGGTATTTATATCATGCTTGTTTTTTTAGAGTTAAATGGTATTGTACTAAAGCAGACCGATGAAGAAATTGTCAAGCTAGGTATAGGTGTAGCTTCATCAGAATTAGATTATGATTCTATTTTAGAATACATTAGAAATCATTGATAATTCAATAAGTTATAGATTGACGTTAAAACTTCAAGAAATATTATACTTGATAAAACAGTAAGAAAAAATTGAAGAAACTGAAAATAAATTAATTTCAAAATATTTATAAAAGAACTTAATATCATTATATGAATAAACTAATTCAGGAGAATGTAGACCAAACCGCATTCTCCTTTTTACTATTTAACCTAAAATAAAAATAAATTTTCCCCTATTTCCACCACAAAAATAGTCCATCTATCAAAAGTATGCTATAATGCTAAGTAACTATGGATGAATGTGTAAGGACAGATTTAGGACATAGATAGTAAGACAGAATATCAAATAAAATGACTAGAATAAGAAAGGGAGACCTATGGCAAGAGATATTGGAATTGATTTAGGGACTGCGAATATTTTAATTTATTTAAAAGACCGTGGTATCATCTTAAATGAACCATCATTAGTTGCTGTTGATGATAAAACAAATACAGTAATTGCGGTCGGTGAGAAAGCCTACAAAATGTTAGGTAGAACACCACGAGACATTTCCATTGTTCATCCACTAAAAGGTGGGGTTATTGCGGATATTGCAGTAACAGAGCAATTGTTAGAAATGTTTATTCAAAAACTACATTTAAATGCATTTTTCCAAAAACCAGATATTTTAATTTGTACGCCAACGAATGTTACAACAGTAGAGCAAAAGGCAATTATTCAAGCTGCAATTAAGTGTGGAGGACATTCAATTTATTTAGAAGAAGAACCTAAAGTGGCTGCTGTGGGTGTTGGTTTGGATATATTCTCACCTTCTGGTAATATGATTGTCGATATTGGTGGAGGAACAAGTGATATTGCAGTGCTTTCTATGGGGGCTACTGTATCAAGTCGCTCGATTAAGTTAGCTGGTGATGATATGGATCATCAAATTATGGATTACATTAAAGAGAAGTATCAGTTAATTATTGGAGAGAGAACAGCAGAAGCGATTAAGATGGATTTAGGTTCTGCCATTGAAGTGGAAATTGAATCGGATATGATTGTCAAAGGTCGTGATATGACAACTGGTCTTCCGAAGACGGTAACCATTTATACGAATGAAATTTATCATTGTCTAAAAGAAATTTTAGATACGATTTGCGAAGAAACTCGTTTAGTTTTAGAAGATACTCCTCCAGAATTAGCAGGGGATATTATTGAACGAGGGATTGTAGTAACCGGTGGTGGAGCATTAATTCATGGCATTGATCGTATGTTATCAGAACGATTACAAGTTCCAGTCTTTTTAGCGGATAACCCATTAGAAAGTGTTGCAATTGGAACTGGGGTTTTACTAGATCGTATTAAGAGAGAACGTGGATTGTTTGATGGATTAAAACGTTTATTCTCTTCCAAACGTGTAGTGATGAATCCTACTGCGAATGTATTTGACGATGATGCACTTCGTCGACCATAAGAGGTGAGGACATGTTTAAGAGATTAGAACAGTTTTATAATAGTCAGCCATTTTTTATGATTGTTCTCATTCGTATCGCTTTATTTTTAGGTTTAGCTTTTGTGCTATTTATAGTAGGGCTTATGATTGGTTACAGTGCTCTTGGTGGCGGTGGCAATCCGTTCTCAGTATTTTCATGGGATATTTGGCAAAAGATTATTGATTTTATTCATTAAGCATAATCTTTGACCTTTATTGACAAAACCGTTACACTAATATAGAAAAATGAAATTTAAAAGAGAGATGGAGGATTCAACATGAATTTAATTCCTACAGTTATTGAACAATCATCACGTGGTGAACGTGCGTATGATATTTATTCAAGATTATTAAAAGATCGTATTATTATGGTAAGTGGACCAATTCACGATGATATGGCAAATGCCATTATTGCACAATTATTATTTTTAGATGCACAAGATCCTGAGAAAGATATTTATATGTATATCAATTCTCCAGGGGGAAGTGTTACAGCAGGACTAGCAATTTATGACACAATGAATTTTATTAAAGCTGACGTACAAACAATTGCGATGGGCTTAGCGGCTTCAATGGGTTCATTCTTATTAACAGCAGGTACAAAAGGGAAACGTTATGCGTTACCAAATGCTGAAATTTTAATTCACCAACCTTTAGGTGGAGCACAAGGACAAGCAACAGAAATCGAAATCGTTGCTCGTCAAATTTTAAAAACACGTGAACGTTTAAATGCGATTTTAGCAAAACAAACGGGTCAAAAAATCAAAACAATTGAGAAAGACACAGATCGTGATAACTATATGACAGCTCAAGAAGCATTAGAATATGGTTTAATTGATGCGATTATGACAAACTCAAAAGATTTACAATAGTAGTTAGTAGATAGGATGGAGTCGCCGGTTTCTTTGGAATCAGGCGACTATTTTTGTGTGATGAGAGGGTGCTAGCTATTTGCAGTTAGTTTTAATGGATAGGAAACCTTGTTTTCTATTGGGGTGGGGTAGAATTACTTGAGCTTGATATGAGAGGAAACCTTGGAATTACAGAAATTTGCAATCCGTTTCGTTTTTGGTATAATAAAGATACAAAAAGAGCCGAGCACCAACTCGACTCTGATGTAGACCGTTGAAAAGACGGTGGCAAGATTTTGACGCTATGATAACGCCGCTAACCTGTCAAAGTTAGAGCGGTGTTATTTTTTTGTCTTGATTTCTATCAGTTTGACAACTAGTGCTACTAACGCAACTAGTAAAGTCGCAAAAGAACACACTAATGTCAATGCTTCATAGACTGACAAAGTGCAACCTCCTTTCGATAGATTTAATGAAGATGCTCATAAGCATCACCTACCTTTATAGAGATTACCACCGCTTTAAAACTTTCTACGGTGAGAGTGTACCATAAATAAAAAGTAAATAATAGCGAACGGTGTAAAAAATACATTGTTTGAAAAACTCAGAAATTCTGATATAATAAAGATACAAAAAAGAGCCGAGCTGTAACTCGACTCTGATGTAGACCGTTGAAAAGACGGGGGCTAATTTTTATAGTGTTTATAACACCACTCAACTAGTCAAAGTCATGAGCGGTGTTATTTTTTTGTCTTAAATTCTATCTGTTTGACAACAAGTGCTACTAACGCAACTAGTAAAGTCGCAAAAGAACACATTAATGTCAATCCTTCATAGACTGACAAAGTGCAACCTCCTTTCGATAGATTTAATGAAGATGCTCATAAGCATCACCTACCTTTATAGAGATTGCCACCGCTTTAAAACTTTCTACGGTGAGAGTGTACCATAAATGAATTGCGAAAAACAGTGTATTGTGACAAAATTTATACGCTTCATAGAGGAAATACCGTTTTCCAAAGATCATATTGGAAGACGGTATTTTTATGGATAAATTGCTATTTACCAAAAATCATCATCCAATACACTCTAGATAATAAAATCATCCCAAAGTTGTATGGACAGTTTTATAAGATAAACATATAATGAAGACAACAAAAGGGGGAATACAAATGAAAGATGTAACCAATAGTGCCAATCGAAGTGCAAGAAATCAACAAGGAAAGAGTTTTCGATTAAATTTTTCAAAATCAATTTTATATGTTATTGCAGTAATCATTATTGCACTATACTATTATAAAAATCTACCACCAATTCATTATGCTTCACCTGCTTTCTGGGTGTTTTTAGCCTTGATTTTAGTATTAGTTGGAGCGATTGAATGGGTGACAGGAGCTAGTATTGCTTTTAAAACTAGCACTAGTAAGTTTTCTTGGGAGCAAGTGAGCCAGTCTAAAAGTCACTTAGTTTCTAAAATTGTATTATCAATCGTTGGAGTTTTAATCGTTATTGCTGCGGCAAGTCATTTTATCTTGTCTCCATTATTTTTTGCTGAATCTTATTCTAAAATGATTCAAGTTCAAAATGCAGACTTTGCGACAGATTTTCCTAAGACAGATGTGACACAAATTCCATTAATTGATCGTGATACAGCTTCAAGATTAGGTAATCGTAGAATCGGGGCTTTGACAGACCTAGTTTCTCAATTCGAAGTGGCAGAAGATTATACGCAAATTAATATTCAAAATCATCCGTATCGTGTCTCTCCATTAAAATATGCAGGATTTTGGAAATGGTTCTCTAATCATCAAGATGGAATTCCAAATTATATGCAAGTAGATATGGTTACTGGAGATGTAGAAGTGAAGAAACCAAGTCAACCAATTCGTTATAGTGAAGCAGAGTATTTCAACCGTAATATTCATCGTCACTTACGTTTCCATCATCCATTTACTTTATTTGGTAGTCCAAGTTTTGAAGTTGATGATGAAGGGACACCATATTATATTGCTTCAACTTATAGTCGTAATTTTTTCTTAAGAGAACCTGAAGTGAATGGTTTAATTACGGTGAATGCTTTAACAGGTGAAAGTAAGCATTATAATTTACAAGAAATTCCTCATTGGGTAGACCGTGTGTATAGTGCGGAATTAATTTTACATCAGTTGGAAATGAATGGAAAATATAAATTAGGATTCTGGAATACGATTTTCTCTAAAAAAGGAGTGACAGTTCCTACAAAAGGGTATAATTACTTACCGATGAATGATGATATTTACCTATATACAGGGATTACTTCGGTAGCTTCAGACAATTCAAATATTGGATTCGTATTAGTCAATACTCGTACAAAAGAAGCAAAGATGTATCCAGTATCAGCAGCAGAAGAATTTTCAGCAATGAGTTCTGCAGAAGGTAGTGTACAAGAAACAGGCTATAAAGCAACTTTCCCACTACTGATTAGTTTAAATGGCAAACCGATGTATATTTTATCCTTAAAAGATAGTTCAGGACTGATTAAAAAATATGCATTAATCGATGTGGAAAATTATCAAAACGTCTATGTAGAAACAAGTGTGAGTCGTTTAATTCAAAAATATGAACAATCTGTACCAACGGAACAAGTTGGAACAGACAGTGATGATCATTTAACAAGTGTGACAGGTAAAGTCCAAGATATTCAAGGTGTTGTTATCAATGGAAATACGATTTACTACCTATTGGTAGATGAAAAAGTCTATCGTGCTCCTGCTACGATTCAAAATCGTTTACCATTTGTACAAAAAGAACAACAAGTAGAAATGCAAGTAACTGTACATGGAGAAGTTAGAAGTATTGTGATTAAATAATTTTTACAAGAAGTACTTAGAAAAAATTCTAGGTACTTCTTTTTTATATATTTTAAGAAGAATAGAATCATAAAATAGAGGATAAGGTACTTTTGAGTATCAAATACTAAGGTATATATAGTCTTTTCATTGAAACCATAGTAAAATAAGGATGAATGAAGAATTGGGGAGTGATGAAATGGAAGAAATTTATAGTGGTTTATATCAAGTTCAAGAAGCGTTAACACAATTTAAACAAGAAGTAATGGCAGCGGCAGTTTGTAATCAATCTGGTAAGGTTCAATTTATTGTAGAATTAATGCATAATAAGGAAGGGCAATTTGCAGCATTTTTCCATAAAGATATTCGAGAATATCAACAAAGAGTTAAAGCGGAAGAATATATAGTAAAAATGGCTGAAACAGAAGAAGATTTAGATGAAATTGAAGGATTACGTCAAGGGATTCAAATGATTTTTGTTCCTTTAAAATTTATTCCTAATAGTCAAAAAGAAAAAATGAGAGAATTGGGTATCACTCGTAAAAGAAAAAAACTTTATCCATTAATTTGGAGTTTAAATGATGCCAAACTTTTAAAAAGAGATGTTAAAGGAGCAGAAGTGAAATTATGCCAAAAAGTAATTGACTGGTTAACAAAAGAGGGAAATCTTGAGTTACTTGCATCAGTTAACATTCCGATGAAGAATAATATTTTACCAAAGATTACATATAATCAGAAGAGTAAGGGAAGTTTCTATAATGAAGGAGATATTATTCAGTTTGAAGACCTCTCTTATGAAGAATTTATTGGATATAAAAGTGAAAAACCAAAATTGTATATTCCAGAGTTATCTGTTTTTCGTTTGAAAAAAGCCATTCAATTTACGGTTCCTGTAACATTTGAAATGCGATTCATGTTATCTCCAACTCATTTTTATGGGAAAGAAGAGAAAAAAGGACCACAATATGTATTAGTCGTTGCTTCAGATGAAGAAATTATTATGATTGAACCAATGGATGAGTTAGATCCAGAACATCTACAGCATACATTAATGGGATTGTATACAGATTTACAATTTATTCCAGTTCAATGGATTACAAGAGGGATTTTTGCACAGTTCTTAAAAGATAGTTTAGCACCAATGATGGATATTTTTAAAATTCTATTTCATATCGGTTCTGAAGAATCTGTGATTGACACGTATACATTTGAACATTTATTTCACTTAATGACATCTGATAGTCCTTATCTAGATTTTGAGGATGAATTCGATGAATTTGACGATGAGTTTGATGAGGATTTTGATGATTTTAGTGTGTCAAATGATAGTCGAAAAATGTTCAAGGAAGCAACTGAAGAGGAAAAGGATACGTTCGTTGATGTTCAATTAGAAGCGTTTCAAAGAGCTTTGCCATTTGCGTTAGAATTTATGAATAAACATCCTAAATCATCTTTGAAAGAATTGGAAAAATATTTAAAGAAGAATCATGTTGATTCTGAAATGATTTTGTCTATTATTCATGCTTTGAGAGAAGTTGGACATCAGTTTTAAAGTAAAAGAGACACTACGATTTTAGGCGTGGTGTTTTTTTGTTCTTCAATCAATTTTGTTTTTAAAACTAATCAACTAAATTTTTGAATAAATTTAAGAAATTCTACTGAGATTAAGTTCTTTTTATTGGCAAAGAGAAATTAATTTTGTATAATTAAAGTCAAAGAAAGTCAAAAGGGAGGAGAGTTCGTATGCAACCGTCAAATATGTCGGATATTATAGAAGAATATTTAAAAAACGTCTTATTAGCGCAAGAGAAAGTTGAGATTCGCCGTAGTGAAATTGCGGATCGTTTTAATTGTGTTCCATCGCAAATTAATTATGTGATTAATACTCGTTTTACGGTTCAACAAGGATATGTCGTTGAAAGTAAACGTGGTGGTGGTGGTTATATTCGTATTATGAAAGTGAATTTAGTTGATGATATGGATATTATTGATGCCTTATTAGAAGTTGTTCCAGAAGAATTATCGATGAAACAAGCCAATCATATTTTACAAAATCTATATGATAATGAGCTCCTCTCAAAACGAGAAGCACAATTGTTAAATATTGCGATGTCCAAAGAATCGTTAACGAAAGCAGAGCAATGTAGTGATCAACTTCGTAGTAATATGATGAAAAATATATTAACCAGTTTAAAGTATAAGTAGGGGTGACATGAATGAGTGAAATGTTTACAGAAAAAGCACGTAGTGCAATGGTATTAGCTGCCAGGGAAGCAATTTCTTTTAGACATCAAGCAGTGGGTACTGAACACTTATTATTAGGTCTAGTCATTGAACAAGAAGGAATTGCTGGGATTTTATTAAGAGAAAGAGGATTAACAGCAGAAATTGTTCGTCAAGAAATTGAAGCATTAACGGGATACGGAAGCAATCGTAAAGAAATAGATCCATATTTAATGCCATATTCGCCAAGAGCTAAAAAAGTAGTTGTTGCAGCAACAGAAGAAGCGAAACGTTTGAAAATTCCACAAGTAGGAACAGAACATCTATTATTAGGCTTACTTCAAGAAGAAGTATTAGCGACAAAAATTATGCGTGACAATCATATTTCATTAGAAGAATTAATGAAGACGATCTATGAAAAAATTGGAATTCAACCTTCAAAAGCTCGTTCAACAAAAGGTCAAGTATCTGGTGGTAGCGCTAAAGATAAAACACCAACATTAGATAGCTTATCAAGAGATTTAACAGCCTTAGCAAGGCAAGGGAAATTAGACCCAGTAATCGGAAGAAATGAAGAAGTTCGTCGTATGATTCAAGTCATTAGCCGTCGTACAAAAAATAATCCTGTATTAGTTGGGGAGCCTGGTGTTGGTAAAACTGCTATTGTTGAAGGATTAGCACAACGTATGGTTAATGGTGAAGTTCCTGAAGAAATTGCCAACAAACGTTTAATGATGTTAGATATGGGTGCATTAGTAGCAGGAACAAAATATCGTGGTGAATTTGAAGAACGAATGAAAAAAATCATCGAAGAAATTTATACACAACAAGATGTGATTTTATTTATCGATGAATTACACACACTTATTGGTGCAGGTGGCGCAGAAGGAGCGATTGATGCTTCGAATATCCTAAAACCTGCCTTAGCTCGTGGTGAATTACAAGTGATTGGTGCAACTACTTTAGATGAGTATCAAAAATACATTGAAAAAGATGCTGCCTTAGAACGTCGTTTTGCTTCTATTCATGTAGAAGAACCAACTGCTGAAGATAGTATTCAAATTTTAAAAGGGTTGAGAAAACACTATGAAGCGCATCATCATGTAGAAATCACAGATGAAGCAATTCAAGCAGCGGTACAATTATCAGTTCGTTACATTACTTCAAGACGTCTTCCGGATAAAGCGATTGACTTAATGGATGAAACAGCTGCAAAAGCTCGTTTAGATGTGACAACTAAAGTTTCTCCAATCGTCTTATTAGAAGAAGAAATTTTACATTTTGAACAATTGAAAAATCAAGCGATTCAACACCAAAACTTCGATGAAGCAGCTAAATTCCGTAAAAAAGAATTAGCAAAGAGAGCTAAATTAGAAAAATTAATTGAAAAATTAGAAACTTCACCAAAAACAGATTATGTTGCTTCGATTGGAGAAGGGGATATTGCAGAAGTTGTTTCTCAATGGACAGGAATTCCTCTTCAACAAATGGAGAAAAAAGAAAGTGAACGTTTAATCAACTTAGAATCTGTGCTACACAAACGTGTGATTGGACAATCTGAAGCTGTAAGTGCTATTGCTCGTTCGATTCGTCGTGCAAGAAGTGGATTAAAAGATCCACGCCGACCAATTGGTTCATTCTTATTCTTAGGCCCAACAGGTGTTGGTAAAACAGAATTAGCGAAAACTTTAGCAGAAGCAATGTTCGGAGAACAAGATGCGCTAGTCAGAATTGATATGTCTGAATATATGGAAAAACATTCCGTTAGCCGTTTAGTTGGTTCACCTCCAGGATATGTTGGTTTTGATGAAGGTGGTCAATTAACTGAAAAAATTCGTCAACGTCCGTATGCCGTAATTTTACTAGATGAAATTGAAAAAGCTCATCCAGATGTGTTTAATATTTTATTACAAGTATTAGATGATGGACATTTGACCGATTCAAAAGGAAGAAAAGTGGACTTCAGAAATACTGTTATCATTATGACATCAAACCTTGGTGCTGTGGCTCTTCGTGAAGAAAAATCTGTAGGATTTGGTGCAAAAACGGTTCAACAAAACCATGATGCGATGGAAAAACGAATTCGTGAAGAATTGAAAAATTCATTTAGACCAGAATTATTAAACCGTATTGATGAAACGATTGTCTTCCATAAACTTCAAAAAGAAGAATTAAGACAAATTGTTGGTATTATGGCAAAAGAAATTACTTCAAGATTACAAGAATTGAATATTACAGTGAAAATTACTTCTGCAGTATTAGATGTACTAGCAGAAGAAGGATTTGATCCAGAATACGGAGCAAGACCAATTCGCCGTGCTATTCAAAAGAAAATTGAAGATCCATTAAGTGAAGCATTGTTAAGTGGAGAAATTCGCTTCGGACAACAAGTTACTATTGGAGCCACAAAAGGGAAAATTACAATTAAAGGGAAAGAGAAAAAAGAAAAAGCTGTAAAAACTCCAGCCCTTGTGTAATTGAACATTCATATATAACTGATAGAAGATAGCCTCGCGAAAGCGAGGCTATTTTTTTGTTTCAAAAATTTTTACAAATATTTCAAATTTAGTTTTTTTTGTAATTTTCTTTTAAATATTTGTAAGGAAATCTTTCTATGAAAATATATATAACTGATGTATATTATCTTTAACCTCATGTAAATAATTGGATTTAATGAAGAAATTTGCTGAATTATTTATGTGTAAATATTACAAAAGAGGAAGAAGGGAATTATATGAAAAAAATAATAGCAGTATTTACATTGCTTCTAACGGTGTTTTTGGCATTTAAGCTAACGAATGGAAATATTGCAGAAGCAGAGTCTGGAACTAGTCCCAAAATTAAACTGGAAGTTCAATTTTTAGAAGATGGAACAAATACTGTTTTAGCCGATCCTATTCAATTAGAGGGGGACCAAGGAGTATTTGCTTCGATATCTATTCCAGCTACATTGCAAGGTAAATATGCAGTTTCAAGACAAGGGTTTGATGAAGCTAGTATAACTCTTATTGAAAATGGTGGAATGTATAGTCAGAAATTAATTTATCAAATTTTCTTCACAAAGAAACCAGATATAACGAAAGTTAAACAGGAAGGGACTTACACTCTAAATGTTGAAGAGTATGATGAAAATGGTAAAAACTGGCAAATTAACTATCCAGATGCAACCGATAAGGATGGAAATTTCATTAAACAAAGTGCTGCACAAACAACGAATTTTGCAACAACATTTGGCTATTACACCATTAGTGAAGATCAAGTATTAGTATGGTGCTTTGATCCAAAATTACCTTCGAATCATTTAGATAAATATGAAAAACGTGTGATTGAAGAAAATTTAGATGCTGCATTAATTCAAAACTTCGGTATCGGTTACGCTGGTCATGAAGTTACACCGTTAAACGCTTCTACTGAGCAACAACGTTTATGGAAGTTATTAGGTACACAATTTCCTAAAAATCCTTACATTATCGAACGTGATAAGAGTGAAGATGGTCAATATTCTAACGACAATCTGAGACAGTTAACGGAGGAAGAAAAAGCTCAAATTCAAAATTTCAATGAAAGACTAGATGCTTTAATTGCTCTATATAAATCAGAACAACAACCGGATTACCAATTAAAAAGCGAAGGAAAAGCTACGTTAGAAGATGGTAATAAAATTGTTCTAAAATATGCTCAACATGAACGAGTAATTAGATTGTCTGGAAAAGACGATTATACGAAACAATTAATTGAAGGATTTAAAAATGGAACTCTTACATTCAATGAGAATTTTGTAGTTTACATTGATAATAATGATATTGTTGTGAAGGTTCCTAGAGAAACAGCTCCAGGAGAGTATGATCTAGCAAGCATGTCACTTATTAGACCCGAATATATTGGTGAAACAGTTGAATATTATTCAAAATACGGGAACCAGCCAATGCAAGTGAACCGTATTGCTAAACCTAAAACATTCGAATTGAAACTTGAGATTAAGGATGGATTTATTCCAAACGACCCTCCTATTCATGATAAACCAGAGTTGAAAATTCCAGAGAATCCAAAACCTAAGGAAGAAAAACCAAAAATCCCAGAAAATCCTAAACCACAAGAAGAAAAACCTCGTATTCCTAAAGAACCTAAAGAAGAGCCTAAAGTTTTGGAAGAACCAAAGAAGGAAGAGGAAAAAACTTCGGAAGAACCAAAAACTAAGAAAAATAATCACTTACCAAACACTGGTTCAAAAGAGAATATTGTTATGACAGTTCTAGCGATTCTAGTTTTAGTAAGTTCATTAGGATTTAGTTTCTACAAACATAAAACAATTTAATGAAAAAATAGTTGAAGTAATTACGCTTCAACTGTTTTTTACTTTTCGTATAAAAATTCAAGAGTTAGTCTCCTAATAATTTGACTTCCCAGAGAATGAAGTGTTAAAGTGGAAATTGATTAATGATCGAAATATCAATAGTAATGACAAAGGGGAGTTTTTTAATGAAAAAACATAAATTAATGTTAGCTAGTTTAGCAGTTTTAGGTGCTGGATTTTTAGCAACAAGTTCAAATGTACAAGCTGCAGAACAAAACAATACAGGATTTATTCGTCAAAATGATAAAGTCTATTATCATGAAAATGGTAAAAAATTATCAGGATGGCAATTAATTAATGTGAATACTGATGATAAAAAAACAACAAAATTATGGACTTATTTAAATCAATCAGGTGAAGTTCAAACGGGATGGGTGAATGATAACGGAACTTGGTATTATTTAAAAGAATTAGAAGGTGAATCTAAAGGTATTGCCTTTATGCAAAAAGGATTCATTAAGTTAAACAAAACTTGGTATTACTTTGATGAATCAGGTGCAATGAAAGAAAATCAATGGTTCCAACAAGAAGAAGGTTGGTATTACGCTGATAAATCAGGCGCATTAAAAGTTGATGAATGGTTCCAAGTAGGGAATAAATGGTATGTTGCATCTGGAAAAGGTACAATTCTTACGAATGTATTTATTACATATCAAGATGAAGTTTATCATTTCAATGCATCTGGAGAGATGTCAGAAAACGAATGGTTTGAAGCAGAGGGGTATTGGTTCTATGCTGGTAAATCAGGAGCTATTTTAAGAAACACAACAACTCCTGATGGATACTATGTCAACTCAAACGGTATAGCGCAATAATCGTTAATGATAAATGAGAAGAAGACGACCGAATGTACTGCACCCCAAAAGTTAGACATGAAAAATCTAACTTTTGGGGTGTTTTTTAATGAAATTAACTTATGAAGATAAAATAGAAATTTATCAACTAAGAAAACAAGGTG
>NZ_CAURVV010000022.1:0-26328 GCF_963528315.1 uncultured Granulicatella sp. | reverse complement strand
CAAAATCGGGACGTGCTTTCTTCTATTTTTGAGACTTACTGCCCAGCCTCTTTTTCTTTTGATGATGTTGAGGAAAAAGCATAGCAATTTCTTTGGAAAATCTTTATAATGTAACTGATAACAAAAAAAGAAGGAGCGATTATGCCTCAAGGAAAAATTATTCGAGCCTTAAGTGGCTTTTATTATATCGAGTCCTCTCATCAAATTTATCAAACTCGAGCACGTGGAGTTTTTAGAAAAAGGGGACAATCTCCATTAGTCGGAGATATTGTGGATTTTACAAGTGATACTCCGGAACAAGGAGTACTTGAAAAAATTTATCCAAGGAAAAATGCTTTAGTTCGTCCACCTGTTTCAAACGTAGATATTGGTGTAGTGGTGATGTCTGCTGTGGAACCAGATTTTTCAACGCATTTAGTGGATCGGTTTTTAGTATATTTAGAAGGAATGGAAATTCAACCAGTCTTACTGATTACAAAGGTAGATTTATTAACTTCAGCACAATTGCAACATCTAGAAGCAGTGAAGAAGAAATACCAAGAAGTTGGATATGAAGTATGGTATTCTACAGAAGTAAAAGAACACCAAAGTGAATTTTTAGCTTCCTATAAAGGAAAACTAGTGGTCTTTTTAGGGCAATCTGGGGTTGGAAAATCAACAATGTTGAACCAATTAATTCCAGAGCTAAATCAAGAAACTGGAGAAATTTCTAGTGCATTAGGTCGTGGGAAACATACGACTAGACAAGTTTCTCTACATGAAGTAGAAGAAGTTTGGATAGCAGATACCCCTGGATTTAGTACGGTAGATTTTATTGGAGTGGAAAAAGAAGACCTTCCACATTTATTTCCTGAATTTGAAGAATACTCTACTCATTGTAAATTTAGAGAATGTTCTCATCAACATGAACCTCAATGCGGCGTACAAGAAGCTGTAAAAGAGGGGAAAATTTGGCAAGAAAGATATGACCATTATCAAGATTTCTATGAAGAAATTAGCCAAAGAAAACCAATTTATCAAAGAAAAAAATAATCGTTATAAAGGAGTCAAAAACATGAAAGTAGCACCTTCTATTTTAAGTGCAAATTTTGCAACATTAGGAGAAGACGTTAAGAAAGTAGAACAATTAGGAGCAGATTGGATTCATATCGATGCAATGGATGGTCAATTCGTTCCTAACTTAACACTTGGACCAAATATTGTAGAAGGACTTCGTCCCATTACAACATTAACATTAGATTGTCATTTAATGGTTCAAGAACCTGAACGTTTTGTAAAGGAATTTGCAAAAGCGGGGGCGGACTATATTTCTGTTCATATTGAAGCAACAAATCATATTCATCGTACTTTACAACTTATTAAATCTGAAGGAGTAAAAGCAGGGATTGTGATTAATCCAGGAACTCCAGTGAGTGCCATTAGTGCTGTATTAGGAATGGTTGACTTAGTATTAGTGATGACTGTTAACCCAGGATTTGGGGGACAAGCATTTATTCCAGAAACATTAGATAAAGTAAGAGAATTAGTAGAATTACGTGAAGAATATGGCTATCACTATTTAATTGAAGTAGATGGTGGTGTGAATGGTCAGACAGCTAAATTATGTCGTGAAGCAGGGGTAGACGTTGCAGTAGCAGGTTCATATGTTTACTATGCAGACGATATTAAAAAGGCAATTGATTCTATTAAAGAAGCTTAAAAGAGGAATTGGGTATGGAAATAATCGTAGTCATTGGGGGACCATTAGATAAAGGAGCTATACGACGATGGTTGAATCAGAAGCTTCAGCAAAAGGATAATCAAGAATTTCAATTTATTGGAGTAGATGGTGGCTGTTTGAAATTAATGGAGGAAGAGTTACCGATTGATTTAGCAATTGGAGATTTCGATTCGATTTCACTAGAGGATAAAGAAGCTTTAAAAAATTATGCTTTAAAAATGATTGAATTTCCTTCTGAAAAAGATTTTACAGATTTTGAAGAAGCATTAATGTGGATTGCAAAGTCATATCCTCAAAAAAAAGTTCATGTATTAGGGGCTTTTGGAGGAAGAGTGGACCATGCCATTAGCTGTTTATGGACTATGTTTCGTCCAGAATTACAAGCATTAATTCCGTATCTTTCACTAGAAGATGAATGGAATCATATTTCTTTTTTAACCCCAGGAGATTATGTCATTCATAAAATAGTGGATACGAATTATTTATCGTTTATTTCAATGGGTCCTGTTCAACAATTAACGTTAAAACAGGTGAAATATCCTTTGAATCATCAAAATTATGATTTTCCAATCGCATTGATTAGTAATGAATTTATCGATGAAAAGATGGAAATTTCATTTGAGTCTGGTGGAATCATCGTGGGTCAAACAAGAGATTCGTGGAGATGATTCGGAATTAATTCTGCATTAAAAGGAATAAAACTTATATCACACTTTTATTTTCTTTATAAAATAGAAGTGTGATTCTTTTTTTGAGTTGAATTTTTTGTGAAATGAGATATACTATATATGAGTCTGTTGAAGGTTCAAAAAAAGTATATATTTGGAGGTCTTTTTATGTTAAAAGAAGTTTTAGAATTAGGAAAAATCGTTAAAAAAACAAGCGTTTTTGTAAGTGGTGTTGTAGTAGGTTCTGTAGGACTTAAAGTTTTAGCGAACAAAGACACAAAACATATTGCTGCAAAAGCTGTAGCAGTATCTTATAAATTAAAAGATGGATTAGATGCAACAGTTTCTCAATTGAAACAACATGCAGATGATGTATTAGCTGAAGCAAATGACTTATATGTTGAAGAAAAAGCAGCTAACTTAGCAACAGTAGAAACAAGTGAACAATAATGAAAGTAACAATTAAAGCTCAATCAAAAAATAGAGTGCGTTTGGAAGTTCCTTTTAGATGTACAGCTGCTGTTCAGTTGTATTTAGAAGAAGAAAAAAGACTATTTCCAGAAATTACGCAAATCATTTGTTATAAAGATGAAAAGCATATCGCATTTACTTTTGAAACAGGATATGAATCAAGTGTTTATCGTTTCCTAGATCATTTAGAGGTGACTACTTTAAATGAAAAACAAAGAGATTTTACAGTGGATGCTCAAGTGACACCTGTGGATATTGTAGCTTCCCATATTTACCGTAAATTGGTTGCAAAAGTATTGATTCCGCAACCATTAAAAATTTTCTGGTTATTATGGAAAATGAAGAAATTCGGAAAAGCTGCATTTGAATCTGTTTTAGAAAAGAAATTATCCATGAGTATTTTGGATTTTGTAGCGATTGTAACATCGATGGCAATGGGAGATCATAAAACAGCTGATACGATTATGTTCTTATTAAATCTTGGAGATGATTTAGATGAATGGTCTCAAAAAAAATCCGTTGAAGATTTGGAGAAAAATCTAAAAAATAATATTTATGAATTATGGATTGAAAAAGACGGAGAACGATTCAAAAAATTAAGTCATCAAGTAGAAGTGGACGATGTATTCGTTGCTACTGAAGGACAAGAGATTTATTTTGATGGAACAGTTGTATCTGGTCGTGGATTTTTAAATGAAAGTTCATTAACTGGAGAAGCTTTCCCAGTATCTAAAAAAGTTGGAGATACTGTTTTTGCCAATACGGTTGTAGAACAAGGTGAATTATTAGTAAAAGTTACAAATGCTGAACAAAATTCACGTTTACAACAAATTGTTCAATTAATGAAAACAAGTGAATTACATCAATCAAAACAACAAAAACAATTATTAGAAAAAGCAGATGGCTTGGTGAAATATAATTTCATAGGAATGGCAGTGACCTATTTATTAACAAGATCCGTGCAAAAAGCATTAACGTTCTTACTAGTAGATTATTCATGTGCCTTAAAATTATCTTCCCCTGTGACTTATCTAACAGCTATTAAAGCAGCTTCTACAAGAGGAATTGTTGTAAAAGGTTCTAGTTCACTAGATGAATATCCAATGATTGACACCTATGTGTTTGATAAGACTGGAACTTTAACAACAGGGGTTCCAAAAATTCAAAAGATTTTACCTTATCGTGGCTATTCAGAGGAAGAAGTATTAAGAATTGCAGCGTGTTTAGAAGAGCATATTTATCATCCAATTGCTAGTGCAGTGGTGCAAAAGGCAGAAGATGATGGAGTTGAACATGAAGAAATGCATGGTAAATTAACGCATGTTGCTTCTAAAGGAATTTTATCTTCGATTGATGGTGAAAAAGTTGTTATCGGAAGTTTAGAATTGTTGAATGAACATCACGTGGAAATTTCTGAAGAACAAGCTAGAATTATTGAAGAGTATACTCAATGGTATCACCTATTGTATTTAGGCTATAAAGGAAAATTAATTGCGATTTTCTTAATTGATACACCATTGCGTCCGGAAACGATTGAAGTTTTACAATCGTTAAAAGAACGTGGAAAGAATATTATTTTATTAACTGGGGATACGAAGAAACGAACAGAATCTATTTGTTCGCTGATTCAATTTGATGAAGTCTATACTGAAGTGAAGCCAGAACAGAAACATCAAGTCATTCAAAATTTACAAGATAAAGGACATCGTGTCTTTATGATTGGTGATGGTCTAAATGATTCGGCTGCTTTATCTAAAGCAAATGTTGGGGTAGTAATGGCAAGTTCATCAGATATTGCTAGACAAGCTAGTGATATTGTATTCTTAGAAGAAACGTTATCTGGAATTCTTGTTTTAGATGATATTTCTGCACAATTGCAAAAACAATTAGGAAGAAACTTGAATACAACTGTCTGGGTAAATACTTCTCTAATGGGATTAGGATTGTTTAATGTATTAACGCCTAGTACATTAGCTGTGTTCCATAATTTGACAACAACCGTCATTATTGGAAAAAGTTTTACTTATATTAAATAAAAGAAAAAAGACTGGACATTGTCCAGTCTTTTTATTTGTCTAAATTAAACGCGTTCTACTTTACCTGATTTTAATGCACGAGTTGAAACCCATACTTTTTTAGGCTTTCCATCGATTAAAACGCGAACTTTTTGTAAGTTTGGTTTCCAAGTACGACGGTTAGCGTTCATAGCGTGAGAACGAGTGTTACCTGTTTCAGAACGACGTCCAGTGAAATAACATACTTTAGCCATGGTCATTCTCCTCCTTTAATTTAAATCATTGATCAGCTGATATAATTTTTAAACTAAATCATATACTTAAATAATTTATCATAGTTGACGATAGAATGCAAGCTAGAGTCCAAGATAAAGTATAAATTTTTGTAAATCTGTTTTGGTAGCGCATTTTCATGCATAAAAGGTTAGGTAAAATTCATCATTTATGATAAAATAATAAAGAATCATCGAACAGTCTGTAAAAAATAGATTGTACGAATTTTAAGGAGGTTACAAAAATGACAGTCAAAATTCAAACAGAACAAGGGTTAATTGAATTAAGCAATGAAGTTATTGCAACTGTAGTTGGTGGCGCAGCAACAGATAACTATGGAGTTGTTGGAATGGCCAGCCGTAATCATATTCGTGATAATTTAAATGAAATTTTGAAAAAAGAAAACTATTCTCGTGGCGTAGTGATTCGTCAAGAGGAAGAAGGCGTAGCTGTTGATGTGTATATTATCGTAGGTTACGGCACTAAAATTTCTGCAATTTGTCGCAATGTTCAAGAACAAGTAAAATATAATTTAGAAACGATGTTAGGATTTTCTGCGAACACTGTTAATGTTTATGTTCAAGGAGTAAAAATCATTGAAGCGTAAGCTTTGATGGTGTGTCAGGAGGATATAAGAATCAATGGTAACAAAAAATATTATTACGGCTCAAGATTTTCGAGCAATGGTAGAAATTGGTGAAGCACGTTTAAGTGAAAATGCTGAATTTGTCAATTCATTGAATGTATTTCCGGTTCCAGATGGTGATACTGGTACAAATATGAGCCTTTCATTTAAATCAGGTGCAGAGCGTGTAGCAAATTCTTCTGCGCAAACAGTAGGTGAGTTAGCGCAAGACTTAGCAAAAGGTTTATTAATGGGTGCTCGTGGAAATTCAGGAGTTATTTTATCTCAATTATTCCGTGGTTTTTCAAAAGCAGTTGAAGGAAAAGATGAATTAACAGGTGAAGATTTAGCAGAAGCATTCACTAAAGGAGTTGAAACAGCTTATAAAGCAGTGATGAAACCTGTTGAAGGAACTATTTTAACAGTTGCCCGTGAGTCTGCTAAAAGAGGCGTTCGTAAATTAGAACGTTCAAACGATATTATTGAAGTAATGGGTTCTGTATTACGTGGAGCTCAAAAATCATTAGATAAAACTCCAGATTTATTACCTGTATTGAAAGAAGTTGGCGTTGTTGACTCTGGTGGTCAAGGTTTAGTATTTATTTATAATGGATTTTACGAAGCTTTAACAGGAGAAGCTACTCCAGTTCAAGCATTATCAACGAATAAAATTGATTTAAGTTCAGTGGCTCATCATGAAAGTGGCATTGATTATGAACATGCTTCTACAGCGGATATTCAATTTGGTTACTGTACTGAAATTATGGTACGTATTGGCGAAGGTGAAACAGTAGTGGATACTTTTGATTATGATACATTCCGTAATTACTTAAATGAATTAGGAGATTCTTTATTAGTTGTAGCGGATGATGAAATTATTAAAGTTCACGTTCATACAGAACGTCCTGGTGAAGTGATGAATTATGGTCAACGCTTTGGTTCATTAATGAAAGTGAAAGTTGACAATATGCGCTTGCAACATGAGGAAGTTTTAAAAACTGACTATACTGAAAAAGTAAAAGCAGTTGCTCCAAAAGCTGAATATGGAATTGTTGCTGTAGCTGCGGGTGAAGGAATCCATGAATTATTCAAGAGCATGGGTGTGACAACAATTATTAATGGTGGTCAAACAATGAACCCAAGTACAGAAGATATTTTAGCAGCAGTAAAAGAAGCTCATGCTGAAAAAGTGATTGTTTTACCAAATAATAAAAATATTTTAATGGCTGCAAATCAAGCTGCTGAAGTAAGTGAGGATGCAGAAGTTGCAGTTGTGGCAAGTAGAACAATTTCTGAAGGATTATCTTCATTATTAGCATTTAACCCACAAGCAAGCCTTGAAGAAAATAAAGAAGCTATGACAGAACAATTGTCACTAGTGACAAGCGGTCAAATTACAAATGCCGTTCGTGATACTTCCATTGATGGAGTAGACATTAAAGAAAATGACTTCATGGGTATTGTAAATGGTAAAATTTTAATTAGTGTACCAGATCGCAAACAAGCAACAATCGATACAATTGCTAAAATGGTGAATGATGAATCTGAAATCTTAACAATTTTAGTTGGGGAAGATGTAGAAGTATCTGAAGCCGAAGAAATTGTTTCTTATGTTGAAGAACATTTCCCAGATATTGAAGTAGAATTACATGAAGGTTTGCAACCTGTATATGCATATTTATTAGCAGTAGAATAAAATATTAGAGAGACTGGGCAAAAAATGTCCAGTCTTTTTTGTCGATAGAAATAATAGAAACAGTAGTAGCAATAGCCATGAGACTCGCTCGCGAGGCTGCTGGCGATCTTGCTACTATGAAAATTCTTGTCTATAAATTATTAAAAAAACAACAACAGTTGACAGTATCTCTTTTCCTCTCTAAACTATAAAAGAATAAGACTATTGGAGGTGAAGAAATGGATAAAACAATATTTCAATCCGTAAGATTTTTATCGGGTGTCGGACCTAAACGAATGGAACCATTACATGACTTAGGAATTGATACCATTTATGACTTACTAACCCATTTTCCATTTCGCTACGAAGACCTTCAAGTAAGAGATGTTTCCACTATCATGGATCAAGAAAAAGTCACATTAGCGGGAATCATTGTAACAGAACCAGTCGTTCATTATTATGGCTTTAAGAAAAATCGAATATCTTGTCGAATGGCGATTGGTGAACAAGTTATCCAAGTTTCCTTTTTTAACCAACCCTATTTGAAAAATAAGTTAATTCAACATCAAGAATGTATTATTTTTGGAAAATGGGATGCCAAACGATCTACTTTAATGGGAATGAAAATTATTTCTACGAAAGAAGATATGGAAGAAACGTCCAATTTTGAAGCGGTATATCGAACGAATAAATCCATTCGACAAAGTACATTATTGAAATTAATTCAAACAGCTTTATCGTTGTATAAAGAAAATATTCCAAATCCATTGCCTGCTTCCATTCAGAAAAAAAGACAATTACTATCACATCCAGAAGCGGTTGAAGGAATGCATTTTCCAAAAGATGAACGTCATTCAAAACAATCTAGACAGCAATTAGTGTATCAAGAATTATTTTGTTACCAACTAAAACTACAGAGCTTAAAAAAGAAGAGACATCATTCTCAAAAAGGACAAAGTATTTTATATGAAAATGCAGCATTAAAGGCATTTATTCAAACTTTACCTTTTACATTAACAGAAGGGCAAAAGAAAGTAGTCAATGAAATTTGCTATGACTTAAGAGCGCCTTATGAAATGAGTCGCTTATTACAAGGGGATGTTGGAAGTGGAAAAACGGTTGTTGCTACAATTGCAATGGTAGCGACTGCTTTAACAGGAAAGCAGGCTTGTTTAATGGTTCCGACAGAATTATTAGCAGATCAACATTACGAAACCATTTGTGCTTTAACAAAAGAAACAGAACTCAAAGTTGGAAAACTTACTGGAACAACAACTCTTAAAGAAAGACGGCAATTATTAGAGCAATTAGAAAAGGGAGAACTTCAACTTTTAGTGGGGACTCATGCTTTATTCCAGGAAGATGTCATTTATCACGATTTAGCTTTCATTGTCATTGATGAACAGCATCGCTTTGGAGTAAAACAAAGAGCGCAATTAGCACAAAAAGGAACAGGAGTAAATGTGCTGCAAATGACAGCAACCCCAATTCCAAGAACATTAGCCATTACGACTTTTGGAGAAATGGATACATCCATCTTAAAAGAAGCTCCTAAAGGAAGACAGCCAATTAAAACATTTTGGGTTAAAGAACAAGAGTTGGAAAAAGTATATGATTATATCGAAAAACAAGTCCAATCAGGAAGACAAGCTTATGTCATTTCTCCATTAATTGAAGAAAGTGAAAATTTAGATGTCCAAAATGCTACAGAAATTTATGAAATGATTTCTAAACGATTTGAAAATCGTTTGTCAGTAGGTTTATTACATGGACGTTTAAAAAGTGATGAAAAAGAAAGTGTCATGAATGCCTTCCAAAAAAATGAAGTACAAGTACTAGTTTCTACAACTGTTATTGAAGTAGGTGTAGACGTAGCAAATGCCACTGTAATGGTCATATTAGATGCAGATCGATTTGGATTAGCTCAATTACATCAATTAAGAGGACGCGTAGGACGTGGAGAACATGCATCGACATGTATTTTAATTGCATCACCTAAAACAGAGCAAGGAAAACAAAGAATGCAAATTATGTGTGAATCAACAGATGGATTTTATTTGAGTCAGAAAGACTTAGAATTACGTGGGTCTGGAGATGTTTTTGGACTTCGTCAATCTGGAATTCCAGAGTTTAAAGTGGCTGACATTGTACAAGATTATGATATACTAGAACAAGCAAGAGAAGATGCTATTACATTTGTTATCGAAGAAGAGGACAGTGTAGCTTATAAAGAAATACAAGAATTTATCGAACAAACAAGTCGTGAAACGGAGGAAGTTTTAAATGGTTAAAATTGCTATTGATGCAATGGGTGGAGACCACGCTCCTAAAGAAATTGTAGCAGGTGCTATTCAAGCAGCAAAAGAATATCCAGAAAATGAATTTCAATTATATGGAGATCAAGATAGTATTCAAGCAGTGATGACAGAAACTCTGCCAAATATTAGAATTATTCATTGTAGTGAGAAAGTAACAAGTGAAGATGAACCGGTTAAGGCTGTTCGTCGTAAAAAAGATGCTTCTATGGTAGTTGCAGCTCAAGCAGTGAAAGATGGCGAAGCAGATGCGCTATTTTCAGCAGGAAATACTGGTGGATTACTAGCGAGTGGTTTATTAATTGTTGGTCGTATTAAAGGAATTGATCGTCCAGGATTAATGCCAGTTTTACCAGTTGTTGGAAAAGAAAATCGTCAATTTATTTTAATGGATGTTGGTGCAAATGCTCAATGTAAAGTACAAAATTTAGAACAATTTGCAGTATTAGGTTCGTACTATGCAAAATATGTATTAAAGATTGACAATCCAACAGTTGGTTTATTAAATAATGGAACTGAAGAAGGTAAAGGAAATGATTTAGTAAAAAGTGTGTATCCACTTCTTCAAGAAAATTCATCGATTAATTTTGTTGGAAATGTTGAAGCAAGAGAAATTTTAAATGGAATTGCGGATGTTGTTGTAACTGATGGTTTTACGGGAAATGCAGTTTTAAAAACGATTGAAGGTACAGCTTTAACAATGATGAGTTTATTAAAGGAAAATATTTTAAATCAAGGGATTACCGGAAAACTAGGGGCTTTATTATTGAAGAATACTTTCCGTTCATTGAAAAATACTTTAGATTATTCTCAATTTGGGGGCGCAGTATTATTTGGATTGAAGGCTCCTGTAGTGAAGGCTCATGGTTCTTCTAGTGCAAGTAGTGTTTATTTTGCGTTGAAGCAAATTGATACGATTGTTCGAAGTGGCGTAGTGAAAGATTTGGTTGACTATTTTGAGGAGAACGAGAAATAGACTTTGCTTTATAGTAATAGACGACGGCAGCAAACAGCTTTGCTGTTTCATGCCTAAAAATTGAGCCTTGGTCTCAATTTTTTGTGTGATATAATCAGCCACTGCTGATTATATCACTAGTATTACTATGCAAAGTCTTTTCTGTTTGGACGGATATTTATGAGGGGACGTTTGAGAAGTAGACTTTGCTGTTTCGGATGCAAAGTTTTTTCTGCGTAAGTATGAAAAAAAGTGACGTGCTGTTTTGGCAGACGTCACTTTTTTCGTTGATTAATTAAAAATTATTGGGAATGTTAATAGAATTGAAATAATCCATAACAATGCAAAAGTCCATAAACAAAATTGAATGATAGACTGATACGATTTTTTCTTTTGTGGAATATACTCTTTTTTCTTTGAACGAAAACTATAAAGGAAAAAGTCAAAGTTTCCAGATTGAATAACTAATAGAGTTAAGCCTATGATTAAAAAAGGGAAACTCAATAGTGTTAAAGTATTTCCAATATAAACAAAGTCTAACATAGATTTATTCGTGAAGCTTCCATAAAGCAAAACGAGAATTGTAAGGATAAAAGTAGTTCCTAGAGAATAGATTAAGATTCTTTTATTCAATTGGATAACCTCTCTTATTCTTTTGGAGAATCAGAATCTTCATCTTCTGTTTCCATAAATGTAAAATTCTTTTCAATTAAATCTGCGGTTTCATTGATTAATTTTCTCATGGCGAGATAAGAATTTAACATTCGAATAGCATTTGAAATACTAAATGTGGCAAAAACGCAACAAAAAATTGTTGAAAATTCCCAACCACGAATGGGAAGTAATTGTACTGCTAAAAATATAAAGAAAGAAGCAATAAAAATTTCAATTATAAAATGTACAAAAAATTGTTGTTTACTAATCATCAAAAAGCCCTCCCCATCATTATTCTTTAAAAAAATCTTACAAGATAATAGAGAAATTTTCAAGTAATTTTTCTTGATTTTTTTTGACCAAATGAGTACTATAGTATTGTGGTTAGCACTTAAGAAGAATGAGTGCTAAAAAATCAAGGAGGTATGAATATGTTAAAACCGTTAAAAGATCGTGTTGTCATTCAAATGGTAGAACAAGAAGAAAAAACAGCAGGAGGGTTATTTTTACCAACTGCAGCACAAGAAAAATTACAATTTGCGACAGTGTTAGCTGTTAGTGAATTTACCGAAGAAAAAGATCGTCAAGTTCAAGTAGGAGACCGTGTAGTTTTTGAAAAATATACAGGAACTGAAGTTAAGTTAGATGGTCAAGAATACATTATTGTAAAAGAACAAGATATTATTGCAATTGTACAATAAGAAAGCGAGGAACTGAAAAATGGTAAAAGATATTAAGTTTTCGGAAGATGCAAGAGCATCGATGCTACGTGGAGTAGATATTTTAGCAAATACTGTAAAAGTAACTTTAGGACCTAAAGGTCGTAATGTTGTATTAGAAAAAGCATTTGGTTCACCATTAATTACAAATGATGGGGTAACAATTGCAAAAGAAATTGAATTAGAAGATCATTTTGAAAATATGGGAGCTAAATTAGTAGCAGAAGTAGCTTCTAAAACAAATGATATTGCTGGAGACGGAACAACAACTGCAACAGTTTTAACGCAAGCAATTGTTCGTGAAGGCTTAAAAAATGTTACAGCAGGAGCAAATCCAGTAGGTATTCGTCGTGGGATTGAATTAGCAACACGTGCTGCTGTAGAAGAATTACACAAAATTTCTCGTCCGGTAGAATCAAAAGAAGCAATTGCTCAAGTAGCAGCTATTTCTTCTGGTTCTCAAGAAGTCGGTAGTTTAATTGCAGAAGCAATGGAAAAAGTAGGAAATGATGGCGTTATTACAATTGAAGAATCTAAAGGGATTGAAACAGAATTAGATGTTGTAGAAGGTATGCAATTTGATCGTGGATACTTATCTCAATATATGGTAACTGATAACGATAAAATGGTTGCTCATTTAGATAATCCATTTATTTTAATTACAGATAAAAAAGTTTCTAATATTCAAGAAATTATTCCATTATTAGAACAAATTGTGCAACAAGGTCGTGCATTATTAATTATTGCTGATGACGTAGATGGAGAAGCATTACCAACATTAGTTTTAAATAAATTACGTGGAACATTTAATGTAGTTGCTGTTAAAGCCCCAGGATTTGGTGACCGTCGTAAAGCGATGTTAGAAGATATTGCTGTATTAACAGGTGCTCAAGTTATTACAGAAGATTTAGGATTAGAATTAAAAGATGCTACTTTAGCACAATTAGGTACAGCTGGTAAAGTAGTCGTTTCTAAAGACAATACAACTATTGTTGAAGGAGCAGGTTCAAAAGAATTAATTTCAAATCGTGTAGCTTTAATTCGTTCTCAAGCACAAGATACAACAAGTGATTTTGATCGTGAAAAATTACAAGAACGTTTAGCAAAATTATCAGGTGGAGTAGCTGTTATTAAAGTAGGTGCTGCAACTGAAACAGAATTAAAAGAGAAAAAATTACGTATTGAAGATGCCTTAAATGCAACACGTGCTGCTGTTGAAGAAGGAATCGTTTCTGGTGGTGGAACTGCACTAGTGAATGTTCAAAAAACAGTAGATGCTTTAGAATTAGAAGGGGATGAAGCAACAGGAGCGAAAATTGTTTCTCGTTCGTTGGAAGAACCACTTCGTCAAATTGCAACAAATGCAGGATTAGAAGGTTCGGTAATTGTGGCTCATTTGAAAGCTCAAGAGTTAGGAATTGGATATAATGCAGCAAGTGATGAATGGGTGAATATGATTGAAGCAGGGATTGTAGATCCTACTAAAGTAACTCGTTCTGCTTTACAAAATGCAGCCTCTGTATCTGCTTTATTATTAACAACAGAAGCAGTTGTAGCAGATAAACCAATCCCAGCTGCACCAGCAATGCCTGGAATGGATCCAGGAATGGGTATGATGTAATTGTTATGTATATAAACTAGACTTCTCTGAAGTAGCAAAAAGGACGCAAGCAGCCTCGTAAAAGCGAGTCTCATTGCTAAAAATTGAGCCTAAGGTCTCAATTTTTCCAGTGATAAAATCTGCAGTAGCAGTTTTTATCACTCGAGCTACCGCAAGAAGTCTATTTATATGGACGAGTGTTTATGAGTGAACGTATAAAAGTAAGACTTCTTTGAAGTAGCAAAGTGAACGTAACTGGGCGTGGGCTACTTCGGGAAGTCTTTTTCATTTTTTATGAAAAAATTCTCTCATTTTCATAAAAAAGCATTGAAATCTGTAAATTTGTGGTATACACTACTGTATATACAGTAGAAAAAGGGGATATATTCAATGAAAAAGAATAGATTTTTAACGTTAACAGCTTTACTAACAGCAATTGCGATTGTTGTTCCAATTATAATGCCATTCAAAATTGTCATTCCACCGGCATCTTATACTTTAGGAAGTCACGTAGCTATTTTTATTGCGATGTTTCTTTCTCCATGGATGACGGTATTTGTTGTATTAGGTTCTACCATTGGTTTCTTCCTAGCAGGATTCCCATTTATTATCGTTTTGCGAGCATTTTCTCATATTTTATTTGGAACTTTAGGAGCTCTTTATTTGAGAAAGTTCCCGAATATATTAGAAAGTCAAAAATCTTCATGGATTTTTAATATTGTTTTAGCAATTATTCATGCCATTGGTGAAGTATTTGTATGTTTTGTATTTTATAGTGTGACAGGTCAAGATCTTCAAAAATTATTATATGTCTTAATTGTCTTAGTTGGAGTTGGTACGATTATTCATAGTATGGTAGACTATGTAGTAGCGATTGGTATTTATCGTTCATTAAAGAAAATCCATAAGAGAGAGGGTTAATAGTGACCATTACACGTAGAAAGCAATTATTGAGTTTATTAAAAGAATCTTCATCAGCGATTAACGGACAGCAATTAGCGGACCATTTTCATGTGACAAGACAAATTATTGTTCAGGATATTGCCATTTTACGTGCAGATGGGGAAGATATTATCTCGACGAATCGAGGCTATATTCATTCTGCTTCTAAGCAACCACAACAAATGCATCGTTTGTTTAAGGTGAAACATACGATTGATGATATTGAAGATGAATTACTTGCTATTGTGGATAATGGTGGTAAGGTCAAAACGGTTTTAGTGGATCATCCAGTATATGGGGAAATTCAAACGTTGTTGAAAATGACTTGTCGAAGAGATATTGTTCATTTTATGAAGCAAGTAGAGGAAACGGAGTTTCGTCCTTTGTCTGAGTTAACGGATGGGGTTCATTATCATTTAGTGGAAGCTGATACGAAGCAAGATTTAGATGAAATTGAGAAGGCTTTGAGAAAGTTGGGATTTTTAATCGACGACTCTTTATAAATTTTGTATAGACTTTCTGTCATAGTAGTAGAAGACGCAAGCAGCCTCGCAAAAGCGAGTCTCATTGCTAAAAATTGAGCCTAGGTCTCAATTTTTCTTGTGATAAAATCTGCGGTGCAGCTTTTATCACTGGTACTACTATGGAAAGTCTAACTTGGGGACGTGTATTTATGGGAGTTCGTTTAGAATATAGACTTTCTGTTATAGTAGTATGCGACGCTAGCAAACCTTCGGTTTCATGGCTAAGAATTGAGCCTAGGGTTTCAACTTTTCTAGTGATAAAATCTGCAGTGGTAGTTTTTATCACTGGTACTACTATAGAAAGTCTTACTTTTTGGACGTGTATTTATGGGAGTGCGTTTAGAATTATAGTGACCAAAAAAGTTAGGTTTTAGGTCTAACTTTTTTGGTCATTTTTGTACTTAGTTCTAAAAGTTAGATAAAAAAATACTTTAGAAGAGTTATTTAAACTGAAATTAAAAATTAATTCTTTAATTTAAAGAAAATAACAGTGTGCTTGACAACGTAAAGTTGGTTCATTATAATCCAAGATACATACTACCGGTATGAAAAAGGAGGTGTTATAATGGCGAGAAATAGAAAGCCGGAAGAAACAAGAAGAAAAATATTAGAAGTTTCTAAAGAATTATTTCTAGAAAAAGGATTTGATAATACATCAATACAAGATATCATCGATGGATTAGGTGGATTAACAAAAGGTGTTATTTATCATCATTTTGAGTCAAAAAATGAAATATTGCAATCAATTATTAGTGAAAATAATCAACAAATTTTAAATTATAATTGGAGAGGAGAAACAGGATTAGAAAAAATACAAAATTCTTTAATGGATTCTTTTTCTAATTTTGAACAACAAAGACTCGTATACTCAGCTTCAATTATGTTAAGAAGTCCACGTTTGTTAGGAGAACAGTATTTAAATCTATTTTCTGATTTTTTACCAGGTATTAGAGAAAAGGTTTTTGAAGGTGTTAAAGATAAATCAATTAAAACAGAATATCCTGAAGAATTAGCAGATTTAATTATTTTAACTTTAAATATTTGGATTGGGTTCCAAATTTCTATTTATACAGTAGAGGAATTAAAGCGTAAAATGAATTTCATTAAACTAACTTTTGAAGGCCTGGGAGTACAGTTGATTACTGATGAAATGATGGAAATAATTTTCAAATTATTTGATCACTTAAAAAGCAGTAAATAAGTTTTATGTATAAATTTTTTTAAAATACCATACTCTATGTGTGGTATTAAAAAACTACTACACATACCTTTAGTATGTTTATTTTTTACTACTTAACATACCGAAAGTATGTAAAATAGTTTTAGAATAATGTAAACAAAGTTTAATTTTTGGAGGAAAAAATTTATGTTGTCGCTTATAAAAATTGAATTAAATAAAGTTTCAAAAGTTAAATTATTTTTAGCTTGGTTGATTACCATATTTATAGTATCAGGTATTACAGGAATTATAATTATGGGGTTAGGTACGGATAATAAATTGGTAGAATTCGTTGGACAGAGTTTTAATGATTTTAGAGGTACAAGTAAATGGGAAGGTTGGGCAGTTGCAGCGTCATTGTTTTCATCTTTATTTACAAAAGCAGCGTTTTTAATTTTTGAATCTTATTTATTGTCTAGTATTATTATTGATGAATTTAAACGAAGAACAATTCTTCAGTTGTTTGTTTATCCTATTTCGAAAATGAAATTACTATGGGGGAAAATGTTATCAGTAGTCCTACTATCATTTATTACTCATTTTACTGCACATATTGTTATTCAATTATTTATTAAATTAATGGCATTTTTAACAGGGGAAAATTATATTCCATTAACGAATCATTTGATTAATTTAGTCGGAATTACGTTTGGAACAGTATTAATCGGTTTAATCCCTTTTGTTTTAGGAATGATTAAGTATTCAACTCCTATAACAATGCTTTCAGGTCTTGGTTTAGCAGCACTACTTTCTAATGTAACTCCTGGAAGTTTAATGAATAATTTTGTTGATAACGTATTTTTTTTAGTATTTGCTAGTTTTATAAGTTTAATGATTATTTCATTTTCAATTTATATGATTTCAAAAAAAGATATTAATATCGAGTAGTATAGCTGAGTTTATTCAAGTGAGAGGATTTTTCTCAAATAAAAGAATGAATAAAAAGGGAACCTTTGTAATTTATATAACTGAGGGAAAATGACTCACTTTGAAACCGTATATTGAAAGAGAGGGATAGAAATGGAAAATATTGTTGAAATAAAAGAACTTTTTAAAACAATAGATAAGGAAGAAATTTTGAGTGATATTAACCTTCAAATTGCTGAAGGAGAAATCTATGGTTTTTTAGGACCTAATGGTGCTGGAAAGACAACGTTAATGAAATGCATGTTATCTTTATTAACGATTACGTCAGGTAGTATTGAAATTTTCGGGAAAAATTTACAAGAATGTAGAGAGGAAATTTTAAGTCAGGTTGGTAGTATTATTGAAACACCAATATTTTATCAAGACCGTACTGCAAAAGAAATTTTAGAAATTCACGCTCAATACATGGGAAAGAATATTACCGAATTAGACATAATAAGTGCCTTAAAAATGGTCGGATTAAAAAATACGACAAAAAAAGTAAAAGAATTTTCGTTGGGAATGAGACAAAGGCTAGGTTTAGCTCGTGCTTTTTTAACGAAACCCAGATTATTAATTTTAGATGAACCAATTAATGGTTTGGATCCAGTAGGAATTCAAGAGATTCGAAATCTTTTACTGTCACTTTCAAAAGAATATGGAATTACAATATTAATATCAAGTCATATTTTATCGGAAATTTCTCAGATTGCAGATAAGATTGGTGTTATCAAAAATGGAACAATGATTGAACAGGTTTATATGAAAGATCTGATACAAGAAAATATTGACTTAGAAGAATATTTTATGTCACATTTTTTAAGTAAAAATCAAGAATTATGAGGCAGATTAAGAATGAAACAATTAATAAAGAACCATCAGAAGGCTTTCTATGCTTTCATGATTTTTAATATACTTGTTCCTTTAATTAATATTGCTTTTGCTTATTCTATTAAAGGGATTATTGATAGTGGAATGTCTAAAAATAAAGAAGATTTAACTCAAGCAATACTTGTGGGAGCTGTTGTTATATTCATCTATGCTGGTCTTAATTTTATATCCTTTCGATTGAGAAATAAGCTTGTTAGAAAAATTATGGCAAGATATAAAAACAAGGTGTTCCAATCTATTTTAGATAGAGATTATAGAGAATTTTCTAAGGAAACATCAGGGAAGTTTATTTCAATTTTGACTAAAAATATGAAAAAAGTTGAACAAGATTTCTTGTACCAGTTTTTTCATATTTCAAAAAATCTTTCCTTAATGATTTTTTCACTAATAGCTATGTTTATAGGTAATTGGTTTTTAACATTATTAGTTATCATTGCCAGTATTATTCCTATGATGATTTCAGGATTTATTGGACAAAAGTCAGCCCATCTTCAAAATAGTGTTATGATTGCAGAACAGAAATATTTAGCTAAGGTTAAAGATATTATAGCAGGCTTTCTAGTCATTAAAAGTTTTAATGTGAAAGAGGTTATTCATCAGGATTATAGTCATGAAAGTGGAAACTTGGATGAGATATATTTTATAAAAGGTAAATTTGATATTTTAGCTAATATTATTTCTCAGCTTTCAGGAATGATTGTTTTTTTAGTAGCCTTTGGAGGAGGAATGTATCTTGTTTTTAATGGTTATATTTCTATTGGGAGTGTAACAGCTATTGTTCAATTAGTTAATTTTGTAGTAATGCCACTAAATGAGGTTGGTGTGGGAATAAGTAAATTCCGTGAAGGTCAGGTAACACTAGAAGCTTTCAAGGTATACGATGTACCAGAATTTCAAAAGGGAAAAACAAAAGAATATTTTGATGAAGTAATTACATTTTCAAATGTTGATTTTTCTTATCCAAATGCTGAAGAAAGGATTTTTATTAATCTATCTTTGAAGATTAAAAAGGGAGAAAAAATTGCTATTGTAGGTAGGTCAGGAAGTGGAAAATCAACTTTACTTAATTTATTGTTGCGTTTTTATGATGTAACTAGTGGAGATATCTCAATTGATAATGAAGATTTACAAGCTATTTCAATGGAGAGTCTTTATAATTTAATGACAGTTGTCCAGCAAGATGTTTATATTTTTGATGATACTTTAAAAGCAAATATTACTCTTAATCAATCCTTTACTGAACATGATATAAAACAAGCTATACAACAGTCTGGTTTAGACAGTTATGTATTAGAGAATGATTTAGGTCTACAAGCTTTGTGTGGAGAAAATGGATCAAACCTATCTGGAGGGCAAAAACAGAGACTTAGTATTGCACGTGCTTTAATTCGAAAAACTCCAATTTTATTATTAGATGAAGCTACCTCATCTTTGGATAATCAAGTTACTGCTGAGATTGAAAATTCAATTTTGAAAATTCAAGATTTAACAGCTCTTGTTGTTACGCATAAGTTGAATGAGCTTATTTTGAAAAAATACGATAGAATTCTTTTTATGAAAGACGGGAGGATTGTTGAAGATGGCTCTTTTGATGACTTGATGGATCGAAAAGGTGAATTTTATAAGCTGTTTAAATTTAGTGAATCATAATACTAAATTAAATCGGATTTACTTAGGATAAAATTGAGGAAAACAAAAAACAAGTCTTACTGAATGGTAAGTCTTGTTTTTTTCTATCAGTTATTTGTTGATTTGTGTTGAATCAATTTGTAAGCTGGGGAGTTTTCTAATTCTTGGTTTCGATATTCAAGTAAAAAATCGAGTGCTTCTTGTGCAGTGGAAGAAATCGGAGCATTTTGCTCTAAACCTTTAGTAAGCCAGTAAATATAGCTATTAAAATCTTCTTCCTCTTCAATTTCTAATAAGCTTTGAAAGTTTTCAGGATGGAATAATCCCAATTGTTGCGTTCTAGTATTTTTGGTAATCCAATGACGGTGGTCAAAATCAACAATTTCAACATGAAGTTTTAGAGAATTGATTAAGTCCTCAAAAGAAGAAGCAATTGTTAACCATTGATCCATTTCTACATCTATGAGGCGAATGCTAGGTTCTTTTCCTTTTTCAAGATAATCAAAACAATAGTAAACAGATTCATCTTTAAAAAAGGGAATAAAGTAATTAGGTAGTCCTGTGTTCTCAGGGGAAAAACAGTCATCCAATACACTCGTCCAATTTCCTTGCTCTAATCCTGCAATACCATTTAAGAGAGTATAGTCTAATCCGAAACGAGTCGGTTCGATTGTGTCAATTTTCGAATGAAGAAAGTAACCTGCTCCTTCATTTTGAATCCATTGGAGATAAGTTTCAGGTAAGTCTTCAATAGTCCAATGATGATGGATAGGAGTTGAAAGTTCTAGTAATGTTTTGGTATAAGGATTTTGAATGAGTGCCATGATTCCTCCAAAAATAGGTCTAAAGTATGAGGTAAGTAATACTAAATATGATAAAATATGCTCAATTAATCGATAAAAGTTTTCAAAACTCATTCGATTTGTTACAATTAACTGTATAAAATATAAAGGAGTGTGTCAATATGACATTATGGATTATTTTAGGAATTATTGCAGTAGTCATTATCTGGGCTGTATCTGCATATAATGGCTTAGTAAAATTAAAAAACTGGGTTAGCGAAGCAGCAGCTCAAATTGATGTTCAATTAGGAAGAAGAAATGATTTAATTCCGAACCTTGTAGAAACTGTTAAAGGTTATGCAAAACATGAACAAGAAACACTTTCTCAAGTGATTGCAATGAGAAATCAATTAACAAATATGGGAAGCAATGCTTCAGTTCAAGAAAAAATGGATGTTTCAAATCAATTAAGTGGAACATTAAAAACAATTTTTGCGCTTTCTGAAAGCTATCCTGATTTAAAAGCAAATACAAACTTTATTAAATTACAAGAAGAATTAACAAATACAGAAAATAAAATTGCTTATTCACGTCAATTATACAATTCAAGCGTGGCACAATATAACATTAAAATTCAAATGATTCCAAATAATATTATTGCGAATTTTGGTGGATTTACAAAAGAACAAATGTTAGAAATTCCAACAGAAGCACGTGAAGTTCCAAAAGTTCAATTCTAAAATTGGGCGTAGGTGAAGAAGATGATGTATGAACAAATTGCTGCCAATAAAAGAAAAACATGGTTGGTAGTAGGATTATATCTAATTTTATTTCTACTGGTAGGTATTGGATTAGGTTATACAGTAATGGATAATGCTGTTGCCGGAATGGTTATTGCACTAGTTGCAGGTGGATTGTATACAATGATGATGATTAGTCAATCAACAGATGTTGTGATGCGATTAAATCATGCGACTGAAGTGACGGAATATGAACAAGCACCTCAATTGTGGCATATTGTGGAAGATATGGCGATGGTTGCAAAAGTTCCAAGACCAAGAATATTTGTGATTGACGATGATTCTCCAAATGCATTTGCAACTGGAATTTCTCCTGAAAAAGCAGCAGTTGCTGTAACAACAGGTTTATTACAACGATTGAATCGTGAGGAATTAGAAGGAGTTTTAGCTCATGAATTTGCTCATATTCGAAATTATGATGTAAGATTACAAACGATTGCGATTGCACTTGGTGCAGTGATTGCTATTTTAGTACAATTTGGAAGTCGAATGATGTTTTTTGGTCGTTCTTCGAGACGATCAAAAGATGAGGATAATGGAATTGCAGCGATTATGATGGTGATTTCCATTTTAGCAATGATTTTAGGGCCATTTATGTCTACGATTTTACAATTAGCAATTTCAAGAAATCGTGAATATTTAGCAGATGCTACAGCAGTAGAATTTACTAGAAATCCTCAAGGATTGATTTCAGCACTTGAAAAAATCTCTCAAGCTCCAGCGATGGAAGAAGCTGATCCTCAAAGTGCAGCATTATATATTGCTAATCCTTTTAAAAAGGGAAATGAAGAGAAAGATTCTTGGTTTGCAACACATCCTGCAACAAGTAATCGTATTAAACGTTTAAGAGAAATGTAGGATAAAGACAATTGAAGTTTTATAGCAAAGGCTTCAATTGTCTTTATTTCATTTTTGTTACAAAGAAAAAGCTTTCACATGGAATTTGTAATGAAATAAATATACATAAACAGGGATATTTCCCCTATAATAGTAATGTAGAATAAGTATAAGGGAGGAGTTTTGTGATGCAATCAATTTATGTACATTTGGATTCGATTTCGAATCATGTATTAAGTAGTTCAGTGAACTTTCAACCAGCAGTATTGACACAAAACGAAGTTCCTAAAAATTTATTATTATTAAAGGGACGTTCTCCATTAGCAACTTATGATGATTATACAGGATTTTATTATATAAAAGATGAGAAGAAGATTATTGCCTTTTTAGAAGAAATTCAAAATAGTGCGACAGAATATAATTGGATTGATTTTGAATCATTAGAATTTCTACATCAATTAACACCTCAAGAAATTGCAGACTTATTGTATATTTCGCATGCGAATACACATTTGCATTCTCCGTTTTTTTATAAATTACAAAATAATTTTATCTTTTTAAATTTAGGGCAAGAATTTACAAAAGTGTATTATCGTAAGATGGATGATTTTTATCGACAATTGGCTGCTCAATTGACGAACAAAATGAGCGAAGAAATGACTCGTTTAAATAGACGATTATTTTTCAATCAAGAGAAAAATGCTATAGATTTGCCAGTAGAATTGATAAAAGAATTAGTGACGTATTTTAAAGTCGGCATGGTATTTTCAACGGAAAGAATCAAAAAAGACTTACTAGAATATACAATTCCGCTATATGTAGCAGAAGATCGCTATCATGTTATGGAAAATGTGTATATTAAAGATAATTTATTTGGTCAACTGATTTATCATGAAGAGCAAGGTTGGACATTAGATATTTTTAAACGAAAAACAGATATCCTATAGAACGTTCTTAAGAGAAGTAGCTTACTTTCTTTAAGAACGTTTTTTTGATAGAATAATTGTAATAAATAAGAAATGAGGGTAGGTTATGTATTATGTAAAAAATCAAAGAAATGGGAAAGAAATCTATGATGCAACAACGAATTTGGCTATAGAATATTTCTTATTAAATGAGAAAAAATTAGATGAGCCGATTTTGTTATTTTATGTAAACGAAAATGCGATTATTATTGGGAAAAACCAAAATACTTATGAAGAAGTGAATCAAGATGGAGTCGATTCATTAAAAGTTCAAGTAGTTCGTCGTTTTTCTGGTGGTGGAGCCGTTTATCATGATATGGGAAATATTTGCTTCTGCTTTATTACAGAAGATGATGGAGATAGTTTCCGTGATTTTGGAAAATTCACACAACCAGTTATTCGTGCGCTACATAAAATGGGAGCAACTGGCGCTGAACTTCAAGGAAGAAATGATTTACTCATTGATGGAAAGAAATTCTCAGGAAATGCAATGTACTCAAATAATGGTCGTTTAACGGCTCATGGAACATTGATGCTAGATGTGGATGTGACGATTTTACCGCAATTATTACGTCCAAAAGCTGATAAAATTGCATCAAAAGGAATTAAATCAGTTCGTTCACGTGTCACAAATATTAAGCCTTATTTGGCAGAAGAATTCCAAGATTTAGATATTTTGCAATTTAGAGAAGTATTATTGAAAAATATTTTCGAAGTGGAAGATACTTCACTTATTAAAGAATATGTTCTAACAGAAGAAGATTGGGAAAAAATTGAAGAGTTGAGAAAGACTTATTTTAATAATCCTGATTGGAACTATGGAAAAAATCCAAAATTTGCGTTAACACAATCGAAACGTACAACAGCAGGACAAGTTGAATTCCACTTAAATGTTGAACAAAATCATATTAAAGAGATTAAAATTAATGGAGATTTCTTCGGACTTGGAGAAATTAGTGACGTAGAAGAAAAATTAACAGGAATTGAATATCAAAGAGATGCAGTTTCTAGAGTGTTTGAGTCGATTGATGTTCGTAAATATTTTGGAAATGTGACTGCTGAAGAATTAGTAGAGTTATTATTGAGCTAATACGAATGATAGAAAAGGTGTTATTACTTTACATTCTATGAAAATTCGTTACAATAGTACTATTCTTAAAAAATAATGAATGAATTTTTAAATGTAATGTAAGTGAGGTGAATATTATGGAAATGGAACGTATAAATGATGATACTATTTTAGTAAGAATTGAAAATGAAGATTTACAAGAACGTGGCACTTCTGTTTCAGAATTATTAGCTAATCCTACAGAAATAGAAGAATTTTTCCATAGTATTTTAGTAGAAATGGATGTCATTGATCAATTTGAAGATTCTGAAGGTATGAGTTTCCAAGTGATGCCAAATCCAGAAGGTATTGAATTATATGTTACTAAATATGTTGAAAAAAAAGATATTGAAGCAGATAGCGAACGGTTCGTTCGAAATTTAGTCGATACGATTCAACATTCTTTAGGACATCGAATGGGAAAACCAAAAAAAGAGAAAAAAGTAGAGGCGCCCGTTGAAAAAGAAAAAATATTGGAGCCACTGGATTGTACAGTATTTTTTGACTCATTTGAGGATTTTGTTCAGTTAGCAAAAATGTATCCATATAATGTTCAAAAATCATCTTTATATCGATATAGTAACTATTATTTTCTACATGTATACCAAGATGTTTTTGGAGGAGAAGATTTTACTGCAGATGTAGCTCTTTTAAGAGAATTTGGTGAATTTTCTAGAGTATCTTGGGAAGTTGTTCAAGAATATGGCGAAGTAATGATAAAAGAGAAAGCTATTGAAACAGCTAAAAAATATTTTAAATAATGTAAATAGTGGAAGTGAGCAAAAACAATTTCTGTCATTTGCTGACTCCACTATTTTTATAGAGGAGTAAAAATCATGAATGAAACAATTCAAACACAATTAAACCACCGCTCCATTCGAGCGTTTAAGGAGCAAGAATTAACAAAAGAAGAAGTGGAATTATTAGTAGATGTAGCAAGACATACTGCAACGAGTAAATTTATGCAAGCTTATTCGATTATTAGTATTACAGATCCAACATTAAAAGCTGCCTTTGCTGCAATTTCAAAACAACCATATGTTGAAAATAATGGGCATTTATTTTTATTTGTAGTAGATTATCATCGTAATGTTCAATTAACGAAGGCGCAAGATAGACCAGCCAAATTACAAGGAACAGCAGATTATTTTATTGCTGAATTAACAGATGCAACGATTGCTGCCCAAAATATGGTAGTAGCTGCAGAGTCATTAGGAATGGGAACTGTATTTTTAGGAAGTTTACATAATGATGCTCAGCAAATTATCGATTTATTAGGATTACCAGAATATACATTCCCAGCAGTTGGATTAGCAGTAGGATGGCCAAATCAAGAACCTCAATTAAAACCACGCTTACCAAAAGAAGTGATGTATATGGAAAATCACTATCAAGCATTAGAAAATCCATTAAAAGACATTGAAGCGTATGATGAAGAAATTACAGGTTACTACGATACAAGAGATTCAAATCATCGAGTGGATCGATTCAGCAAACAAGTGGCAGATAAAATGGAAACATTACCTCCAAAAAGATTAGCGTTATTAGAAGTAATTCAGCAACAAGGATTTTTGAAAAAATAAAATATTAGATTTTTTGAATGAACTGATTACAATTAAAATAAAGTTGAGTAAAGAAAAGAGGATGACAATGGATATTAAAGATTTTACAGAACATGAACAAAAACAAATAAATGCGGGATTAACGACTTCTGTCATTACGGATAAAGAAGCTGCAAAAAAAATTCTTGAATTAGTACCTAGCGAATGGATTAAGAAAATTCCATTTTTAGTGAGAGCCCATGCAACAACAAGAACTGTAGCAAGAGTGGCAAAACAATACCCAGAACTTTATGCAGTAGCAAAACAAGAAGGACCTTTACCTGAAAAGGAAAGAGAAGAATTAAGAGAAATTATGACAAATATTTTTGCAGAAAAAATGAACAAACATAAAATTAAATAAAATGATATTTTACAAAATAAAAGAGGCTGGGCAAAAAGTCTCAAAAATAGAAGAAAGCACTATAAAATTCTGA
>NZ_CAURVV010000021.1:0-27359 GCF_963528315.1 uncultured Granulicatella sp. | reverse complement strand
CCGAACGGCACGTACGGTGGTGTGAGAGGGGCTAGAAATTAGCCCCTACTCGATTTTAGGAAGATTTTTTTATAAAAGAGGGAGTATGAATTTCAGAAAACACAATTAATTTATTGTTTCACAAATTTAATAGATAGAAAAATATATAATTATGAAAATAGCTTAATTTTAATAGATTTTTAATGATAATACTATTGAAATTCACAAATGATAAGAGTAACATAAAACTGATATACTGTCATTTTTATGCTTATTTAGGAAGAAAGGGAGAGGAGAAATCATGTTTTTTTACAATAAAAATCATCAAGTGAATGAAAAAAGACAAAAATTCTCAATTCGAAAATATAAAGTAGGGACATTCTCAGTAGTAGTGGGAGCATTGTTCTATTTGAATGGTATTTCAAATATGGTACAAGCTACTGAAGTGCCCGGAAATACTCCAACAACATCGGTTGAGGAAAAACAGTCGGAAGAAGCAACGAAGGAGAAAGAGTCTAAACAGGAAGTTGTAAATACAGCTGTCACTCATCCTACTGTAGAAGAAAAAAAGGTAGCAGTAGAAAAAACAAACGAAGCAGGGGAAAAAGCTAAAGTTGAAGATTCGGTAATAGCAGGAAAAACAGAAAATGTAGTATCAGAGCCTACACTATCCAAAGTTGAATCAAAGGAAAAAGAGGAAGGATTAAAGAAAACAGCAGACAATCAAAAAGATACTGTGGAAAATAATCCTTTAGTTACAGAACTTCAAAAAGTAATACAAGAGGGAAATGCACTAACGAATACTATTCATATTGCATTTAAATTAGAGTTAGAACAGCTTACTAAAGAAGTTGAAGAAACAGCTAAAACTCCAAAAAATATCACAAAAGAAGTTATTAAACAATATCAAGAAAAAATTCAAAATCTTAAAAAGAATAATGATGAGTATCAAAAAGTTTTAAATGAAAAAGTAAATAAAATCAAAGCACTACAAGAGGAGATTAACAGCATTTCTTCTTCTATTGAGTATACTTTTGAACCAGAGGAAAAAGCTCTCTTAACAGTTTCAGGAGAGTTTTCAGTTTCAAGACAAACAATTGAAGAAGCGAACGGACTTATTACTTCTTTAAAACAATTAAGAAATAAAGTAGCTAATCGCATGACTCGAGGGCACTCTGGTAAACGTGACCCACGAAATGGTCAACCGATTGCTGGTAAGGATGAGAGTGGATTTAGAGCGATTTGGATTTCGCCGATTGCTAATAAATATGAAGGTAGTAATACATTAGTAAATGAAAGTAAAAAAGAATTAACATTTTATAATTCAGATACTTTATTTTCGGTAATGACAGCATATGGCAAAAGAGGAAATGGGGAGCCGTTAGTAAGATATCAGTATGGTCCAAAACGTGGTGAGGAAGATCCTACTCCATATTATGTAAAGCGAGTAGGAATTATTAGTGGTCTAAATCAAGTTAATGGTTTAAAACTACGTGTGGCCTACAAAAATTTCCAAACAGGAAAGAAAGAAGAAGTGGATATTGCTGATAAGTATTGGAATGTAAATAATCCTGAAGTGCAAATGGCTCTTGTTGGAACTATAGGGAATGGTGGTAATGTAACACCAGGTACTTATCATATTACAATTGGGGCGAACGGTACACATAAGCAAAATACAATTACCTATACTCTAACTATTAAACCTCAAAGTGAACGTAATACTGTTAGAAATCTAACACCTACTTATGTCGATGATGTCCGTCATTTAACGGAAACAGAAAAAAATGCTTTGATTGAAAAATTTAAAGCTGAGCATCCAAATGTTGTTAATCGTGCGAATCATGTTGACTTTGACCATGCTGAAGTATCAGCTGATGGCGCAACAATGACTATCCATTTTAAAGATGGATTCAATCCAAAAACAATCCAAACAAATGCGACAAATGATGTAGAAGCAAAACATTCTAGTTTGACGGCTTATTTTGGGGATTCAAAAGAATTATATACAAATCCAAGAGAATTAGTACGCTCAAAAACAGGACATGAAGTACCAACAACAGCGCAAGTAACGTATAAAACACCGTTTAATTTGCAACAGGCAGGAACAAGAAACGTTGTAGTAACGACAACTTATGAAAATGGGGTAATAAAAGATGTAACGACTCCTTATACCGTTTTAGACTTTATTGGAAAACAAGATAAGAAAATTAATCAAAATCAATCTGGTGAACTAGGAGATGCGAGAAATTACGTAACTGTCTCTGATAATTCAGCATTCCCAAGCGAATTAACGGTTCGTTGGAAAGGTGGTTCTACGGTAGATACTTCTACTGCAGGTTTCCAGCATAAAGAAATTGAGATTCTTCGTGGTAATCATTTAATGAAAACGGTGAATATTCCAGTAGAAATTGTCGATAATATTAAACCAACCATTACTGCACCAGATAATATTACATTGACGAGATTAGAAGGATTACCTAGTGAAATCAATATTAAAGCTCAAGATAATGATAAAGGAGTAGGGCTTAAGGATGGAACTGCTGTTACTGTAGAAAATCTTCCTGCACCTTTAACGTATAATGCAGCAAAATCTAAAATTGAAATAAATGGTGTTATTCCGAATAACTTCCAACTTGGTAAATCAAGTATTCAAGTGACTGTTAAAGCGGTTGATAAAAAAGGAAATACTGCGACTAAAAATATTACTTTCCATATTCAATCTCAAACACAAAAATATACAGCAGTTGCTAATCCTCAAATTCAAGAAGTAAGTTATGGGGAAGCTCCTGATGCAGGAACAAGTATTCAAAGAAATGGATTACCAACAGGTACAAGATACGGATGGGTAACAACACCTAATACGACATCAGGCCCTGGAGTAAAAACTGGTGTAGTAACAGTAACTTATCCAGATGGTTCAACAGATACAGTAACTGTAACCGTGAAAGTCCGTAAACTAAGTGATGAACATATACCAACTGGAAAGACAATTACTGTCAATCAAAATGATCCAGTAACGAATGATAGATTAAAAGCAGCAGTAACAGTGAATAACGGTGGAACTAGTAAAGTGAAGTCAGTCACTGCATCTCCTATTAGCACTGTGCATGCAGGATCACAAACCATAAAAGCGACAGTTACCTATTTGGATAATACTACTGATCCAGTTGATATTCCTCTAGAAGTAAAAGACGTAATTGCTCCAACGATTCAAACACCAACAGAAGGTCAAACATGGGAAATCACAGCATTAGATAAAACATTGCCTCCTATTAATGTAGCGGTTGCTGATAATCCTGGAGGAAGTGGAATTAAAAGTGTTTTTCCAATTAACTTACCAAGTTTCTTGAAATATGATAAAGCAACAAGTAGTATTGTTTTCCAAGATGGAGAAAGTGAAGTTCCAAAATTAACTGGAATTAATCGAACTACAAGTAATATAACATTACGTGTGGAAGATAATGCAGGAAACAGCAGTGAACGTATATTTAGTATTGTTCGAATGACTATGGCTGAGAAGTACAATCCTCAAGCAAATGCGACGATTCAAGAAGTGAGCCATGGTGAAACTCCTAATGCAAAAACTAGTGTCAATACAGGAGGAGTACCAACTGATGCTCAATATACATGGAAATCAATTCCAGATACGAGCAGACCTGGGAATAAAACAGGAGTCGTGAAAGTTACTTATCCAGATGATTCAGTAGATGAAGTAACAGTTACTGTAAAAGTTCGCAAACTAAGTGATGAGTATGAACCTACCGCTACGAAAATTGTCAAAAATCAAAATGATACTATCTCAAATGAAGACTTAAAATCTGCTGTAACAATTAATAAAAACGGTAATAGTAAGGTTAAAATGGTTACTCCAGTTGGTACAATTAGTACTGCTGAAGCAGGGAATAAAGAAATTTCTGCAACGGTAACCTATCTTGATGATACAACTGATACGGTGAAAATTCCGTTAGAAGTAAAAGACGTAACTGCTCCAACGATTCAATCGCCTACAAATGGTCAGAATATCGATTTAATAGCATTAGATAAAGCATTTTCTCCAATTAAAGTAACTTCTAAAGATAACACAGGAGGAAGTGGTATTCAGTCAACAACGGTAACAGACTTACCAGATTTCTTAACATATGATGATGCGACTAAAACGATTAAGTTCAAAGAGGGCACTCAAGAAGTTCCTAAATTACCAGTTGGTACAGATTCTCAAACACATACTGCTACTATTCGAGTGACAGATAATGCAAACAATAGTAGTACTTCACAATTAACTTTTACTGTGAAATCAATGACTACAAAATATGATGCAACAGCTAATCCAGACAAACAAACAGTAAGTTATGGAGTAACTCCAGATGCAGGAACAAGCGTGAATAAAACAAACTTACCTGAAGGAACAAGTTACGCTTGGAAAACAACACCAGTAACGACAGATGGACCTGGAGAAAAAGATGGTGTAGTAGAAGTAACGTATAAAGACGGTTCGAAAGATATCGTAAATGTAAAAGTTACTGTAAAAGAATTAAGTTCAGAATACGAAGTGAGTGGAGCACTAATTGAAGTAAATCAAAATGATCCAGTAACAAACGACGACTTAAAAGCAAAAGTAACTGCAACTTCAAAAGACGGAAATGTGAATGGAACTGATAAGATTTCAACAGTTACAGCACCTACAATTAGTACAGCAAAATATGGTGAACGAAACATTAGTGCTACAGTAACTTTCAAAGATGGAACAACTAAAGAAGTAACCATTCCATTGAAAGTTAAAGACGTAACGAAACCAACTATCTCAGCACCAGCAGAAAATACAAACTGGGAAATGACAGCATTAGACAAATCTTTACCAAATATGGAAGTAAGAGCTGAAGATAATGAAAACGGTAGTGGAATTAAAAATGTCACTGTAACAGGATTGCCTGATTACCTAGAGTATGATAGTGCAACAAACACTATTAAATTCAAATCAGGAAAAGAAGCTGTAGAAAAATTACCAGAAAATACACAAAGCCAAGAATTTACTTTAAACATTCGAGCAGAAGATAAAGCAGGAAATGTTAGCGAAAGAACGGCGAAAATTACAGTATCTTCAATGAGTGCGAAGACTAATCCTACGCCAATTCCACAAAATACAAGTTATGGACAAGTTCCAGATCCTAATGGAAGTGTAGATAAAGCAGGATTACCAGAAGGTACAACTGTAACTTGGAAGACACCACCTGTAGTAAGTACACCGGGTGTAACAACGGGTGAAGTCGAAATTACTTATCCAGATGGTTCAAAAGATGTAGTGACAGTAAATGTAACAGTGAGAAAAGTAAGTGAAGATTTTACAGCGACTGGAACACAAATTGAAGTGAATCAAAATGTATCAGTTACTCCAGAAATGTTAAAAGGAGCAGTAACTGCGACAAATGCGCAAGGTGAGAATGGAAATGCCAAAATTGCAACAGTTGAAGCCAAGACAACAATTAACACTGAGGCATATGGAGAACAAATAATACAAGCAAAAGTAACATATATTGATGGTTCAGAACAAGATGTTACGATTCCGTTGAAAGTAAAAGATGTAACGAAACCAACTATCTCAGCACCAGCAGAAAATACAAACTGGGAAGTAACAGCATTAGACAAATCTTTACCAAATATGGAAGTAAGAGCTGAAGATAATGAAAACGGAAGTGGTATTAAAAACGTTACTGTAACAGGGTTACCTGATTATCTAGAATATGATAGTACAACTCACACTATTAAATTCAAATCAGGAAAAGATGCAGTAGAAAAATTAGCAGAGAATACACCAAGTCAAGAATTTACTTTAAATATTCGAGCAGAAGACAAAGCAGGGAATGTTAGTGAAAGAACAGCAAAAATTACAGTGTCATCAATGAGTGCGAAGACTAATCCTACGCCAATTCCACAAAATACAAGTTATGGACAAGTTCCAGATCCTAATGGAAGTGTAGATAAAGCAGGATTACCAGAAGGTACAACTGTAACTTGGAAGACACCACCTGTAGTAAGTACACCGGGTGTAACAACGGGTGAAGTCGAAATTACTTATCCAGATGGTTCAAAAGATGTAGTGACAGTAAATGTAACAGTGAGAAAAGTAAGTGAAGATTTTACAGCGACTGGAACACAAATTGAAGTGAATCAAAATGTATCAGTTACTCCAGAAATGTTAAAAGGAGCAGTAACTGCGACAAATGCGCAAGGTGAGAATGGAAATGCCAAAATTGCAACAGTTGAAGCCAAAACATCAATTAATACTGAGGCATATGGAGACCAAACAATACAAGCAAAAGTAACGTATATTGATGGTTCAGAACAAGAAGTTACAATTCCATTGAAAGTTAAAGATGTTACGGATCCAACAATTCAAACACCAGCAGAACATACAAACTGGGAAATGACGGCTTTAGATAAAACGTTACCTCCTATGAAGGTTGAGGCAAAAGATAATGCAAATGGTAGTGGAATTGCTACAATTGAAGTGAATAATATGCCTTCATTCTTAACATTTGATCAAGCTTCTGGAACAATTGTGTTCAAAGAGGGTGTTAGAGAAGTACCGAGAATTGATTCTGACAATGTAATGTATGGTGTAACGATAGTAGCTAGAGATAAGGCTGGAAACTCTACGTCGAAATTAGTGAATATTACAGTTTCATCAATGCGTGGAAAATACACACCAACTGGAATCCCTCAAGAAGTGGACAATGGACACGTACCAGATCCAGAAACAAGTGTAAACAAAACAGGGTTACCAGAAGGAACAACTGTTACATGGAAGACAAGGCCAGATGTTAGCACACCGGGTAGTCATCCAGGAGTAGCGTTAGTTCATTATCCAGATGGAACGGAAGATGAAGTCGAAGTACCTGTCACAGTTAAGAAACAAAGTGACACGTTCAATCCAACGGCAAAAGAACCGAACCAAACGGTTCGTCATAAAGAAGTACCAGATCCAGAGAAAAGTATTAATACAAATGACTTACCAGCAGGAACAAACTATAGCTGGTCAGAACAACCAGACACAAGTAAACCAGGAAGTAAGACAGGAAAAGTATTAATCACATATCCAGATAAGAGTACGGAAGAAGTGACGGTAACGGTAAACGTAACGCCACAAAAAGATGAATACACACCAACTGGAATCCCTCAAGAAGTGGACAATGGACACGTACCAGATCCAGAAACAAGTGTAAACAAAACAGGGTTACCAGAAGGAACAACTGTTACATGGAAGACAAGGCCAGATGTTAGCACACCGGGTAGTCATCCAGGAGTAGCGTTAGTTCATTATCCAGATGGAACGGAAGATGAAGTCGAAGTACCTGTCACAGTTAAGAAACAAAGTGACACGTTCAATCCAACGGCAAAAGAACCGAACCAAACGGCTAAACACGGCAGTGAGCCAAGTGCAGAAGGAAGTATCAATACAGATGGCTTACCAAAAGGCACAACGTACACATGGGTAGAAAAACCAGATACAAATTCAACACCAGGAAGTAAACCAGGAAAAGTATTAATCACTTACCCAGATAATAGTACGGAAGAAGTACCTGTAATGGTTGAAGTAACGCCACAAAAAGACGATTACGATCCACAACCAAAAGCACAAACGGTAGAACATGCTCAAGTGCCATTGGCAAAAGATAGTGTTGATAATGCTAAAGACTTACCAGAAGGTACAATATTTGAATGGAAAGATGGAAATATTCCAGATACTTCTAAGCATGGTGAGAAAAAAGGAGTAGTAACTGTTACTTATCCAGATAAGAGTACAGAAGATGTTGAAGTTACAATAAATGTAAATCCAGAAGACTTCACTCCAGTAGTTCCAAAAGGAAAAGTACCAGTGAAAGATCCTGATAATTTAACACAAGAAGAACAAGATAAAGTGAAGGAAAACGTGAAAAAAGCAAATCCAGGAAAAGACATAACTGTTGATTCAAAAGGTAATGTAACAATCACTGATCCGGAAACAAAAGTCAGTCATACTATTCCTCGTGATGAATTGTTATTTGCATATGCAAAAGGTGTACCAGAAATTTTGGAAGTACCAGAATTCAGCGGAGGAGTAAGTACCCCAGATTCTCCAATTTATGAAGTGCCAGAATTTAATGGTGGAGTGAATGGAGAACCAGAGACTCAAGAAGAAGTCCCAGAATTTAATGGAGGAGTAAATACTCCAGATACTCCAATTCATGAGGCTCCAGAGTTTAATGGAGGAGTGAATGGAGAATTACCTGATCCAGTAGAAAGTCCAAAAGTCAAATTAATTATGACAAGATGGATTGATGAAAATGGTAATGAGTTGAAACCAGCAGATGCAAAAGCACCTAAAGTTTTAGGAGAAGAAAATGAAGCATTTGAACATGGTGAAATTGAAGGGTTCGAATTCTTAAGAACAGAGAAAAATAAAGATGGAGATATCGTAACTCACATCTTTAGAAAACGGGAAGTTCTTGAGAATCGAGTTAGTGAACCGAATAGAAATATCTATACGAATGTAGAAGAACCACAACAAACACCAGATGATGCTCATTCAACTCAAGCTTCAAGTGAACAACAAACAAATGAAGATAGAGTTGCTCGTCAAACTCAAGAAAAACAACAAATCCTTCCAAAAACTGGTATGGGTAGTGAATTGCGAATATTCTCTAGTGCAGTTGCTTCTATTCTTTTAGGATTAGGATTTATGATTCCTAGAAAAAAAGAAGAAGAGGAATAAATAATATAACTGAATAAAGAGAGAGTTCGATAAATCCTGTTAGTGAGAAATCACTGACAGGATTTTTTATATAACAAATGAAAATTAAAAATGTATTAATACATATAATTCCAACAAACGTATAGTATTCAAGAGTTTGATGTATGAAATTTTATATAATTAATATTTCTTTAATGAAAGCCCTTTATTATCTAATTTTTTCACCCAAGGGGAAAATCTATTGATTTTAGTTTGAGATTTGATATTATATATCCTATACCATACAGGTAAGATTAATATGTGCTTTGTGAAAAGTGATTTTTTACACGATTTTCATAACTTAAATAATATATATTTTTAGCGATATATATATAATGAGTCCGAAACGAAATTTTATGCAAAGTTCATAAATATATCTACCAAATAGAAAAAAGAGTAGCTGCATGGAAAATATATCTTACCCATTACCCGTAATTAATACCTCAAAAATATTTAACTCATGCAGCTGCAACATTTTTCTAAGATGATTACTTCATGAAGGAGGATGAATCTAGTAAGTAAAAGTTGAATAGAAACCATACATAGCAAATCTTATTGGTGAAAGATTGCCAAGGGATTTATTTTTTTGGATTCTTTTAGGCAATTGTTATGAAATTTTAAAACAAATGAATAATAATTGAAAATATTGTCATAAAAAATCTAAAACATACTATGGAACAAATATCCTAAAAAGAGCTTTATAGTTAAATAAAAATATAAAACTTTACTTTGAATATTTGTTAAAAATATTAGTTTTACTAAAGGAGAAGATGATGAAGAAAAATAGTAATTTCCGTGCGATTCAAGCACAACGTTTTTTAAGATATAGTATTCGTAAGTTCAGTGTAGGGGTAGCAAGTGTAGCCATTGCATCTGGATTAGCAGTATTAGGTGGAGTAAATGTTCAAGCTGCTGAAGAAGTAACTACAAAAACTCCAGCTACTGAAGAAGTAGCAACAGCTAATGCAAATAAAGAAAACAAAGAGAATAAAGAAAATAAAGTAGTTGCAGAGAAAGCAAATAAAGCTAACTTAAGTTCAGCTATCTCTCGCTTAGAAGCTGCAATTGAAAAAGCTGCTTCAAACGATAAAACAGCTTCAACAATTGAGGCTGCAAAAGCAGAGTTAGCAAATGCAAAAACGTTAGTAGCTAACGAAACTGCTACACAAGCAGATGTAGATAAAGCTGCTAAAGAATTAAACAACAAAGCTTTCGTTGTTGAAAGTATGCCAAAAGCAACTGCAGAAAAGAAAGAAGAAAAAGAAAACAAAAACCAAGATCCACGTAATGGGCAAGCCATTCCTGGACAAGGTGAAAGTGGATTTAGAGCAGTAGATACAACTGCAGCTAACTCAGCAGAAGAAGCAACTAAATATAAAGGTGTAAGAGATGCAGCTTTACCAGAATTAGAAGCTAATATTGCTAAAATTAAAGCTGAACTTGCGGCAGAAGAAGGAAAAGCTGCTAATAAACAAGATTTAGCTAAAATTGAAACATATAAAAAAGTAATTGAAAAAGCTGAAGGGATTGCAACAGCAGCAAAAGCAGCAGATGCAACATCAGCTAAAGAAATGAGTCAACAAGCTGAAGCTGTTAAATCTGAACGTGATTTATTAAAATTATACTTAGATGGAAAAGCTGATTTAGGAGCTCCAGTAAGTGAAAACCATGCAGGATACGGGAATAACCCTTCTAACGGTGTGTTTGAAAGCTTAAAAGAAGGTTTTGGAGATAAAGTAACTTTCTCAGATGCAGATAAAAAATCATTTACAGTAGCTAAACAATATGAAAGTGGACGAGATTTAACAAATAAAATCAAAAATTTACCAGATGCAAAAGATCCAATCGGTAGTGCAACATATAACTGGCAAGAAAAAGCTATTACAAAAGCTGATGCAGAGGCTGGTATGTTAAATGGTTGGAAAATTGAAGTTGGTGAAAAAGTTAACGCTGTTAAACCGCTTGATGTAACGAATGTTACAGATAAAGATGGTAATACAAGTGACCGTGAAGTATGGAAATCTAAAGTTTACACAAATGATGGAGAATTATTAAAATATCAAACTTCAGGTGAAGTAAGTTACGTTAATGGTAGTGGTTTAGTACCACTAGCAATGCCAACAATAACTGGAAGAGCTTCAGATGATCCTACTAAAAGAGTTCTAGGAATGCAAAATAATACATTTGGAGAAGTGAAGAACCGCGATTATTACTTGGAATTAGGTAGTCAAGGAACAACTCTTTCTAAAGAGTATGATGTAAATGCAAATTCTCGTTTAACAGTAAGTTTAATTCACAGTGGTGGATATGGTGGTTCTACAGCAACAGATGCTGGGGAGCGTGTTAAATTAAAAATTGTTGATGCCTTCACTGGAGCTGAAATCAAACCAGTTGATGGTAAAAATGGTGCATTAACAACAGAACAAGGGCCATATTCTGGAACAGGTTGGACACATTTAGATAGACTTTATGATATTCCTGAAGGAACTACTAAAGTTAAAGTATTAATTGAAGCCGGAGAACAAGGTTCAAATTCTTTAATCAATGACAATAATATTAAGTTAAAAGATGGTTATATTGTTGGTGGAATTGGTATTGCGACAGCACCTGCTGCAGAAGTAGTAACAAATGTTCGTTCTGAAAATAAAACTGGTGAATATGGATATACAAAAGATACTATTTATGAAAAAGGTCAAAAAGGTGTATTTGATATCGATATTAAAAACACTGGTGGAATGAATATTGATTATTACACAGCTCAAAAAGTAGAAGTCACAGTAAAAGTACCAAAAGGTGTAACATTAGAAGATAAAATTTATAACGCTAATGGTGGGGGTGCATATTTAGGAAATACTTATGCAAATGATATTGTCTGGACACCAAATGATCCTGCTGATAAAACACAAGGTGGAACAATTACTTATAAAGTTCCTGCAGGAAATCGTATGCCAGCTGCTGAAGGTGGATCACGTAAAACAGAAATTCCATTTACAACTGCAGATAATTTCATTGGACCAGCTGATTTTAAAGTTACTGTGAAGAGTGGATTTGGAGATACTGATGCTTTAGGAAATAGATTATATTCATACACTGCATTAGGTGGAGATCCAGACTATTCAAATCAATTTAACCGTAATGGTCTTGCAGATTCTGACAACCCTGACCATGTATACGGAAAAGTTATCTTTATCAACAGCTTAAAAGGAAGTACTGTTGTTACAGTTCCAATTAATACAACTGATGATCAATTAAAAGAAGTAGCAATCGCAAAAGCTAAAGAGGAAGTTGCATCTGCTAACTTTACTCAATTATTAGAAAAAATGAAAGCAACAGCAACACTTGGTGATACTACTGGAAGTCTTTCAAATATTCAAATTAGCTCTAAAGATAAAGTAGAAATTACTAAAATTGCTGAAGATGGACGTGGAATCGTTAAAGTCCCTGTAACTTATACAGCAGATGGTAAAACTTATGAAACTACAGTTGATGTAGAAGTAAACGTTGTTAAATCTACAACTAAACCAGTGGTAGTGTTTGAAGGCGATGAAATTGCTCCAGCAACAGTTAAAGAAAATGTAACTCCAGCTGAAATCAATAAAAAAGCTGGTAAAGCTAACGAACCACAAGCGACTGACATTTTCGATACAAACGGTAAAGTTGGACAAACTGGCCTTAAAGTACCAACAACAGTTACTTATAATGTTGAAGGAACTACAATTACAGAGAATGTTGAAGTACCTGTAACTGTATTACCAAAACCAAAAGCAGATGAAATTCTTGTTGCGAAAAATAGTGATAAAGAAGAAGCAAAAGCTAAAATTCTTGAAAAAGCAAAAGCTGCACTTGGTGAAACTTATACAAACAAACTTCCAGATGGAGTAACGTTTGATAAAGATAATATGACAGTTGGAGAAATCCCTGCATTAACTGAAGATGGAGAAGTACCAGTAACTGTTAAATATACGGTTAATGGTGAAGAAAAAACTACTGTAATTAAAGTTCCAGTAACAGTAGTAGAAGGTACTCCACAAATCGTACCAGTAGATCCTAAAACTGCTCCAAAAGCAGAAGATAGCATTGACCCAGCTGATTATCCAGAAGGTGCAAAATTCACTTATGAAAAAGAACCTGATACATCATCAATTGGAGATAAAGAAGTTAAGGTTATCGTAACGGATAAGGATGGTAACGAATTAGTAAAAGTACCTGCAACAGTACGTGTCGTAGATAGCATACCACAATTTGTTGTTGCGGATCCTAAGAAACCACAACCTGATGTTAATTCAAGCATTACTCCAGATGAATATCCAGAAGGAACTAAATTTGAATATAAAGAACCAGTTGATACAACAACAGCAGGTGAAAAAGATGTAGTCGTTTTAGCTAAATTAGATGGAAAAACAATTGTTGAAGTACCAGCTAAAGTAATGGTAGTAAGTCCTGAAACACAATATGTGTTCGAAGATCCTAAGAAACCACAACCTTCAGCTGAAGAAAGTATCAACCCTGAACAATACCCAGATGGAACAATATTTGAGTATAAAGAACCAGTTGATACAACAACACCTGGAGACAAGAAAGTAACAGTAGTTGCTAAAAATGGTGAAGATAAACTAGTAGAAGTACCTGCAGTCGTTAAAGTATTACCATTAGTGAAACCAGAAGGATTAACAGTTCTAAAAGGAAGCGAAAACTTAGAAGCTGCAGTTAAAGCTAAAGCTGAAGAAGTTGTTGCAGCTTTACCAAAAGATAAAGTTCCAGAAGGCGTAACAGTTAAAGTTAAAGAAGTGAAAGCAGGAACAACACCAACAACAGCTGAAATAACTGAAACAGGAAAACCAAAACCTGCAACAGTAGTTGTTGAATATACGGATGATAAAGGAAACGTTATTGGAACTAAAGAAGTAGAAGTGCCAGTAACAGTGGTTGGTTCAACACCAAAATCAGTAGTAGTGTTTGAAGGAACAACTCCTGAAAAAGATAAAGTTAAAGAATCAGTAACACCAGGACAAGGTGGAACAGTTGGAGAACCAACAACATTACCAGAAACAGCTGGAAAAGCAGGAGCTACAGATGTAACAGTAGAAGTACCAGTAACTTATCCAGGAATGAAAGATCCAGAGAAAGTGACAGTACCAGTAACAGTATTACCAGTAGCAAAAGGTGAAGTAACAGTAGCTAAGAATACAACTTCAGATAAATTGAAGGAATTAGCTAAAGCTAAAGCTGAAGAAGCAGTTAAAGCAAAAGACTTTACAGATAAATTACCAAAAGATGCGAAAGTAACTGTAGGTGATGTAACAAAAGCTATTGAAGAAACAGTAACTGCTAAAAAAGGAACTGGAGTAACAACAGTAGAAGTACCAGTAACATACACAGTTGATGGAAAAGACTACACAACTACAATTCCAGTAACAGTAAATGTGAAAGGTTCAGACATTAAACCTGTTTACGTTGTTGAAGGTGACAAACCAAAAGCTGATGATGTAAACAAAGCAATCACTCCTGACACAGATGGAACTAAAACACCTGTAACTGATGAGGATATCAACAAAGCTATCCCAACAACAGAAGGTAAAGTTGGAGATAAAGATGTTAAAGTAACAACAAAAGTTACTTATAAAGATGGTGGAGAAGAAACAGTAGAAGTACCAGTATCAGTATTACCAAAAGTTTCTCCAGAAGGTGTAGTAGTACCAAAAGATACAGATAAAGCTACACTTGAAAAAGCAGTTATTGATAAAGTGAAAGAAACAATTGGAAAAGTTACATTACCAGATGGAGTAACAATTACAGTTGAAGAAAATCAACATCCAACAACTCCAGGAACAGAAACACCAGGAGATAAAGGTTCTGTTACAGTAATAGTTACATACAAAGATAAAGATGGAAATGTAATTACTACTAAAGAAGTTAAAGTACCAGTAAAAGTAACTCCAAAAGAAACACCTGCAACAAATGTGAAAGTAACACCAATCGTAGTAGAGGTTGGAACACCAATTACTAAAGATGACGTGAAGAAACATGTTGAATTACCAAAAGGTGCTGAAATAGAAGAAGTTGGAGAAATTCCAACAACAACAACTCCAGGTGCAAAACCAACAGTACCAGTAAAAGTTAAATTACCAAATGGTGATATTGTTACTGTTCAAGTACCAGTAATCGTAACACCAAAAGTAACACCAATCGTAGTAGAAGTTGGAACACCAATTACTAAAGAAGATGTGATTGGTCATATCGAACTTCCAAAAGAAGATGGATGGGAAATTGTTGATGTTCAAGGAATCCCAACAACAGAAACAGCTGGGCAAAAACCAGGCGTTAAAGTTAAGGTGAAATTACCAAGTGGAGATGTTATTGAATTAGAAGTACCAGTAACAGTAACTCCAAAACAATCATTAATTCCTCAACCAGAACCATCACCAGCGACACCAGCACCACAAGTTAATAAAGTGGTAACTCGTTTTGTGGATGAAAATGGTAAAGATATCACTTCACCTGAAGAAGGATTGAAAGATCCTAAAGCTCTTGAAGGATATGTGTTCGACAAAACAACAACAGATAAGAATGGTACAGTATTCCACCACTATAAGAAAGCAACTGCACCAACATCTCAATCTGTTGAACCAGCAACACCAGGACAAGCAGAACAACCTGCAACTCCTGCACAACCAGCTACATCAGCAACTCCAGCAAATGCTCAATCACAAGCTAAAGTTGCAAAACAAGAATTACCAAATACAGGTATGGCTGAAATGAATGTCTTTACACCAGCCGTGTTAGCAATCTTAGGTGGATTAGGATTAGCAGCACCAGCATTAGCTAAGAAAAAAGACGAAGAATAATCATAAATGTTATGAATTAACGAAAATGATAGAAAAACGACTGAAACGGAAAGTTTCAGTCGTTTTTTTGTAAGAAATTCAATTCTTAATAGAAGGTAGAAGGATTTATGGATACAAGGAATAAATTTACGAAATAATATATTTTTTAATTAAAATTAAAGAAGTATATATTAAAAGCAAACTAAAATAAGTAAAATTCCGAATCTGTTTTAAAAACAAAAAGAAAGTTCTGTTGATAATAAAAAATTGTATTCACAATGTTTTGAAACGAAATATTTATGAAAAAATCCGTGTGTAAAAATGAAAGAAGTATTAAAAGAATCATTGATATTATAATGTTTTTATACAATTTTTACAGAAATATGTAATTTATGAAAATGATATTAAAATTCTTTGACATTTCACATGTTGTGATATAAAATCTTTTTAAATAGAAAACTATACAGAATTCTATAAGAAATAACAAAATTCTTTTAATAAAAGGAGGAAAACGATGAAAGATAAGCGTAATCTTCGTGCGATTCAAGCACAACGTTTTTTAAGATATAGTATTCGTAAGTTCAGTGTAGGGGTAGCAAGTGTAGCCATTGCATCTGGATTAGCAGTATTAGGTGGGGTAAATGTTCAAGCTGCTGAAGAAGCAACTGCAACAACTCCAACTACAGAAGCAGTAGAAACTGCTAATAAAGATAACAAACAAGTAGTTGAGAAAGTTGATAAATCAGGCTTAACTTCAGCTATTGCTCGTTTAGAAGCAGCTTTAGAAAAAGCAGCATCAACTGAAAAAACAGCTTCAGCAATTGAGTCTGCAAAAGCAGAATTAGCAAGTGCAAAAGCTGTAGTTGCAAATGAAGCTGCAACAAAAGAAGAAGTAGCAAAAGCTACATCAGCAGTAAACGGAAAAGCTTTCGTTGTTGAAAGTATGCCAAAAGCAACTGCAGAAAAGAAAGAAGAAAAAGAAAACAAAAACCAAGATCCACGTAATGGTCAAGCGATTCCTGGTCAAGGTGAAAGTGGATTTAGAGCAGTAGATACGACTGCAGCTAACTCGGCAGAAGAAGCAGCTAAATACAAAGCTGAAAGAGATAACGCTTTAACTGAATTACAAGCAAATATTGCTAAAATTCAAGCTAAACTTGATGAACAAAAAGCAAAAGATGCGAATAAAAAAGATCAAGCAGTAATTGATACTTACACTAAAGTTATTGAAAAAGCTAATGGTGTAGTAACTAAAGCAAATGCTGCAGATAAAACATCAGCTCAAGCAATGAGTCAACAAGCAGAAGCTGTTAAATCAGAACGTGATTTATTAGCATTCTATTTAGCAGGAAAAACTGAATTAGGTGCTCCTGTTAGTGAAAACCATGCTGCTTATGGTAACAACCCTAAAAACGGTGTATTCGAAAGCTTAAAAGAAGGTTTCGGAGACAAAGTAACATTCACTGATGCAGATAAAAAATCAGAAACAATTGCTAAACAATACGAAAGTGGTCGTGACATTACTAATAAAGTAAATAATGTTCCAAATGCAAAAGATCCAATCGGTAGTGCAACATATAACTGGCAAGAAAAAGCTATTACAAAAGCTGATGCAGAAGCTGGTATGTTAAATGGTTGGAAAATTGAAAAAGGGGACAAAGTTAATGCGGTTAAACCTCTTGATGTGACAAATGTTACAGATAAAGATGGACAACCAAGTACACGTGAAGTTCCTAAATCAAAAATCTATTCAAACGATGGAGAATTGAAAAAATACCAAACATCAGGTGAGAAAAGTTATGTTAATGGTAGTGGTGCTGTTCCTTCAGTAACTCCAACAATTGATGTAATGAGAAAAAATGTGTTTGGTGAAGTTAAAAACCGTGATTACTACCTTGAATTAGGAAGTAAAGGTACAACACTTTCTAAAGAATTCGATGTAAACGGAAATTCTCGTCTAAACGTTAACTTAATTCACAGTGCAGCATATGGTGGTTCTACATCAACTTCTGCAGGTGAAAGAGTTAAATTAACAATCGTAGATGCATTTACTGGTAAAGAAATCAAACCAGTTGAAGGTAAAAATGGACCATTAACAACAGAACAAGCTGCTTTGGCTGCTAATGGATGGAACCACTTAGACCGTATTTATGATATTCCAGCAGAAACTACAAAAATTAAAGTGTTAATTGAAGCTGGAAGTCAAGGAACAAATACTTTAATTAATGATAACAAAATCAATATTAAAGATGGTTACTTAATCGGTGGTATTGGTATCGCAACTGCTCCATCTGCTGAAGTATTAACTAATGTTCGTTCAGGAAACAAAAGTTTTGAATTCGGATATACAAAAGATACAATTTATGATAAAGGTCAAAAAGGTGTATTTGATATCGATATTAAAAACACTGGTGGAATGAATATTGACTACTATGCTGCATCAAATGTTGAAGTGACAGTAGAAGTTCCTAAAGGTGTAACGTTAGAAGATAAAATCTACAATGCCAATGGTGGATCAAACTGGTTAGGAAATGTTTGGGCAAATACAATCAAATGGGTTCCTAACGATCCAAGTGATAACTCAAAAGGTGGAAAATTAACTTATAACGTACCAGCCGGAAATCGTATGGCTGCTGCAGAGACAAACTCTCGTAAAACAAGTATTCCATTTACAGCAGCAGATAACTTCGTAGGACCAGCTGACTTTAAAGTAACAGTTAAGAGTGGTTTTGGAGATACGGATGCAGAAGGTAACAGACTGTACTCATATACTGCAAATGGATTAAAACCAGCTTATGAAAATGAATTTAACCGTAATGGTTTAGCAAATTCAGATGATCCAAACCACAAATATGGTAGAGAAATCTTCATTAATAGTTTACAAACTAACTCAGTCATTACCGTACCAATTAACACAACTGATGAACAATTAAAAGCAATTGCTTATGCGAAAGCTCAAGAAGCGATTAAAACTCCAGAGTTTACTAAATTATTAAACGATGTTACTGGTACAGCTGCATTAGGTGATACTAATGGTTCAACTTTGGTTAATAAAGATAATATCGCAATTACGAAAGTTGCTGAAGATGGTCGTGGGGTTGTTAAAGTACCTGTAACTTATACAGTAGATGGTAAAACATTTGAAACAACAGTTGACATCGAAGTAAACGTTGTTGAATCTAAAACAAAATCTGTTGTAGTATTTGAAGGTGATGAAATTACACCTGCTAGTGTTAAAGAAAAAGTTGAACCAAAAGAGATTGATGGCAAAAAAGGTACAGCTAATGAACCAAAAGCAACTGATATCTTCAAAACTGATGGAAAAGCAGGAGAAATAGGATTAACTATTCCGACAACAGTTACTCATAACGTAAATGGAACAGAGATTACAGAAAATGTAACAGTACCAGTTACTGTTCTTCCTAAAACAAGTGGGGAAATTGAAGTGCCAAAAGGAAGCACACCAGATAAAGTTAAGGATACTCTAAAAGCTAAAGCAGAAGAGTTAATTAAAACTCCTGACTTCCCACAAAAAGTGCCAACAGGTTATAAAGTAACAGTAGGAGAAATTCCAGAAATTCCTGCTGATATTGCTAATAAAAAAGGTGAACCAGTAGTTGTAAAAGTTCCAGTAACATTTACATCACCAGACGGAACAACTTATAATTCAGAAATTCCAGTAACAGTAAATGTTAAAGGTTCAGAAGTGAAACCTGTCTATGTTGTAGAAGGTCAAAAACCAGATCCAGCTAAGGTAAAAGAAGCAGTTACACCAGATGAAGGTGGAACAGTACAAGATCCAACTGATGCGAATTTACCAGATACAACTGGTAAAGCTGGAGCCACAGACGTAGTAGTACCAACTACAGTTAAATATCCAACTGGAGATGAAACTATTAATGTACCAGTGAAAGTTGTGAAAGGATATCCACAATTAGTAGCAGCAAGTGAAGATAAAAAACAACCTTCTCCAGAAGATAATATTGATACTTCAGACTATCCAGATGATGCAACATATGAATACAAAGAAGAAGTAGATACAACTGCACCTGGAGATAAGAAAGTAACAGTAGTTGTTAAACAAGGAGATAAAGTACTAGTAGAAGTACCAGCAACAGTGCGTGTAGTTGATAGTAAACCACAATTTGTTGTTGCAGATCCTAAGAAGCCACAACCAGATGTTAAATCAAGTATTACTCCAGAAGAATATCCAGAAGGAACAACATTTAAGTATAAAGAACCAGTTGATACAACAACAGCAGGTGAAAAAGAAGTAACAGTTGTAGCGGAATTAGATGGAAACACTTTAGTTGAAGTACCAGCTAAAGTTATGGTAGTAGATCCTAAGACACAATATGTGTTCGAAGATCCAGCTAAACCACAACCATCAGCTGATGAAAGTATTGATCCTGAACAATACCCAGAAGGAACTACATTCACTTATAAAGAACCAGTTGATACAACAACACCTGGAGACAAGAAAGTAACAGTAGTTGCTAAAAATGGTGAAGATAAACTTGTAGAAGTACCTGCAGTGGTTAAAGTATTACCATTAGTGAAACCAGATGGGTTAACAGTTCTTAAAGGAAGCGAAAAACTAGAAGATGCAGTTAAAGCAAAAGCTGAAGAAGTAGTTAAAGCATTACCAAAAGATAAACTTCCTGAAGGTGTAACTGTAAAAGTTAAAGAAGTAAAAGCAGGAACAACACCAACAACAGCTGAAGTAACTGAAACAGGAAAACCAAAACCAGCAACAGTAGTTATTGAATATACGGATGATAAAGGAAACGTTATTGGAACAAAAGAAGTAGAAGTACCAGTAACAGTAGTTGGGTCAACTCCAAAACCAGTTGTGGTATTCGAAGGTGATAAACCAACTGAAGCTAAAGATGCCGTAACACCAGGACAAGGTGGAACAGTTGGAGAACCAACAACATTACCAGATACAACTGGAAAAGCTGGAGCTAAAGATGTAACAGTAGAAGTACCAGTAACTTATGACAATGGAAAAGTAACTGAGAAAGTAAAAGTTCCAGTAACAGTATTACCAAAACCAACAGCAGGTTCAGTAATTGTACCAAAAGATCTTCCAGAAAAAGAATTAAAAGATAAAGTTGGTAAAGATGCAGAAAATGCAATCAACAACGAAGAATTCAAGAAAAAACTTCCTGAAGGAGCAACTGTTAAAGTTGATTTAACAAATGTTACAGTACCAAAAACTTCAGAGCCAGGAAAAGCTGGAGAAGTAGAAGTACCAGTGATTTACACTGTCAATGGTAAAGAGTACAAAACAACAGTTAAAGTACCAGTAACAGTGGTTGAAGGTAAAGAACAACTTGTACCAAAAGGTGATACTCCAAATCCAAAAGACAACATTACACCAGGAAATTACCCAGAAGGAGCTACATTCGAATACGATACACCAGTAGATACTTCTAAACCAGGTAAAAAAGAAGCTGTTGTTATTGTTAAGGATAAAGATGGTAAAGAAATTGTACGAGTTCCTGTAGTAGTTAATGTGGTAGAACCAAAAGTTACACCAATTATCGTTCCAGAAAGAACTAAATTAACTAAAAAAGATGTAGAAAAACACATCGAAATTCCAGGAGTAACTGGATGGGAAATCGTTGGAGAACCAGAATTCCCTGAAACATTCCCTGCAGGTGTAAGACCATCAGCAACAGTTACAGTTAAATTACCAAATGGTAAAACAATTAAAGTACAAGTACCAGTAATTGCTACTCCGACTGTAACACCAATCGTTGTACCTCAAGGAACACCAATTACAAAAGAAGATGTTAAGAAACACGTTGACATTCCTAAAGAATCTGGATGGGAAATTGTTGAAGTTGGAGAAATTCCAACTACTGAAACAGCTGGTCAAAAACCAAGTGTTAAAGTGAAAGTGAAATTACCAACTGGAGAAGTAATTGAATTAGAAGTGCCAGTAACAGTAACTCCAAAACGTGATTCTCAACCACAACCATCACCAGGAACACCAGCACCACAAGTTAATAAAGTGGTAACACGTTTCGTGGATGAAAATGGTAAAGATATCACTTCACCTGAAGAAGGGTTGAAAGATCCTAAAGCTCTTGAAGGATATGTGTTCGATAAAACAACAACAGATAAGAATGGTACAGTATTCCACCATTATAAGAAAGCAACTGCACCAAATCAAAATCCTGTTGAACCAGCAACACCAGGACAAGCAGAACAACCTGCAACTCCTGCACAACCAGCTACACCAGCAACTCCAGCAACTCCAGCAACTCCAGCAAATGCTCAAGTAACATCTCAAGCACAAGCTTCAGTTGCAAAACAAGAATTACCAAATACAGGTATGGCTGAAATGAACGTCTTTACTCCAGCAGTGTTAGCAATCTTAGGTGGATTAGGATTAGCAGCACCAGCATTAGCTAAGAAAAAAGACGAAGAATAATCATTAAAAGTATGAACTAAATAATGATGAGAGAAGACTGAAACCTTAGTGTTTCAGTCTTTTTTTGCGTTGGAAACAGTATTCGTTGACTATGTGTAATAGGTATCATATACTTTAATAGAGAGAGAATTTGAATGTTTTTAGTTCAATAAGAATAGAGGGATAACAATGACTGAACATCAACCAGAAACAAGCGCAAAAGAAGTTGTAAAAGTACATGTGGAATACAAAGATAAAGATGGTAACGTTTATTCAATGAATGACGTAGAAGTACCGGTACAAGCAAGTATTAAAAATACAGAAGATACTTCATCAAATACTGAAGAAACAAATGCTGTATTTAGCCCGGAAGTATTAGAAATTCTAAAGGGTGTAGGGCTATCTAATAATCAAGAAAAGTAAATATCAATCGTAAAAGTAGTTGAATTCGTTAAAAGAGTTCAACTACTTTTTTCGTAATTAATCCGAATTTTCAAATAAATGAAAATGAGAAAAAACTTTTGAAAGCATGTGAAAGTTAAGGGGTAAAATCTTTTAATTTCGTACAAAATATGGTAAGATAATGGGGCAGTATCTCTATCAATATAGGAGATAAGGAGACCTACATGACAACATTTACACAAGTTTTTAGATTAATCATGACCCTAGCGATGATTATCCTAGCTTATTGGTCATTACAGTGTATAAATTTAGAAAAAATCATATTAAAAAATCGAATTGAACAAGCAAGACTATTTATGATGTTAGTCGCACTTTTTTTAGGAGTAGGTGCTTCTAGTGCAATTTTTTCGATATCCGATTTAATCAATTCAATTATTCAATTCATTACGAGTAAGTAACCTTGGAGGTTTGGAACATGGAAAAGATGATTGTACAAGGTGGTACACGTCTAAATGGAACGGTAAAAGTAGAGGGAGCAAAAAATGCTGTGCTTCCAATTTTAGCAGCGAGTATTTTAGCGGAGTATGGGGTAACACATTTAACAAATGTACCGAATTTATCGGATGTACATACGATGCTAGCAGTATTAAATAGTTTAAATGTCACTAGTACATTTGATGAAGAGGAAAAAGCCATTACTCTAAATGCAACAAAAGATGTTCAAACAACCGCGGCATTTGAATTTGTAAGTAAGATGCGTGCGTCAATCGTTGTAATGGGTCCACTTTTAGCAAGATTTGGTCATGCTCGTGTCGCAATGCCAGGTGGTTGTGCAATTGGGACTCGTCCAATTGATTTGCATTTAAAAGGATTTGAAGCAATGGGTGCAACCATTACTCAAGCAGATGGCTATGTAGAAGCACATGCTGATCAATTAGTGGGCGCGAGAATTTATATGGATTTCCCATCAGTTGGAGCGACTCAAAACTTAATGATGGCAGCGACTTTAGCCAAAGGAACGACTTTATTAGAAAATGTAGCAAGAGAGCCTGAAATTGTTGATTTAGCAAATATTTTAAACAAAATGGGTGCAAAAATTATCGGTGCAGGTACTGAAAACATTCGTATCGAAGGGGTAGATCACTTAGAAGGTACGATTCATTCGATTATCCCTGATAGAATTGAAGCAGGAACATTTATGGTTGCTGCAGCAGTTACTAGGGGAGATGTTTTCGTTGAAGATGCGATTGCTGAACATAATCAACCATTAATTTCCAAATTATCTGAAATGGGTGTTCAATTTATTGAAAAAGAAAATGGAATTCGTGTGATTGGACCAGAAACATTAAAACCAACAGATGTTAAGACATTACCACATCCAGGATTCCCAACAGATATGCAAGCGCAAATGACAATTGTTCAATTACTAGCTTCAGGTGTAAGTACAATGACAGAAACAGTATTCGAAAATCGTTTCAATCATTTAGAAGAATTACGCCGTATGAATGCAGAGTTTATGATTGAAGGTAGAACTGCAGTGATGAATCAGGAATCACAATTACAAGGTGCTCAAGTAAAAGCAACTGATTTACGTGCAGCAGCAGCTTTAATTATTGCGGGTATGGTGGCAAAAGGCTATACACGTGTCACTGAGTTAAAATACTTAGATCGTGGATATTATCAATTCCATCATAAACTACGTGCATTAGGAGCAAATATCGAACGTGTTCATGAAGATGAAGCAACGCCGTTTACACAAGTAGAATTAGAAAAAATGTTAAATCGTTAAAGATAAATTAGCCGATTGGTTCGCAAAAGAATCGTCGGCTAATTTTCATTTTAATTGTCCGAGCTTTTGCTTGACTTAGTTAGAAATCTCTGTTAAACTATTCATGTTGTAATTGTGAAGCACCACAGCTACAACCGCTCGGATTAGAGTACAAAAGACCGGAATCGGCACTTTAAACTGGCGAGTCTTAGTCTAAAATATAGGAGGTGCAATATGTACGCAATCGTAAAAACTGGTGGTAAACAAGTTAAAGTTGAAGTTGGTCAAGCAATCTACGTTGAAAAATTAAACGCAGAAGCTGGCGACAAAGTGACTTTCGAAGAAGTAGTATTTGTAGGTGGAGAAAACGTTAAAGTTGGTGCTCCATTCGTAGCAGGTGCAACTGTTGAAGGAACTGTTGAAAAACAAGGCCGTCAAAAGAAAGTTGTAACTTTCAAATACAAACGTCGTAAAGACTCTCACCGTAAACAAGGTCACCGTCAACCTTATACAAAAGTTGTGATTAACGCAATCAAAGCTTAATTTTGACGATGATACGAGTAACGTTTCATAAAAAAGACCACGAATTAGTTTCTTTTGAAATGACAGGACATGCAGGTTTTAGCGAGCATGGAAGTGATATTGTCTGTGCAGGCGTTTCTGCATTAGCGATTACGACTGTTAATAGTATCGAGAAGCTAGCAGGCTATCAACCGATTGTTGATGTTGATGAAGTCGAAGGTGGGTATTTATATTTAGAAGTTGTAGGAGATGTAACGAAAGTTCAAGCTCAAACAACACAAATTTTATTAAATAGTCTATTACTAGGGTTAGAAGGAATTCAAGAAGAATATCCTAATTATCTAACCGTTCAAGTTGATTAACCTATCAAGGAGGTGCACTCTCATGTTAAAAGTGAATTTACAATTATTCGCCCACAAAAAAGGGGGCGGTTCTACATCAAACGGACGTGACTCTCAATCAAAACGTTTAGGTGCTAAACGTGCTGATGGACAATTTGTTACAGGTGGTTCAATTTTATTCCGCCAACGTGGAACTAAAATCCATCCAGGTCACAATGTAGGAATCGGTGGAGATGACACATTATTCGCTAAAGTTGATGGCGTAGTACGTTTCGAACGTAAAGGCCGTGACAAAAAACAAGTATCTGTTTACCCAGTAGCAGCTGCTGAATAATATGGAATTTGCGGAGGCAGGACTTTGTCCTGTCTCTTATTTTTTATCTGAAAGGAGGAGTTTGATGGAACAGGAAAATAAAGAAATTCGTAGTTTTGAAAAATTATGGGAGGCTGTTCAAGTACTCCAAAAAGCAATTGATTACTCTTATGTAGAGGCATTAGGAGAAACCTTGCAAAATATTGCTTCAGGAAATCAAGCTCAGCAAGTAGAAGGACAACCAGATGCGGCAACAATTGAACAATTAAATGCAGCTTATCAAGAGCTAGCGCTAGAAAGCTTTACAAAAGAACAAATTCGTCGCATGATCCAATATACTTTCTTAAAAGCTGCTAAAGAAGATGGTTTACAAACGAATCACCAAATGACACCTGATTCAATTGGATTATTAGTAGCCTTTATGGTGGAACGTTTAACAGAAAATAAAGAAACACTAACACTTGCTGATTTTGCATGCGGTAGTGGGAATTTATTAAGCACCGTTCAGCTCTTTTTACAAGAAAGTGGAAAAACAATTCAAACGACTGCCATCGATAATGATGAAGTCTTAGTTCATTTAGCATTGCAATCATTTGCGTTGGAACGCTTGGATGTACGAGTGATGTTGCAAGATGGATTAAGTGATTTATTAGTGGATCCAATTGATGTTGCGTTATCCGACTTACCAGTAGGTTATTATCCAGTCGATGAACGTGCAAAAGAGTTTAAGACTCATGCAAAAGAAGGGCATTCTTATGCGCATCATTTATTGATTGAACAGCATTTGAATTATTTAAAACCAGGTGGTTTTGGATTGATGATTGTGCCAACAAATTTATTTGAAACAGAAGAAAGTGTGTCATTATTAGAACATTTACAAAAAGAATCCTTTGTTCAAGCGATGCTAGCTTTCCCTAAAACATTATTCAAAAATCAACAATATAGCAAGTCGCTGCTTATTTTCCAGAAAAAAGGAAAGGGCGCAAAACAAGCTCGTCAAGTCTTATTAGGCGATATTCCAGATATGAAAAATATCGATAAGTTCAGACAATTTACACAAACCTTTGAAAAATGGGCGAAAGAACTTTCGTAGAAAGTATAGAACTGAAAAGTAAAGGTAGACGTATTTTCTAGAAAAAGAAAGTAGAACCAAGGATTTATTATTTCAATCTGTACTTAGTTATGCTAAAATGAATGAGGTGCGAGAAATACTGAATGATGAAACTTTTTAAAGGAAGATTGTACAGTGTTTTTCACAAAAGTAGAACATTATCACACAAAGGAGACAGATTATGTCAAAATCAATCGCGATTAATGCCGGAAGTTCAAGTTTGAAATTCCAATTATTTAACATGCCTCAAGAAGAAGTTGTGGCAAAAGGATTAGTAGAACGTATTGGATTAGAAAATTCAATCTTCTCAATCAGCTACGGAGATGATCAAAAATATGAAGTGGTAGAAGATATTCCTAACCACGAAGTAGCCGTAGAAAAATTATTAGAGCAATTAGTAGCATTAAACATTATTGCTTCATTTGATGAAATTACTGGTGTTGGACACCGTGTAGTTGCTGGGGGAGAAATCTTCAAAGATTCAGCTTTAGTAGACGATACAGTAATCCAACAAGTAGAAGATTTAGCAGAATTTGCTCCATTACACAATAAAGCAGAAGCTATCGGAATGCGTGCATTCAAACATATCTTACCTGATATTACAAGTGTTGCTGTATTCGATACTTCATTCCATACAACAATGCCTAAAAAAGCATACTTATACAGTGTGCCATTAGAATACTACAAACAATTCAAAGCACGTAAATACGGAGCACACGGAACTAGCCACCGTTATGTTTCACACCGTGCAGCTGAATTATTAGGTAAACCAATTGAAGAATTAAAAATCATTACATGTCACTTAGGAAACGGTGCTTCAATTACAGCCGTTGATGGGGGTAAATCAGTAGATACATCTATGGGATTCACTCCATTAGCAGGGGTTACAATGGGTACTCGTTCAGGAGATA
>NZ_CAURVV010000020.1:0-28588 GCF_963528315.1 uncultured Granulicatella sp. | reverse complement strand
AAAGAGACGACTTATGTCGTCTCAAAAAAAGTCTAACTTTTTGGGGTCACTTCACAGAATCAAAAACTGACGGGATTTTTGTCTACTAAAAAATGCCCCTTTGAAAAGGGACATTAAGATTTAAAACTTATTAATCATTAGAATAATTCTTTATAGAAAGCAATTGTTTCTTCTAATGTTGGCATGAATGGGTTACCAGGTGCACAAGCATCGATTAACGCATTCTTAGATAGATATTCGAAATCAAAGTCTTTTTCTTCAATTCCTAATTCAGTTAATTTCTTAGGAATACCTACAGTTTCAGATAATGTTTCAATTTCTTTAATTGCATAAGCTGCACATTCTTCATCTGTTTTACCAGCTGGATCTAATCCTAAAGCTTTTGCTACATCACGGAATGCTGCAGGAACACGTTTTGCATTTTCACGTTCAATAACTGGTAATAACATTGCACAACATACACCGTGTGGTAATTTGTAAACAGCACCTAATTGGTGAGCCATTGAGTGAACATAACCTAAACCTGCGTTGTTGAATGACATACCACCTAGGAAGATAGCATTTACCATTCCTTCACGAGCTTCGATATCGTGACCATCTTTTACAGCACGTGGTAAATATTCTTTAATTAATTCAATTGCACCAATTGATAATTTTTTAGTTACTCCATAAGCACCTGGTGTTACTAATGCTTCAACAGCGTGAGTTAAAGCATCCATACCTGTTGCTGCAGTTAATGGAGCTGGTTTAGAAACCATTAATTCTGGGTCATTAACTGAGATTAATGCTAAACTATTTTTATCAACCATTACCATTTTAACTTTACGTTCTTCGTCAGTAATAACGTAGTTAATTGTAATTTCTGCTGAAGTACCTGCTGTAGTGTTAATAGCTACTACTGGTAAACCTTTTTTAGCTGATTTGTGTAATCCTTCATAGTCTTGAGGTTTTCCACCATTTGTTGCGATAACTGAAATACAGCTTGCAGCATCTTGTGGAGATCCACCACCTAAACTAATAATGAAGTCACAGTTGTTTTCTTTTAATGCTCTAACTCCATCTGTTACGTTTTTACAAGTTGGGTTAGGTTCTACATCTGAGAATACAACATAATCAATTCCTGCTTCATCTAAAGGTTTTGTAACTTTAGGAAGAATTTCACTTGATTGGATAAATTTATCTGTTACTAATAAAGCTTTATTATAACCTAGGTCTTTTACATAAGATCCAATTTCGTTTACTACTCCTCTTCCGATTAAGTTAATTGCTGGTACATAAAATGTTGACATAATGTTTCTCCCCTTAAAATATAAATAATTTTCATTTTTTTATTTTTTAATCAGTGCTTATACCTATAAAACACCTTTTTTCAGAATAATATTGCCATACAAGGCACTTTCGCCCGTTTGAATCACTAGATAAGCTTTTTCAGCTTGATCATAAAATTCAAAACGTTCAAATTCTTTAATCGCTGCACCTGGATGACTTTCTTCTAATAATTTTTTATACTCGTCCCAAATTACTGGAACTGTTGTATCTCCTGGTACCACTTGCATTAATCCTGCTTGATATGAGCTATATGTGTCTAATGGTAATAATTTTAAAATGGCTTCTAAAACAACTGGAACGCCATGTCCGTCCATACGAACAACACGTTGTCCAATGCGGTGAGCTGGAAAATTCGCATCTGCGATTACCAGCTCATCACCATGACCCATTTCCATTAAATATGCCACTAAATCAGGACTCAAAATTTTAGGAATTTGTTTTAACATGATGAAATTCCTTTCTTAATTTGTTTGAATTTTTGTTGAATATTAGTAAATCCTTCAACAGGTTGAGGCTCATAACGAGTCACAACTTCCGAAGCTTTAATAAGATTTTGTGCTTCTTGACGTGAATGAATCACTTCTAATGTCAATAATTGAGAAAGAATATTTCCTAATGCACTTGCTTCTACTGGTCCTGTAATAACAAGACGATTTGTAAAGTTAGCAGTAATTTGACATAATAGTTTATTTTGGATTCCTCCGCCTACCATTTGTACGGTCGTCATCTCTTGTTTTGTTAAGTCTTCTAATTGTTCAATTGTTTCTAAATAAGTTAAGGCTAAACTTTCAATTACAATTCGAACAATTTGTCCTTTTGTTTGCGGAACAGCTTGTCCAGTTACTTTACAAAACTCTTTGATTTTACTTTCCATATCTCCTGGCGAAGCAAATACTGGATCGTTTGGATAAATCCATGTTTGATTATCCGTTACTTTTTCAGCTAATTGCACCATTTCTGCAAAGCTTACTTCTTCACCTTGACTTCTCCAGTCACGTTGTAATTCTTGGATAATCCACATGCCAGTTGTATTTTGAAGTAATCTGTATTTACCATCAAAGCATCCTTCATTTGTTAATCCTGATTCAAATGCTTCATCTGTAATTACTGGTTTATCAGATTCAATTCCTACTAATGACCAAGTACCACATGAAATAAATACAGTGCCTTTTTCATTTTCATAAGGAATTGCTAAAACTGCTGCAGCTGTATCATGTCCAGCTCCTGCAATTACTTTAAATGGTTCAACTTTTAATTCTTGAACAATTCTTGGTGATAAATCTCTTAATACTGCTCCATTTTTAACTGGTGATGAGAACCATTTAGTTGGAATTCCTAGCTTTTCAAAAATTTCTTCTGAAAAATCTTGTGTGAATACATCAAGTAACCCACTCGTACTTGCGATTGTATATTCATTTGCAAGAACACCCGCTAATAAGTAATTAATTAAATCTGGGATAAACAAAACTCTTTGTACGACTTCTTTTAGCTGTGGTTTTTCTTGTAAATCTGAATAAATTTGCAAGATTGTATTATACGTTGCAGGTTGAACCCCTGTTTTCTTAAATAATTCATTTTTTGAAATTAATTGATAGAACGATTCCTCATAACGCCCCATTCGATTATCTCTGTAGCAATGCGGTTGATAGAGCAAATCTCCATTGTGATCTAAGTATGCATAGTCCACTCCCCATGTATCAACAGAAATGGAACGAATCGGAATAGAATCATTTGAAGCTTTTTTAATTCCTTGTTTGATTTCACCAAATAGGTGTAACAAATTCCAATACAATCCATCGTTAAGATTCACCGGCTCATTTTTGAACCGATGAACCTCTGATAACTGGAGGGAGCTGCCATTATAAACGGCTTGCATGACACGCCCTGAACTTGCTCCTAAATCAATAGCTAACACTTTCATTAAGCTCATGCTTTTTCCTCCATATTCTTTATATTTTATTCATATAATAATGCTTTGATTTCTTCTTTATCGATATTTGAAGCATCATACCATTTAGAACCTGTATCTACGTCTTTAACTGTTTCACCTTTAGCTGAAGCAATTGCTAATTTAACAGCTTGGTAACCAATTTGAACTGGGTCTTGAGTAACTGAACCTACAAAGACACCTTTACGGATAGCATCTTGTTGTAAAGCACCTGAGTCAAAACCAACAGCTAAGATTTTATCTTTGCCTAATTTAGATTCTTTGAAACCACCGTTTGCGTTGATGATTGCTTTAGCAGCAAATTCATTTGAACCATAAACTGCAATAGTATCTTCTTTTTCTAATACTGTTGAAGCTTCTGTTTTACCAGCAGCATCATCTACTTGTGCAGGAACACGAACTTCAATGACAACTTTAGCATCAGCTTCTGAAACATTGTTTTTGAATTTGTCATGTCCAACTACAGCTGTTTTAATACCTTTTTTCTCTAATAATTCAACCATTTTATCAATGAAACCACTTGTTCTTTGAGTGATTGATAGAGAGTTTACTTCTTGAGAAACAACCCCAATACGAGCTTTTTTATCTCCAACTTTACTTTCTAATAATTTGAATAAGTTTTCTGCAGCATTTCCCCCAGCAGCGTGGTTGTCAGTTGAAGCTGTTGCTTTAATAGCTCCTTCTGGTGCACCAGGTACCCCTGAGTCAAACCCGATAATTGGAATATTTTTACTTTGAGCTTGTTTAATTGCATCTAATTCAGCTTCTGTATCTAAAGCTGCTAATGCAATAGCTTTTGGATTTTTGTTAATTGCGTTATTTAATTGTTCTAATTGTTCAGCAATCGCTGTTTCATTTTGAGGTCCTACGAATGTAATTTTAGCACCTAATTCATCTGCTGCTTTTGAAGCACCTTTGTTAACTGCTTTCCAAAAGTCATGTTGGAAACCTTTCGCAATTACTTCAACTTTAAAATCTCCACCTTTAGAGCCTCCGCTACCTCCATCACTTGATTTTGATGAACAGCCTGCTAAGATCGCAGATGCACAAGCAAAAGTGGCAATTGCAAATTTCAATGATTTTTTCATAAGATTTCTCTCCTTTTATTTATCCCCTTAGGATATATACTAAAATTTTGAAACACTCACTACATTTTAACGCTTATTTTTTCTTGTTTTGACGGATTAAGATATCAGAGTAAACCGCTACAATTACTACAAATCCTGTGATGAATAATTGATAGTGTGGTTGTAAGTCGATATATGGTAAACCAATCTTCAATACTGACATGATGAATACCCCAATAATTGTACCAATTACTGAACCAACACCACCGGCTAATGAAGTACCACCGACTACTACCCCAGCGATTGCATCAAGTTCCATACCGTTACCAGTACCAGGAAGAATTGTTGAATAAGTTGCTGCATATGCGATACCAGCTAAACCAGCTAATAATCCACTAATCACATAAGCTGTACCTTCCCATTTGATTACATTAACCCCAGAAAGTCTTGTAGCTTCTTTGTTAGAACCAATTGCAAAGATATAACGACCAACTTTTGTTTTATTTAATACAACTGCTGCTAAAAGTGCTACCACAATCAGAACAATCAACCCTGTAGGAAGATTATCTTGCGTTCTGAATAAGTCTTTATACCAACCTTCACCAGTTCCACGTAATGGGAAAGTGATACTTTGTACATTAGATACGATTGAACTTAAACCACGTGAAATCATCATTGTACCAAGTGTTGCAATAAATGGTGGTAAACCAAATTTCGCAATCAATACTCCGTTGAATAATCCGAATACACCTCCAATCACTAAAATTGCTAAAAGTGCTAACCATAAAGGCCAACCCATTTTTGTATGGAGCACACCACCAGTAATAGCAGCACACATCATTACTGTACCGATAGATAAGTCAATCCCACCAGTGATAATAACGAATGTTACCCCAATAGCTAAAAACCCAATGTAATAAGATGCATCTAAGATGCTGACTGCTGTATCAAATGAACGGAATGATTCACTTGATACTGCAAAAAATCCGAAAATAACAATCAATGCGATTATTGCGATTAATTTTTGTAGCCCAACTGTTTTTACTAGTTTAGTCCAGATGGAGTTTCTCTCTTCCATATTTATACCCCTCTTCAATTATCGATCTGTAGCTAAAGCTAAGATACGTTCTTGTGTTGCTTGACTAATGTCAAGTTCTCCTGTTTTACGTCCTTCACACATAACAACAATACGGTCACTCATACGTAGTATTTCTGTTAATTCTGAAGAAATCATAATAATTGATTTTCCTTGAGCAACTAGCTCGTTCATCAATGTATAAATCTCACTTTTAGCACCAACGTCAATTCCTCGAGTTGGTTCATCAAAGATTAAGATATCACTGTCTTGTTCTAACCATTTTGCGATAACAACTTTTTGTTGGTTACCTCCTGACAAGTTACGAACTAATTGTTTTGAGGATGGTGTTTTTGTTCTTAATGATTTAACAAATTTATCACTTGCTGTAACAATTTCTGCATCATTGATTAAACCACCATGTACATACTTATCTAAGTTTGTCATTACTGTATTATTAGCAATTGTCATATCAACAATACATCCATAACGTTTACGGTCTTCTGATAAGTATCCAATCCCTTCACGAATAGCATCTTGAGGATTTTTAATATCAACTTCTTTACCATTAATCTTAATGGTACCGCTATCTTTTTTATCCGCACCAAACAGTAAACGTGCTACTTCTGTACGACCTGCCCCCATTAAACCGGAGAATCCTAAGATTTCGCCTTTTCTTAATACAAAGCTTACATCTTTTACAGAACTTCCTGCATTTAAATGTTCAACTTCTAAGACTACTGGTGCATCTTCTGCTACTGCTGATGCTGCTTTTGGATCTTCATAAATTGTACGTCCTACCATCATCGCAATAATTTCATCTTTAGTTGTATCTTTTGTATTTACTGTACCAACATATTCACCGTCACGCATAACAGTTACACGGTCAGTAATACGAGCAATTTCATCCATACGGTGAGAAATATAAGTAATTCCTACACCTTTTTGACGTAAATCATCAATAATCACGAATAATTCATTGATTTCTGATTCTGTTAAAGCTGCAGTTGGTTCATCGAATACGATAACTTTTGCATCCATCGATAACGCTTTTGCAATTTCAACCATTTGTTGTTTCCCTACTGTTAAATGACCCACTTTTTCTTGTGGATTAATATCCAGTTTTAACAAGTTAAATAATTCTTTTGCCTTTTTATTAGCTGCATTATCATCGATAAAGAACCCTTGACTAATTTCTTCACGCCCAATGAAAATATTTTGTGCTACTGTTAAATCATTCATCATATTTAATTCTTGGTGAACAATAACAATACCATCATCCATTGCTTCTTTTGGTTTTGAATATTCCACTTGTTTTCCATTATAGTGAATCGTACCTTCATTTGGTTTATGAATCCCTGTTAGTACTTTCATTAATGTGGATTTCCCTGCACCGTTTTCACCCATTAGGGCGTGTACTTCTCCAGCTCTTAAGTCGAAATCTACACCTTTTAAGGCTTTAACGGGACCAAAGCTTTTTACGATTCCCTTCATTTCAAGAATAACTGGATTACTCATGCGTTTCACCTACCTGTTCCAGTTTTATAACGCGCTCTTGGAGCGCTTTCATTTGTGCTTGTTGTTCAACGACGATGCCAACCATTTCAACGAGTAAGTAACTATTCATAAAATGATCCTGTGCATGTACAGCTAGTAATGTTGGAGCACTTGCTTCCCCTTTAATTTCTAGTTGAATCATTTCTGTTTGAATATTGTGCGCTTCTACGCCGCTAGCTTTGGCTTCATCGAGTAACTCTCTTGCAGATGAAATATCACCTGCAAGAGCACTCTTCATGGATTGCATTGCTAAAGTTGTCACTTTACTACTTTTTACTATGAGTTGCATCAATCGTCCTGTTTCTGCTTTTTTTGTATCACTCATAGGCTTATCCTAATAATTCAATCCCTTGTTTAAGAACTTCTTCTCCACGCATATTTTCAAAGTCTTCATCTGAAATTATGGCAACTGGAATATCAAGGTTTGCTTTTGCTTTTTCTTCAAGATAAGCTAATTGAGGTGATAAAAGTAGAACATCTACATTTTTTAAATTATCAACACCTGTAATTCCGACTGAGTAGAATGAATAATCTAATTTATCACGATAAATCACTTCATGAATTCTTTCTACTAACATACTTGTTGTTAAACCACCAACACAGGCTAAAATAATTGTTTTTGTCATACTAATACCCCTTTTATTTATGAATTGGACCTAATAATTGGCAAGCACGATAATCAGCTGATTCTAAATCTTCTGTTCCGAATAATGACCAATTTTTTGGTCTGAAAATATCTTCTTCAGGTACATTGTGCATATTTACTGGGATACGTAGCATAGAAGCTAATGTAATTAAATCTGCACCAATATGTCCATAAGAGATTGCACCGTGGTTAGCACCCCAGTTATTCATCACATCATATACAGACTTGAATGCGCCTTTACCTGTCAAGCGAGGAGCAAACCATGTTGTTGGCCAACCTGGATCTGTACGGTTATCTAATGTATGGTGAACTTCTTCTGGTAATTCTAATGTGTAACCTTCAGCAATTTGTAATACTGGTCCTACACCTTTTAATAAGTTTAAGCGAACCATTGTTACAGGCATATTTCCTTTTGTTAAGAAGCGAGTTGAGTAACCGCCGCCACGGAAGTATTCTCTGTTTGCTGCTGGGAAATCAGTGTTTTCAAGCATTGCATCCACTTCAGCTTGAGATAATTCCCAGAATGGTTTTATAACAGCTTCTCCATCACGAGTAGCTTGACCTGTTCCATCTAAAGTACAAGAACCTGAGTTAATTAAGTGCAAGAATCCATTTTCTGCATGACCTTCTAACTTATGTCCTGTTACACGTTCAACTGCTTCAGGGCTCCAATAAGTACGAACGTCTGCGAAAATTTGAGGTGTATTTGTTAATAAGTAGTTAAACAACATTGATACACCGTTTAATGCATCATTTTCAGTTGCGAAAATGTAAGGACGACGGATACCATTCCAGTCAAATTGAGTATTTAAGAATGTTTCCATAAAGTCCCCATTAGGGAAGTGGTCTGTCCATTGACGTTGACCTTGGAATCCACCTACTAAAGCATAGTGACCAACAGCTTCTTCTTCGAAACCTAGCTCAGCTAAGCGAGGGTTACCAACCATTAAGTCACGTCCAATCATGAACATTTTGATAACAAATTCCCATTGTTTATCTTTTTCTTCACGACTTAACACTAAATCTTCACGGTTATGGTCAAATCCTTCTTTAACATTTTCTTTAACCCAAGCAAGAGCACGTTCGAATTCTTCATGGTCATAAATACCACGGTCAATACGACGAGTAAATTCTGTCATATCTACTGATTCATTACGCATTCCTAAATATTCTTGGAAGAAATCAGGATTTACGATTGAACCACCAATACCCATTGATACGCTACCCATTGATAAGTAAGCTGTATCTCTCATTAAACCAGTTGCTAATGCTGCTCTTGCATAACGTAAAAGTTTTTCTTTTACATCTTCTGGAATTTCTGTAGTAGATGCTTCTTGAACATCTTTACCATAAATACCAAATGCTGGAATTCCTTTTTGAGCATGAGAAGCAAGTACTGCTGCTAAATATACAGCTCCTGGTCTTTCAGTTCCATTGAATCCCCAAATAGCATGTGGAATATCTGGTGACATATCCATTGTTTCACTACCATAACACCAACATGGAGTTACTGTAATGGTTGCACAAACATTTGATTTTTTGAACAATTCATGTGATGCCGCTGCTTCTGGAACACGTCCAATTGTTGATGGTGAAATCACACATTCAACAGGTTGTCCATCTGGATATTTCAATGTTGACTCTAGCAAAGCTGCTACACTTTTGGCCATATTCATTGTTTGTACTTCTAAAGATTCGCGAACCCCTTGACGACGGCCATCGATCGTAGGACGAATCCCGATACGTGGATGTTGTATCATTTTTTCCTTCCTCCTTGTTTATACCTATTATCAGTACAATTCTTGTAAAATTTAGAATTCATTACTGAATTTTAATAACTTCCTACCATTTAAAACATTTGTTTTAAGTATTTCACCCTCCTTAATTTTATTGATACCTGTTGGCGTTACGATGATGGAATAATCATCAAATCGAATCAAGATATTTGTAAACTGTTGTACAACTCTTTTTAGTCATCCTTCTAACAATTAATATCACAAATTCGGTTTTAAACTACTTGTTCATCAAATGTCATAATAGTATCCTCTTTTTCTTGATTTCATCATACCAATATTAGAAAGCGTATACAATATATGAAAGCGCTATTGAAATTTCGCCAAATTTTGTGCTATAATTTGTTCATAATTGTTCATAATCGTTCAAGGTGTACTATATCAGGAGGGTTTAATATGGTTTCATACGAAAGAATGACCAAGATTTTAGATATTTTATCGAAAAGAAAAATGATATCTACAATACAATTGGAATCTCTTATGTTTTGTTCAACTTCAACCTTAAGAAGAGACTTAATCCAGTTAGAAAAAGATGGGAAAATTATTCGGACTCATGGGGAAGTTAGATTAGTCACAACCAATAATGTGGAATATACTTATGAAAGCCGTAAACAAGAAGAAACTTCAGGAAAAAAACATATCGCTGAAACAGCTTCAACTTTTTTAACAGACAATCAATCGATTTTTATTGATAGCTCTTCAACAGCTGCTATGCTCGTTCCATATTTTGCAAACTTACAGAATTTACGAGTTATTACAAACGGGATTGAAATAGCCCGTCAATTAAATAATTATGATAATATTACTTTATTTTTCTGTGGAGGACATATTGATTATGGAACAAATTCGGCATTGGGAGATTTTGCCATCCATTTTATTAATAATTTTCATGCCGATATTTGCTTTATGAGTTGTAGAGGGCTTGATCGTTTTGGTTCTTATGAAGCAAACTATAATCAAGCTTTATTAAAACAACAAATGATTGCGAACGCAGATCTTACAGTATTATTAGCAGATTCTTCCAAGTTTAATACGAGTCACTATTTTAAATTAGCTAATTACAATGTGATTGACTATATTATTACAAATGAAGCACCTGTTGATTCATTCCAAGACACTGTTAATAAGGAATGCGAAATTCTTTGGTAATAGGTATTAAATCGTTATAAAAATCTTAGACCTTTTTTGTATTTGATTTTTCTTCAATGCAAAAAAGGATTTTTTAGTTAAAAAAAGACTTCCCATAGTAGCACTAGCTCCATAAGCAGCAAATGCTGCTTATGGGGCAGGGAAATTCGAGACCTTAGGCTCGAATTTTAGCAATGAGACTCGCTTTTGCGAGGCTGCTTGCGTCCTCCTGCTACTATAACAGGGAAGTCTATTCGTAATTTTATTTTATTGTTACAGCTCTCTTCGTCCTTCAATCGCTTTGAATAAAGTCATTTCATCTGCATATTCAATATCACTACCAACTGCAAGACCATGAGCTAAACGCGTCACTTTAATTCCAGCTGGTTTAATTAAACGAGATAAATACATCGCAGTTGCTTCACCTTCTGCAGTTGCATTCGTGGCAATAATCACTTCTTCTACAGTAGGATCTTGAAGACGCTGAATAAGAGAAGCCACATTAATATCATCAGGTCCGGTTCCTTCCATCGGAGAAAGAACACCATGAAGAACATGGTACAAACCTTTATATTCCTTCATTCTCTCTAAACTCATCACATCTCGACTATCTTCAACAACTAGTATTTTTGTTCTATCTCTAGAAGCATCTTGGCAAATGTCACAAGGATCTTCTTGCGTAATATTTCCACAAACAGAACACATCGTTAAATCTCGTTTACAACTAATGAGTGCATTGGCAAAATTCATCACTTCTTCTTCCGGCATTTCCATACTGAAAAAAGCAAGACGAGCTGCTGTTTTTGCCCCGATTCCAGGCAGTTTCATATAACTATCCATTAATCGAGCAATTGGTTCTGGATATTGCATCCTCTCACCTCAACTCATTAAAATCCAGGGATATTTAACCCTCTAGTAAATTGTCCCATTGTTTGTTCATTTGCTTTTTCAGCTTGTTCTAACGCACGATTTGTTGCCATTAATACTAAATCTTGTAATAATTCAACATCATCTCCATCAACCGCTTCTGGTTTAATTGATACAGAAAGTACTTGACGTTTTCCATTCACTGTCACTTGTACTAAGTCACTTTGAGAGCTTCCTACATATTCTGTTTGATTTAACTCCTCTTGAGCTTGTGCCATTTGTTTTTGTAATTTTTGCATTTGTTTCATCATGCCTTGCATATTTCCCATTCCACGCATGTTGATTCCTCCTTAATTGTTTTCTGTTTCTTCTGAAATATGAACAATTTCTTCGCCAAACAAATCAATTGTATTTTGAACTAATTGTTCCACTTCATTTTTTTCTTCTTCATCAGTCGGTTGCTCTTCCATTTCTGTTGCATGAGTCACACCTTCTGCTTCTTGTTTTTCTTTCTTATCTCGTAAATAATCTTGTCGAATTTGTGCCCATTGTTCTCCTGTCACGCTGACAAAATTTCCAGGATACTGCGCTAACGTTTGACAATGACGAGCAATATCTTCATGAAGTTCTAAACTTTCCTGTGCTCTTTGGCATAAAATTTCATAATCAAATTTTAAGACAAAGCCATTTGGACTGGCTGCTACAGGTTCGCTCGCTTTCAACAACGCTCTTTGAGTAGTCGAAAGCATTTGTAATAAATCTCCCCACAATTCTCGAATAAAAATTAAATCTTTTCGAGTTGCAGCATCTAATACTTTATAAACTTCACCAATATTTGGCTTATACGTACTTGATTTTGCTTGTGGAGTTGATGTCGCTTTTTTAGGAACTGCTACTCCTTGCCCTTGTAATAATTGAGACATCTGTTGTTGCAAACTTTGTAACTGTTGTTCTAAATGTGAGACATATTCCTGATTAGCTGGTGCTTCTTGCCCGGCTATTGCTACTACAGGTTGTGCCATTTTAATCGTAAAGACTTCCAAACTAATGGTTGGTTTTGTCGTAAATCGCATTTCTTGTTGCGTTTGATTTAAAGCATCCATAAAGCGATATAAAAAGGCTTCTTCGACTTCTTTTGCAAATGCTACAAAAGCTTCACTTCTACCAATCATATCTCCTGTTTGTTTTGCCACTAATAAATCTCTAGAAAATTCTAGCCATTCTTCAATTAAACGAGATGCTTCTTTTCCTAGTAATAATAGGTCTTGCAATTGTAATAATGCTGCTTGTGCTTGTTGCTGAGTCAATAATCGAACAAATTCAATCATTAAATCATCCGTCAAACTTCCAGAAACTTGAATGGCTTGTTCAAAACTCACTTTGTCATCACTAAATGAAATGACTTGATCTAATAAACTTAACGCATCACGCATTCCACCATTAGCACAACGAGCAATCACGCTTAAAGCTTCTTCTTCATACGCAATTTCTTCTTGTTCTAAAATATAACGAAGTCTTTGAATAATTTCATCATTCGTAATTCTTCTAAAATCAAATCGCTGTGTTCTTGAAATAATCGTTGCTGGAATTTTATGTGGTTCAGTTGTCGCTAGTATAAAGATAACATTTTTTGGAGGTTCTTCTAATGTTTTTAATAAAGCATTGAATGCTCCTGTCGATAACATATGTACTTCATCGATAATATAAACTTTATACGTTGCTTGAGTTGGAGCATAACGAGCTTTATCTCGAATATCACGAATTTCTTCTACCCCATTATTACTTGCCGCATCGATTTCAATGACGTCCCCAATCGTTCCTTCTGTAATGCCTTTACATAACAAACAGTCATTACAAGGTTCTCCGTCTTGAGGATTTAAACAGTTAATAGCTTTCGCAAAAATTTTTGCCGCACTTGTCTTCCCAGTTCCTCTTGGACCTGTAAATAAATACGCATGACTCGTTTTATGATGGATAATCGCATTTTTCAATGTTTTCGTAACTGCAGTTTGCCCCACCATATCTTCAAATTTTTGTGGTCGCCATTTTCGGTATAACGCTTGATAAGCCATCGGTCTTCTCCTTTTGACTTTATACTAAGAAAACACAACACTACAATCGTAGGTTATGTTTTCTATCCTTTACTATTTTACATTTTTTTATGACATTTGACTACCGGAATGTTCCAAAAACAGACATTGGTGCTTTAGAGTTTGCAATAAAATTTGTCACCTCTGGAGTCGTAAAAATATTCAAGCGATGTTTTGCACGAGTACAAGTTGTATAGAACATAAATCGTTCTTTCATCGTTGCATAGCGATCTTTTGTTGCTTGCCAAATAAAGACTTGGTCAAATTCTAGCCCTTTAGCAACTTCAATCGTTGTCACTACTAATCGACTACCTAATGATTCACTTGTATCTTCCAATAATTCAGCATCATACTCGACTAATTCTTTTTGTAAAGCTTTTGCTTCGTCCATTGTACGGCAGAAAATAGCATTTGTATGATAACATTCAGGTGTATCTTCGACTAATTTCTTCAATCGTTCAATTGAAGGTTCTTCATCGACAAATACTCCAACTTCTTCACCCGTACGTGGGAAGACATTTTTATCTAATTCCCATCCTAAGATACCATTAGCAAAACGAGTAATTTGCGCGGTACAACGGTAACTAATTTCTAATGAACGATGTTCTAATACACGTTCTTTGAAAAAGGCTGCTACTAATTCTGGATGACGTTCTTCTAAAGAGAAAATCGTTGTAGCTGTTGAGAATGATTGGAATGTATCTCCAACTACTGTAAATTTCGCACGGAAATAATAATTGGATAAAGCTGCCATGAATAATAATGATACATCTTGAACTTCATCGATGAACAAGTGAGTATATCCTTGATAATCACGGATTGGAGCAATCATTGTCGCTACGTAAAGTAACACTCTTACTCCTTCTGCTGTTACTTGAAGACGTCCTTCCCCTGTATCTTTTAAAGGTAATTGGGCATTATCTACTTTTCCTAATTCTTCTCTGCGCTGTTTAGCTAGTGGCATCCAGTCTTGTAAATGTTTTGCAAAATTCACAAAAGCAAACATTTCTACTTGTTGTTCTGCTTCTAATGATTGTTTTTCAAATACTCGTTGTCCTAGCATTTGATAATATTCTGTTTCACTATTAAATTCTTCATTTTTCATCAACACTTCAATTTGCATTGGTGACATATCTTCATAGACACGTTTAGCAACTTCAGAAACATAGAAACGATTTAAACGACGTTTCAAGTTCTTTTCTAACACTTCCTGAATTTGTACTAATTGTTGATATAACGTCAATTTTGGATTTACTTGTTCGATGATTTTTTGATAATCTTTTTCACCAAAAATTCTAAATCCTTTAATTGATATCGGACGGAAATGTAAATTCGCTACCGATAAAGCCGGCAATTGCTCAGTAATTAAAGCTACCCACTCACTATCTGTTAAATATGCTCTTCTTGTTTTAGTTGGTACTAACATACTTGTTTTATTTAAGAAAAATTTCTTAAACAATTCTACTGTATGTTGCGCTAATGTTTGTTGATATAATTCACTACCTGTTAAATTCGGAATAACGTGAGAAATATATTTTGCAAACAATTGGTTACGTGATAACAACAACATATCATTATGGTTTTGATCTTTTGATTGATACATCAAATATGCAATACGTTGTAATAAAATCGTTGTCTTCCCACTACCTGCACAACCATTAACGATTAACCAGTCTTTTTGTTTATGACGAATAATTTCATTTTGTTCCTTTTGAATCGTCGCAGTAATTCCTTCTAAATGTCCATCACGATTCGTAGGTGCACTTAACGTTTCCATTAATAATGATTCTTCATTTTCTACATCATAAACCGATTGAATTTTCCCTTTTTTAATCACAATATCACGTTTTAAAAAGGCTTGACCATGTTGAATTCCTGAAGGAGTTTGATACGTTAAATCTCCTAATGTTCCTTCATAAAATAAACTGGCAATTGGCGCGCGCCAATCATATACTTGCACTTGTTTCTCTTCATCAAAAAATGTTGACGAACCAATATACATTTTTTCAACTTCTGGTTCACCTTCAAATTGAACATCAATTCTTCCAAAATACGGAGATTCTTTTTGATCTTCTAATTGGTGAATTGAAAAATCAATAAAATCTTGACGTTGCTGATCTAAATTTTCATCTTTTAATCTTAGTTTTTCAGATTGTATTTTTGCATCAAATTTTGATTGAACTTCTACTAAGTGCTTTTCTTCTTCTTTGAACCCTTTATTTTTCACTAGAGAGCTCCTCCATCTATCCCAAAATACTTACTTATAAAAACAGGCTGGAACACTAGCCCCAGCCTGTAATTTCTTCTATGTACATACAGCACATAACGAACGATACTTATAGCTGCTTCCTTCCGGACCTGACTCGATTCATATGTTCGCTATTGCCATATGGCCTAACGGCAGATATTATTATACTCTATTTCCCTAAAAATTGCAACAGTTCAAAGAAAATAGTTTTCACGGTGTCAAACACAAGTAAAAATGTCCTGAATAGAGAATAGAATAAATCAAACGAACATGATATAATCATCAATGCTGAAGCCAAACCTTCCGCAAGTCTATGCGAAAGGAGGTGGAGCGAGTGCACTACATTTTCGACGTCTTACTTGCTATTGTGGCAGAAGTAACAGCACATTACATTTGCAAGTGGTTAGATAGCAAGGACAATGGCCAAAGCTAACCCAACGCCGACAAAAAAGCCCCTAGGAAACTGACATTTTCCCAGGGGCTTCGGTGTGCTTGCGCACTACATTTTCGTAGGATTATTGTATCATGTGAAAGTTGAAGTGTCAAATTGATAGAAATCAAGACAAAACTAACACCGCACAAAACTTGGATATAGTTTGCGGTGTTATTATAACATCCTAATTAGCCACCGTCTTTTTAACGATTTACATCAGAGTCAAGTTTCAGCTCGGCTCTTTTTGTATCTTTATTACATCAAAAACAAAATGAATTGCAAACTTCGTAAATCCAGGTTTACTCTCGTGATCAAACACAAGTAAAATTGTCCCGAATCTTATAAACATTCATTTCTATAACCATTCATGATATTTCTTAATATACACTTTTTTAACAATCGTTACTAATAACATATAGCTTATTATAATTAACATTAAAGCTAAGAAATACATCCCATTTAAAGTAGCTAGTTTTAAAGATGCTGCTAATGGTGTATACGGTAAAACTGTGACAATAAATAATGCAAATAACGATGTCACTAATAATGAAAAGGCAGGTTTTGATTGAATAAATGGTAATTTAGGAGAACGAAGCATATAAATTACCATTGTTTGTGACCACATGGATTGAATAAACCAACCTGTTTGGAAGACCATTAAGAAGTATGCAGGATTTGTCGACTCCGCATAGCTACTTCCTGTAATCATTGGTGCAATTCCAAAGAACATCACTGCAAATGTAATAATATCAAAAATAGAACTAGTTGGGCCTAACCATGACATAAATCTTGTAATTGATTTAGCAGTCCATGCACGTGGTTCTTTTAAGAAATCTTCATCCACATTATCAAATGGTAATGCTACACAACTTAAATCATAAATCAAATTCAAAACAATTAAATGTACAGGAGCCATTGGTAAAAATGGTAAAAATACACTTGCAAATAATAGTGAAAAAATATTTCCAAAATTAGATGAAACGGTCATTTTAATGTATTTCGTCATATTCGCATATACTTTACGACCTTCAATCAGTCCTTTTTCTAACACTAATAAATCTTTATCTAAAAGAATAACATCTGCTACTTCTTTAGCAATATCAACTGCTGTGTCTACAGAAATCCCTACATCTGCTACTTTTAGAGACGGTGCATCATTAATTCCATCTCCCATATATCCAACTTTATGCCCATTTGCTTTTAATAATCGAATAATACGAGCTTTTTGTTCTGGAGATAGTTTTGCAAAAATAGTTGTCTTTTCAGCTTCAATCGCTAAAGTTGCATCATCCATTTCTTCAATATCTGTTCCTAATAAAATATGATCAACTGGTAATCCTACTCGTTCGCACACAGTTTGTGTTACTTTTTCATTATCACCTGTTAAAATTTTTGTCAAAACACCATGTTCTTTTAACGCTTGAATTGCTGGTGCCGCAGAAGGTTTTGGTGGATCTAAAAACGCTAAATATCCCATCAAAATCATATTGGATTCATCTTCTACTGCAAATCGATGAGAAGCATTTCGATAAAACTTTTGACTAACGCCTAATACACGAAGTCCTTGTTCATTTAATTGAGAAACGGCTTCTAAAATATTTTGACGAATCTCTTCTGTAATTGGATGAATTTCTTTTCCATCTTGTACATGAGAAGAAATACTTAACATTTCTTCAAGAGCACCTTTTGTAACTAATAATGCGCCATCTTGACCTTTCTCTTTAACAATAACACTCATACGACGACGTTCAAAATCAAAAGGTAATTCATCAATCTTTTGATAACGAGTCGAAAGGTCTCGTAGATTTTCATGTTCCACTGATTCTTTTTCTGTACGTGTAATAATCGCACGGTCTAATAAATTTTTCAATCCTGTTTGGAAATAACTATTTAAATAACCGATTTTCAGAACTCCTAGGTCAAGATTTGCATGAATATCTAGTGGATATTCTAAAATAATTTCATCTTGTGTTAATGTTCCTGTTTTATCCGTACAAAGAATATCAATGGCACCTAAATCTTGAATCGCATTTAATTTTTTAATGACTACTTTTTCTTTTGCCATAATAACTGCACCTTTAGCAAGGCTTGCTGTAATAATCATTGGCAACATTTCTGGTGTTAAACCAACCGCAACACTGAGTGCAAATACTCCTGCTTCTAACCAGTCACTATCGGTTAATCCGTTAATCACAAATACAACTGGAACAAGTACTAACATTAAACGAATGAGTAACCAGGAGATTGTATTCATTTCTTTTTCAAAACTTGTTGGCTCATCAAAAGTATTTAGCGTCTTTTCAATACGACCAATCATCGTATCATTTCCTGTCACTAAAATAACCGCTAGTGCACTACCACTTACGACATTCGATCCCATAAATACAAAGCGTTCACTTTCTAATACAGGTTTTTGAGATTCTTCTTCTGAAGGAATCCACATTGCTTTTTTCTCAACAGACTCGCTTTCACCCGTTAAGCTTGATTGTTGGATAAAGAAGTCTCTTGTTTCAAGCAACAAAGCATCCGCAGGTAACATATCTCCTGCACTTAATTTAATGATATCCCCTACTACTAATTCTTCAATAGGAATTTCTTGTTGAACTTCATCACGAATGACCGTAGCCGTATTTACAATTAAACTCGATAAATTACTTGCTGCTTTATCACTTTTTAGTTCTTGTACAAAACGAATGCCGCCTGAAATGAGGACTAAAACAACAATAATAATCGATGTTGTTGGATCTTCTTCACCAGGTTTTGCTAAAATCACATTCGTCATTAACGAAATCACTGCAATCACTAATAAAATAACTGTGAATGGATTAATAATTGATTCATAAATTTTCTTCCATAGTGGCACTTCGGTTGCTTTTGTTAATTTATTTTCTCCATACGTGTCACGAAGTGTTTCCACTTGGTCTTCTTGAACTCCAGTAATAGAAGTTTCTAATGCATCTAGTACTTCTACTACAGATTTTGTCATTGCAAAATCAAATCTTTCTTTTGCTGTTTTCATTTTACTTCACCTCTTTTTTAAAGTCAGATGAAGCAATGGTGATTATTATGCAATCGCCTTTGTTCATCTGCTAAGTTTTGCTTACTATCCGGTTCCGGCATTTCTAATCACCCCTTTTTAAAAATTTTGGCAAATGAAAAAACATCTTGTTGCGTGCTTAGACGTAACAAGATGCCTTCAAATACATTCTTATTCATATTCCCGTCCAAGCTTTAACATCATGGAGCAATGAAATGACATTAGTTTCTGCCTTCACGACAGAGACTGCTAACCAACGAATAGTGTCTCCACTACTTTGCGGTAGCCATCCGTATCTCCATGGTAGTCTCACCTACCGATTTACATGTTTAGTATACTGAATTCATTTATCTACTGTCAACCAAAAAGAAAATAGTGCTTTCCAAATCGTAAACGCATAGAAAAAATTCTCTCTAAAATCCTAACCGTTTATTTTTATATACTCTAAACAGCTAAGCTTCATACCCAATCTCAAAAAATGCCAATTCTAAAGCTACGGCTTGATTCCAACGTTCGTGAAGTGCTGAAACAGTTCCTTTATCCTTACAAACTCTATTCAACTCATCCACAAGAAATTGAACCCATTCTTTAAAAAATTCTCCTCTATGAAGATGAATCCATTCCAAATGAATATACTTCTTTGGAAGAGGTAATTCCTTAGATCCCCAATCTAAATATAAACCTTCTGCAATGACTAACATCACTAAAAGCTGAGCATAATCGGATGAATCTACCGCTGAATACATTAGTTTTTGAAACTCTTTTGTCACAGAATGTAACGTTACTTCTAAAAATTCTTTTTCTGTCACACCTAATTCTTTAAACGCTTTTTGAAAATATCCATCTTCATCTGCTTCTAGAAATCCTAATTGTTTTGCAAATCTTAGTTTTGCTTCAAGTGTGTCAGCATGTGCGACACAAGCTCCTAGCATCGATAAAAAAGCATCAAAGAAATGATAGTCTTGAATCAGATATTTTTTTAGAACTTCATCCTCAATCGTTCCTTCAAAAAGCTCCTGTATAAAACGATGATTGACTGCTGCTTGCCAATTTTTCTGACTATTTCTAAGGAATTCTTCCACAGCATCTCCCGTTTTAAAAGCATATTTTTCCATATCTAACCATTCCTTTCCTTTTCCATATTTTGTCTAGAGGACAAAAAAATCCTCTTTCATTTGCTAAATGATAAGACAAACAAAAGAGGATATTAGATGATTATTCAAATATAAGTCTTTTCCTTATTCTTTCCAATGGATTAGACATCAATAGCGAATCATTTCCCTTCGACAGTACGAACTGTATCAGGTTCAATGGGTATCATCTCAGCCATAAAGGCACCCCAAATGTTCTCTTATTTCATTCGAAAACAGTATAACAATACTGAGATTTAATGTAAAGGTTTTGATTCTATAGTTTATAAACCTTTCTAACCAGGTTACTCTTATTTATTCAGATTGTTCAATTACCTAAAATGTACATTCTTACTCATTGCATTTATAATAATAAATAAGTAAATAGATTAAGGAGAACATATGAAAGCACAAAGACCTAACTTCAAAGATATCCATTCATTTGAAGAATTTAATTGTTACTATTGGTACCGAGAAGAACTATCACAGATTTGTAGATCCCTTGGATTAGAGTATAGAGGTACGAAGCAAGAATTGAATGATATCATTCATCAATATTTTTTAGGAAATAACATAGAAAAAAGAGTGAGCAACAAAACAAAAAATCAAGTCGAAGTTATAACTTTAGAAACTCCATTACTTTACTGTGGTTTTTCTTTCAACCAAAAATTTCGAGATTATTTTTCTGCTGTAACAGGTATTAGTCCATTTAAATTTAGCGCTGATATGGCAACAGCGTGGAGAAAAGTAAAAAAAGAAAAAGACAGCAACTTCACGATTCAAGATATGATTAAAATATATTATGGTGAATCAGATTATGCCAAATATGATAGTTCAGCTTGTCAATGGAATCAGTTTTTAAAAGATTTTTGCTTAGATGAATGTAGCAATTTTTATTCTAATAAATTAAAAGTTGCATCGATTCTTTGGAAAGAAGTTAAAAACTCGAAAAATGAAAAAATTTATACAAAAGAACTTTTAAAGGAATATGAACACAAAGTAAAGGAATACCGTAAGGAAGTAGATTCTAGTTCATCAAATTAAATAAAATAGAATAGTTAATTACAAAAGAGAGAGGTAGTAAAAACAAAAAAACGATGAATACCCTAAAGTCATTCACCGTTTTCCAATCTCTTTTGTTCTTTTCTTCTTTTATTCCGTTCTCTTAATCCTTTGAAGAAGTCTTTTAAAATTTGTTGACACTCTTCTTCTAACACGCCATGTTCGACTTCTACTTGATGATTAAATCGTTCATCTTGAAGTAAATTCATAAATGTTCCTGCAGTTCCAGCCTTTGGATCAAAAGCTCCAAACGTTACTTTTTTTAAACGAGATAAAATCATGGCCCCACTACACATGGGACATGGTTCCAATGTCACAAATAATTCGCAATCTTCTAATCGCCAACTCCCTAAAGCTTCGTTTGCTTGACGAATTGCTTTAATTTCCGCATGTAAAGTTGCATCTTGTTCCATCTCTCGTAAATTATGTCCACGTCCAATAATTTCCCCATTTAGAACTACAACTGCACCAATAGGAACTTCTTCCTTATCATACGCTTTTTGTGCTTCCTTTAAAGCTTCTCTCATGAACATTTCTTTTTCCATTTGTTCGATGATTTTCACCTCATTTATCCAAAAGTTTTAACGTTTCTTCTCGTTTGATGACCAACTCTTTTACTAGATGGTATACAACTGCACAAAGAGGTGTGAAAAAAATTAAGCCTAGAATTCCAAATAAATTTCCACCTATCAAAGCTGCCGCTAATGTTAACACTGTTGGCAATCCAATCGAATTTCCTACCACACGAGGATAAATAAAATTCCCCTCAATTAACTGTAATCCATAGAAAACACCAATCGAAATTAACGCTTGAATCGGACTTACTGTAAAAATGAAAACAGCTCCTAACATACAAGCTGAAAATGGACCAATATACGGAATAAACGACAGCACCCCTGCCAATACACCCGTAATTGCTGCATAAGGTAATTGAAACACACTGTAAGTAATAAAAACTAATGACCCAATAATCATCGCTTCAATTAATTGTCCCATTAAAAATTTATCATATGTTTCTAAAGTAATTTCGCCGATATATCGAACAAGTTTAAACCTTTTTTCAGAAATACATACTTTTAACAAACGAGTGATTAAATATTGTAATTGCTCTTTACTTCCTAAAATATTTAACATTAAAAATACAGCCATTAAAATTGTAAATACGTTAGAGAAGATTCCTGTAATATTAGAAGTAAAACCACCTAGGAAGGATACAACACTAGAAACAATATTACTTTGATTAATAAATCCTGTAATACGTTCTACATCAGCTGCTTGTAACCAACCAGAATTTTGTATCCAATTCACCGAAAAGTCCATTAAGTAATTAAAACTTTCTCCTAATTGAACAACTGTTCTCGCTAAGGTTGGAACAATAATCCAAGAAATAGCTACCACAATCGCAATAAAAATCAATAGTACTCCTAAAATAGCAATACTTCGTCTTAAAGAAGAAGGAACTTTAACCTTCTTTAATTGTTTTTCCATATGTTTCATTGGAACATTAAAGATGAATGCCATTAATAATCCTAAAACAATCGGAGACATCATTCTTAAAAAAGTATTCACGCCTGCATATAAATGACTAATATTTAATACGAAAAATAAACTCGTTGCTGCAACTGCAATTAATATTAATTGTTGTTTAAAATTTTTCTCCATTACTTATCTCCATTTTTCTATAATTTCTCTTGAATTTCTTCCATTAAAGCTTCACATCCTAAACAAACATCTTGATACGTTTGCTCAAAATCTCCTGTATACCATGGATCTGCAATATCTCGATTGCTTCCTGCAAAACTTAATAAAGACGCAATTTTTGCATCAGTCTTCCCTTGCATCATTCGCCTTATATTCATCATATTTTCCGAATCCATTCCAATGATGTAATCCGCATCGGCATCTACTGAAGATAATTGTCTCGAATACATTCCATCTGTCGAAATTCCTACTTTTGCTAATTGTTTTCTAGTACCAGAGTGAACAGGATTTCCTTGTTCCCAAGAACTTGTTGCTGCAGAATCAATAATGACTTGTTGTTCTAACCCTCTATCTTTTACCATTTGTCTAAACACAGCTTCTGCCATCGGTGAACGGCAAATATTCCCTAAACATACAAATACAACTTTCATCTGCAACTCTCCTTTTCTCTTTCTGCCAGTATATCATATTTTAGAAAAATTGTCCTTTTCAAATCCATAACAAAAAGCACACGAAAGACTGTTTTGTTGTCTTTCGTGTGCTACGGATTAATCTAATTTAAAATAAGATAAATGACATAATTAACATAAATACTACACCAACAATCATTGGGACAGAGGTTCTTTTAACAATATCTAAAGGTTCTTGTTTTGTACTACCTGCAACAATCATAACAACTGCCGCAACAGGAGATACTGCACGTAATAAGTTCCCTGCTAATCCCATTGGAACTGTAACAGCATATGGACTAATATGAGCTGCAGTAGCTAAAGGAACCATTAGAGGAACCATTGCAAAGAAAAGTGCTGTACCACTACCACTTAATAATACAATTATTGCTGTAAAGATAACTAAAATCAATGGTAGTAATATTCCTGATGCACTAGTATTTTCCATGGATTTTTGAAGAACTGAAATGATGCCTATTCCTTTTAATCCACTAACAAAAACAGATGCTGCAATTAATAATATTACAATTCCCATAGAATTACCCATTCCTTTAAAGAAGAAATCTACATTATCAAATGTTTCTTTAATATTTTTTGTTCTTAGTAATTCACAAATAATTGCAATAACAAAGGAAATAATTGCCACAATTTCAACTGAAACTTTTAAATTTGTTCCTAGTAAAGAGTTAACTCCAAAAATCACTAACATAATCAAAATTGGCAACAATGGTAAACATGCATAGACAAATTTAGTGAAACCTGTAAACATTTTTTTACTTTCATCCACAGAAGAATCTAAAACATAATCAATTTCACTAAATTGAATTGATCTATCACAATATTTTTGCCATAAATAATGTGCAAGAGCCATAACTAATAGTGTTGGGACAGAAATAATCGCATGATAGTTAAAAACATATTCTGCCACAGGAATTCCTAATTCTTGAGCAATAGCAACATTATCTGATCCCAACGGAGTAGGCATTACTGTTGCAGTTGTAGCAATAACTGCTGCTGCTGTTAATGGGCTCATTTTTGATTTTACTAATACTGGATACAAAGTAGCTAATAAAATTATAGCTAAATTCGAAGCACTTGGAATTACTAAAGATAATAAGTTACCTAACAAGAACACTACTGGAACTAAAAAATAAGATGATTTTACATGCTTTAATGGAGATGTTAAAACATTTACAGTTACTTCATTTGCTCCTATTTTATTCATATAGGCAGTATAACCACCCAAAATCAAAATGACTAATCCTGCTCCAGAAAGAGTTGATTTAAATTGGTTTACAACCGAAGTAAGTGGGTCAATAAATGCATTAACAGGTTCTTTAATTACTGGAATTCCTGTTAACGAAGCGATATATAAAAGTAATATACCTATTCCTAACATTGCAACTTTAATGTCTGCTTTTTTTAATAATAAATAAGTAACTAGGCCCACCGAACAAATTCCTAATAAAATTGTAACAATTGTACTCATAATATTCCTCCTTATCCTACTTTACATTTTTCTACTGCTGATACAAACCACTTTCTAAATTCATCAGCATTAACATCTATGGCAACAATCGCATTTTCTTCTTTACCCATTTTTTTATTTATATCAATTAAAGAAGCGCCCTGAGTAAATTCTCCTTTAGTTTCTATTGTGACATACTCACTAGACAATTGATATATTTCTGGTGCTAACAAATATGCAATAGCAGTGCTATCATACATCTTTAATCCTGTAGAAAAACTACCTCCTCTATATCGTTTAAATAGTGAATAAAACATATCTCCTGTAGGATTTAACTCTTTTATTTTTTCTGAAATTTCAGGATAAATTAATGCCTCCTTACCAATTTCTAAAGGACAAATCACTTTAGATACTGGAAAATCCATAACAATTTTTGCCGCTTCTGGATCAAAATGAAAATTATATTCAGAATATACCCCTGAATTACCTCTTCCAATGGCTCCCCCCATAATAACAATTTCCTTAACCTTTTCCAGATCATCTGGATAAGAATTTATTAATAAAGCTATATTTGTTAATGGCCCAATACAAACTAGTGTAATTTCTTTATTATTTTGTATTACTTGATGCATTGCTTCAACTGCATTTACATTCATTAATAAACTTGTATCAGGTTCTGGAAAATCATATCCTTCCATACCAGTCTTACCATGCACTGATTCGACTGACATCGCTGTTTTTAATAATGGTTTTTTTGCTCCTTTAGCTACAGGAACTTTTTTATTTAAAAATTTTAATAATTTCAACGCATTAGTTGTTACATTTTCTAATCCAACATTTCCTGCTACCGTTGTAATTAATTGAACGTCCAATTCTTTCGCATATAATGCTATTGCAATCGCAACTGCATCATCTATCCCAGGATCTGTATCAATAATAATTTTTCTCGTCATTTTACATTTTCTCCTCTATTTCCTCTAATGTTGGTACATAATCATGTGCATTTTCTCTTTCACATGCTAAAGCACCAGCCACTACCGAATATTGTATAATTTTTTCGATATTTTCTTCTTCTAACAATTTATATACAAACATTCCAAGAAAAGTGTCTCCCGCACCAGTTGTATCTACTACATTTACTCCAATCGAAGGTAATAACCCGTTTAAATTATTAGTTGAATAAAAAGCACCTTTTTCACCTAATGTGATAACAATATTTTTTACTCCACACTCGTGCAGTTTGTTAGATGCAATTCTACAATTTTCTATATTTTCTGGATACTCTCCTGTTAGTAATTCTGCTTCAGATTGATTTAATATTAAATAATCAATTTCTTTTAATATTTCTTTTGGTATTCTTTTTGCCGGTGCTGGATTAACTACTACTATCATATTTTTCTTTTTAGCTAATTTTATAGCATACCAAATAGTTTCTAGCGGAATTTCAAATTGAACTAATAAAATATCATTCATATTTCCATCAATAAATTTCTCAACATCTTGTTTAGAAACATTGTTATTAGCACCAGGAGCTAACAATATTCTATTGTCCATATTTTCATATATTATAATTGCTCTTCCGGTATAGGCAGTTGTATCCTTAATAATACTTTCAACATTAACTCCATTTTTTCTCATTTCATTTATTGCTTCTTCACCTTGAATTTCATTACCTACTCTTCCCAAAAAAAGAGTTAATGCTCCCAGTGAAGCTGCAACAATCGCTTGATTTGCTCCCTTTCCTCCAAAACTAATATGATAATTTTTACCATGTTTTGTTTCACCAGCTTTTGGAATACTATCAATACTAATTTTTTCATCAATATTAATACTACCTACAACATATATTTTATTTTTCAACAAACATCACCATACCACTTCCAAACGTACCATTCGGCCGTTTTATAAATCCAAATCGTTCATAAAATTTCTCTGTTCCACTCGTACTCATTAAACCAATATATGCATGATCACATCCTATCTTTTTAATTTGATTTAACAAATTCATTACTAATAATGTACCTACCCCCTTATTTTGAAATTCTGGATGGACAATTATATCTTTTAAAAAGAACACAATTCTTCCATCGCCAACAACTCTTCCTATTCCAACTAATTTATCTTTTGAATAAATTTTAATATTAATAATATCCTTTTCTAGAGCAAGCCTCACATCATTATATTCATACGGATAAAAGTTAACCAATTTATGCATTTCTAAATATTCCGTTGCAGTTAAAGCATTATATATAATTCTCAATCTTCTCACTCCTAACTTCAACCTTTGGTTAAACGTTTAACCTTATTTGTGATTTTATTATGCACCTTTTTGTTAGCGTTGTCAATTCTAAATTAAAAAATGAGCACATAATTCTTATGCACTCATTCGTTTTATAAATATGGTTTTAAATAAATTGTCTCTGTATAATCCCCTTCTTCTAAGGTTCTCTGTAACATTTTAACCGCTTCTTCTGCTAGTTGATTGATATTTTGATTTACAGAAGGTAATTGTATCCCAAACATTTCGGCATATTTTAAATTATCATATCCTATTATTTGAAAATCACTTATTTTTTTTATTTTATTAGCACTTAATATCCCATATGCCATTAAATCATTAAAACAAAAAATCCCACTATTTTCTTTTAAAATATCTGTTTCCATTCCTATTTTCATTCCAGATTCATAATGAAAATCACCTTCAAAATAATTAACTTTTATTCCCTTATCCGAATTCTCCAATGCATCTTTTACTCCTTTTAAACGTTCATTAGAAATAAAAGATGTTTTTTTCCCTGTAACTATTGATAGTTCCTTAACTCCTTTTTTTAACAATAAACTAGTTGCCAGGAAGCCTCCTAATCTATTATCCGAGACAACTTGTCCTTTAGAAATACCTGTTACAAAACGGTCGACAAAAACTATTGCAGAATCTATTTTCATTATAAAATCTCTAAATTCTTGTAAATGTAAGTACGTTTCGTTTGCTACACAAATAATAATTCCATCTACTTGTCTTTCTAGAAATTCATTAATATGATTGATATCATTTTTAAAAATATCATTACTATTAGCAATTAATATTGAGTACCCTTTAGTACTCATTTCACGTTCAATAATTCTAACTAATTTAGAAAAAAACGGATTTTCAATATCTGGAATTAGTACCCCTATTGTTTTTGTTGGTGTTCCTAATAAACTTCTAGCTATTTTATTTGGTCTATAATTTAATTCTTTTGCTATTTTTTTTACTTCTTGTTTTTTGGCTTCAGATATTCTTGATGGTTTATCATTTAAAATAATAGAAACCGCAGCTGGGGAAATATTTGCAAGTTTTGCAATATCTTTTAAAGTTACATTGGACATTTCATCCCTCCATCTCTCTATTATTTTTATCTTATTGTAATGTTTTTTTCTATTTTTAACAATAAATTTCGTAGCTACATATTTAAAAATCGCCTTTCCTCAAAACGAAAAGGCGATTTAACTTCATTATTCCACTGTAACAGATTTTGCTAAGTTTCTTGGTTTATCAACATCTAATCCTTTACCAAGAGATG
>NZ_CAURVV010000019.1:0-29273 GCF_963528315.1 uncultured Granulicatella sp. | reverse complement strand
GGTCCCCTTTTTCACCTTTCGCTCCTTGTGCTCCGGTTAATCCGCGTTCACCTTGGTCCCCTTTTTCACCTTTCGCTCCTTGTGCTCCGGTTAATCCGCGTTCACCTTGTTGTCCTCGGTCACCTTTTTCACCTTTAGCACCATCTTTAATATCAATATTTTGAATTAACTCATCTACACCTTCGTTGTAGACATTGTTTCCATCTTTATCTAAGTAGAATGTTAAATGGTTTGTATCGCCAACTTTATTTTGGTCTACACGAGGTTTAACAACTTCTGGTTTTTCAACTAAGTCTTTTGCAACACCAATTTGAACAATACGAGGTTGAGCTTCTTTCGTAATAACATTACTAATTGGTAATCCTAAAACTGTTTCTGAACCATATTGATGAACTTTATAAGTAATTTGACGTTCACCGTTAACTCCATCTCTAACAACTTTTTTTTCGCCTTCAGCTAATTTAGTTGTTGGAATATACATTGTTTGGAAATCAATTGTTTCTTTAATTACTTTTCTCTTAGCAGAGTTACCTGATGGATTAGCATCTAAGTACAATGGTTGTTCTTTGAAGTAGTAGTTTGAGTTACTATATGGATCGTTAATAGTAGCTTCACTACCACCACCTTGGTTCACATTAAATGTTGTTGGTTGTAGTTTTAAAGTTGCATCCCCAGTAGGATTAGTAATTGGTAAATAGAATCTAATTGTTTGATCTCTATTTGTATCTACAGAACTAGCTAATGTATAACCAGAATGAGACATGAAGTTTTGTCCCTTAACGATAGTTGGATTTCCAGTAGTTCCAGATACACCTCGTAATTGTGGATCTCCAAAACCATTACCAGTATGAAGGATAAAGTTGTTTCTTACAAATTCTCTAGTATTTCCTGGAGCTGTATAGTTAATTGAAACATCTAACCCACCATTAGTTCTTGTTGTTGTAACATTATAATGAATTGGTGTATTTAAACGTGCTGTACCTTCACCTGTAAATTTATGAGTTCCTTTACTTACATCAGTTGGTTCAACTGCATCTTCAACTCTTAAACGTTCCACTTTATCATGATTTGTTGTTCCAGCACTTGCAGCTACTGTATTAGTAGGCGTTGCCGCTGGATGATTTACTGGTTGAGTTGGAGCTGGACGAGTTGGTCCACGTCTTCCTGCTGCACGAAATCCACTATATCCAGATTCACTATTTACTGCTTCTCTTGTAGAAGCCTCTCTTGTTTCAGGAGTAGTAGTTGTTACTTCCGCTACTTTGTCTTCTTTTGGAGTAGTAGAAACTGTTTCAACTTTTGCTTCTCTTGTTGAGCCTGTAGTTGTAGGAGTTTCTGTTACTTCTTTTACTTCTTTCTTTTCTTCAACTTTTGTTTCTTTTGGAGTTGATGTAACTACCTCTTCTTTTGTAGATTTTGTTACAGTCGCTTTCTTTTCTACTGCTTCCTTACTGAGCGCCTGTTTGGATGTTGGTAAAACGTTTGCATCAGTTTGCGCAGGAATTTGTGGTGCTGTAATTTCGGCAGCTTGTGCGCTAATTCCTGTTAAAAAGAAAAATCCTGATAATACCGCTACGCTGGCTACCCCCATACTGTATTTACGAATACTGTATCTTGTATATCCTTCACGGGTATTTTCTTCAATATTCCATTTAGCTTTTCTTGCTTTAGACATATCTTTCTCCTCCTGTATTTTCCAATGTTAAATTTATATTTCGAAAATATTAAAATTGTTTAAGATTTATTTCTTGTTCGTTCAATCACGATACGGACGAATTATATCTCTCAAATTCTTATTATTCAATACTATTTCCTGTTTGTATTTCTTCATTCAAGGTGAAAAAAATTACGATTATTAACTTTTTTCCCTTTGAGTGAAACTTTCGTGTAATTTCTTTGTAATATTTCTAGAAATATTCTCATAAAATTAACGGAATTTTCACCATAATGCAACCGCTTGCTATGTTGATTTTATAAGCTTTCTATTTACTTTCAAACCGACTTATATTATCATATGTTTAACACGTCACAACGAAAAGGAGTTGCTATGAGAAATCTACTTTCCTCTAAAGAAAAAAGGCAATTAGAGTTTATGGAATATTTAATTGATTCAAAAAAATGGACTCATTTATATAAATTAGCCGAAAAATTTGACTGTACAGAACGAATTTTAAAACAAGATATTGCTGAATTAAGAGATGCTTTTCCTAATATCGATATTCAAACTTCTACAAATGGAGTTAAAGCTTATTTTTCAAAAGAAAATAGTATTGAAGAAGTTTATAAACACTTTTTTGTAAATTCACAAAATTTTTCTCTATTAGAATATGTATTCTTTCATGAAGGAGAAACAATTAATGACATTAGTAATGCATTTTATACCACTCCTGCTAATCTATACCGCATTGTTAATAAAATGGTTAAAGATATTGAACCTAAATTTAAATTGAATATTCAGTTAACTCCCGTTTCTATTACAGGAAATGAAGTGGATATTCGTTATTTTTATGCTCAATATTTTTCTGAAAGATATAACTTTTTGGAATGGCCTTTTACTGATTTTAATGAGGAAGATTTGGATGAATTCGCAAAATATTTTTATACTCCGACCAATTATCCAATGGGCTTTGCGATATATCATATGTATAAATGGATGATAATGATTGGAATTTATCGTGTAAAAAATAAACATTTTGTTCCAATCCCAGACAACTTCTTTGATGAAATTTTTCCACCATTTGCACAATTACCAGATATTGAAGAAAAATTAGTTTATTTTTCAGAGAAATTTCAACTAAGTATGACACCTGAAGTGTTGGCTCAAATTTTTATTTCATTTATTCAAGATACTATCTTCTTAAGTCCTGAAGAGTTTTATGCATCCCTAGAACAAGATGAATATGCAAAAAACTCATGCCAATTATTAGATGAAATGTTATTGAAAATTGAATTTAAACTAAACATTCATATCCATAATCGAAATGATTTAATTTGGTATATGCATAATACTGTTCATTTAGAACGACAAGAAACATTTACAGATCCTTTGTTATTTAACCAAAAACAAAGAACGATGAATAATTTTCAAACACATTTTTCATCCGCCTTTGAAATCGTAAAATCTGAAATTATAAATTATTTGAAATTAATGAACCGTACTCATACTTCTGAGCATATCGATCACTTAATTTATACACTCTTTACTCATGGAGAAGATATGGCTATTCAATTATTAATGAATCGCCCTCAAATTAAAGTATTAGTGATTAGTAATTTTGACCATGCTCACCCTATTACATTAATGAAAGTTCTATCTTATTATTGTAATGACCGATTCATCTTTGAAACTTGGAATGAAGTAAATCTTTCCAGTGATATTTTAAATAAAACTGATTATGATATTATTGTTGCAAACTTTTATATTGATGGATTAAACAAAGAATTTATTTGTCATAATAATTTAACGATAATGGAATTAGTGAACTATTTAAATACACTTTCTGATTCATTTTAAAATAAATAACCCCCGCCAGTTATTCTGACGGGGGAATTTTGTTTATTAAATTTTAGATTGGAAATACTGCTACACCAATAATTTTTTTATCAAAATTGTGCAATTCTTGTAATTTTTTCTCGAAATCAACATAACGAGTCTTCCCAAATTCTTCTACAAATAGGTAAGCATCAAATTGACAAATTCTTTCAAAATTAGAAGCTTCTACATATTCAATCGATACATCTTGAATTTTTTGCTCCCATTGTTTTGCAATAGCTTTACTTGAAGTAACTACAGCAAAGTCTCCAAGATTTTCTTTTTTATAACGAATTAATTGACGTAACACTTCCGCATTTTCAATTTCAAATACTTGTTGGATATCGTATTTTTTAAAATCACCTACACGGTTCATTGTTGGATTAAATAAATACCAAACAAAGTTCATAAAGATGACAATAAATCCTGCTAATACAAAAACAACTACCATTCTTAATACTAATTGTTTTATATTGAAGTTTGAAACTGTTGTTTCACTTCCACCAACTTCTTGGGAATTAACAGTATTTAATTTTTGAATCGTCACGTCTTTAAATGTATCTTTATAACTATTCATTAATGCATCAACTTTTTTCTCAATTAATTGATTTAAAGTTGGACTAGTTGTTAAAGCTTTAACAGAAACACCTGTATAATCCCCTAGTGAAGATACGATAATTTTCTTTTCCCAGAAATCTATATCTGAATTTCTTAATTGAGTTGCATTACTCGCAATTTCTCCAGCATATTTCGCCACTTCTTGATCTGTTGAATCATTGAATAAATAAGCACCATTCATATTTGAACTAATTAATTTAGAGTAGAAATAACTAAATTGATCATTCTTCGTATTAGATTCTGTTTTAAATTCTTTTTCTGGTGCATTAATTTTATAAATAATATAGCTTGAGTAACTTGTATTATTTTTTACGACTGATTTTGAAGTAATTGCTTTATAGCTCATTGGTAAAGCCATTAAAACAAATAATACAAAAACTGCAATAACATTCCATTTTTTCTTTTTCTTTAAATTAGCTAATAAATCAGCTAATGAATAATTTTCAAACATGTATATAACCATCCTTTGCTAATGTTGTATGATAAATAGGTTTCTTCATCGAGTAGGACATTAAGAAAATCACTATTACAACTGTCCAAAATTGCATTGTGAACAAACTAAAGAAACTTTCTGAGAAACTACTTCTTGCCATAAAGAATAAATTACCGAGAATTAATAATGATACGGTAAATCCAAGTAGATTTTTTCTATACGCTGAATTTAGTAATGCGATAAAAATAACTCCTAAAATACAACTCGTTATAAATAATCCAACAAAACCATAATCAGTGTAAACTTCCATCATATAACTACTTCCGATACCATGGCCGTCTAAATATTGTTGTTTTAATACTAAGTACGAAATATTATGAGCATAACTATTACTTTCTAAAGCTAATTCAATACTATTTGTCGTTGTTTTAAAAGCAGTGGTCCCTAATAAATTCATCCCAATACTACCGCGATAAAAATAATCAATAATAGGACCAAAGGTAAAGTTTCTCATTTCTCGAATTGGTAAACTACTACGATATAAATAACCTCTGGCTAAAACTCCAAAACTAGTTCCTTGTTTGTAAATAAAATCGACTAATAAAGCAAAGATACTATCAAACTTTAATTTCGCTCCATCTCGTATATAGTTCATAGCCCCCATCGCAAGCATTAAGACTGGTGTTCCTACTCCTAACGTAATTTTTTCTCTACGTCCAAGCCAAACTTCTTTTTTATCAGAATAATGACGCATAAAGAAATATACAAAGGCAAATAATAAACTTAAAATAAATGGATTTCTTGTACCAATGACTAAATGAATCATATTGGCTACAACATATAAACCAAGCATAAAAATAGAAGCTTTTTTAGATGGTTTCGTTGCTAAATAGACACATAATGCATAAAACATAAAAGCTGATAATAAATAAGTAAAGTATGGTAATTTACTTGTAAAATTCGCATAATATCCATAGTAGGTAGTTTGTAATCTAAAAATTAAACGTTCCACTAATCTTAGTACATAAAATGGATATGTTAACCAAAATACTGCTAAAGAAACTCTTCGAACTTGTAAAATTAATCGAGCATAAGAATTTTCATCAACAGGCTTTTCTTTTTTTCGACTAAAATATCTGACACCTATTATTCCACCTAACCATAATCCTAGTAAGGAAACTAGAATAATATTAAAAGTGAATACATAAGCATCTTGTTGATATGTGTCAAAACTTCCAATTCTTAAATAATCAATTAATGGCCTTGAAAATAAAAATACAAAAATTGTCATATAAAACAAGATATGAATTAATTGATATTTTAAGTTATGAAAACTAAATAATGTATGTGCAATAAAAACTATTACAACGGTATATAATAAAGTTTCTAAATGATTATTATTTAAATAAATCAAATAAAAAACAATTGCTAAACCATAGCAGAAAGTTGTAAGTACTGCATGAAGTTTTCTTAAAGAATCCGGCATCTATCTAACTCCTTTCTTCTTTAGATAATTGAAATAACTCCTCTATTTGTTGCAGTTGTTTTTCAATTGTAAATGTTTGGATAAAATCTGAATATTTTTCAGAAATTTTTTTCTCTCCAGTAATATAATTTTTAAGAGCTTCAATGACTTCTTGATTAGAATCAATCACTTCACCAAATTGTCCTTCATTCGATAATTCTAAAGCTCCTCCAACATTGGTAGAAACAAATGGAATTCCTAAAGTTACAGCTTCAACAACAGCTCCTGAAAATCCTTCTTGTTTTGATAAGGATAACAAAACTTTAGCTTGCTTTAAAATAGAATAAGGATTCTTTTGATAGCCTAAGAAATGAACCTTATTTTGTAATTGAAGACGTTCTACTTCTCCTTTTAAGAAGCTTTCTTGTTCTCCACTACCAATATAGTATAAATGAATATCAGATAATTCTTGTTGTAATTTAGTAAAGACTTCTAGTACACGATCCGTCCCTTTTAACTCTTCTAAACGACCTATAACACAAATACTATTTTTTTCCAAGGTAACTGGGGCAACTTCTTCTGATTTTTCAAGAAGAGAGCTAAAATCATACCCATTATAAATCGTTTGAATTTTATCGTTAAACATTGGATAAACTGTTTCAATCGATTCTCTTGTTTTTTTAGAAATTGCAATAATTTTATCCGCACTACTTAATTGTTCATAATGATTATTACGATAGTGAGCTTGACTTTCCTCTAAAAATGCTTCAATACTTCCATGAATCCAAGCAATTTTCTTAACTCCTTCTCTCTTAGAAAAAGGGAAAGCTGGATTCATAATGGTAAAGGATACTTCAATATCATATTCATCTTTGATTAACCATTTTCTTACTAAATGTGGAAAATAAATTCTTAGACGCCATAAAATTGAATCTATCACTCGTCCATAACTTTTCTTCTTATAAGGTTTTAAAATTCTAACGCCTGCTGGAACAGCTTCATATCCCTTATCAAAATGTTCCATTTCTAAAATATCGATCTGATATTTTTCAGGGTCTAAATTCGATACAATGGTAGATAGAATTTTTTCCGCTCCTCCTCCTAACGAGAAAGACCATAAAAAGAAAAGTACTTTTTTCTTATTTTCCATAATATTCACCTTTATAATGAGTATAGCTCTTCTCTAAATCCACTAAAACTGCATCATGATGAGCTACTTGTTTTTCTACTGGTGGAGGTGTCATATAATCTCCAAAAGCAGTTTTTAAATAAGCATCATACCCAATTGGAATTGGTAATTCCGTTTCTTCAAAAGGAAGCCATAAAGCATCTTCAAAACTTGAAATTGGATACTTTTTCTTCATATAGTATGGACCAGAACAAAGTTCAGTAATCCCATCACTTTCTTCTTTTGTATATTTTGTCATTTCAGCTTCAGCTTTTTTCCAAATTTTATAACGAAGTTTTTTAGAAGGAACAAGTGCTAATAATGCTTGACTTCCCCACTTCATAATTCCACCATGTTTTTCTGGAATGGTTTGCGCACAAAATAGTGAATAGACTAAAGCAGCTATCACTTGTTTTTTACGTGATAGCCCATTAGCTGGATAATAATCCAATGGAAGTACATCTAAGGCTAATCCATGTGGAATATCCAAATCTTGTTGATAAGGTTTGATACAGGTTGTTTGTGTATCTCTTATCGTAATAAATAAATTACGGTCGATATAATTTTCATTACTTTTTGAAAGTTGATAACGACTATCTGCCTTTTGTGGCCATAGTTGTGCTAATTTTTCATAATCTTTTCTTGGCATAAAGAAATCTAAGTCGTCATCCCAAGGAATAAATCCTTTATGTCGTAGAGTTCCAATGGCTCCTCCACCACATAAGTAGCAAAGCAAATCATTTTCTTTACAAAATTGAACGAAATACTCTGCCATTTCTAAACACTTCTCTTGAAGTGGTTCCATGATTTCACCTCATTATTAAATATCCCATTTCGCTACTGTCTTAAATGGTGTAACAGTATCTTCTTCAAAGAAATGATAAATATCTTGAATATCTTGAATTTTATTTGATTCATGAATAATTAAATTCAATCTTGAATGTACTTGAGGGCGTTCCATCATTTGAACAGCTCCTTCAAAATCTTCACGTCCTGAACGTGAACTTCCAACCCAAGTTAAACCTTTTTCTAATATATCTCGTGTATTTAATGGAACTTCAAACTCGCTTACCCCCATCATAACAACTGCCCCTTGAGGTCTAATATGTTTAATAATATCTCGATAAGCCTCTTGAGTTCCCGTTCCACCAACACATTCAAAAGCATGATCAAACGTGAAATCATCTTCAATTTCACTCACATCATAAACTTCATCTGCAAAAGAGAATAAACGTAATTTATCATGATTTTTTCCAACTACAATAATTGTCGAGTTAGGGAATTTTTCTTTTGCTAGTGTTGCAACAACATATGCTAAACTTCCGGACCCCCATACGACAATACGGTCTCTTCTTGAATGTGCTACTTGTTTCATTCTTGTAATCCCATGAATCCCAACGGAAACAAATTCAGTAATTGCAGCAACTTTTGATGGAATCGTTTCATATTTCACCACACGATTTTTAGGAATTGTGACAAATTCTCTCATAAATCCATCATGTCCACTTGAACGGAAATAACCACCTTTCACATAGTTTTCATAAAATTCTGTTCCCTCTTCAAATTCTTTTGGAGGTTGATTTGGAATCATGACGACTTTATCTCCAGGTTTATACGTCCCAGAAGCATCACTTACAACAATCCCACAACATTCGTGAATTAATGCCATTGGTAATTTTTTTTGTAAAATTTTTGGTGGTCGTGTTCCTTGAAAATAACGTTGGTCTGCATGACATAGTGCAATATAATTTGGTCTAACAACTACTGTATCTTCTTGCTCCATTTCAACGTCTTCATATTTCACAGAAAAATAATGCGGACGAATCAATTGATAAACTCGATTAATCACTTAGATCTCTCCCAACATCGCTTCAGCAATTTTTAAATCCGTTACTGTCGTAATTTTAATATTTGAATATTCCCCTTGAACTAATCCAACAGGAGTATTATTTAACACAAACACTTTACAAGCATCTGTTAAAATTTGTTTCACATCGTCTTCCATTGATTCGTAAATATCTACAAACGCACGAATCTTGAACGTTTGTGGTGTTTGTCCTTGATACATATGTGTACGATTTGGAATAGATGAAATAACTTTTCCATCTACCGATTCCACAATTGTATCATTTGCAAGAACGACTGTATCTGCTACATCATACTCTTTCATGGCAGCAATATTTTCTTGAATCATTCGATAAGATACAAAAGGACGTACTGCATCATGAGTAATTAAAATATCATCTGTCGTTTCATCAGATTTTTCTTGAATATCCTGAATAATATTCATAATACTATCGTTTCTATCTTTCCCACCTGAAACAACACGAATTTTTTCTTTTTGAGTTGGGACATATTTATTCAGCAGGTCTTCAAAGTAAGTCATCCAATTTGGATGAACGGCTACATAAATCACATCAATATCTGGAACAAATAAAAATTTCTCGACAGTATGCATAATAATCGGTTTTTGCCCTAATGTTAAAAACTGTTTGGGCATATCTTGAATTCCCATACGAGTTCCCGTACCACCAGCAAGTATTCCGGCGTAAATCATTCGACTTCCTTCTTTCTATGGTGTAGTTAAATATAATAAGTTTTCTCTTTGTTGTAATAATGGATATGTTGTCACGGATTTTTGTCCTAAATATTTACGGATTAAATTTGATTTTTCTAGTAATTCTTCATCTGTTGCATAAGAATAATAAATTTGTTCTCCAATCGAATTCGTTAATAATAATGAACGTTCTTCAATAAATGCTTGTTCTAAATTATCAAATGAAGGTCCATAAGTATTTTTCAAAGCCATAATTCTACCAATTGGAATATCTGTTTTAACATTGTTTTTGACAGCATTCATTATTTTTTCAAAATTTGTAATAGAATTAAAGGACATCATTTTTTTCACTAACTGTTCAATGACAATTCTCTGACGTTTTTGACGACCATAATCTCCTTCTGGATCATCATAACGCATTCTTGCAAAGCGTAAAGCACTTTCTCCGTCTAATAATTCTGTTTTTCCTTCTACAAATGAACGTTCTTCATATGTGAAAGTTAGTGGACTAGTTACTTCAATACCACCTACTGCATCTACAAATTCCATTAATCCTGACATATTAATTTCCATATAAAAATCAATGGTCGTATCAAATAATTTTTCTACAGAATTAATCGCCATTTTAGCTTGTCCATATGCATATGCATGATTAATTTTATCATACGTATTCATACCAACAATTTCAGTATAAGTATCACGAGGAATACTTAATAATTGAGCTTTTTTATCTGTAGGATTGGCTGTTAATAACAGCATTGTATCACTACGTCCATCTTCTGTAGGACGTCCATATGCCCCATTATCAATCCCTAATAATAAAACATTAATAGGTTTAGCATTTTCAATGATTTCTTTTGCTTCTTCTTCTGTACGATTCCCTACATCTTGTGTAATTGTATTTACTGTTTGATGAAATAAATTCAATTTATCAGCAAAAACAATAGAAGCTCCTACTAATAAAGCTGTCATCAGTATAAAGATAAATAACAGTTTTCCTTTTTTCTTTTTATGTCTCCTTTTTGAACGAAGACCAAAATCGTGATGTTCTACCATTTGCTTTCCTCAAATTCTATTTAAATTATTGATTATTAATTGTTTGAACCATTCGCTTCTGTTGAAGCAGGTTTAGGTGCAATTGTTGTATTAGTTGGTGCTGGAGCAAGCTCTACTGAACTTGTTTCTGTTCTTGTAGGTGCCACAGTCGTTGGTTGACTAGGTTGAGCCGGTTGAGTATTTTTTGTTGTTTCAACTTTTTTATCATCCGTTTTTTGAATAGTTGATGAAGTTGTTGTATTCACAGTAGTTGGTGCTACTGGAGTTACAGGTGTAACAGGTTGCTGATTTTCAACTTGAGGTACTGTTGCAGGTTCAACATACTCATCTGCACTTTCCTCTTGATAAAATACTGGATTTGATGGTTGATGATTTTCAACATTTGGTACAATTTGTGTCTCATTCGTTTCAATATGTTTTAATGTCTCAACTTTTTCTAATTCTAGATTTTCACGTAATACATTTGAAATACGTAATCTTTCATCTTCTGGAACAACAAAATAGTAAATTCCACCAATCATTGTACCTGCTCCACTAATTTTATCACTTTCAAAATTTTTCAAAGCCTTTGGATAATTATTTTTAACAGATAGTAATTTATCTAATGTGAAGTTTGTTCGAACCGAATTTTCTAAAGTATTTAAAATCTCTTCATAGCGAGTGACAGAAGTGATATTTAATAATTTTTCAACTAATTTTTGAATCACATATTGCTGTCTCTTTTGACGTCCCATATCACCTTCGGGATCATCATATCGCATTCTTGCATATCTTAAAGCTGCTTCTCCATCTACATGACGATCAACACCTTCTGTAAATGATTCTCCTTCATAAGTAAAAGTTAATACTGGAGTAATCTCTAACCCTCCAACAGCATCCACTAAGCCCATTAATCCACCCATATCGACCGTTACATAATAATCAATTGGAATATTTAACATGTTTTGAACGCTATTAATTGACATCTTTTCTTGTCCAAATGCATAAGCATGATTGATTTTATCATTAGTTCCATAGCCAATAATTTCAGTATAAGAATCTCGTGGAATACTTACGATTGTTGTTTTTCCTAGTTTTTCATTCACAGTTACAACTAACATTGTATCACTACGACCAACTTCTGTTCCACGTCCATAAGCTCCATTATCAATCCCTAATAATAAAACAGAGAAACTGTCATTATCCGTAATTTCTTTTTCACGTAAATTAACGGTTTCTACTTCTTGGTGAATCGCATTTTCTACTTTTGCTAATCGAGCACGAATATAAGCTCCTGTTACCGTAATTAATGTAGCTGCCAATACAATAAAAAATATTGTCCATTTTCTTCTTTTATTTTTTTGAATTTTTTTATGAATATGATTTTCTAATCTGCTCAAACTGTTCAACCTCTCTTTTATCTACAATCAATTTATTATACCATAATTCCTCTTAATCATGAGGAGAGATTTACTACTTTTTAACAATTTTACTGTTTATTATTTTCAAAATATGTTTTCTTCCACCAAAATCCTTCAATCCAACCACGAATAGTTCCAATTCCATAAGAGATATGGACAGAAATCATCATAAATGGAATCAATAATCGAGTGATATGAAATGGATGTGTTGAAATTTCGAAAATAGATAATCCAATAATCGCTAATAAATAAACACTCACTAATAATAAGAAAGGTAATACTGAAATACCTGCAACTAAAATAGTTGCTAATAAAGTACTTACAAAAATTCCAGGTACAAAATGGAATAAAGATAAGCATTCACGACATACATGACTTGTTAATCCAATCCAATAACCATTTCCATATTTTTGTTTTAACATTTTTGAGAAGGTAGGACGAATATATTGGAAAGATTCAATCGAAGTATCATACCAAATTTTAAATCCATTTTTACGGATACGATAATGAAACTCGTTATCTTCCGTACGAACTAATTTTTCATCAAAATATCCTACTTTTTCAATGACTTCTTTATGATACATACCTTGGAATACAGAATCGACATAACGACTCTCATCACCTTTACGATAATTAGCGATGCTACTCCCTAACGCAGATTCTTCTACAATGTGTAATGTCTTCGCTAATTCATCATCTGTTTCAACAATCGTTGGTCTTCTTCCCCCGCAAACTCTTTCTCCTCTTTCAATCACATTTACATTTTTTTCAATGAAATCTTCTGGAATATGAGAATGAGCATCAATTTTTAAATAACAATCTCCATCTGAATGTTTAAATCCTAAATTTAAACCTGTATTCAATGTTTTCTTAGGATTATCAAAAATCTTAATCGCATAAAATTCATGTTGATATTTTTCTTGAAACTCATTCATTAAACTTCTTGTTCGGTCTGTTGACATCGCATTAATTAAAACAATTTCAATTTGTTTATGTGGATAAGTTTGATGTACTAAACTTTCAAAAATTGCTGGTAAATAATTTTCTTCGTTATAAGCGCTAATTGATACTGAAACTAACATAATTTCTCCTTAATCTGTGTTTATGAAAAGAAGGCTGGAGCATTGTCCAGCCTTCTCTATTTTATTTCTTTTTATTCGCAATATCAATTAATTCATCGTGTAATTCTTGTTCTGAATAATCTTCAAACTTTTCAATAAAGTCATAAACACGATCAATTTTTGAATTGTCTGCAATTCCAATATGAATTTTAGGGAAGATTTGTTTTGGATTAATTTCTCCCTCGTTCAATAACTCTTCATACATTTTTTCACCAGGACGTAAACCAGTAAATTTAATTTCAATATCATCTTCACTGTAACCTGATAAACGGATTAGATTTTTCGCTAAATCAACAATACGAACTGGTTTGCCCATATCTAATACGAAAATTTCTCCTCCACGTGCAAGAGAGCCAGCTTGAATTACTAATTGTGCTGCTTCTGGAATCGTCATAAAGTAACGAACGATATCTGGGTGAGTTACTGTAATTGGTCCACCTTTAGCAATTTGTTTCTTAAATAATGGAATAACAGAACCTCTTGATCCTAATACATTCCCAAAACGTACAGCTACATATTTCGTTGAATCACTCTTCGTTGCCATATCTTGAACAATCATTTCGCATAAGCGTTTTGTTGCTCCCATAATATTCGGTGGGTTAACAGCTTTATCCGTTGAAATCATTACAAATGTTTTTACTTTTGCATGATTAGCAGCTTCAGCAACATTACGAGTCCCTAAAATATTATTTTTCACTGCTTCTCTTGGATTAATCTCCATTAGAGGCACATGTTTATGTGCTGCAGCATGATACACAACGTCTGGACGGTATTTTTCCATTACTTCAAAAATACGTTTTCTATCTTGAACATCAGCAATAACAGGCGTAATTCTAAAATGTTCTGCATATTTTCCAAGTAATTCCATATTTAATTGATAAATACTATTTTCTCCATGTCCTAAAATAATCAATTCTTTTGGACGGAATGAAGAAACTTGTCGACAAATTTCAGAACCGATTGAGCCACCTGCTCCAGTTACTAAAATACGTTTTCCACGCAATTGTTTTTCAATTAACGTTTGATCCAATTCAACTGGATCTCGACCAAGTAAATCTTCGATTTCAACATTTCTTAATTGTTGTACATGTAAATTTCCTGACATTACTTCATCAATATTTGGAAGAATGACACATTCTGCTCCAGTTTTACGTGCAACATCATATACTTCGTTTAATTTTTTATTTGGCAACGAAGGCATTGCAATAACAACTTTTGTAATTCCCATTTGTTGAACAATTTTTTCAATATCTTTTGTTGTTCCTAAAATACGAACGCCATAAATATCTTTTCTTTGTTTTTCTGGATCATCATCAACAAAGGCTACTGGCATCATTCTCATTTTTGGATGCATTAACATTTGACGTACTAATAAAGTTCCTGCTGCTCCTGCCCCAACAATTAAAGTTGGTTTTGCATTTTCCATGACAACACTATCTACAAAGTACTCTCTAAAAATACGCATCGAAAGACGAACGCCACCTACTGCACAGACAAGTAATAGCCATAAGACTACTACAAATTGCCAAGTTACTAATGTTTTAAACCAAACAATTCCTGCAATGGTTGAAACAATGACTGCAGCACTGACACATTTTACAACAGTAATGACTTCATAAACACTCGCATATTCCCAATCTCTCCAATATAAATTTAAGAAATAAGAAAACACATAATAAGCTGCAAGTGATAATAATGCAGTAACTGTTAATGCATGGATATTACGAATTAATCCTTCAGTTACAAGTCTAAAACTTAAAAATACAGAACCTAGTACGATGATTGAGTCTAATACGAATAGTAATAAAATTTTTAATCGATTATTCATCTACACTTCTCCTTACTCCATCATTAAGCTTCTAATACTTCTTGAACGACTTCTTTATAGTTTTTCACAATATATTGAATATCTTCGTCAGAAAGTAAAGTGTGTAATGGTAAGGTTACTTCATTTTCGAAATAACGATATGCATTCGGATAATCTTTAATATCAAATCCTAAATTTTTATAAGCTGTTAATAATGGTAATGGTTTATAGTGGACATTACATGAAATACCACGTTCTGCCATTTTTTCAATAATTTTACCTCTTTGTTCGTAAGAAGCTCCATTTACTCTTGTAATATATAAGTGTCTTGAAGATTCATAATAATCTGTTTGATGTGGTAAAACTTGAATCACATCAGATTTTAAACCAGCATCTAATTGGTTTACGATTTCTTTTCTACGATTTAAAATTCCTTCATAACGCTCTAATTGGGCTAAACCAATGGCAGCCATAATATCTGCCATATTACATTTGTACCCTGGAATTTCAATATCATATTCCCATGAACCTGGTTTTGTCTTCGCTAAGGCATCTTTTGTTTGTCCATGTAAGGAATAAATTTGGAATGCACGATAAATTTCTTCATCATCTAAACCATTTTTAGGATTCCAAGTAATACAGCCACCTTCAGCAGTTGTTAAATTCTTAACGGCATGGAATGAATAAGAAGCAAAGTCAGCCACTTGTGCAACTGATAAGCCATTAATCGTTGTTCCCATCGCATGAGCTGAATCTGAAACTACAATGATTCGATTAAAGCGAGCTTGAAGTGCATTGTTGGCTGAGAATAAGTCTTTTTTCTTCTCTACTACTTCAAAAATACGTGTATAGTCACAAGGTACTCCACCTAATTCAACTGGAATAATCACTTTAGTTGCTGGTGTTATTGCTTGTTCTAATAAATCATAATTCATTTCATAATGATTTTCTTGAATATCTACTAATACTGGAGTTGCTCCAACATGTTCGATGACACTACATGAAGCTGTATAAGTATAAGCCGGAACGATGACTTCGTCTCCTTCACCAATTCCTAATACTCGTAAAGCTAATTCCAAAGCAGCTGTTGCTGAATTTAAACAAACTGTTTTATCCGTTCCTAAATATGCTGCTAATTGTCTTTCAAACTCTTTTGTTTTTGGTCCAGTTGTAAGCCAACCTGATTTAAGCACTTCTGTTACTAATTCAATTTCTCGATTGCTAATATCTGGTGGTGAAAATGGAATATTTCTAAGCATGTCTCTTAACCTCCGAATGTTTATTTACTATCTTAAAACAGCAAATACAGTTTGAAGCATTACTTTTATATCTTGAGCAACACTTACTTCTTCAATATAATCGATATTATATTGCATTTTTTCTGGAAGGATTTTTTGGATATAAGCTTCATCAGCTGTTAATCCTTTCTCCATCCATTTAGAAATTTTATCTGCTTCATTTCTAAACTCAATACTTGATTTTGAAGTAATTCCTGCTGGTAACAATAATGTAACCATCATTTCTTCAGAATAGGCATCTACATATTTCTGTACCTCAGGACGAGTTCCTACAAAACTCATATCTCCAATTAACACATTAATCAATTGTGGTACTTCATCTAAACGGAAACTTCTAATCTTTTTCCCAATTTTTGTAATTCTTGAATCATTATCTTGAGTGACTAATGGTCCCATTTTATCAGCATTCATTACCATTGTACGGAATTTAAAAATTCTAAATACTCTTCCATATGTCGTAATTCGTTGCTGTCGATAAAATACTGGGCCGCCATCTTCTAGCTTAATACAAATACTTAAAACTAAAAATACTGGCGATAATAGTACTAAAAGAATTAATGACAAACAGATGTCAAAAAGACGTTTGAAAACCAACGTCGTTTTTTTCTTTTTCAGTACTTCCATTGCTTTTAAAGTATAATGATTTCTCATAAATTCTGGCATTTGATGTTCTGTTTTCATATCTACTCCTCTCATGCCTAATAAACCTTCATCATTATAGCACAAATTCCATCACTGGAATAGCTTTCCAATAGTTTTTTAATAAAACAAGGAAAGTTTTCTGAGTTTTTCTTAATATTTTTGATAATCTTCCTTTTGTTTTCCTTAATTGCAACAAAAAAGACTTTTCATATAGTCATAGAGTTAAACTATGCTAGATTAGAAAAGTCAATTTTATTTAATTTTTATAAATGCTGAATTAAATTCTTCCAAATTTCTTTTGCTAATAAATGTTTAGAAACTTTCGGCAATAAAATTTCTTGACCAGTTTTTGATAGAATAGTTACTTGATGCATATCGGCACCAAAACCAATAGACTGATTTGAAACATCATTTGCAATAATAAAATCTGCATTTTTCTTAACTAGCTTTTGTTTAGCAAACTCAATGACTTGATGCGTTTCTGCTGCAAATCCGATAACTGTTTGCCCTTCTTTTTTCAAACTTCCTAATTGTTTTAAAATATCTGGATTTTTGACTAGAGTTAAAGTAATTTCATCTTTATCATCTGTTTTTTTCATTTTTTGAGTTGCTGGTTCTTTTACTCGATAATCTGATACTGCAGCTACCATAATGGCAATGTCTACTGATGAAAAATGATTCAATACTTTTTCTTGCATGTCTCTAGCAGATTCAACATACTCAATTTTCAATCCATTAGGAACAGGTAAAGTAGTTGTCGCAGAAATTAAAATAACTTCTGCACCTTTTTTGACAGCATCTTCTGCTAATGCATACCCCATTTTCCCAGAAGAATCATTCGAAATATAGCGAACTGGATCAATTCTTTCTTTCGTTCCACCTGCCGTAATTAAAACTTTTTTCCCTAATAATGGCTGTTCTTCTTGCTCAAACAAATTCATTTCTTTTATTTGTTGCAGAACTTCCTCAGGTTCAGGTAATCTTCCTTTTCCTGAATATCCTTCTGCTAAGAAACCCACCGTTGGTTCAATGAAATGAACACCCTCTTTTTGTAATTGGGTACAATTTCTTACTGTAGCTGGATTTTCCCACATATGTTCATTCATAGCAGGAACAATCACTTTAGGAGCAGTTGTAGCAAGTAATGCACTTGTCACAAAATTATCTGCAATTCCATTTGCCATCTTTGCAATTGTATTGGCTGTTGCTGGGATGACAATCGCTAATTCACTCCAGTCTGCAAAATGAATATGTTGAACAACTGATGGGTCATTTTCATCAAAAGTATCCACCATTACTTTTTCTTTCGTTAATACTTGAAACGTCAAAGGTGAAACAAATTGACAAGCTGCTTGAGTCATTGCAACTTTTACTTGTGCACCTTCTTTAATTAATAATCTTACAAATAAAAGAGCTTTATATGCTGCAATTCCTCCTGTAACATATACTGCTACTTTCTTTTGATTAAGCATTCTTCATTCTCCGTTTTTCCATTAATTTTAAAAGAACTCCACCCACAACTGGTACAATAATAGCAGAAGCAATTGCTTCTGGAACTCCATTTGTTCCAACAATCGTCATTAAAAATACTGGCAATTCACCAAGAGTTTTTTGTAATTTTTCAGCATATTGATTTCCTATAAGGAAATAAATTAAAGATAATACTAGAGTTGTGTTTAATAAACTTCCGAATGCTCCTACAATACTCATTCTCAAATGATTAGATGAAATAACTTTTTGTAAAGCTACGAAAAGTAGTCCGGAAAGTAATCCAACTAGTGCTCGAGGAACAATTGAAATTAAAGGATTTGTAAACACTAATAAACTAATGGCACTTCCTGAAGTAAATGCTCGAATAAAAGAGCATACACCCCAAACCGTTCCTAGTAATAATCCCGTTTGCCACCCCATTATACAAGCACCAATAATCACTGTAATATGAATAATCGTAATATCAATGACTACTAATGGTAAATTCCCTAAAAATGGAATAAAACTTTGTAAAATAATAATTGAAATTAAAATGGCTGTGAAAACCAATTGAAAAATTTTATCTTTTTTCATATAAACACCCCTATTTACATTTTTCCATCATTATACTCTTTGATTTTGTTACATGCAATGAAAAATCACTTCCTAGTATCTTTCTTTAACTTTTTTCCTTCAATTGAGCACTAAAAGCGGTTGATTTCTCATACGATTAGCATTTTTTATTTATTTTCAAAATACGCTCGTACTTTTGGAGCAACCTCACATCCAAATAATTCAATCGCTTTTAAAATATCTTCATGTTGCATAGAACCTAATGGTAAATGTAACATGAAGCGATCTAGCCCCAATACTTCAATCATTTTAATTAATTTATTGGCTACTGTATCAGGGCTACCAACTAGCATTGCTCCTTCTGGACTAACACTTGATAAATATTGTTCAAATGTTAATGGTTGCCAAAATGGACGGTCTTTTGAAATAGCATCGACAACTTGTTTAGTTGGATGGAAATATTTTTGAATCGCTTCTTCATCTGTTTCAGCAATAAATCCCCAAGAATGAGATGCTACTTTTAATTGTTTTTCAGAGTATCCTGAGGCAATTCCAATTTTTTTATAATAATTGATTAATCCTTTAAAATTCTCATACTTTCCACCAATAATGGCATATGCAATCGGCAACCCTTTTCGTGCAATTTTAACGGTAGATTCTGCATTTCCACCAGTTGCTACCCAAATCGGAAAATCTTCTTGAACAGCACGTGGATATACTCCTTTATGATTAACTGTTTGAGTCAACTTCCCTTGCCAATCTAATATTTCTTCTTCCTTAATTTTTTCAAGCATCTCCAATTTTTCATCAAATAATTCTTCATAGTTGGATAAACTATAACCAAACAGTGGGAATGATTCTGTAAAAGAACCACGTCCTACCATAATTTCACTTCGTCCATTTGAAATGGCATCAATAGTTGCATATTGTTGATACACCCGTATTGGATCAGAAGAAGATAATACTGTTACTGCTGAACTTAATTTAATATTCTTTGTAACAGCCGCTCCTGCTGCCAATATAATTTCTGGCGCTGAAACCGCAAAATCTTTACGATGATGCTCACCAATCGCATAAATATCCAAACCCACTTCATCTGCTAACTTCATCTCTTCTATTAATTCACGAATGCGTTCATCATGTGTAGGAGTAATGCCTGTTTCTTCAATTTCAGTTGTTTCACCAAAAGTACTAATTCCTAATTCAATCATGAGACTTCTCCTTTATTCTTCAATATCAAAACAATTGTCTCAAATTTAAGAATCTTAGTCGATTTTTTTGCTTATCGACATATACATCGTTAGAAACAAAAAAAGAGTGAGATTTATCTCACTCTAAATCATTTCAAATTATAATTTTGAAACTGCTTCTTCAACTAATGCTTCAACTTCTTGTACTGTTGCACATTCATTGATTGCTTTATCTGCTAATGCTTTCATATCTTCTAATGTTAATTTAGAAATTAAGCTACGTGTTTTTAATACACTTGATGCAGACATTGAGAACTCATCTAAGCCTAAACCAACAAGTAATGGTACAGCTGTTTGATCTCCAGCCATTTCTCCACACATTCCAGCCCATTTACCTTCTTTATGTGCTGAATCAATTACATGTTTAATTAATGTTAAAATTGATGGATTATATGGTTGGTATAAGTATGAAACGCGTTCATTCATACGGTCAGCAGCCATTGTGTATTGGATTAAGTCATTTGTTCCAATACTGAAGAAATCAACTTCTTTAGCAAATTGATGTGCTAATACTGCTGCTGCAGGAATTTCAATCATAATCCCTACTTGAATGTCGTCGCTAACTGCAACACCTTCTGCAACTAATTTAGCTTTTTCTTCTAATAATAATGCTTTTGCTCCACGGAAATCGTTTAATGTCGCAATCATTGGGAACATGATACGTAATTTACCGTAAACTGATGCACGTAATAATGCACGTAATTGAGTACGGAACATTTCAGGTTCATTTAATGAAATACGAATTGCACGGTATCCTAAGAATGGATTCATTTCGTGTGGTAATGGTAAGTATGGTAATTCTTTATCCCCACCAATGTCCATTGTACGAACAACAACAGGTTTACCATTCATTCCTTCTAATACAGCTTTATACGCTTCAAATTGGTCTTCTTCAGTTGGCATATCATGAGAATCCATATATAAGAATTCAGTACGATATAATCCAACACCTTCAGCACCATTATTGATTACTCCTTCTAAATCTTTTGGAGTTCCAATGTTTGCTGCTAATTCCACTTGATGACCATCTTTTGTAAATGTATCAGCATCTTTTAATTTTTCCCATTCAGCTTGTTGCGCTGCAAATGCTTCTGCTTTCGCACGGTATTCAGCAACTACATCTTCAGAAGGGTTTAAGAATACATCTCCTGATAAACCATCGATAATGATTAAATCACCATCTTTAGCTAATGATGTAATTTCTTTTGTACCTACAATTGCAGGAATTTCTAATGAACGAGCCATAATCGCTGAGTGAGAAGTACGTCCACCGATATCTGTTACGAATGCCTTAACATATTGACGATTTAATTGAGCTGTATCACTTGGAGTTAAGTCTCCAGCAACAACCACCACTTCATCTTTGATTGTAGCAGGGCTAGGGATTTTAACACCTAATAAATTTGCTAAAATACGTTTTGATACGTCACGGATATCCGCTGCACGTTCTTGCATATATGGATTATCTTCCATACCAGCAAAAATGCTAATAAACATATCTGAAACTTCTTTTAAAGCATGTTCAGCATTTACTTTTTGAGAAGTAATTGCATCTTTTACTTGACCCACTAATTCAGGATCACTTAATACCATTAAGTGAGCTTCAAATACTTGAGCTTCTTCTTCTCCTAAATTTTTTAATGCTGTTTCTTTAATTAATTCAATTTCTTTTGTAGAAACTGCTAAAGCTTCTTCTAAACGAGAGATTTCTTTATCTGTGTTTTCTACACTAATTTTTGTAAAGCTTAAATCTGGCTCAGTTAATGTATAAACTTTTGCAATTGCAATACCATCGCTGGCTGCAATACCTTGTAAAGTTGGTTTCATATTACTCAGCTAATCCTTCTTTTTTCATTGTTTCTTCGATTCCAGCAAGAGCTTCTGCTGCATCTTCACCATCAGCTGTAATCACTACGTCAGCACCTTGACCAACACCTAATGACATAACGCCCATGATTGATTTTAAGTTAACAGATTTACCTTTGTATTCTAATTGAATATCTGAAGCAAATTTGCTAGCTGTTTGAACTAATAATGTCGCTGGACGAGCGTGAATTCCTGTTTCTGCAATTACGTGATATTCTTTCTTTTCCATGAAAAAAACTCCTTTGAAAATAAATTTTTATTAAGGATTGTAACAATTACTAGTATGACTAGCAAACGTATACACTCCTCTCATTAAGTTAGGTTACCATGTTTTTATAATTTTAACAACTATTTCTATCCATATTTTAATAAATTTTTTATCATAAATTACTTCCTCTATTTCTAAAAAAGCTTTTTTTATTTTTTTGAATTTAAATAATGAATTTTTCAGAAAAAAAGAGTATAATAGTAGAAAGAGATTACAGTAAAGGGTGTATGAAAATGAAGTTAATTGATATTACGAATAGTCATTTAAAACTTGTTAAAGAACAATTAGCCAATACGGATGCATTTTTCGTAAAAGTGTATTCATTAGGTCAAACAACCGTTATTTATGAAGATGCTGCTACTCATAAAGATATTGTTATTATCAATCGTAAACGTCGTGTGAAAGATAATGAAATTGAATTTGTTGTTCATCGTTTACTTCATACAAACTGCGAAGGTTTAGATATCATTTATGCTGATAACTTTGTTGAAATTAGTATTCCAGTAGAGAAACCAAAAATAAATTTTTCTTAGAATGTTCTTAAGGACACCTGTACTGTCACAATGTAGAATTAAAAAAAACGAGATTGAATTTGTTCAATCTCGTTTTTACTTTTAATTTTAAGATAATTGATTTCGCCACTCTAATAATTTTTCCACATCATCTTGGTGAATAGTTCCTGATGCTACTGCTTCTTCTATCAAAACAGGATAATTGGTTAGTGTAGTATATTCCACTTCTTCTTGCGAAAAAGCTTCATGAGCTTTAGTTAACTCATAACTAAAAATTGCTACAACTCCTAATACTTCAGCTCCAGCTTCTCTTAGAGCTTTTGCGACTTTTAAAGATGATAAACCAGTAGAAATTAAATCTTCAATAATAACTACTTTTTGTCCTTCTAATACTCTTCCTTCAATTTGATTTGTTTTTCCATGTTTTTTTGCAGTATCTCGAACATAAATCATCGGTAAATCTAACACTTCACTGACCCAAGCAGCATGAGGAATACCTGCTGTTGCAGTTCCAGCTATAACTTCTACTACTGGATATTTTTCTTTTATGACTTCTACCATTCCTGCAGCAATTTCTTTACGAATACTTGGATAAGACATTGTAATTCGATTATCACAATAAATTGGTGATTTAATGCCTGATGTCCATGTAAAATAATCATTTGGTCTTAATGCTACAGCTTCAATCGCTAATAATTCTTTGGCAAGTTTATGTTGTATTGTCATATTCTTCTCCTTTATTTTATAAATTGTTCTTTAATAAAATGATATACTTCTACTGGATTTTCTGCCTTTGTAATAGAACGACCTACAACGATATGCGTACTTCCTTCAAGACTTGCAACTTTAGGAGTTGCCACACGTTTTTGATCGCCTACTTCATCTGTTTCAAGTCGAATTCCGGGAGTCACTTTTAAGAAGTCTTCTCCACAATTTTCAGTAATTTTTCCAGCTTCCCAAACAGATGAAACAACTCCATCTAAACCTGCTTGTTTTGCTAACTTCGCATAATGAATGACACTTTCCTCTAAAGAAAGAGGGATACATTGATACTCTCTCATATCTTGTTCTGAAGTAGAAGTTAATTGAGTAATGGCAATAACATTTGTGTCAAAACTTCCACCATCTACCATCCCTTGTTTAGCTGCTTTTAGCATTTCATAGCCACCTGCAGCATGTACGGTTAAAATATCGACATGGAACTGTGCCAATCCTTTAGATGCACCATAAACTGTATTTGGAATATCATGTAATTTCAAGTCCAAAAAGATTTTATGTCCTAATGTTTTAATTTTTTCAACGACTACTTGTCCATTTTGTAAATATAATTCGAGCCCTATTTTTACAAATAATTTTTCATCACCAAATTTTTCTAAAAATTCTAATGATTCCTCCACTGTTGGAAAATCTAATGCAACAATGACTTCTTTTTTCATCCTACCACTCCTTCTTTATTGATAAGCTCGTCCACGCAACTCTAGTAGATGATGCACTCCTAATTCATCAAGAGCACCTTCTAATCGATCAATAATTTTTGGACAAACATACGGATCTGTAAAGTTTGCTGTTCCAACTGCCACCGCACTTGCTCCTGCTGAAATAAAATCAATGACATCCCATTCATCCATAATACCGCCCATTCCAATAATAGGGATATTGACTGCTTGCGACACTAAATAGACCATTCGAATGGCTACAGGTTTAATTGCTGGTCCAGATAATCCACCCGTTACGTTCGCAATAATGGGCTTCCCTGTTTTTCTATCTAAACGAATCCCTACTAATGTATTGATCATCGTGATTCCGTCTGCCCCGCCTTCTTCAACGGATTTTGCCATTGAAACAATATCTGTTACATTGGGAGATAGTTTTACATAGACAGGTACGCTAGAAGCCGCTTTTACTTTTTCTGTTAATGTTCTGGCAACACATGGATCTGTTCCAAATTGAATTCCTCCATGTTTTACATTTGGACAAGAAATATTTAATTCTAATGCATGAACATTGGGAGCTTTACTAATATGTTCTGCAACATAAGCATAGTCTTCAATTTCACTTCCTGCAACATTCGCAATAATTGGTACATCATATTTTTCTAATGCTTTTAATTTAGTCTCCATTATTTCATGCACCCCTGGATTTTGTAACCCAATCGCATTCAACATTCCACTAGAAGTTTCTGCCACCCTAGGAGTTGGATTCCCAAATCGTGGTTCTTTTGTTGCTGCTTTAATCATAATGGCGCCTAATTTACTTAAATCATAAAAATGAGCATATTCTAAGCCAAATGCAAAGCACCCAGAGGCTGGCATAATAGGATTCTTCAAATCTAAACCTGGTAATTTCACTCTTAATCTCTCGCTCATCATTTCCTCCTATAGTGCTAACTCTCTAGTATCATAAACAGGTCCATCATAACAAACTCTTGAAATTGTGCCGTCTTTTTTCTCGCAAACACAGGCATAACAAGCTCCTACCCCACAAGCCATTCGCTCTTCTAGCGATACATACCCCATTTTTTCCTCATCCATTTGAGTTAAGGCTTTTAACATGGCAAATGGTCCGCAACTAAAATATTTATGGTAGTCTACTGCATATTTTTTTATAACATCTGTTACAAAACCTTTTTCACCATAACTACCATCAGCAGTTGCGATATACGTTGTTCCAAGTTTTGCAAATTCATCTTCATAAAAGACATCTTTAATATTATTAAATCCTAATATATGAATCGTTTGGATTCCTTTTTTCCGAAATTGTTTCGCTAATTCATACAATGGAGGTACACCAATTCCACCTCCAACAATCAAAGCTGTTTGTCCTTCTTCTAAAACTTCTAAATCATATCCTTTTCCAAGTGGACCTAAAATATCTACTATTTCTCCTTCTTTTAATTCAGAGATAATCTTCGTTCCAGCTCCGTCTGCTCGATAGACGATGACAAATGATTTTTTTTCATGATTAATCTCGCAAATGGAAATCGGTCTTCTTAATAGAAATTCATAACTATTATTCACTTTAATATTGACAAATTTCCCAGGTGTCGTCATTTCTTGAACGATATCCCCTTGTAATTCCATTCGAAATATTTTATCCGCAATTTTTTCATTACTGATAACCCTTGTCATATAAGTATCCATGCAAATACTCCTTTGCCATTTTTTCATTTGCTTATTAACTGTCAAAATCATTCATTCCTATAAATCTGAGAAAACTTCCTTATCTTGATACGCAATGTTTCCTTCACATAAAGTTAACACTGGAATCCCATATATTTTCTCACCAATATAAGGAGTATTACGTCCTTTTGATAAAAATTGATTTGGATCAATCTCCATTGATTTTTCTAAATCAATAACGACTAAATCTGCGAATCCATTTTCTTTTAATCGACCATATGGCAATCCAAAGGTATCTGCTACATTTTCACTCATCTTCTTCACTAGAAAATCTAATGAAAAAACTCCTGGTTTAACGAATTTTGTATAAAGTTGACTAAAAGCTGTTTCACTACCGACTATTCCAAATGCTGCTTTTGTCATTGTTAATTCCTTTTCGTGTGGTGCATGAGGTGCATGGTCTGTAGCAATGACATCAATCGTTCCATCTAATAACCCCGAAATTAAAGCATTGCGATCTTCAGCTGATCTTAATGGTGGATTCATTTTCCACATTCCATTATCTTCTGGGATATCCATTTCATCACTCATTAAATGATGAGGGCATACTTCACACGTTACTTTAATCCCAGCAGCTTTTGCATCTCTCACGACTCTGACAGATTCTTTTGTAGAAACATGACATACATGGTAATGACAACCTGTTGCTTCGGCTAACAACACATCTCGAGCAATTTGAACACTTTCGCAAACTGATGGAATACCTGGCAATTGCAATTCTCTACTTCTTCTTCCACAGTGCATACAACCACCACGAATGAGTGAATTATCTTCACAATGAGCCACAATCGCTTTATCAAGACTTGCAGCAACTTTCATGGATTCAAACATCATATTCGCATCTTGAACGCCACGACCATCATCACTAAAGGCAAAAACGAAATTTGCTAATTCTTTAAAATTAGCATATTCCTTTCCTTGCTCTCCTTTTGTAATTGCTCCAAAAGGAATAGCACGAATCACTGAATCACGTTCAATAATATCTAATTGCAATTTTAAATTTTCATAACAATCTGGAACAGGATTTAAGTTCGGCATTGGCATTGCAGTCGTAAATCCACCACGTGCTGCAGCTCTTGATGCATGATAAATCGTTTCCTTATATTCAAAACCAGGTTCTCTCCAATGGACATGAACATCAATAAATCCAGGAGAAATAAATTTTCCTTTTAAATCTAGAACTTTTGCTTCAGCATTTTCAATCGAATCAGAAATTTGAATGATTTTTTTCCCATCAATTAAAAGATCTTTTTGAACTAAAACACCCTGTTCTAAAATTTGACCATTTTTTAACAGTAACATGTGCTTCTCCTTTTTATAATTGATTGTCTTTAATAACTTTTTCAATCATTGCTTGTCTCATAAACATTCCATTTTTCATTTGTTCAAAAATAACTGATTTTGGAGCTTCAACTAATTCGGATGCAATTTCTACATCTCTATTAACAGGAGCTGGATGCATGATAATCGCTGTTTCTTTTAATTTTTCATATCTTTCTGGCGTTAAACCAAATTGTTCATGATATTCTTCTTTTGTTAAGCCCATTTTTTCAGCATGTCTTTCATGTTGTACTCTTAATAACATACATACGTCCACTTCACCAATGACCTCATCAAAATCAACGACTTCTCCAAGTGTTTCATCTTTATAAATATCCGGACATACAAATCGAACTTTTGCACCTAATCTTGTTAACATACGATAATTACTTTTAGCCACTCTAGAATTTTTTATATCTCCAGCAATAATGATATTTAAATTTTCAAATGTTCCGAATTTTTCATACATTGTCATTAAATCTAATAAACATTGGCTAGGATGCTCCCCACTACCATCTCCACCATTTAAAATCGGAATATTTAAATTTTTCAACTCTTCATAATAAGCATTTTGACTGTGACGAATCACTAATAGATTACAACCCAACATTTCTAAAGTTTTACAAGTATCGTATAATGTTTCACCTTTATTCACAGAAGAAGTTGCTACTTCAAAATTAATCACTTTTAATTTATGTTTATGCTCTGCAATCTCAAAACTATGTTTCGTGCGAGTAGAATTTTCAAAAAACAGATTAGCAACATATAAATCATCTCTAGATTCAACATGTTTTCCATTCTTTATTTCCAAACTTCGATGAATTAATTGGAAAACTTCCTCATTTGTTAAATCTCCCATTTTTACAATATTTTTCATAAAATTTCCTCCTTCTGTTTATAAAAAAATACCTTGTAATCCAAAGACTACAAGGTATCCTGATTTTATTTTTAAATTTAAGTTATTATTTGAATGGTCACGCAAAAAATCTATACTCAAATAAGCTTGTAACGTTAAATTCAATCCCTTGTTAGCCTCTCTGGACTATTTTAAAAAGATAGTGTTTATTCCATTTTGTTACGAACTACTACTGACTGCTGAAATCTTTTTGCGACATCAATTCCTTTCGTTCGAATGCTTTCATTTCAAAGACATCCAACAATTTAAAATGAGTTGCTCATCAAAAGAATACTGTTTTTTATAAAAAATAGCCTACTTATATAAGTAGGTTCAGCCATAAAAAACTTCGTTTTCTATCATTAAATCTTTGCTGACCTCTCTGGATCACATTAAAGATGAGTTATTCAAATTGTCAACAGTATATAGGAAAAAAATCTATTTGTCAATGACCAAATTTCATTTTTTAAGGTGAAAAGAGGAACTTTGGATATAGCATTGGCACAAAACAGTTTTGCTGGCTACTGGCGTCCTATGCTACATCAGACAAAGTCTATTTAATAACGGGCTCTCGTTAAATCACGCCAAATTAAAAAGACTTTTCGAGGTAGCAAGGGTAAGAGTAGCCACGTTGGCTACTCTTACTCGGGGAAAATCGAGACCTTAGGCTCGATTTTTAGGTATGAGATTCGCTTCGCGAAGCTGCTGCCGTCCCTTGCTACATCAGACAAAGTCTCATTACTAACGGACTCTCGTTAAATCACGTCAAATTAAAAAGACTTTTCGTCGTAGCAAGGGTAAGAGTAGCCACGTTGGCTACTCTTACTCGGGGAAAATCGAGAC
>NZ_CAURVV010000018.1:0-29499 GCF_963528315.1 uncultured Granulicatella sp. | reverse complement strand
TAAAGGCTTAATTTGGTGTTAAATTTGATTCACCAACAGAATTTGTCGATGAGCCCATAAAAAAAGGATTAACGGTCATTCCGTCAATCCTTTTGTCTCTTAATGTCTAATAAAATTAGCCAGCAATAACTTGTGTACCGCCATCACCTTTTAATACTTCAGCGATATTTTCTAATGAAGTAATGATAGCTTTACCTTGTGGATAGTTTTCAACGAATGCAATAGCTGCTTCAACTTTTGGTAACATTGAACCAGGTGCAAATTGATTTTCTCCAATATATTTTTTCAATTCACTAGTTGTTACAGTTTCTAATTTTTGTTGATCTGGTTTATTGAAGTTTACATATACATTGTCAACACCTGTTAACACGATGAATAAGTCTGCTCCAACTAATTCAGATAATGTTTGACTTGCAAAGTCTTTATCGATAACTGCTTCAACACCTGTTAAGAATTTAGTTTCTGGATCTTCAACAACTGGGATACCTCCCCCACCTGCTGTAATAACAACAGTGCCTGTTGCAATTAAGTTTTTAACTGTATTTACTTCTTTAATTCCAACTGGTTTTGGTGATGGAACTACTTTACGGTAGCCACGACCAGAATCTTCTTTAAATGTAGCACCAGTAGCTGCTGCTTGTTCTTTAGCTTCTTCTTCAGTTAAGAATGGTCCAATTGGTTTAGTTGGATTTGAGAATGCTGGGTCGTCTTTTGAAACGATTACTTGTGTTACTACTGCAGCTACATCTTTTTTAATGCCACGTGCTTGTAATTCATTTACTAATGCATTTTGTAACCAGAATCCGATTGATCCTTCTGTCATCGCAACACATGTATCTAATGGCATTGCTGGATTTTTTTCTGAGTCAGCTGCTGCTTGTTGTAATAATAAGTTACCAACTTGTGGTCCATTACCGTGAGTAACAACTAATTCATCGCCATTTTCAATGAATTGTACTAAGTATTTTGCTGTTTGAATTAATGCTTCTTGTTGTGCTTTTGCTGAAGCATCTGATGATAAAATTGCGTTACCGCCTAACGCTACTACGATTTTACGTGACATATTTATAAACTCCTTTATGATTAAAACTAAATCTTTTACTATTTTTTACCTGCTAATCGATATACTGCTTCTACATAAATATCCATTGAATCAAATATATCTCTTAACGACATTTTTTCATTTTCCATATGGAATGTAATTGGTGAATCTGGGAATACCGCTCCATAAGCGACACAATTTTTCATAGTTCGAGCAAAAGTTGCTCCACCTGAAGATTGAGGTAAATGAGTTGTATCGCCAGTTTTTTCTTGGTATACAGCCATTAGTGTATCTACTAGAACACTATCTAATGGAACATACAATGGTCCTAAATAATCATATTCTTCATACTCTAATCCAAATTCTTTTGCTTTTTCAGATAGCGTTTTGACAATTGCATCTTTATCTGCTAATACTGGAATCCGGATATCAATACGAATTTCTGATTTTTCTGGTGTAATCGTCACACCTGCTACATTGAATGTTAAACCTCCTGATGGCTCATCTTCAATTTTCCCTAAAATACTACTACCTGTAGCATCTTCTCCAACTACTTCTGAAATAAACGCTAATACTGAATGATCAACAACTGAGTGAAGCCCCTTAACTAAGCGAACTAATGCATTCACACCAAGTGGCGCATCTTTTGCGTGTTTCGAAACTCCTAAAACAGTCACTTCATCTTCCTTCGTTTCATATTCAAATTTTAATAAAGATAATTTTTCTACTACTTGAGAGAAATACTCTCCTTTATATGATGCTTTACCTGGTACTACATTAAAAGCATCTCCTGAATGAAAGTCTAAGGCGTCGCTTCCTGGTCCATGCAATTTTACTTGTAATAAACCTTTTTCAGCATATGTTAATGGGAATTCCGCATCAGGTGCAAATCCCATTGTCGCTACTTCTTCTAACTCGCCATAACGAGCTAAACAGCGCCATAATGTTTCTTCGTCAGTCCCAAAAATGAATCGAATACGTTTATCAAATTCCACTCCTGCATCCATTAATGCTTTTACTGCATATAAAGCTGCCATTGAAGGACCTTTATCATCTTGAGTCCCTCTTCCATATAAGAAACCATCTTTTAAAACAGCTTCAAATGGGGGAGTATCCCAATTATTCAAATCTCCTGCTGGAACAACATCCAAGTGACATAGAATAGCTAATGATTCTTCTCCACTTCCTACTTCAGCATATCCATAATATCCTTTGGGATCAATGTATGTACTAAAGCCTAATTCACGACATAAAGCCAATGCATCTTCTAGTGCGAATTGAATATCTTTTCCAAAAGGAGTATCTCCTTCACCTTCATTTAGGACAGAAGGAATACGGACCAATCTTTTAATTGATTCAATACATTCTTCTTTATGTTTTTCTGTAATAAATGTGCTCATCGTATCCTCCTTAAGAATAAGAAATCCCCCCTTTATTTAGAGGGGAGTTCTTAAAATGTTTATTTAATTTTCAATTAAATATTAACGAATGTTCCTAAGATTAATAATAGGATTGAAACAACCATTACAATACCTACTAATTTAGCAACAAATTTCCACCAAGTTGTAATTTCGATACGTCCTAATGCTAATGCACCCATTACGATACCAGAAGTTGGTGATAGTAAGTTTAGTACCCCGTTTGCTGATTGGAAAGCAGTAATTACTAATGATTGAGATACATTTACGAATTCTCCTAAAGGAGCTAAGATACCAATTGTAGCACCTGCTAAACCTGAAGAAGATGGAATTAAGAATGATAATGGTAAGTAGAAGATGTATGTTAATACAATAAATACTTGAGCTGATAAACCTGATAATGCATGTTCACCGAAGTTTAAGATTGTAGCAGTAATCATACCATCGTTCATAATTACTTGGATACCACGAGCTAATGCACAGATTAAAGCAACCCCTAATAAATCTGCAGCTCCAGCCATGAATACTTGAATGAATTTCTCTTCTTTCATTCTGTAAGTAATACCTACCAATACAGCCATCATTAAGAATAGCATTGTGATTTCTGGGAAGTACCATTCACCTAAAGGTAATGATTGACCAAATACTTGACCAATGAATGGGATACCAACAAGAACTTCATTGATTTTTTCAAATACATGAATGTTGAATTTAGCCCATGGAATTAAGCTTAAGATCATAACAATGAATGTTAAGATAAATACTGTTAAAACAGCTTTTTGTTTTCCACTTAATTCAGCATCTGTTTGTTCAACATTGAAGTAAGTTAAGTCAGCTTCACGTGTTGCATATGTGTAAGATTTAGAATGATCTTTTTCAACTTTACTTGCATAGCTATATACATAGAATGCAGAAATTGCCCACATTACAACGAAGAAGATTAAACGTAATCCAATACCTTCTGCAACACTAATACCAGCGGCATCTGAAGCAACCCCTGTTGCGAATGGGTTAACTGTAGAAGCTAAACATCCAATTTGAGAACCAACTAAAACAATGGCTACCCCAGTAATTGTATCAAATCCTACTGCTAACATTACAGGAACGATTAATGGATAGAATGCCATTGTTTCTTCACCCATACCATAAGTTGTTCCACCTAATGCGAATAAGAACATCAATACAGGAATTAATGCTTTTTCACGTCCTTTATATTTACGTACGATAGAAGCAATTCCTACGTCTAGAGCTCCTGTTTCAGTAACAACTCCTAAAAATCCACCAACCATTAAAATAAAGAATGATACTTGAATAGCACCTTCAGTTTTAATACCAATTTCATTTGGTTGACCTTCATTTAATTTATGGTCACGTCCTAACATACCATAAACTGGAGCCATCACAACATCATAGAAACCTTGAGGGTTTGAATCCACTTGTTGATAAGTACCAGCGATTAAGTTACCATCTTCTGTTTTATCATATTGTCCAGCTGGAATAATCCAAGTAAATAAAGCCATAATTGCAATAATAATGAATAAAACAGTATATGAAGAAGGCATTTTAAAACCTTTTTTTTCAGCTACTTGTTCAGCCATAATAATATCCTCCATCTATCTATAAAAAAGACCATTCTGATTCTGATTCAACATCAGAACCAGAATGGCTTTCTATGTTACTTTTTGTTATTAAACTTTGTTTACAAATAAGTTACCTGCAGTTAAAGCCATGATTGCTTTAATTGAGTGCATACGGTTTTCTGCTTGATCGAATTGACGAGCATATTTACTACGGAATACTTCATCAGTAATTTCCATTTCTTTAATACCGAATTCTTCAGCAATTTTTTTACCGTATTCTGTTTCAGTATCATGGAATGCTGGTAAGCAGTGTAATACGATTAAATCTTCGTTTTCAGCTTTACGAACTAAGTCCATGTTAATTTGGTAAGGTTGTAATAAGTTTACACGTTCAGTGAATTTGTCTTCTTCACCCATTGATACCCATACGTCTGTGTATAATACATCTGCACCTTTAACAGCTTTTTCAGCTTCATCAGTAATTAATACACGAGCTCCGCTTTCTTTAGCATAACCTTCAGCTAAAGCAACGATTTCTGGTTCTGGGAATAATTCTTTTGGTGAGAAGATATGAACGTTTACACCTAAGATTGCACCTGTTACTAATAAGCTGTTTGCAACGTTGTTACGTCCGTCACCACAGTAAACTAAAGTTAATCCTTCTAATTTACCGAAGTTTTCTTTAACAGTTAAGTAGTCAGCAATCATTTGTGTTGGATGCCATGCATCTGTTAAACCATTCCATACAGGAACACCAGCGTATTTCGCTAAGTCTTCACAGACTTGTTGGCTGAATCCACGGAATTCGATTCCATCAAACATACGGCCTAAAACTTTAGCAGTATCTTCCACTGATTCTTTTTTACCTAATTGGATATCGTTTTTACCTAAATATTCTGGGTGAGCACCTAAGTCAATTGCTGCAGTTGTGAAAGCTGCACGAGTACGAGTAGATGTTTTTTCGAATAATAAGGCAATGTTTTTACCTTCTAGGAATTTATGTGGAACACCACGTTTTTTCAAATCTTTAACGTGCGCTGAGAAGTCGATTAAATATTCGATTTCTGCACGAGTAAAATCTTTTTCTTTTAAAAAGCTACGGCCTTGGAACACTTGTGTCATATTTGGAATGACTCCTTTCAAAATTGTAATTCTAAATTAATTATATCATAAATGATTCTTTTTTATTATAAATTTTCACGTTCAAATGGCATTGACATGCAACGTGGGCCACCACGACCACGAACTAATTCACTACCGCGAATTTTGTGTAATTTAATACCATATTTTTCTAGGATTTCGTTTGTAACAACGTTACGGTCGTATACAACTACTTCCCCTGGTGCAATTGTTAATGTATTAGAACCATCGTTCCATTGTTCACGAGCAGCTTCTACAGGGTCGCCACCACCACAAGGGATTAATGTTACAGAAGGTAAACCTAATGCTTTAGCTAATACATTTTCTAATTTATCTTCAGTTAATTCAATGTTAAGCGCACCGTTTTCTCCTTTTGTAATAGAGAATACTTTTAATCCGCCTTGAATTTCTGGATGGATAGTAAATTTATCATAGTCGATATGTGTAAATACAGTATCTAAGTGCATGAATTTACGGTTTTCACCAATTACGAATGCTAATACTTGTTTGAAGTCTGTTTCAGCAAATAATTTTTGAGCAATTTTTTCAATAGAACGTGAATCTGTACGTTGAGAAATACCTACAGCTAATACTTCTTTAGAAAGAACTAACTCATCCCCACCTTCAATACGAGTATCTTCAGTACGGTTGTAGAAGAATGGAACTTTTCCATTTCCGTATACAGGGTGATAAGTGAAAATATATTTACCGTAAATTGTTTCACGATTACGTGTATCTGCATACATGTGGTTTAATGATACACCGTTTGCAATTGTAGCAAATGGGTCACGTGTGAAGTATAAGTTTGGCATTGGATCAACAACAAATGGATAATCTGTTTCGTACATACCTGATAAAGTTGTAGCTTCTGCTTGAACTTCTGTTTTACGGAAACCTTCCATTGTTTTTAATACCAATTCAAATGTTGGTAATGATAGTAAGTGTTCTTTAATTGCTTTTTGAGAAGCAACACTTGCTACACCAGTTTCTGATAACCATTCATCCACAAATTCTTCACGAACGCCTGCAGCATCAATTGCTTCAGCTGCTAATTCTTCTAAGTATAAAACTTCTACTCCTGCGTTACGAAGAGTTTCTGCAAATGCATCATGTTCTTTTTGAGCATCTTCTAAATATGGAATATCATCGAATAATAAACGCTCTAAATAGTCTGGCATCAAATTTTCTAACTCTTTACCTGGGCGATGCAAACAAACTTTCTTTAAGCGTCCAATCTCAGAAAATACGTGAATTGGGTTTGACATAATAGCCACCATCCTAATTAAAAATTTGAACAGTTATGAATTCATAGCTTAGGAAATAGAACAATAAGTTGATCGGTCTTATTTTTTAGTACCATTTCCTTATGCACCTATCTTACCGCTAAATGAATTCGTTTTCAAGTTAGTTTTTAGTTAAAATATTTTTTTATGAATTTATTTTGATATTTAAATTCAAATGATTTTTTTCACTTAATTCTTTTCATTTTCTTTCATTTTATTTTCAATATTCTTCCTGTTAATTAAGCGTTAATTCAAATTTTTAAAAACGGTTTAAAATATTACTTTCACAAGAAAATCTTTTCTTTTTGTGAAATATTTTTTCATGCTGTTTTTTATATTTTTTGTTTTTGAAAACTCTTATTTTATATAATTTAGCATTAACTTTTCTAATCTTTTTTTAATTTTATTCGGTTATATTCTTCTTTTTCTTTCTATTTACTGATTTTTATCATTTGTTTCGATTTATTTTCTCTAAGTAAATAGTACAAAAAAAGACGATAGCCTATTTTTCTATCGTCTTTACATCCTTAAATTTATTTTCGATCATCGATTTTTCGAATGAAACTTCCTAATAAATTCCCAAGGAGAGAAATCACTCCATATACTCCTACATAAAAACTAGCTGTTTCATTGTAAAAAATAAAAATTGTTGGAATAAAAAGTACCATTACTAAAATGGAATACACTAAAGAAAATAAATATTTTATACCGTAGATGATAGCACTCAAAAAACACACGAGAGGAAACAGTATCCATAACAGTAACATTTCACTTTCTCGATCGATTAAGGGTAATCCATAAAAAGTTAACGCAATAATTAGTAGATAAGCTAATTGATTTTTTATTTTCTTCATATTCTTCACTCCTAGTTTTTGATTGTGCTTTTATTGTTATGAGTATCTGGTTTAAAACTATCTTTAAATGACTTTTCTAATTACTTAATAATTGTATAAAAATTGGCGTAAATATTCAATGACATAAAAAATCTACCGTTTTTGGGAGACCTATTTCTTTCCTTTCTACTATTTCGCTCTTCTCACATTCCTAAGATTCTGAAAAAAAATATTTGTTCCGCTTTATCATATCCCTCCACTTCATCCTCACCATCCAAACCATTCCACACCTAAAATCATCACTAATAGTTGTGCTATCGTAATAAAAGGAACAAATGCTACTCTTTCTATTCGCTCTTTTTTCCAAACCAACAACAAACCCAATATTCCTCCACCAACTACAAATGAAAGTAAGCCGATGAGTACAATTTCTTTTACCGGATACCACAAGGCAACAGTCGCTAAGTAATAACAATCCCCCAGTCCAAATACTTCTTCCTTCCATAGTAAATAACCTACTATATAAATTCCCCCATAAAAAATCACTGCCATTACTGTTGATAGAAAGTATAAATTCTCTAATGAACTCCATAACTCAATTATAATATGAAGTAATCCAACTATCGCTAAGCCTTTCGGATAGATTACTTGCTCTTGTAAATCTGTCAAACTACAAAAAATAGCTAGACTTCCCAATAACCACAGATCCAGTAATCCCCTCCATTCTCTCCCATTCCAAATTCCTGTCATGAGCATGAACATACATCCTGAGACAACTTCCACAACCCAATAACGAGATGAAATATCTCTTCCACAATAACGACATTTCCCCCTTAACCATATCCATGACAAAACAGGTATCAAATCTTTCCAACTTAATTCATGCAAGCACTCCACACAATGAGAATGTCCTCTTATAAAATCTTCTTCCCTTTGTAGTCTTAAAGCAACTACATTCAAGAAACTTCCAATACAACATCCAACTACAAAACTCCAAATCCACACAAAAAAGCACTCCTTTCGATTCAAGCTTTCGTTAAATTTCCTTCTATAATATAACTATGCTTTTTTTCGAAAAAAATGCTTTTTATTGTTAATTTTCTATTATAATTTCTTCTTTTTCGATATCTTCCTTGTACAAACCTGAATAGTCTTTATACCAATCAAAAATATGAGTAACAATCACTTTCAAGACTGCATAACCAGGAACTCCTAATAAAAGCCCTACTAAACCAAAGATTTTACCTGTTGAAAGTAATACTACTAAAATCGTTACCGGATGAATTTGTAATGAATTTCCTAAAATCAATGGAGAAACAATTCTTCCTTCTAATGTTTGCTCAATAACAAATACAATAAATACTTGAACAAACATCCAAGGAGAAATAACAAATCCTACTACTAATGCGGGTAAAATACCAAAGAACGATCCAACATACGGAATCACATTTAACGCACCTGCTAAAATCGCAATTGTCACACCATAAGGTAGACCAATAATAGCATATCCAATTGAGAACATAATCGCTACTGCTATCGCAACCGTTAATTGACCTCTAATATAAGAACTAATTTGTTGATTCATTTCTGTTAACACAATACTCATACGTTTACGAGAACGAGTTGGAAACACTTTAAGTACTCCTGGCAAAATTTTTTCCCCATCTTGTAGTAAGTAGAATAGAAGAATTGGCATTGTAATAATTCCAATCATAAATTCTCCAACTGCTCCAACAACATTTCCAATTCCGCTAAACGTTACATTCAAAAGACCATTCACTCTTGTTCCTAATGATTGTAAGAAATCCATATTAATTCCGTTCAACTGTTCTTGTACTGCTGAAAATGTATTACTTTGTATCACACGTTCCACTTGTTCACTAATAATTCTATAGTATATTGGTAATTGAGTTACCAATTCTCTTAATTGTTTTTCTACAATTGGAATAAAGCTAAAAATCGCTGCCAATAACAGGACAATCAATAGAATAAAATTCAACAGTATCGCTACTGATTTATGAACTCCTTTATTGACTAAAAAATCTTGAATTGGTTTAACCATGTAAAATAAAATTCCGGCACCTACCATTGGAAACCCAATAATTGAGAAAAATCCTTTTAATGGAGAAAAAATATACGAGATTTTCGTAAAGACAAAAATATTAATGAGTAGAAGTAAAATAATAAATAATGTACTCACTAATTGATTATTTAAAAACCATTTCCAAAACCATGATTTCGTTGAAGTTGTTTGTTCTGTTTCTTCCATTAAAGGCACCTCGTTTTCTAAAATTTAGTTCTAGTGTATCATATTTTCCTCTAAATAAAAATTTTTGAGAAGGAATTTTTTATTTTTTTTAAGAACCGTGCTACTATATTCTAAATGAGAAATTAAGGAGTTGATTGATATGACTGAAAAATTCTATTTAGGTACTTATACCAAACGTGTGAGTAAAGGAATTTATTCCGTTCAATTAGATACTGAAAAAAAACAATTTTCAAATTTAACTTTAGAAGCAGAAATCGAAAATCCAACATATTTAGCTTTAAACGCTGACCATTCACTATTAGCAGCAGTTTCAAAAGAAGAAACAGGTGGAATTACTGTATTCAACACAACACAAGCAGAAACATTAACAAAAGTTTCTCACTATCATGATACAACAGCAGTTCCTTGCTATATTGCATTTAATAAAGAATCGAATCATTTATTAGCGGCTAATTATCACGAAGGACATGTTTCTTCCTACAAATTCGATGCAGCAGTGACATTAGTGGACCGAGTTATTCATCCTTCACTTGAAGAGAACCAACCTCACGTTCACTATACGGACTACACTCCTGATGAAAAATGGATTGTAGTCTGTGATTTAGGAAGTGACATTGTAGCTACTTATCAACAAGATGGAGAAAAACTTCAACGTGTTTCTACTTATAATAGTAGAAAAGGAGCAGGTCCACGTCATTTAGCTTTCCATCCTACTCTTCCAATTGCGTATTTAATTTGTGAACTCAACGCAAGTATCGAAGTATTATCCTATGATGCTGAAACTGGAAGCTTTACTTTTATTGAACAACACTTATTAACAACAGCAGAACAACAAGCATGGGGTGGTGCAATTCATCTAACAAAAAATGGAAAATTCCTATATGCAAGCAACCGTGGTTATGATCGCATTTATGTATTCCAAGTGAAAGAAGAAACAGGTTTACTAACTTTCGTAGCTGATTATGATACTTTTGGAAGTATTCCTCGTGATTTCCACTTAAGTAAGGATGAAAGATTTATTATCATTGGACATCAAGAATCCGACAATTTAACTCTTTATGAACGTGACAGCGAAACAGGAACCTTAACCCTTTGTCAAAAAGACTTCTTCGCTCCAGAAGTTGTCTGTGTCATACCATTTTAGAAAAAAATAAAACTCCTCTGAAAATCTCAGAGGAGTTTCTTGCTTCATGATTATAAATTAACTGTCGCTTCACCAATTTTAGAAGATGCTGATGCATTTCCTGTTGTAATAGATAAGTTTGCAATTTTATCCATATTTGTTAAAGCTACAATCATTGGTGTATCTTTTCCAGCTGCTTTTACCGCTTCTAAATCTACAGTAGAAATGACTGTATTTTGATCGACACGTTGCCCTACAGTTACAACTGTATCAAAAGGAGCTCCTTGTAATTCAACAGTATCAATTCCCATATGTAGTAACACTTCTACATCATTATCTGTTTTAATTCCTACAGCATGTTTTGTTGGGAAAACATTAATGACTTCTCCCACTACTGGTGAAGTAATGACTCCAGAAGTTGGTAATACTGCATAACCATCTCCCATGAATTTTTGAGAAAATACTGGATCATTAATTTCTGTGATTGCCACTACTTCTCCTTCTGCAACTGCAAACAATTCTAATTCAGGAGTCACTTGTTTTTTTTCTTTCTTTTTGAAAAATCCGAACATCTAATCATCCTCTCTATTTATTTACCGCTAGTATAACATATTTCTTTATTTTTTATTAATAAAAACCTTATTCCTTTTATATTTTTTTAGTTTTTTATAGAAATTTTACTCGTAAACCTTTATACTTACATTCAGACATAATAAAGGAGTGATATTTTGATTACAATGATTGAGATCATTAAAACAATAATTTTAGGAATTATTGAAGGGGTAACTGAATGGCTACCGATTAGTAGTACAGGGCATTTAATTTTAGCAAATGAAATTTTACAATTGGATGTAAGTCCGAAATTTCAAGATATGTTTAATGTAGTGATCCAACTTGGTGCTATTTTTGCTGTTGTGATTTTATACTTTAATAAACTAAATCCATTTGAAGGTAAAAAAACTCGCAAAGAATTTTTAGCTACAATTGAACTATGGAAAAAAGTGATTATTGGTTGTATTCCTGCTATCGTTGGTGGATTATTATTAAATGACTTTATGGATGAATACTTTAATAAAGCAATCGTCATTGCAACAACCTTAATTGTTTACGGGATTGCATTTATTGTGATTGAGCGTCGTCATAAAACAGTGGAGCCTCGTATTCATTCATTTGAAGAATTGGATTATTTAACAGCCATTAAAATTGGTTTATTCCAAACTCTAGCTTTAATTCCAGGAACTTCTCGTTCAGGTTCTACCATTTTAGGTGGATTATTAGTTGGAACAAATCGTTTTGTTGCGACAGAATTTTCTTTCTTCATGAGTATTCCAATTATGTTTGGAGCTAGTGGACTTAAATTATTAAAATTTGGATTCCACTATACAAGTGCAGAATTGATTATTTTATTAGTGGGATCAGTAGTTTCTTTCTTCGTTTCACTAATTGTTATCAAATTCTTATTGAGCTATTTAAAACACAACGATTTCCAAGCATTTGGTTGGTATCGTATTATTCTAGGGATTATCGTATTAGCTAGTTCATTCTTTTTGAAATAATAATCAAAAAGTCATTTTATTGTAGTATTAGGACGCCAGTAGCCCTTCGGTCTCTTGGCTAAAAACAGCCAGCAGAATTTTCTGCTGGCTGTTTTTTCACACACATTATTGACAAGCGACTGCTTGGATTTCTACTAGTGCATTTTTTGGTAATGCTGCTACTTGGAAAGCAGCACGTGATGGGCAATTTTCTTTGAAATAAGTTGCATAAACTTCATTCATTTGTTGGAAATGATTAATATCACTTAAATAAATCGTTGTACTAACAACATTTTCTAAACTCATTCCAGCTTGTTCTAAAATTGCTTGAATATTTTTCAATGATTGATGTGTTTGGCTAACAATATCTTCTCCTGCAAATTCTCCAGTTTCTGGAACAATTGGTAATTGTCCTGAAACGTATAAGAAATTTCCTGAACATAATACTCCTTGAGAATAAGGTCCAATTGCTGCTGGTGCTTTATCTGTATGAATAATTTTTTTCATATTTCTCTCCTTTAAATAAATACATATTTTTTCATTCTCTCACAAGCTTCTTGAATTCTTGTAAATGGTAATGCTACATTTAACCGAATATGAGTTGGACCATTGAAGATTCTACCATCTTGCCAAGCCACTCCCACATCTGATCCTCGTTTTTGTAATTCATCAATCGTAATACCATTTTTTTCTAAATATTCCTTACAATCGATAAAAATCACATACGTTCCTTCTGTATTTGTCACAGACACTCCTTCAAAATGATCACGAATGTAGTCACAAACATACGTCATATTTTGATATAACACTTGTCTTAATTCTTCCAACCACTCATAACCTTCTGGTTGATATGCGCCCATTAACGCATGCATTGATAGTACATTCATCACATTATAATGAGACTTGCTACCTTTTGCATTCACTCTATCTCTTAATAAATCACTATAAATGATATGATAAGCAGCTACTAAACCAGCTAAGTTAAATGTCTTACTTGGTGCATAAAAAGCAATCGTACGATTCTTCGCATCTTCAGATACGCTTTGAGTTGGAATATGTTTCACTCCTGGCATCACTAAGTCAGACCAAATCTCATCAGAAATAACTGTGACATCATGTTTTTGATAAATTGCCATTACTTTTTCTAATTCTTCACGATTCCAAACACGACCTGTTGGATTATGTGGTGAACAGAAAATCGATACATGAATATGATGTTTACGAATCTTTGCTTCCATATCTTTATAATCGATACGATAAACACCTTCTTCATCTTTCACTAGTGGGCTTAATACAATATTAAAACCATTATTTTTTAAAACTTCTGTAAATCCTCCATACGTCGGGCTATGCACTAAAATAGAATCACCTGGGGAAGCAAAAGAATTTAAGGCTGAAACCACTCCTCCTAACACACTGTTATGATATCCAATATGTTTAGCTGTTAATCCTTCCACTTGATGGTGAAATTGGTGCCAACGAATAATGGCATTATAATAATCTTTTGGTTGCATAAAATATCCAAAAACTGGATGCTCTAAACGTTCCTTCATCGCTTGAATGACTGTTGGAACTGTCGCAAAATTCATATCTGCAATCCACATCGGAATTACATCAAAGCCTTCCTTAGGTGGGTTTGGTGCTTTCCCTGGAATTAATCCTAATCCATCAACAGCCATCGCATCTTTCCCATGACGGTTGATCTCTGTTGTAAAATCATATTTCATCTTTTTCATCCTTCCCATCTAATGTAGTAGTACTAGTATAGCAGAAAACTGCTCTTGAAAAAAGAAAAGCTACTATTAATACTGAACCAAAGAAAAAGACTTTTCCTGTCGCAAAATTCTCTGCCACATTGGAAAAGTCTATGATTCGTTTTCTATTTTCTCATTGATGAGATAATTCTATATCCTCTTTGTGCGATAAAGTCTGCTACTTCATCTGGATTTTCAGAATCTACGTGAAGTACTACTTGTACTTTTCCTTCACGGTGGTACACAGAAATTGTATCGACATTGACATTATTGTCACGTAAAACATTTGAAATGTCTTCTAATGGACCAGGTTTGTCTTCATTAATTTCAATAAATAAACGAGACCCTGGAGTATTATATCCTGAAATATCAATGAACGCATCCATAATATCTTTATCAGTAATAATTCCTACTAAGTTTCCTCTTGATTCAAGAACTGGTAAAACGCCAATTCCTTGTTGTCTCATAATAGAAGCGGCTTCTTCTAAGACAGCAGTTGGTTTTACAGTAATGACTTGTTTCAACATAATATCTTTAGCAGTTGTTTTGTTTAATAAGTAATTTAATTCATGCACACTTAAACTTGTTGCCATTGAAGGTGAGTTTTGAGCGACTAATTCAGCTGTTAATAATCCTACCAATTTGTCTCCTTCAACGACTGGAAGACGATGCACATCATGTTCTTTCATTAAATCTAATGCTTTCATAACAGTTGTTGTTGGTTCAACGGTTATTAAGTTTGTTGACATATAATCTTTTACTTCCATGATTATCCCCCTAAATATGCTTTTTGAACATCTTCACTTTCAAGTAATTCCTTACCTGTACCTGATAATACCACAGATCCTGTTTCTAATACATACCCTCTTGATGCAATTGATAATGCCATTTTCGCATTTTGCTCAATTAGTAATACAGTTGTTCCTTGTTTTTGAATTTCTTGAATAATATTAAAGATTTCTTTAATGAAAATTGGTGCTAATCCCATTGATGGTTCATCTAATAATAATAGTTTCGGACGAGTCATTAATGCACGTCCCATTGCTAACATTTGTTGTTCCCCACCTGATAATGTCGCAGCGTCTTGATTTTTACGTTCTTCTAAAATTGGGAATCTCTCAAAGATTGCTTTCATGTCTTTTTGAATTTCCTCTTTATCATTTCGTAAAAATGCTCCTAAATCAAGATTTTCTTTAACGGAAAGTCCTCTAAATACGTGACGACCTTCTGGAACTTGTGCTAACCCAAGTGAAACAATTTTTTTAGCAGCTAATTTTGTAATATCTTGCCCTAAATATTCAATCGTTCCAGCACTTGGACGTACTAAACCTGATAAAGTTTTTAAAATGGTTGATTTTCCAGCACCATTGGCACCAATCAGAGAAACAATTTCTCCTTCGTTAACTGTGAAGCTTACATCTTTAACGGCTTGAATCATGCCATAATGTACGCTTAAATCTTTTACTTCTAACATGATTACTCTCCTCCTAAGTAAGCACGAATAACATCAGGATTTTTCTTGATTTCTTCTGGTGTTCCATGTGCTAATAATCTTCCATATTCTAATACATATAAACGTTGGCAAATTTCCATTACTAATGACATATCATGTTCAATTAATACAACGGTTAATCCAAATTGTTCTTGAATTTGTGCAATTAATTTTGTTAGATTTGCTGTTTCTTGTGGGTTCATCCCTGCAGCAGGTTCATCTAAAAATAAAATTTTTGGTTTTGTAGCTAAGGCACGAACGATTTCTAATTCACGTTGTTGTCCATAAGCTAAGTTCTTCGCTTTATCTTGAGCAAATGATTCCAAATTGAAGATTTTTAATAATTCTAATGCTTCTTCTTTCATCATTTTTTCTGTTTCATAATATGCTTTTGTTCTGAATAAACTTGAAAATAATGAATTCCCTTTATGTGCATGCATTGCTACCATAACATTTTCTAATACTGTTAAATCTTTAAACAAACGAATATTTTGGAAGGTACGTGCTAATCCTAATTCTGTAATTTTATTTGGTGCAATTCCATTTAATAATGTTTTACCATTTTCAGTTTCTAACTCGATCGTTCCTTCTGTTGGAACATATACTCCTGTTAAAAGGTTGAAGAATGTTGTTTTACCGGCACCATTTGGTCCAATTAATCCAATCAATTCTCCTTTTTCAGCTTTAAGAGAAACGTTCGAAACAGCTGATAATCCACCGAAATTTTTTGTTAAACCTTTTACTTCTAATAAACTCATTCTGTTTCTCCTTTCTCTTTTTTCTTCAATTTATTACTTAAGAATGTACCGAAACGGAATTCCCAAGTTCCTAATAATCCACCTGGACGGAAGATCATAATTAATATTAACGCTACTGCGTAAATAATCATACGTAATTGTCCAAATGGTTGTAAGAATGTATTAATAATTCCAAGTAAAATCGCTGCTACAAATGAACCTGTAAAACTACCGATTCCTCCGAATACAACAATAATTAATACATCGATTGATTTCATAAATGTGAAGTCACTTGGTGTTACAGTTCCTAAATAAGTCGCTGTTAATGTTCCCCCAATACTTGCTGTAGCTGCTCCAATAATGAAAGCTAACATTTTATAGCGAGTAACATTTACCCCCATTGACTCTGCTGCAATTTCATCTTGTAATACTGCATAAGTCGCGCGGCCTTCACTACTATTAGCATAGTTTAATACTAAAATAGTTATTAAAACTAATGCGATATAAACAATAGTCCATGTTGTTGTTAATGGAACCCCGCTAATCCCTGCAGCACCATTTGTAATTTTCATATTATTTAAGGCTACACGAATAATTTCCGCAACTCCTAATGTTGCAATTGCTAAGTAGTCCCCTTTTAAACGAAGCGTTGGTAACCCAACTAAATAAGCAAGCACGATTGAAATGACTACACCGACTGCCATTCCAGCAAATAAACCCGCTAAACCACTAACCGCTTTCCCGATAATAGCAGCACTATAAGCACCAATCGCAATAAATCCAGCATGACCAAGTGAGAATTGCCCTGCAACCCCCAAAATTAAATTTAATCCAACTGCGAAAATAATATTAATCATGATATTAATAAAAGTACTTTCATAATAGAAATTAATAACTCCTACTTGAACTAACACTTGAAGTAATAAATAGACTAATACTGCAGAAGCTAACCAAATAAGATTTTTCTGATGAAATCGTTGCATGTTTCTCACCTACACTTTCTCTTTAACATTTTTACCAAACAAGCCTGCTGGTAATACTAATAAAATAACAAATAATAGGAAGTAAACTACTCCATCTTTATATGGAGAGAATCCTAAATAGCTAACTAAAGTTTCTAATAAACCAATGACATATCCACCAATCATGGCACCCGGAATACTTCCAATTCCTCCTAATACCGCAGCTACGAAAGCTTTCAATCCTGGTACAATCCCCATTGTTGCTGAGAATGTATTATAGTATAAAGCAACTAATACCCCTGCAATCCCTGCAAGACTTGAACCTAATGCGAATGTAAATGAAATTACTTGATCCACATCAATCCCCATTAATTGAGCTGCATCTTCATCTACCGCAACCGCACGCATTGCTTTCCCCATTTTTGTATAATGAACGATAAATTGTAATAGTGCCATTAAAATGACTGTTGTAGCAAAAATTAAAATTTGCTTTCCATTAATCGTAATATTACCAAATAAAGTATAGTTTGTTGTTCCAAAATCAGATGGGAATGGACGAATTTCTGCTCCGAAAAGATAACTCATCACATTTTCAAGTAAAAATGAAACCCCAATTGCTGTAATTAAAGCAGCAACTCGAGTCGAACGTCTTAAAGGTTTGTATGCAACTCTCTCAATAACAACTCCTAAAACAGCACAGCTAACCATTGCTAATAGAAGAGATAAGAAAATATTTAACCCCAATCCATTCATTGCATAAAAACCAACAAATGCACCCATCATATAAACATCACCATGAGCGAAGTTGATTAATTTAATTGTTCCATAAACCATTGTATAGCCAAGTGCAATTAAGGCATAAATACTACCTAACGCAATCCCATTGACTAATTGTTGTATCAATAGCTCCATTTTAAGCTCCTTTCTCTTTTTAACCAATTTTTTTGATATTGTTCTTAATTTTCCTATCATGTGAAAAAAGAGGCTAACTGCCTCTCTTTTCTAAATTTTTATTCATTATTGTGCTGAATATTCTTTGGCACTTACTTCTTCACCATTTTGGAATTCGATAACAACTGCTGATTTAAGAGGAGTATGATCTTTACCCATTGTGAATGTACCAGTAACACCGTCAAAATCTGTAGATTCTGCTAAAGCTTTTTTAATTGCTTGAGCATCAGTTGAACCAGCTTTTTCAATAGCTTTCATTAATAATTGTGCTGCATCATATGCTAAAGCTGAGAATGAATCTGGTGTTGTATTATATTTTTCTTTATATGCTTTAATGAATGCTTGAACATCTGCATCTGTACTCTTAGCTGAGAAGTGAGCTGTATAGAAGACATTTGTTAAGTTAGCTTTGCTACCAGCTAATTCTACTAATTTTTCACTTGATAATCCATCTCCACCAACGATTGGTTGAGTGATTCCTAATTCACGAGCTTGTTTGATGATTAAACCAACTTCTTCGTAATATCCTGGGATATATAATACATCAAATGATTTTGATTTTAGTGAAGTTAATACTGCTTGGAAGTCTGTATCTTTTGATTGATAAGTTTCTTTCGCAACAATTTGTCCACCGATTTTAGCATCTGTATATGTTTTTTCGAATGCTTCTGCTAAACCTTTTGAATAATCACTTGCTGAGTCTTGTAATACTGCTACTTTAGCATTTGGGAATTTTTGGCTTACAAATCCTGCACCTACAACCCCTTGATAATTATCAGAGAAACATACACGGAAGATGTAGTCATATACTGATTCTGGGTTTTTCGCATCTTTTAATGTAATACCGTCCCCTGTTGTCGCTGGGAATACAGCTGGAATTTTTGCTTGTTCCATGATTGGAATTGAAACTTGAGCATCTCCTGTTGTAGCAGGTCCGACAACCCCAACAACTTTTTCAGAAACTAATTTTTTAGCTACAGAAGCTACTTCTGTTTTTTCTGATTTGTTATCGTAAGAAACATATTTTAATTCTTTATCTAATAACTTTCCTTTTTGTTCAACGGCTAATTTAACAGCATTATCCATAGCTGAACCATAAGCGGCAACATTACCTGTTAACTCGAAGTTACCTCCAAGTTTTACTGTGTTTCCATTTGATGCGCCACCTGCGCTACATCCTGCTAAAATTGCTGCTGATACCAATCCTAATCCAAATTTTTTTAAATTCATCATAATCCCTCATTTCATAATCTGTTTTTTTAAGTGATGAGAAGATTATATAATATTCTGACAATTCACGCAATTGTTTTTTTAAATTTTTTTGAAAAATTTTTAAACTTTTTTTAATTGTTTTTTAATTCATGACAACTAAACGCTTACATTTTGTGAAATCTGTAATTTTTCATGAAAAGGAAGTAGAATTCCCATTCCTTGACACACACTCCCCCAATACAAAAAAGTAGGAATAGACTTCCACGTAGTAGTAAAAGTAATAGAAGCCACAACCCGTGTGGCTTCTATTACTGGAAAAATCGAGACCTAGGTTCGATTTTTAACCATGAAATTCGCACAAGCGAAGTTGCCGGCGTCCTTTTTACTACTACATCTGGAAATCCCATCCCTTTACGTACTCTCCCTCATACAAAAAAGTAGGAATAGACTTCCCGTAGTAGTAAAAGTAATAGAAGCCACAACTCGTGTGGCTTCTATTACTGGAAAAATCGAGACCTAGGCTCGATTTTTAGCCATGAGATTCGCACAAGCGAAGCTGCTGGCGTCCTTTTTACTACTACATCTGGAAGTCTATTCCTACGCCTCCAATTCCACAAAAACAACCTTCAAATAATCACTCAGCGGCGTACATGGCGCCACTGGGAAATCCATCGGCAATTTCTTCTGATGTGCTAAACGATATCTTCTACCAGAAGAACGAAGCCCCTTATGAATCATTTCTAAAAATTGCTTCTCTGAAACATTTGCCGCATTCGTCGACAAAATTAAATTCCCATTTTTTGCCGTTAACGGAACTAACTGCTCCACTAAACTAGCATAATCTTTTGCAACTGAAAAAGTTCTCTTCTTCGTACGAGCAAAACTAGGAGGATCTAACACAATCGTATCAAACGTTAAATCTTTCTTTGCAGCATATTTAATATAATCAAATACATCCATCACATAAATCTTCTGCTCAGATGCATCTATCCCATTCACTTCAAATTGTTCTCGAGTCTTTTCTAAACTGCGATTAGCAACATCCACACTGGTCGTTTGAACCGCACCACCCATTGCTGCAGCAACAGAAAACGCACCCGTATAACTAAATAAATTCAAAATCGTTTTTCCTGCACTATAGTCATCTCTTAATAATGTACGAACTTCACGCTGATCTAAAAAGATTCCAGTCATCAATCCTTCATCAAGATACGTTGCATAACGAACTCCTTCTTCTTGAACAATTAATGGCTCGCTCGACTTATCTCCTCTTACAAATTGACTTTCTGGTAATTTTTCTTTTGAAGCATAACGAATCTTTTCATAAACACCTTGGATACTTGGAATCGCTTCTTGCAATTGGTCTATGATTAACTCTTTCCATTGATAAATCCCTGCACTATACCATGAAACAACGACAAATCCATCATACCAATCAATCGTAATTCCACCAAGTCCATCTCCTTCTCCATTAAACAATCGAAAAGCTGTTGTACTTTCATCCCCCATTAAAGCAGAACGTTTTTGTGCAGCTTTTTGGAAGATTCCTTTTATGAATGGAGGTGTTAATTTCTCACCATCTTTTTTAGAATAGATCCAGCCGATTCCTTTATGTTGAAATCCTACATAAGCCATTGCTAAAAATTCTTTTTTTTCATCACAAACACGGACACATTCGCCCTCTTTTGCTTCCAACGGTTTTGCTAAATCTTCTTGATTTAATAAAGGAGACCCCTTTTTCACTAATTTTGCGGCTTTTGTTTTTAAAATGATTTCTCTCATAATTCTAATCTCCTTTTTCTCTCTTCATATTTTTTATAACACCAATATCCCAAAACACTTCCCAATGCATTACAAATCACATCATCAATATGAGTAACACCTGTTGAAAATAACCATTGACTTATTTCTATTAAAAGAGAGATGGATAAACCAGCCCAAAAAGATAGTTTATAATAACTCTTCTCCTTTAATAAAATCCCACAAAATAAACCAATTGGCATAAACCAAATAATATTCCCAAACACATTATAATATGCTGCAAATAAAGATCCGTGTGTAAACAATTTTACACTATCTACAAAAGGTATCCAATAAATTTCTTGCAACGGTCGTGGTGAAACTGTCATCAATTTAAAAATACTTGATTGTCGAAAAATCGTAACATTTAATAATACGAGTAAATAAAAAATAAATAAATGAAGATAACTCTCTAATTTCCAATCAATCGTTTGTTTGTAATAGTTTCTAAATAAGAGAGAAATCGACCATACTCCTAGCCATCCTATAAAGAATATAAGAGCATGATCGATACTATTCATTAAAAGACGAATTAAAGGGAAATGATTTATTCGTCCGTCCAACAATTGTTCTAACCATTGATAGATTGGTTCTAAAAAAAACATTTCCCGATTCATCCCTTTCCTTATTCCTTTTCTTTTTTTCCAGGGAATGTAAGTGTAAATGTTGTTCCCTTTCCAACTTCACTATCTGTCTGAATTGTTCCATGATGACTATTCATTAATGAATGAACAATCGCTAAGCCAATTCCAGACTCTCCATATTTTGTACTCTTTCTTGAAACATCTGCTTTATAAAATCTTTCCCAGATTGCTTCCACTTCTTTTTTACTAATTCCAATTCCATCGTCAATTATTTGCACAATGGCATTCGAATCTTCATTCCAACCTTTAATGAGAATATGACCTTTATCCGTAAACTGGTTCGCATTTTTCGTCATATTCACTAAAATTTGAATAAAGCGATCATAATCTGCATAAACTGTAAAGTCTTCTGGACATTCACAGCGTAAGTCATTCCCTTTATTCTTAGCTAATTCTTGTAATTGATCAACAACATTTTGTAAAGCTTCTGCACCTGAGAAGTTTTGTTTCACTAATACAATTTGATCGGAACGAATTTTCTCATAGTCTAGGTTCTCATTCACTAATCGAATCAAGCGTTGCGTTTCATTCGTAATTAATTCTAAACTTCTCTCACGGCGAGACTCTGGTATCATGTGGTGAATTAATCCTTCCAATAATCCATTCATTGTTGTCAGTGGTGTTCTCATCTCATGAGCTACATCCATCATTAATTGACGTCTTAAATTCTCTTGTCGTTCAATTTCTTGTTCAGATTTCTGTAATGACTCTGCCATTTTATTGAAGTCCATTACTAAATCATCGAACTCATCTCGTTTTTGAGTAGGCAGTGAAATATCATAATTTCCTTCTGCAATTTCGTGAGTCGCTTTTCTCAAGCGATTAATTCGTCTTGTTTGATAGTTGGCAAATAAGACACTCAGAATCACTCCTACAACTGCTGCTGAAGAAAATCCTACTAAAATCGAATTTCTTAATTCCGCCATTTCCGTTTCAATCCGACTTAATGGACTAGAAATTGCTAAAAAACCATTATAAGTTTGATTTTTAAAAATTGGATAATAAATCGTTACTAAATCTGCTGCTTCTCCCACAAAATTATGCTTTGTTTGCTTCATATTAACCGCAGAACCATCTTGAAGATGTTGTAATTCATCATCCGTTAATGAACTTTTAACATTTAATACGGTTGCTGGATAAGTCATTTTATTATCTTTATCAAAAATCGCAACTCCTAAATGTTCATCTTTCAATAAAGATAAGCTGCTATTAATTTGTTCAGCTGTTAAATCATTTACTAAAATCGCTTTGGCATATCCAAATAGTTGTTGCGACCGCTGTAAAAAAATTTTATTCGTCATGACATTATAAAACAATAATCCACAAACAACAACGGATACTAATACAACTGATAAAAATCCTACTAATTGTTGGTAAAAATATTTCATCTTCTAAATCCCACTATCATCAAATTTATATCCAACACCCCATACCGTTTGAATAACATGAGGTCCAACTGCTTCAATTTTTTGACGTAATTTTTTAATATGTGCATCAATCGTACGCTCATCACCAAAGAAAGGATCTTCCCAAATTTTCGTTAATAAGTGTTCTCTTGAGAAAACTTGACGAGGATGTTGTGCCATTAAGACTAATAAATCAAACTCTTTCGGAGTCAATCCATCAATTTTCACGCCATCAATAAAAGCTTCATGAGTTTTTGTATTAATTGAAACGTGTTTTGTTTCAATATCAAATTGCCCTGAACTTGTTGGAGCTTCACTAGAAGTTCCTCGACCAATACGTCGATGTAATGCTTTAATTCGCGCCATCATTGTTAAGGGGCTAAATGGTTTTGCAACATAATCATCTGCTCCAATTTCTAAACCAATAACTTGGTCACTTTCTGAATCTCTTGCTGTTAACATGACAATTGGTACTTGCTCATTCATTTGACGAATTTGACGACAAATTTGCATACCATCCATTGAAGGTAAATTCAAATCTAAAATCACTAGATCCCATTTGTCTTGATTATTTACAAATGCATCATAACCTTCTTTCCCATCATGATAAAATTCCGCTGTCCAACCTTCTTTTTCAAAAAACATTTCCATCATTTCACATACTGCTTCTGTATCTTCAATCATTAAAATATGCATCTTACTTCCCCCTTTTTGGATCATTTTATACTTAGTATACCTTAATTTTATGAATCCGTTAACTAGAAAGTATGAAGATTTTGTGAAGATGAAAAAAGAGACGACCGAAGTCGCCTCAGAATTTTCGCTTTATTATAGCTTTAGTAGTAATTTAATGACGTTTTTTGAAAATTTTCCAACAAATGACCCCAACAATAATAACGAACACGACTCCCACAATCATCATCGCTAAAAAATCCTCAACAAAAAAAACTCCACTAGGTCTTGGATCTGAAATCTCACTTTCCATTGCCAACACAATCGAACTTCCTAAAGTAAATACCAACATTCCTAGTAATAAAGTGATTATCTTTTTCATGTTGTTCTCCCCCAATCTTCATGTTCAATCATTGCATCCTATTTTACAAACTCTGTATATCGTCAATCTTTAGCATTTGATATTTTGCATTACACCTAATAAGCCAGTCATTACAACTTACATTCCCATAAACAAACCTCCTGTTATATAACTTCTATATTTCGATTCAATTGTACTGCAACAAATTCATTTTGTAAACGATTACTTTCTTAAAAATAAAAAAGGAGCTAAGTTCCACCTCTTAGCTCTTTCTCACCTAAAAACTTTCAATCTTTTTCTTGTAATTTGAATCGTAAAATATTCAATTTATCCATTTGTTCATCACTCCATGGTGAGCGACGTCTGGAAATTTCTTGATATTGTCTAGATAATTGATCTTGTTTCTTCTTACTTCTTTGAATTTCTTTAAAAAATTCTCTTGCAGATTTTCTTAAAGCACCTTTTTGAAAAATGATCCATTGTTCTGCTAAATCACTCGTTGCTACAGACACTTGAATAACTTGCGTATTCATTTCACTAACGGTTCTCTCAATATATTCATCTGCAGTTTCATCTTCTGCTGTAAAAATAACTTTCACTTGAGAAGATTCAAACGACTGAGTAATTCCTGGAACAAATTGTGCATCAAAAACAATCCACACTTCAACATGTTCAAATTTTCTAAAATTAGCGCAATGATGGATGAGTAAATCACGAGCACTTTCTAAATCACCTTGTTTTTTTAAACTCACTAATTCAGGCCAAGCTCCAATCATATTATATCCATCAATAATATATAATTGTTTCTTCATAAATCACCTATTAATGACGAGAACGGAAAACTTCATACATCATTAAAGCACTTGCGACACTTGCATTTAAACTTTGAACATGTCCTGTCATTGGAATCGTAATCATCTCATCTACGGCATCTTTAACAATGCGAGATACTCCTTTTCCTTCATTCCCCATCACAATCGCAATTGGACCTTTTGTATTCCATTGACGATAATCCGTCCCTTTCATATCTGTTCCAAACACCCAAACTCCACGTTCTTTTAATTGTTCAATCGTTTGAGTTAAATTCGTCACACGAACAACGGGAACATGCTCGATAGCCCCTGTAGAAGCTTTTGCTACAGTAGAAGTTAAAGAAACACTTCTTCTCTTCGGAATAATAATACCGTGAACTCCCGTAGCATCTGCAGTACGTAAAATACTTCCTAAATTATACGGATCTTCAATTCCATCTAAAACTAAAATAAACGGATCTTCATTTTTTTCCTGAGTTTTTTCAAAAACATCTTCTAAAGTCGCATATTCATATGCTGCAATGGAAGCAACAACTCCTTGATGGACAACTTCCCCAACAAGATCTTGTAATTTAGCTTTCGGAACATTTTGAATTTGAATTCGATATTCTTTTGCTAAATCAATAATCGGTGTAATTTCTTTTCCAGATAAAGCTTCTTGAATCCATAATTTATTCACACGTTCTGGTTGTTGTAAAGCTTCTCTTACTGCATGACGTCCATATACAAAATCTGTGGACTCTTGTTCATTTGAAGAACTTTCCGGTGTATATTTTGGACGAGGTGCTTTAGCCTCTTTTTTGAAGCCCTTTGGTTGACTTCCTTTTTTTCGATTCGAATTTTTTTCTTGTCTAGCCATGTTTTTCCTCCACTTGTTGAATACACCATGCAATCACTTCATCTAATCGCTCTTTTTGTCCACTTAAATATAAATAGCCAATCATTGCTTCAAATCCTGTAGACATACGATACGTAATGACATCCGCATTTTTTGCCTTAGTATGACTCTTCGCATTTCTTCCACGTTTGAAGTATTCTAATTCTTCTTCTGTTAAAAATGACTCGCTATCCAACATTTGTTGAATTAAATTCGCTTGAGCCTTGGCAGAAACATAACGAGTAGCTTCACGATGCAAAACATTTGGTTTCGTCTTCCCAGTTCTTAACACATGTTGACGAATATATAATTCATAAATGCCATCACCCATATAAGCTAATGTTAATCCATTTAATAAATGCCAATCTTTAATGATTTCCATTATACTCTTCTCCATCTTGTTCCTTGAGCAGTATCTTCTAACACAATTCCTTGAGCTTTCAATAATTCTCTAATTTCATCGCTTCGTGCAAAGTTTTTCGCTTTTCTTGCTTCTAAACGTTCATCAATTAATGCTTGAATTTCATCATCTACTAACTCTTCTTGAACTTCTTTCATTCCAAAAATCGCAAATAATTGTTCAGCTTTTTGTAATAATTTTTCTAAAATAACACGGGATACTGCTTCACGTTCTAAATAAACATTCCATTCTTTTACGAATTGATATAAAACAGTCATACCATTAGCAGCATTAAAATCATCATCCATTTCTTCTTGGAATTTGCCTTCTAATGCTTCAAATCCAGCCCATACATCTTGGTCATCTTCTAATGACTCAACAGCCTGTTCTAAACGATAACGTGTATTGCTAAAAGTTGTTTGGATTTTTGACACATTCGCTGTTGCTTCTTGTAATGAAGACTCGCTGAATTTTAACGGTCTACGATAGTGCGCACTTGCTAGGAAGAAACGTAAAATTTGTGGATCAATTTCTTTAATAATATCGTGAACTAATACGAAATTACCAAGAGATTTACTCATTTTTTCGCCATCTTCACCCATTGTTACAAAGGCATTATGCATCCAATAACGAGCAAATGGATGTCCAGTTTTTGATTCACTTTGCGCAATTTCATTTTCATGGTGTGGGAATGCTAAGTCTTGTCCGCCACCGTGAATATCAATCGTATCTCCTAAATGTTTCGTAGCCATTACAGAGCATTCAATATGCCAACCTGGGCGTCCTTTGCCCCAAGGAGAATCCCAACTAATTTCACCTGGTTTAGCACTTTTCCATAACGCAAAGTCTAATGGATTTCTCTTTTTGGCATCATCTGCACTTTCCGTTCTTTGGCTAGCTCCTACTTGTAAATCTTGAATACTTTGATCACTTAATTTTCCATAATCTTTGAACTTTTCAGTGATGAAATATACATCTCCACCAGATTCATATGCTGCTTCTTTTTCGACTAATTCCTTTACAAAGGCAATAATATCATCCATTGTATTCATAACGGTTGGATTTAAAGTTGCTTTTTTAACATTTAAAGCTGATGTATCTTCATAGAAAGCTTCAATATATTTTTTAGAAACTTCTTCAGGTGTCATTCCTGTTTCATTCGCTGCTTTAATAATTTTATCATCCACATCTGTAAAATTCGAAACATAGTTCACATCGTATCCACGATATTCAAAATAACGACGGATAGTATCAAATGCAACCGTACTTCTTGCATTTCCAATATGAATATAATTGTAAACCGTTGGTCCGCAAACATACATTTTTACCTTACCTGGTTCTAGTGGTTTAAATTCTTCTTTTTGACGTGTTAAAGTGTTATATACTTGAATCATAATTTCCTCCATATAATTCTGTGATTTCTTGTTCTTCTTTTGAATGAATTCGAACAACTTTAGCAGGCAATCCTACTGCTGTTGTATGAGCTGGAATATCTGATAATACGACTGCTGCTGCACCAATTTTGGCACCTTCTCCAATCGTAACTGGTCCAATAACTTGAACATGAGCAGACAATAATACTCCATCTTCAATAGTTGGATGACGTTTCCCCGTTTGTTTCCCTGTTCCGCCTAATGTAACCCCATGGAACATTTTCACATCATCCCCAATAATCGCTGTTTCACCAATGACGATTCCCATTCCATGGTCAATGAAAAATCGACGACCAATTTGCGCTGCCGGGTGAATTTCAATTCCAGTAAAAAATCGACTAAATGTACTCAGCATGCGAGCAAGAAGTCTACATCGGCAAGTAGTGTGTAACCAATGTGCTAATCGATGCATAACTGTCGCATGATAGCCTGGATACGTTAAAACAATTTCTAAACTACTTCGTGCAGCTGGATCGTTCTTTTTATAGGTTTCCATATCCTCTTGAAAACGTCCCATCTCCTCACTCTCCTTTACTTGTACTATTTTTTTATTATAGCATATTTTCTACCGTTTTTTCGCTATCTCAAATTAATAAACAAAAAACAGTAAACCTTTCTTGATTTACTGTTGCTAAAACTCTTATATTCAATTACACAAACTGGAATTTATAGTGCTATCTTTTTCCATTTTCTGATTTTTGTTCTGAAAGTTCCAAAAGGTGCAACTGTATTCACATGAATAAATTTATATACTTCCCATACTGCTGTTTTAGTTGCTTCATCAGCCCATTTTCTCATATGTGGCTTAAATAATTCTTCCTCACTCAACAAATCAATCATTACACAAATAGAATTAACATTTGCTTTTAACTTTAGCTTTAACTCTTGTAAAGATAGATGAGCATAAGTATCCGTAAACCACTGATATAATTCACCAAGTTGATTCCATTTGAATTCATTTGATGGTGTTTTTACTTGAAGTCCATTTCTTTCATCTTCCTCCCATTTAAGAACTAAGTTTGTCCATCCTACCTGATAAGCAAGATTTTCAGCAGGAGTTCTATCGACTTCATCAAATCTCTTATCTTTTAACCTTTCCGGAATATCCTCAAATTCTGAAATATATTTACCAAATGCTTTATTTATTTCAAATTTGAGTTCTTCTTTATTTTCGTATACTCTCAAACACTCACCTCTTCAACATCTAATTTGTTTCACTTAATATTCCCATGATATTATATCTTATTCTTATCAAGTTTTATAGGTCTAACTCTTTCAGCTTGTTCAACTTCTTTTCGTAGGTCTATGATTTGAGAATACAGACTGTCTTTTTCTTTCCTCAAAGTTATTAATTCAAATTTCCACTTGGATATATTTAAGGTCTTGCTTTCTCCTAAATGTTCTTTGAGATTTTTTTACACTTTCAAATGAGAAACTCTTTTTTAGCAAGGGGACTTCCGTCCCACACCACATCACATAAATCCTTCTTGTATACGTCCCTCATAAAAATATGTAGAAAACAGAAATGACTTTTCAAAGTAGCGTTAGTACTAGAAGCCTATCCGGCTTCTAGTACAGGAAAAATTAAGACCTTAGGCTTGATTTTTAGCCATGAGATTCGCTTTTGCGAAGCTGCTGGCGTCCTTCGCTACTTAATAAAAGTCAATTTCTGTTTTCTTTCGGCAACACAAGGTTCAAAATAACCCCTGCTAATGCACATAATGCTGTACCTGATAATGTCACAGGACCTAATTCTAAAATTG
>NZ_CAURVV010000017.1:0-30856 GCF_963528315.1 uncultured Granulicatella sp. | reverse complement strand
GGATACTTTTATTGGGGAAATTTGAGACCTAGGCTCAAATTTTAGGAATGAGACTTACAAGCGCAAAGCGCTTCCGTCCCTTACTACTATATTTGAAGTCATTATACAACATCATAAACGTAGAGGCTCTCTATGATCCACCACTCAATGACTTCTCATAGTAGTAATGATAAAAGTATCCTGATAGGATACTTTTATTGGGGAAATTTGAGACCTAGGCTCAAATTTTAGGAATGAGACTCGCAAATGCGAGGCTGCTTCCGTCCCTTACTACTATATTTGAAGTCATTACAAAAACAATCGTTACTTTTTGAAGAAATTCCTCATCGTAAATAATGGTTTACTACGTACAATGTTTTCATCTCCAACAAATGTACGCATTTCTTTTAAACATTTTCCTGCATTTTTCACCACAAAATTAAATGAACCTGCAGATTTCGTATCTATAAAGAAACCACGAATATAACGATCCTTGAAGAACAATTGAGCACGTACTTTATCAATTTCATTCCAAGGGATTTGAATATAATCTTCCGGATTTTTTTCATTATAAAACTCAAACGCTCGATCACCAACAAGAATATCGCCGTGTTTATTTCCAATCCAACCAACAAATACATTGGCTTTCGTTGTAAAAATAACTTTTGTATTTAAAGACTGTGCCATAACTTTCTCCTTATTCATTAAACTGATAGCTCTATTCTATCATAAAACAAAAAAAGATGAACAGACTTTTAAATCTGTTCATCTCAAAATTGTATCTTAATTACATAATTCCTGTTACACGACCAAGAATACCTAGTGCAAATAATGCAAAGATAATTAAAATTGGACTTACTTTACGTTTTAATAACCACATACATGCGAATGTTAATAATAAAGCAGCAAAACCTGGAATTAATTGGTCTAAGTTATCTTGTAATGTAGTAACTTTTTCAGGAGTTAATGAAGTACCACCTGCTAATGCAGATAAGATTTTTTGTAATGTTGAACCATCAACAGCTCCATCTGGGAATTGAATGTATGCTCCTTCAGATAATTTAGCACGAGCAACAACTAATGGGAAGTTAATAGAAGTCCAACGTTGAACTAAAATCCCCATTACGAACATTCCTAAGATTGAAGCACCTTTAGTGATTGTTTGTAAAATACCACCTGATAAGTCACTTGTAATTTCAGAACCTTTTTGGTATCCAACTTCTTGTGTATACCATAAGAAACCAATACGGACTAAGTTCCAAGCAATAAAGAAGAATAATGGTGCAATTAATGAACCACCAGTTGCTAATGAAGCAGCAATTGCTCCAAGAATTGGACGAACTGTAAACCAGAATACTGGATCTCCAATACCTGCTAATGGTCCCATCATACCAACTTTAACCCCTTGAATAGCAGCATCATCGATATCTGCTCCGTTTGCTTTCTCTTCTTCAAGAGCTAATGTTACCCCAAGAATTGGAGCAGCAATATATGGGTGAGTATTAAAGAACTCTAAGTGACGTTTTAAAGCATCACTTGCTTCTTCTTTGTTAGGATATAATTTTTTAAGTGCTGGGATTAATGAGAATGCCCAACCACCATTTTGCATACGCTCATAGTTCCATGAACCTTGAAGGAACTGAGAACGTAACATTACGCTAATACGATCACTTTTCGTTAATGAAACTTTTTTCTCTGACATATCTGTTCCTCCATTCTAGTAATCATTTAAAATATCGCCAAGTGGGTCTCCTGAACCAGAGTTTGATCCTGAACCACCTGAGTTATTTTTTTGTAAGTTTAAGTAAATAACAGCAATTGCTAAACCAATAATACCAGTTGCAATTAATGTTAATTCTTTAATTGGTGCTAACGCGAAACCTAAGAAGAAGAATGGCCATACTTCTTTAGTTGCCATTAAGTTAATAACCATTGCATAACCAACGGCTACTACCATTCCCCCACCTACTGTCATACCACCAGTAAACCATGCTGGTAATGAACCTAAAGCAGCTTGTACTGCTGAAGAAGGGATGAATAATAAAGCTCCTGCAGGAATTGCGATACGTAACCCTTGTGTAGCTAATGCTACATAGTGCCAAAATTCAACACCACGGAAGTTACCTTGTTCTGCTGCTCTGTCAGCTTGGTGAACAAGAACAACTGATAAAGTACGAACAATCATAGTTGTTACTAAACCAACAGTTGCTAAAGTGATAGCTGCTGCAATCGCGATATTACGACCATCTGTAGAGAAGTCACCAGCTTTTACATAAATAATGGCAGATGCTACTGAAGCTAACGCTGCATCGGGAGCAACCGCTGCACCGATATTAGCCCAACCTAGAGCTAATAATTGTAAAGCTCCACCTAAAATAATACATTCAGATAAATGTCCTGTTGCTAATCCAATTAATGAACATGCAATAATTGGTTGATGGAATTGGAATTGGTCTAAAATACTCTCCATACCAGCTAAAAAGGCAACAACTAGGACTGCAATAATTGCTACAATATTAAAATCCATAATGACCTCCTATTAAATGTTTAATCCTTCGCCTGCTTTTGCAGCGATTAATTTGAATAAATCAGAAGGAGAATCTCCTGATACTTTTCTAACATCGAATTTCACGCCTAAATCACGTAATTTCTTATACGTATCAACATCTGCTTGGTCAACAGATAATACATTATTAATTTGAACTTTACCAACTGAATGAGCCATAGAACCAATATTTAATTCTGGAATTTCTACACCTTTTTCAATAACTGCTAAAGCATCTTGTGGATTTTCAAATAATAATAATGCTTTTGTATCGCCAAAACGTGGATCGTTATAAACTTGAACTAATTTATCCAATGGGATAACGTGAGCACGAACTCCTGGAGGAGCTGCTTGTTCAATTAATTTTTTACGTAAATCGTCTTTAGATACTGAATCAGAAACAACGATAATACGATTTGGATTTGTTGCTTTAGTCCAGTTAGTAGCAACTTGTCCGTGAAGTAAACGAGTATCAATACGAGCTAATACAAACTTAATTTTGCCATCCCCTAAAACTGTTCCTTCCGGAATAGCTCCTTTAGGTGCAACCGTTTGTTCTTCGGCTACTTCTTCTTTCTTTTGCAATTCTTCTGGGCGAACTTTTACCCCATCAATTGCAGTTGGAGCAATCGCTTGCGCAATTTCGTGAGCTGTATTCATTGAGAAACGACTCGCATACGCTTCGATTAACATTGGTAAGTTTAATCCAGCAACAATTGCACGGTGTTCTGGAGCTTCTTCAAACAATTTATTTGCTTGATTAAATGGACTACCGCCCCATAAATCGACTAAGAATAAAATTTCTTCTGAATCAACTTTCGCAATGGCTTCTTGCAATTTTCTTTGCAAATCATCTGGTCCTTCGCTTGGCATAAATACAACAGATTCAACTTTTTCTTGTTCTCCAAAAATCATTGAACCAGATTGCTTAATACCAGCAGCAAATTCACCATGGCTTGCAATAATAATTCCAACCATATGATTTCCTCCTATAAATCTATATTAATGCATCCTTTTATGCACCATTTGAAGTTTAACATTTAATTTTGTTTTTGTAAAAGAAAACCCTTTAATATTTAACAAAATATCTAACATAATACTTCATTTATTATAAAAATGGCATAAATATTACTTCCAAAATAAAAAATGACTTTTCAAAGTAGTATGGGTACAAGAAGTATTCTATACTTCTTGTACAGGTAAATTTGAGACCTTAGGCTCAAATTTTAGCCATGAGACCGAAGGTCTGCTGGCGTCCTAATACTACTTATCGAAAAGTCAATTTCTATATCTTATTCAGAATATAAATAAGAATAATCTTTTTGTCCTCCAATTCGACCAAATGGCCAAATTGTAAAGACTGCTTTTCCTTCAATCGCTGAACGATCAATAAACCCAATCATTCGACTATCTTTAGAAACACCACGATTATCCCCTAAAACAAAATACTTCCCTTCAGGTACTTTTGATTCACCAGTTAGACTCTCTAAAGTGAAATCATCCATAAATACCGTCTGTTTTGCCAATGCTTCAGTATTAATAAATGGTTGGTCTACTTTTTTTCCGTTAATATAAAGTACACCACTCTTCATCTCAATTGTATCTCCTGGCATACCAATGACCCGTTTAATATACTCAACATTTTCATCCGGTGCCTTTAGAATAACAACATCAAATCGATGAATATCTCCAACTTTAGAAAGTACCATTCGATCACCATTATGCAATGTTGGATACATTGAAGCACCACTCACTGTGAATGGTCTACCAAGGAAGAAATACACTCCCCCAACAATGATGAATGCTACTATAAATGACCAAATCCAAGACCAGATAATAGACAAAATCGAGGGCTTGTATTCATATTCATCTTCATAACTCATTCGAATCTCTCCTTATCATTCAGAATATAAATAAGAATAATCTTTTTGACCACCAATGCGATTCAACGGCCAAATCGTAAAGACTGCTTTTCCTTCAATCGCAGATCGATCAATAAATCCAATCAAGCGACTGTCTCTTGAAACCCCACGATTATCTCCCATTACAAAATATTTTCCTTCTGGTACAGTCGTTTCACCTGTTAAACCTTCTAAAGTAAAATCATCAATATAAACTGTTTTGTTTACCAGTATTTCTTTATTAATAAAAGGTTGTTCGACTACTTGACCATTTATATATAATTTACCTTCTTTTATCTCAATTGTATCTCCAGGCATCCCGATTACTCGTTTAATATACTCTTTATCTTGATCCGGAGCATGTAACACAACAACATCAAATCGATGAATATCTCCTAATTTTGACATAAACATGCGATCTGAATTATGTAGTGTAGGATACATCGATTGCCCACTTACCGTGAATGGTTTTCCTACAAAGACAAATAATAAAGCTAATATCGCAAATGATACTGCAAAGGAGGCTAACCAACTGAGTAATTCTTCCCATATTGTTCGCTTAGGAAGTTTTCTTTTACGCATATTACGAGGAATAAATGAACTAACTTCTTCCATTTAAAAACCTCCATTCTATTTTAGTAATTCTTTTGCTGCTTGATACTGTGTATCATTTTGTTGAATTAATGCTCTAACACTATCCATTAATTTTTGAGCACTCTCTTCATCCACTTCTCCTGTTGCAGTTAATCCTTCTTTTTGTTGATAAGATTTTACTGCATCTTTTGTACCTTCATCAAAATAGCCGTCTACAGTAACAGAATATCCTAATCCTTTTAGAATCGTTTCGGCAGAAAGTACATTTTGTGAAACTGAGCCTACTTTTAATGTTTCTTTCGCATCAATAATTTTTAAGAATGCGTAATCTGGTAAATTCACTTCTTTCGTTGGAGTGACCCCTTCTTTATGAATCCAATTTCCCTTTGGAGTTAACCATTTAGCATTCGTATATTTTAACTCACTATTATCAGTAATATCGACGACACTTTGTACAGTACCTTTGCCATAAGTTTTTGTACCTATAATTTGACCTCCAGCACCTTCTTTAATTGCTGCAGCTAAAATTTCAGAAGCACTTGCACTACCTTCATTTACTAGAAGAACATATGGCTGAGTAATTTTAAATTCACCAATGGATGAAGAAGCTTTATAGATTTTTTTCTCTCCAAATCTATCTTCTACTTGAACGATTGGTTCACCATCTTTTAAGAACATATTCGCAACTTTATATGCTTGATCTAAAAGTCCTCCAGGATTGTATCGTACATCGAATACAAAAGCTTTAGCACCCTTATCTGTCAAATCTTTCACCGCTTTTTCTAATTCTTCAGCTGTATTTTTTGCAAAACTAGTAATGCGAACATGACCAATTGTGGCATCCTCTTTATCCAATTCAGCTTTTACGGTATTAATCGCAATGCTAGCTCTAGTTAGTTTAACATCTAAAGAAGTGCCAGCACGTTCAATGGTTAATACAACATCTGTTCCAACTTCACCACGTACTTTCTTGACAACTTCAGAAATGGTCTTACCAGTCATATCTTCGCCATTAACTTTTGTAATGACATCATCCGCTTGAAGACCTACTTGTTGTGAAGGACTTCCTTCCATTGTAATACTAATCACTACTCGGCTTTGATCTGATTTTAATTCAGCTCCAATTCCTCCAAAGGCTCCATTAACTGTTTCATCTAATTGAGCTGTCTCATCATTCACTAAATAAGTAGTATAAGGATCTCCAACTGATTCAGCCATTCCTTTTAAAGCACCTTGAATTAATTGTTCACTTGTAACATCTTTATCTAAATAATTTTGTTTTAAATAATAAAATACTTTTTCAATTTGAAAAATTTCATTCTTTTTAAATATACCAAATGCATATTTATTATCTGCTTTTGGCAGTTGCGTAATCACTAATGCAACTGTTATAAAAACTGAAATGAGCATTGTAGCAATTAATGAAACGATAAATACCCAGAGTCGAATTCCTTTTTTAGGTGTTTTAACAACTTTTTCTTGATTTTCTTCCATATTTTTACCTACTTATTAACCGTTGTGAACTGTTTCTAAAGCAATTTCCATCATTTCATTAAATGTTTTTTCACGTTCTTCAGCAGTTGTTTCTTCACCTGTTAAAATATGGTCGCTAATCGTTACAATTGCTAGAGCTTGTTTTTTATGTTGTGCTGCTAATGCATATAAACCGGCAGCTTCCATTTCAATGGCTAATACGCCATATTCTTGTAATTTTTGTTTATTTAATTCAGCATTGTAGAAACGATCTGAAGATAAAATATTTCCAACGTGAACAGTTGCACCACGTTCTTTTGCTAAATGATAAGCTTTATCTAATAATTCAAATGATGCTAAAGGTGCAAAGTTAACTTGTCCTTGGAAGATATTTGTAATAATAGATGAATCCGTTGTAGCTCCTTGCGCTAAAACAATATCACGAACATTTACATCTGTTTGAATTGAACCAGCTGAACCAATACGAATAATTTTTTCAACACCAAATTCAGTATATAATTCATTTGCATAAATCATCATTGAAGGAATACCCATTCCACTACCTTGAACAGATACTCGTTTTCCTTTGTATAAACCTGTATATCCGAACATATTTCTTACACTATTATATTGTTCTACATCTGTTAAATAATGTTCAGCGATGTATTTAGCACGAAGTGGATCTCCTGGCATTAATACTACCTCAGCGATTTGTCCTTTTGTTGCATTAATATGTACACTCATGTGTAATCTCCTAACTGTCTTATAGACTTTAAATTTTTTCTTACTGTAGATATTCTACTATATTGTCATTAGAAATTGAAATAGAAAAAACAAATTCATTCGTTTTTAAATTAATTTTTTTTGCTTTAATCGTACTTCCTTCATGGATTCCTGATAAATTTAATAGAAAATACTGTTTTTCAGTATTTAATTGGAACCATTCTGGAAATTCCATTTGTTGTAATCTTCCTAAAGCTAAAAATACTGGTAACGAGAATCCTCCTAATTGAACAGATTGTATTTTTAATTGAATAGTTCCTTCTTCCGTTACATAGGGTACAGTCGTCATTTTATAAGGAACGGTTACTCCTAACGCATTCGCATCTCCTGTAATTTGAATGACAGAATCATTCATGACAAAATTTGGAAAACTTGGATTTTCTACTTGATTTTTTTTGGAAACAATTTCTAAAATATTTTGAATTTCATTTTTACTTAATGTGACTTCCATCCAATTCTCTCCTTGCTCAACAATTGGCATTGTTGAAATTTGATATTTAGCTCGATTAGGAATTAATGTAGAAATAATTACAAATAAATTGATTGCAATTAAGGCCAAAAAAGCAATTTTCCAATAATTCCTTTTCTTTTTAGTTCTTCTTAATGGTGTCATTCTATCACCTCTTTCATTTTTGTGAAAGTTATTATAATAAATTGATTCTACTCTTCTAAAAGAAAGGCTTGAAATACATTATTTCCTAAAAACTTTCCTTTATGTGTTAATGCAATTCCTTCAGCTGTTAGCTGGATTAATTCCTGGTCTAATAAATCCTCGATAATTTCTTGATAAATATCATTGATATTTTTACCAAATCGTTTAAAAAATTCTTGATTGGATACACCAGACATTTTTCTTAAACCTAAAAACATAAACTCTTCTATTTGAGATTTTTTACTTAATACATCCTTTTGTAAAACTGGAAGTTCAAAATTCCGTAATGGTTCTAAATAATGTTGAATTGGTCCACAATTTTGATAGCGTTCTTGATTTAAATAACCATGAGCACCCGCACCAAAACCTAAATACTCATCTGCTTTCCAGTAATGTAAATTATGTCTTGATTCAAAACCTGGTAGAGCATAATTACTAATTTCATAATGATGCCGTCCAAAACTTTCCATAGAATCCATAGCTAATTGAAACATATCTGCTTCCTCATCTTGCGATGGTAAAGGAAGCTTTCCTTGTCTCATTAAATTATAAAATACAGTCTTTTGTTCTAAAATTAAGGAATAAATCGAATAATGTGGCAAGTCCAACTCCATTGCAATTTTTAAACTATCTTCAAAATCTTGAATCGTTTGTTGAGGCAGTCTAAAAATCAAATCAATACTTATATTCTCAAAGCCTAGTTTTCGAGCATTTCCTATGGATTGTAAAACTGTCTTTTTACTATGTTTACGACCAATCTTCTTTAATAGTTCATCATTAAAGGATTGAACTCCCATACTGATACGATTAACCCCATATTCTTTCATCACTTCTAAGCGTTCTAATTGCCCATCGTCTGGATTTAATTCCATTGAAAATTCACAATTTTTTTCTAGTGGTAAATAGCGATGAATTCCTTCAAATAAAGTTGCTAATTGCTTAGGCGTTAAAGTTGAAGGTGTTCCTCCCCCGATATATAACGTCTCTAAAGGAGAGATGGGATGAGCTTCTGCTCGTAATTGCATTTCTCTTACTAATAAATCAACATATTCATCAACCGGTTGCCCTTCAATAAATACCTTATTAAAATCGCAATAATAGCAAATATGAGAACAAAATGGAATATGAATATAAGCTGCTCTTACTGCGTTCATTTGTCTCTCCTTATTCTTTTGGTTTATTTTCCCGAATTTGTTGAATCACTGCTTCATCCGGAGTAATATACGTATTTTGTTGTCCTTCATATACGACAAATCCTGGTTTAGATCCATTTGGCTTTCTAATTTTCGAAACAGAAACATAGTCCACAGGAACAGTTGCTGAATGACGGTATTTAGAATAGTATGCCGCTAACATGGCTGCTTGACCAATTGTTTCATCCGTTGGATTAGCTGACTCTACAATGACGTGTGACCCAGGAATATTTTGGGCATGTAACCATAAGTATTCTTTTTTCGCTTGTTTTAACGTTAAATGATCATTTTGTAAATTATTTCTACCTACTAAAATTCTTGTACCGTCATTTGAATAGAATACATACGGCTTTGAAGGTTTTACTTTTTGTTTTCCTTTTTTTAAAGCAGAACGTTTTAAGTAACCATTTGCTACTAATTCTTCTCGAATAATTTCTAAGTTTTGCACATCTGCTTCTTCAATTTGATATAACACTTGTTCTAAATATTGAATTTCTTGTTGAGTAACTTCCTGTTGTTTTTCAATATGTTCAATTGAATTTCTCGATTTTTGATATTTTTTAAAATAAGCTTGTGCATTTTGTGAAGGTGTCAACCACGTAGACAATGGAATAGTTAATAATTCATTATTGTCATAATAATTCTCCACTTGAATTTCAGTTTGCCCTTTTTCAATTTGATACAAGCAAGTATTTAATAACTCCCCTTTAATACGGTATTGTTCAGCTTTCTCACTCTTTTGTAAATCTTCTTCAAATTTAACGAGCTTTTCTCGATTTTTCTTTAATTCCGATTTCAACATTTGAAGTAAATTTCCAGCTAACTGTTGGATTTTTTCTTCCTGAACTTTATGAACATAATAAGCTGTTAATAATTCAGATAATGTTTCAAACGATTGATTTTCAGCATTTTGGAATGAATAATAAGGACAAACTGTGAAATAGCTTTTTCCATTAGATAATTTTGCTAGAGTTGGAGTTGGCTTCTCATTATTTTGTTCTAAAAACTTCCATAAACTCTCAGCAATCGTCTCATCAAACATCATAGAACGTTCAACAATTTCATTAGCAGTTAGGGTACTTATCCCTTGTACAAGACTCATTAGTGATTTTGTAAGAGAATCTTCACCTAATCCCTTTGTTAATCTAGCATCTAGTTCAAATAACGTCATTTCAAAAGGATTCAGTTTTGTTTGGTGAGGAGGTAATTGATAAGTAGCCCCCGGTTGTAAAGTACGATAAGTATTTTGACTCAATGGAATTCGTTTTAAACAATCAATAATCTGCTGACTTCTTCGATCCACTAAGAAAACATTACTATGTTTTCCCATCATTTCAAGTGTCAAACGCCATTTCGCTTCGTCTCCAAGTTCATCTCTTGTATCTACATCTAAATGAATAATACGGTCAGCACCAACTTGAGTAAAATCTTGAATAATCGCTCCTTCCAGATATTTTCTTAAAATCATACAAAAATTCGGAGCAATCTCAGGGTTATCCCCTTTTTCAGTAATAAACTGGAAACGTGCCATCATAGGATGAGCACATAATAATAATAAATAATTTTTACGATTTGAACGAATTGTTAATTGAATTTCATAAGGAAGAGGTTGATGAATTTTACTAATTCTCCCTCCAATAATTTCTTTAGAAACTTCATCCGTCATCCATTTTGTAAATAAACCATCAAATGTCATAAGTTCCTCCATATAGATAAAAAAATAGATTTGAATTTATCTAATTATAAATCCAAATCTATTATATTTTGTTTCATCGTTAGATTAGATTTTACTGTTAAACTCTACTCTATTGTAACGATTTTTGACTTAATTATCTACTGATATGGTATGAAATTCATAGACGATACATACAATTAGCTTTATCATAATGTAGCTACGGCGCAAGCAGCCAGCAAAAGCTGTCTCATTGCTAAAAATCGAGCCTAGGTCTCGATTTTTCCGACAATAAATACCTAACAGGTATTTATTGTATCAGCTACTTTGAAAAGCTAATTGTATTTTTGACTAATGCTCATGAATTCTCGAAAAAATACGGTCTGTTCTGTTGTAGATACGCAAATAAAAAAACTTTAAATTCTAGTCACCAGGTGTTAAAAATCGATACTGTCGCCGAAATCATTATATTAATCAAAGCAATACTTATAGATATTTTATACGGTTTTAGTACTGTTAAAAGATTCCTTAAAATTAACTTCTAAATATTATAATTAATCATTTATTAACCTCTTTTTGACTTTCAAATAGATTAATATGAGTAAAATCAAATTCCAAAATAATAATAGAATATGACTAGAAGACATTGCTGATATTTTGAAACTTTCAGAAATAGTTTCAGTATAGATGTATGGTAAAGCTACAGGAAATACACGTTCAATATAGGGGATAACTAATATTGGGAATAGCAATAAAGTAGCTAACGCTGTCATCGAACTCTTAAAAAATAAAGTTAAATAATATGAAATTAAGAAACACAAAATACTACTAAAAAGATAAGAGAAAAACTGTATTATGCTAACTTCTTTAATAGTTCCTTTAAAAATGAAGAAACTTACAATAATTAAAAATATTAGAATGGCTTGTAATACACAATTTATCAACTCAACAATAATAATTTTTTGTGTACTGTTATTTTTGTTTCCCGTTAATAAATAAACAATTTTAGATTCTGAATTCTCGACTTCCATAGAGCCATTTATCAGACCGCCTATCATAAATAAATAAGATGCAATTACCAAAATTTGATTATTGGATAGTATAATATTATTATCATTTATTTCAAATGTTATCAAACTAAGAATACAGATAAATAAAGTAAGCAAGAATTGACTTAAAATTTGTATTTTCACTGCAATCAAACTATATTTTTTATACATAAGAGCATATATCATTTCATTCATGTTTCTTCTCCTTCTTATTTTTATACCAAGCTTTAATATACATCATTATAGTTACTATTGATGCTTGAGATAATAATAATAATAAACCATACAGTTCTGAAGGATTGTTATTTTCTACTCTTCCAAATGCAAATGACTTAGCACCTGTTAACGGAAATAAATTTTCTAGCGTCGGAGAAACAACTCTCAATATGCCTGATAAAGTTATAACAAGAATACTTACAATAATTATGACAGATGGAATAGGCTTTCTTGTTATCTGTACTAAAAACATTGAAAGCAATGTCAATGTTATGGAAAAGATAATAATTCTTAACGTTACTTCTAAAATAAGACCTATGTTAAGATAATTTTGTAATGTTTCATCTAACATCGCATAGAGCATTCCACTATTGATTAAAGATAGAACAACTGTCAACGTACTGGATACAATTATTCCAGAGCAAATCTGACCTGTTAAAACCGTCTGCCATTTTGGTGTTAATAATTTAGTCAGTGATTCCTGTCCAAATTTGTACTCCGTAGATAGAATCAGTGCAAATAAGATTGGAAAAAATAAAATACTAGATTGGTAAGGGGATGATAATATCGCATCTCTAACTGTTTGAAACCCTGTTAATTGACTAGTCGTATCTTCAAGTATAAGAATCTCTGTATGACCATTTGCTATCGCATTGATTACTTGAATATTTTGAAAGGTAAAGAATACACTAATTCCAATCACAATTGCTACTCCTCTCAAAAAGAGTGGCAATGAGAATATTTTGTATAATTCACTACGAATATTTTTCATAAAGTTTACCCCCATCTAATTTTTAACAGATTTAAAATAGGCTTCCTCAAAAGAGCCATATTCTTCAAGAACATCTTTGCTACTACCATCAATTACTATCTTACCATTTGATAATCCTACAATTTTATCAACTGTAAGTTCTAATTCATTCATATAATGACTTGTGATTAAAACTATTTTACCGCCTCTAACAAATTCTCTTAGAAACTCTCTAACCCATCTAATTCCATCTGGATCGAGTCCATTAATTGGTTCATCCAAAATAAGTATTTTAGGATTCGCTAAAATAGCCGTAGCCAGCCCCAGTCTTTGTTTCATTCCAAGAGAGTAGTCTTTTATCCTTTTATTACCAACATCCTGAAGACCAACTAATTTTAAACATTCTAAACATCTCTGCTTTTCTATACCACTCGTTAAAGCAATCCATCTCAAGTGACTATAGGCTGTCCTTGTTGGATTAGGTTGAAAACTATCTAGAAATGCACCTACATATCTGAAGGGGTATTTTCCTAATTCTTCATAATTTTTTCCATCAAAAGTTGCCCTGCCTTCGTCTGGTGAAACCAATCCTAGCAATATTTTTATTAAAGTTGACTTACCAGACCCATTTGGACCAATTAATGCTGTTATTTCTCCCTCTTTTGCCGTAAACGAAACTTCTGAAAGAACACTCTTACTACTAAAACCTTTGCTAATTTTCTCAAATTGTATCATTTATCTTTTCCACCTTTTACAAATATTTTTTTGAAACTTAATCTTTATAATTGGTATACCATCAAATGCCACCCATAAATGCCATCTACATTTCATGTTATACAAAATAATTATCAGAAAAATATCAGAAATTCTGATTTCTATAAAAGTTTTTTTAATTCTAGATTATCTTATAGATACTAGTAATATAAATAAAAGACTGTAAATAAAAAATCGCCACCTTAAACAAGATGACGAAAGGTCTTATCAATTTAAAGAGTGAAGATTTTACTAGTTAAAAACTAGCAAGATATAACTTTTCAGAAATAAATTTGCAAGATTAATGGCATAAAAATATTTGAGCGCTAAAGGCTATACTGGTATAGAAATAGTGACAAGAGCACCATTTTCAAAGTTACTCAACTTTATCTCTCCACCATGAATTTTCGCTACCCGATTAACAAATGCTAGTCCAATTCCGAAATGACTTCCTTGTTCTGAATTTATTTCCTGATTGTCTTGATAGAAAAGTAAGCCGTATTTCTCAAGTATATTCTCCGAAAATGAAGAATCACTATTCCAGATAGAAATGTAAAAATTATTATCTATTAACTGATATTCTACTCTTATGACTGGATAATTGTTTGTAGAATGTTCAATCGCATTATTGATTATATTTAGGATACCTCGTAGAAATAGATTTAGATTAAGTGTTAAATTAATAGGGATTGGTAGGTTATTTGAAAATTGGATTTTAGCCTTTTTATCAGTACGTAACTTAATTTCTTGTTCAAATAATTCAACTAAGTAATCCGAGGAGAAACTCTCCCAATTAGAAGTATCATTATAGAATGTTTTAGAATAATTGATTAGTTGGTTAAAGTATTTATTAAGTTGTTGGCTAGCAAGTTCGATATCTCCTAAACATTGACCAATATTTCCAGTAATATCCAAAGATTTTAAAAATTCAGCATTACCTTGAATAATTGTTAAAGGTGTTTTCAAATCGTGCGCTGCAGCTGAGACTTGAAACATCAGTTCCTTTTTTTGCTGTTTTTCAGATTGAATCATTTTATTTATCGTTAACTGCATTTCCTGAATTTTTTGTCTTGTTTCAATCAGTTCAATTAAAGTTAACTTAGCTGAGGATTGTTCATTTATATCACCCAGTAGACTTTGATTATAAACAATATTTGTTTCTTGCTTAATCTTTTCTAAAAGATTACTAATATTTTTAGCTATAATAGAAAATAAAATCAGACTAATATAAATCCAAGAAATCGTGCTGAAATAGATGGTAAATGCTCCTGCATTTTTTTCTGTAATATTAGTAAATGCAGTGAATAACATTGGTAATAAATAAAATAGAAAAAGACTAATAAGAAATTGTCTTAAAATCTTAAAGTATGTTTGTTTAATCAGTTGGTTAAAAGTCAGAGCGTTATCCACTGATAACCACCTCCCCAGATTGTTTTAATTGGATTAATTTCATAAGGTTTTAATTTTTGCCTGATTTGGTATACATACTCTGTAATTGACCTCCCCTGAGTTTCAGAATCATGAGGGTAAAGATAATCAAAGAGTTCTTCGTTTGAAAATATTCTATTAGGATTGCTGGAGAGTAACAAAATTAATTGAAATTCTCTTTTTGTAGTGGGAATATGTATATCCACAATTCTTAGCTCTTCTTTAATTTTATCAATTGTAAGAGGTCCAAACTGTAGAATCTCACTGGAATTATTATTGCGTACTTCTCGACGGATATGCATCTGTACTCTTGCAACTAGTTCAGGTATACTGAATGGCTTTGTGATATAGTCATCTGCACCAGATTGAATGCCATATACAATATCCTCTTCTAAATTTTTGGCTGTTAAAAATATGATTGGAACAGAAATAAATTCTCGGATATACTTACAGATTTCAATTCCACTATGAGGCATCATGATATCTAAAATAATTAAATCATAGCCAATAAAATGACAGATATCAATTTCTGGAATAGACGTTCGTGTGTCGACTAGAAAGTTTTTATTCTCTAGAACATTTTGAATAAGTCTTAAAATGGCAATATCATCATCTATGACTAGGACTTTATATTTCATAATTAGCTCTCCTTTGAAAATATTCAAACACATTCTAGCATAATTTATCAGTAGTACACAATTACGAAAATCAGTTTTAAACGTCCATTCTAAAATATCCGCAAAAAAAAATTGGCTTTGCAATGTAGCTAAAACCCTATAAGTCATTTTTGACTTATAGGGTAGGAAAAATCGAGACCAAGGCTCGATTTTTAGCAATGAGACAGCATTTGCTGGCTGCTTGCGTCCTAAGCTACATTAATATAAAGCCATATTTTATCTTTTTATTTTGCAAGTAATTGCGCAATTTCAATAATGACATCACGTGCTTTTTCCATTGATTCTACAGCGACGAATTCGTAACGTCCGTGGAAGTTTTCTCCACCTGCAAAAATGTTTGGAGTTGGTAAGCCCATAAATGAAATTTTAGAACCGTCTGTACCACCACGAATTGGTTCAATAATTGGCGTAATTGATAAATTTTCCATTGCTTTTTGAGCAACTTCAACAGCTCTAAAGTCTTTTTCAATGATTTCAGCCATATTGTAATATTGGTCTTTCATTTCAATTGAAATACGATTGCTATCTAATGATGCATTTAGTCTATCTGCAACTAATTGTAAATAAGCTTTTTTCGCTTCGAATAATGTACGATCATGGTCACGAATAATATAAACTAATTTTGCTTCTTCAACAACACCATTAGCATACATTAAGTGATAGAATCCTTCACGTCCAGAAGTATGTTCTGGTACTTCAAATTCAGGTAATGCATTTTGGAATTGACGTGCTAGTTCTAAAGCATTCACCATTGTATCTTTTGCAGTTCCTGGGTGAACATTTTTCCCTTGGAAAGTAATTTCAGCTTGAGCAGCATTGAAACTTTCGTATTCTAATTCTCCAACTGGGCCTCCGTCCATTGTATAGGCAAAGTCGCAGCCAAATTCTTCAACATCAAATAAATCAGCACCACGTCCAATCTCTTCATCTGGACCAAATGCTACACGAATTTTTCCGTGTTCGATTTCAGGATGTGCTAATAAGTATGCACCTGCTGTTACAATTTCACTAACACCTGCTTTATCGTCAGCTCCTAATAAAGTTGTACCATCTGTTGTAATTAATGTTTTACCAACATAATTTTTTAAATTAGGGAAATCTTTTGGTGATAAAACAAATTTTCCTTCTTTATCTAATACAATCGCTTCACCATCATAATTTTCATGGAATTGAGGTTGTACATTACGAGCTTCAAAATCAGCTGTATCTACGTGAGCAATAAATCCAACAACTGGTACTTCTTTTGTAGTCGTAGCTGGAATTGTTGCTGTTACGAAGCTATTTTTAGGATTTAATCTAACATCTTGATAGCCTAATGCTACTAATTCTTCTACTAAGTCTTTTAAAAACTCTGTTTGACTTGGTGTTGATGGAACAGTTGTGCTTGCTTCATCTGAACGAGTTTCTTTTTTTACATAACGAATAAAACGATCAACTAATTGATTTGGCATATTACATTCCTACTTTCTTCTTATAAAAATTCAAATGGATCCGTAAAAGTCGTACTTTTAATGACATTTACATTCCAATTTTCTTCTTGATTCCATTGTACAAGCCAGTTCGCTAATTTTTCAATACAAACGACTTCAATATGATGCCCTGCATCCACTAATAACATTGGTGACTCTTGAATATCATGAGCGACATGATACGTAATGTCTCCTGTTACAAATGCATCTGCCCCTTTGCTAACAGCTGCTTGATAAAAACTTCCACCAGAACCGCCTAAAACGGCAACTTTACGAATTTTGTGTATCGAACGATTTCTTGGAGTAACAAAACGTAATCCTTTTAATTGAAATTGATTTTTCACATAAGTGACAAATTCTTCAACAGATAATGCTTCAGGTAATTGTCCAATACGTCCAATCCCGATTGTTTTTGCATCATTTTCTAATGCCCAGACTTCATAAGCTGGAACTTCATAAGGATGACTAGCTTTCATAGCAGTAATAATAGCGTCTACTTGGTTTTCATAACAAATAACTTCTACTTTTTCCTCTGCTACTTGTTCTGGTTGATTCACTTGTCCAATGGCAGGATTTGCTCCTTCAGTTGGGGTGAAACGACCTACTCCACTAGTTGTAAAACTACATTCTTTATAACAATCACCAATTTGTCCTGCTCCCGCTTCATGCATTGCTTGTCGAACTGTGCTTGCTTGTTCTTTTGGTACGAACACAGCAATTTTCATTTGACGAAGTTTTCCTGTTGGAGATAGTACTTCTACTTCTTCTAATTGAAGGACTTCACTTAACCAATCATTAACTCCACCTGAAACAACATCTAAGTTTGTATGAGCTGCATAAATGGCAATATCATGTTTTAAAATGTCTTGATACATTTTATGTTGCTGATTTGTTAAATCAAATTGTTGTACAGGTCTAAAAATCGGTGGATGATGTGCAATAATTAAATCGACATTTTTTTCAATAGCTTCTTGAATGACAGAAGGACGAATATCTAAAGTCGTCATTACTACTTGAACTTCTTGATTCCAATCTCCAAAATGTAAGCCAATAGGGTCTTTCCCCATTGCTAAAGATTTTGGAACTCTTTGTTCAAATTTACGAATAATATCTCTAACGGTTGGCATTGTCAATCAATCCTTTCAATTCAAGATATTGATGATTAAATTTCTCTACTTTATCAGTTGGAACTTCTTTACTATTTTTCAATTGCGCTAAAATTTCTTCAATTTTACGTAACTGACGTTCCCATTTACGAATCACCAACTCTGTTGGCTTCTCTATTAATTTTGGACCAAATTTAATTTGCGTATCTGTTAGTGGCAAGCTCTGTTCTCTTTTTTCAGCTACAATAATTTCATATAAGCGATGATGATCTTCTACCACAACTTCTTCTAAAATTTCATAGTGATGTTCCACTAGCCACTGTCTTAATAAATGTTCTGCAACATTTGGCTGTAATACTAATCTTTCTTTACCCGTTAATGTACCCTTTACTCGACCTTGTTCCAAAATACGAGCAATTAATTCTCCACCCATTCCACAAATAGAAATGGCTGTAACTTCGTCTTCAGAAGTAACGACATCTAATCCATCTCCTAAACGCACAGAAATCTTATCATTTAGAACATAATCTTGAACCGTTTGTTGGGCAGACTCGAAAGGACCTTTTACAACTTCTCCAGCAATAGCTCTAGTAATCAATCCTTGCTGTATTGCATAAACCGGTAAATAAGCATGGTCAGAACCAACATCGCATAATAATGTCGCTCCTTCTAAAAAAGAAGCAACTGTTTTTAGTCTTGGGCTTAATTCTACTGACATCTCTTACTCCTTTCTCACATTAAGAAATAAATAAAACTTTTACACCAATGCTCTTTAAATAGGCTACTGTTTCAGCATCAGCGGAATAATCCGTAATTAAATGCGTAATCATCGAACAATCTGCTGTGTGGAAATTAGATTCTCTTCCAACTTTTGCTCCTTCAGCTACAATAATTTTTGGACCATTAGTGCGTTCTAGAATGACGCGATTAACTGCTGTTTCAGGTAAGGCTACAGTCGTAATTCCATTTTTATTAATACCACCGACCCCTAAAAAGCAAATATTGGCACGTGCTTTTGAAAACGAGTTAATAGCAAAATCTCCAACTAAAGATTTTTTTTGCTCAAAAATTTCTCCTCCGCTTAATACAATTGAAGCTTTAGAAGAGGCTTTTTTGAAAATAGAACGACCATTATTTGTCAATATCGTAACATTTTCATCTGCTAAATAATTCAATAATAAAAAGGCTGTAGAACCTGAATTAATAAAGACCATATCATGTTTGCGAACTAAGCCAGAAGCTCTACGAGCAATATTTTTTTTAGTAGAATTATATTGTTTTTGTTCAATATTTTCTTTTTCAATCTTTCCTGAAATATATTTTGCTCCACCATAAAAACGTTCAATTAATCCTTGATCTTCAAAACGTTGTAAATCTCGACGGATTGTAATTTCGGAAACTTCTAATCTTGATGATAATTCTTCTACAGATAATTGCCTATGTTCCTGTAATAATTTTAAAATTTCTTGTTGTCTCTTAAACACAACACCTTTGCTATTTTTCACTAGTATTCGTTCCTTTTTTCTCTATGAAGAACAGAGGAGAAGCCTTCATTGACGACTTCTCCATTGTTCATTGATTTTAGCGAATTTTTAATGATAATTCTTGTAATTGTTGTTCAGATACTGGACTTGGTGCTTGTGTCATAGTATCCATTGCTGAACCGTTTTTAGGGAATGCAATCACTTCACGGATGTTATCTTCCCCAGCTAGTAACATGACTAAACGGTCTAATCCTAATGCAATTCCTCCATGTGGTGGGAATCCATAATCTAATGCATCCATTAAGAATCCAAATTGTTCTTGTGCAGATTCTTTTGTGAATCCTAATACTTCAAACATTGCTTCTTGCATGTCTCTTCTATAAATTCTTAATGATCCTCCGCCTAATTCATATCCATTTAATACAATGTCATAAGCTTGAGCTTTAGCTGCTGCTGGATTTTCTAATAAAGCATTGAAATCTTCATTAACTGGGCGAGTAAATGGATGGTGCATTGCTTGATAACGGTTTGCATCTTCGTCATATTCTAATAACGGCCAATCAACAACCCATAAGAAATTGAATTTAGTTTTATCAATTAATTCATGTTTTCTACCAAAGTGTAAACGTAATTCAGATAATGATTGTGCAACAACACTTGGTTTATCCGCACAGAAGAAAACAATATCTCCCACTTCTGCATCTAAACGTTCTCTTAAGGCTGTTTCTTGGTTTACTAAGAATTTAGCGATTGGTCCTTTTAGTCCATCTTCTTCTACTTTCAACCATGCTAATCCTTTTGCACCATATTTAGCAACAAATTGTGCTAAGCTATCTGCATCTTTACGAGAATATTCATCTGCTAATCCTTTTAAGTTTAAGGCTTTTACATGTCCACCATTTTCAACAACTGTGCTGAATACTTTTAAGTCAGAATCTTTTACAATATCCGCTACATCGATTAATTCTAATGCAAAACGAGTATCTGGTTTATCATTACCATAACGGCTCATTGCTTCAGCAAATGATAAACGAGGGAATGGAGTTGTTACTTCTACTCCTAATGTATCTTTCATGACTTTTTTCAATAAGCCTTCCATCATTTCTTGAATTTCTTCAGCTGATAAGAAACTTGTTTCAATATCGACTTGTGTAAATTCAGGTTGACGGTCTCCACGTAAATCTTCGTCACGGAAACAACGAACGATTTGGTAGTAACGGTCTAAGCCCCCACCCATTAATAATTGTTTAAATGTTTGAGGTGATTGTGGTAATGCATAGAAACTTCCTTCATGAACACGAGAAGGTACTAAGTAGTCACGAGCTCCTTCTGGAGTTGATTTTGCTAAGTATGGTGTTTCTACATCAATAAATCCTTCAGTATCTAAATATTCACGAATCGCACGAGTTGTTTTATGGCGTAAACGTAAGTTTTCTAATACAGGTTTACGACGCATATCTAAATAACGATATTTCATACGTAATTCATCTGAAGCTACTTTATCATCTTCAATGTAAATTGGTGGTGTTTTAGCTTTTGCTAATAATTCAACATGGTGAACTTCTAATTCCATTGAACCTGTTTTTAAGTTTGGATTTGTTAATCCTTCACCACGTAAAGCAACAGTACCTGTTACTTCAATAACGTATTCTGGACGTAATGTGTCCGCAATTTCAAAAGCTGCTTGGTTATGTTGTGGGTTAAATACAACTTGCATCACACCTTCACGGTCACGTAAGTCGATAAAAATAACCCCACCATGGTCACGACGTTTTTGTACCCAACCATGTAATGTAATTTCTTTTCCTACTAATTCTTCTGTGACTAATCCACAGTAAATTGATCTCTTTTTCATACAAATCCCTACTTTCTATTTTCCAAAATATTCATCGATTGCTGTTGTATCCATTGTTGCTTGGCGGAATAGACTATCAAAATCTTCATATACATCTGCTAAGTCAACCTTAACTTCTTTACCAGTGCTCATTACTTTTAGTGGAACTTGACGACTTGCCAACTCTTCTTCCCCTAATGTAATGACAACTTTTGCTCCATATTTTTGAGCATTTTTAAATTGAGGTTTTGCTTTTCTACCGAAGAAATCACGATCAACAGAATAACCTTGTTGACGTAATGAAATAGAAAGTTTTAATACTTCCTCTTCTGTTTCTTCCCCTAAACCAACAATATAAGCATCTAATTCTTGTAAGTCAGGAATTTCTACTTGTTCATCTTTCATTAATAACACAAGTCTTTCCATTCCTAAGCCAAATCCAAATCCAGGTGTTTCTGGTCCGTCTAACTCTTGAACAAGACCATCATAACGTCCACCACCACAAATCGTAGTTTTAGCACCAAATGATTTTGAATCCGTCATAATTTCAAAAATTGTATCTTGATAGTAATCTAATCCACGAACCATTGTTTCATCAATTTCAAATGGAATTTCTAATGCTGTTAAATATTGTTGCACTTTTTCAAAGTGAGTACGTGCTTCATCAGATAAAAACTCTAAAATACGTGGCGCATTTTTAACAATTTCGATATCACGTTTATCTTTACTATCTAATACACGTAATGGATTTTTGTGAAGACGATTTTTAGAATCTTCACTTAATTCCTCTGCAAATGGTTCTAAATAATCAATTAAAGCTTGTCGATATGCAATACGATCAGCTGTTTTACCAAGTGAATTAATCACTAAACGCATATTTGATAATCCAAGTTCTTTTAATAAATCCCATGCCATTGCAATAGTCTCAACATCCGTTGCAGGATTTGTTGAACCAAATACTTCTACCCCTAATTGGTGGAATTGTCTTAAACGACCTGATTGTGGACGTTCATAACGGAACATTGGTGCCATATAATATACTTTATAAGGTTTCTTATGTTCTGGACCAAATAATTTATTTTCTACATAAGCACGAACAATAGCTGCAGTTCCTTCTGGACGTAATGTAATATGACGGTCACCCTTGTCATAAAAATCATACATTTCTTTTGAAACGATATCTGAAGTATCACCCACTCCACGGCTAAATAATTCATAGCTTTCAAACATTGGTGTACGCATTTCTTCAAATTGATAATCGCCTAAAATGATGCGAGCTGTTTCTTCAATATAATGCCAAATCTTTATTTCCTCTGGTAATAAATCGGCTGTTCCTTTTGGTTTTTGAATCATTTTATCCCTACTTTCTATGTATAAAAAAATCCTGACTCATTGAGTCAGGACGATTATTTCGTGGTACCACCTAAATTTGAACAGAGTTTCCTCTATTCCTCAACTAAATAACGGCTCTTTTGCCGGAATAACTTTGCATTATTCTCCTCCAGAGTGTCTTTCAATTCTCTCAGTCTTATGAGAAACTTTCAGCCACGATTTCTCTCTCTAATTGCTGCGAATCTACTTAGCTCCTTCACTGGATTTCCTATGAAATTGATACTAATTTACTAAAAAGTTAACCGTTTGTCAAGTAATGTGGTTAGAAATGTTAAGTTTTGATGATAAATCTTATTTTTCTTATCGGCCTACTCAGCTTTTACTTTTTTCTACGAAATCTATTTTCTCGACCAATCTCCCCTCTGTTAACACAATAACATTCAAGCAAATCGATTCAATTAACGACTGATTATGACTAATAAAAAGTATTGTCATATTTGTTTCTTCTTTAACTTTTTGTAACACTTGTATAACTTTTTCTTGATTCGTATCATCTAATGAACTCGTTATTTCATCACAAATTAAGCACTCAGGTTGCGCCAAAATAGCTCTTGCAATCGCACATCTTTGACATTGGCCTCCAGATAATTGATGAGGATATTTTTCTAACCAATCGAAATCTAACTCTAGGCTTGTAAACAATTCCTTTATCATACGAATTCGTTCTGTATGACTTTTTATTCTTCGCATAAATCTTAATGGTTCTTCCAAGCTCTTCAATATTGTTTGATTCGGATTAAACGATAATAGACTATTTTGGAATAAATATTGAACTCTTCTATAATAAATTTGTTTTTCATAAGCCAATAGCTCTCTTAGTTCTTTTCCTTCAATCTCAATACTGCCTTCGTATGGAATAAAGCCTGATAAAATCTTTGCAAGAGTTGTCTTTCCTGCTCCTGAATGCCCCATTATTCCTGTTACTTTGTATTTTGGAATATCGACCGTAACGCTTTGAAGAATCGCATCATTACTTTGATAATGATTGGATACATTTTTCAATTGGAAAAATACTTCTTTTTCGACAGCAGTGTCTCGAACAAATGGAATTCTTTCTTGTAGCACTTCCTCTTTTTCTACAAATTGTCCCTGTTCTAAAGTTAATACTTTTGTACAAAATTGATAGGCTAATTCTTGTTGATGTGTCACCATAATGGTTGCTACTTTATGATGCTTAGCAACAGTAACGATTAATTGCATCATTTCCATTTGCAAAGGAGCATCTAAAGCACTAAAGGGCTCATCAGCAATAATTAATTTTGGCTGATTGATAAAAGCCATTGCAATCATAACTCTTTGCAACATTCCTCCAGATAATTCGTGAGGATATAAGTGCAACACCTTTTCCTCTAATTGAACCATTTTCAGAGTTTCGATTATTTTTTGTGGTTCTGGTTGTACCATTAATTCTTTCAACTGTTGACCAATTGTAAATAACGGGTCCAAACTATGTTGTCCATTTTGAAAAATGATGCCAATATCTTGCCTCAAATATTCTCTTCTCTTTTTACTATCTAAATTCAACCAGTTTTCTTCTAAAAACTTCATTTTAGTCGCATTCATGATTACTTTTTGATGAATATTTCCAAGAATACATTCTAAAAAAGTCGATTTTCCAATTCCGGACTCACCAATAATCCCAATAACTTCTCCTTCTACAATTGAAAAGTCTAAATTTTTGAGGACTAGTTCTTCTCCATATGAAGCATTTAATTGTTTAACGTCAAAAACTGTTGTTCCCATTAGTCTTTTACCAATTTATTCGTAATATGATAGAAATCAGATGGAGATAATTCAAAATGATGAATATAATTGTTCATTGCTCCATGTAAGTTAACAAATCCAATGTAGTCGACAACTGCTTCATCTCGTGCATAATCTTGAATTTCTGCCACTTCACTACGGATTTGAGCTGCATCTACTTCATGACCTAAGGTAGAAATTTTTTCATCTAACCATGAGTCTGAATTTTTAACATAATTTAAAGCTCCATCACTCGATAATGTTGCATCTAAGAAGTAGTGAGGATCTCCCGTTGGCAATGTTAATGCTGAAGCTAATGCAATGTCATAATCTAATTGATTTAATCCATCGACTTTTTCTTGAATATCAATTTTCAAATCAATTCCTAATTGTTTAAACTGTTGTTGCAGTGCTGTCGCAATTTTTTCATTCGCTAATCTCTTATAAGTTTTTAGAACAATTTGTAAAGGTTCATTTTGTGTATTCACTAAAATACCATCTGCATTTTTAGTTTTATATCCAGCTTCTTCTAATAATTTTGTCGTCATTTCTGGTTGATATTGTTTATTAGCAAATGTACCACTTGAATAAATACTAGAATCTAAAAAAGCACCATCTGCAGGAGTTACATGACCTTTTAAGAAGTCTTGCGTCAACTCTTGTTTATTAATCGCATGTAAAATCGCTTGTCGTATTTTTTTATCTTGTAATCTGGCTTTATTCAATTCTAAATGATACGTTCTTGTACTTGGTTGATTATAGACTTGAACAGAAGAATCTTTCATTAATGAATCGGCTACATCATCATTTAAATCTAATCCACCATCTACTTCTTTAGATTTTATCGCTAATTCTAATGTCTTTTGATCTGGAATTAATTGGTAATGAACTTCCTTGATTGAAGCATTTCCATCCCAATAATGAGTAGAAGCTGTTAATGAAATAGAATTATTTGGTTTAAATTCCGTCACTTCATAAGGCCCTGTCCCTATAATTTTTTCAGTACTTGTTACATCGACAATCGCAGTTTTAGCATCTACTAATTCATGAATAAATTGAGGACTTGGTTTTTCAGTATGAACTGTAAACGTTAATGCATCATTTGCAGTATAAGTGGCTGTTTTGAAAAGTTTACCGGACTTATGGTTTTCTCCAACTCTTTGAAGACTTGCAATGACAGCGTCACTAGTAACAGCATTTCCATTTGAAAATGTAAGGTTGTCTTTTAAATGAATTTCCCATGTTTGATCATCAATTTTCTTATATGAGGATGCTAACCATGGTTCTACATCAAATTCGTTTGTTAAACGGAATAATGTTTCCCCAATTCCAAAACGAATGGTATACCAACCTTCCCAATCTTTCGCTGGATCAATGCCTGCTGTAAATTGAGAATACCCAATTTTAAAAGTTGAATTTTGAGAACTTTCTTGTTGTTGAGATGCTGGCTGTACGGGTGCACATCCAACTAATACTGCTGCTGCAATGGTTAATAACATATTTTTTAATTTCATCATTTTCTCCCTTTCTTTTGAATCCAATAGTGGATTCCGTTAAATATAATAATCGTTAAAGTTATCGCAAGTCCTGGTGCAATCATTAACCATGGTGCTTGTTCAAACGATAATCTTCCCTCATTTAACATCGCTCCCCATTCTGGTTGAGGAACTTTAACTCCTATTCCTAAAAAAGATAATGTTGCTAAACTTAAAATAGTTCCAGAAATATTGACAATCATATACGTCACTAATGGTAATTGAATATTTTTTAAAATCGTAACCATCCTATACCATAACGGAGCTCCTTGCATATACATCACTGCGACATATTCTCGAACTTTAAGTTTACGAATTTCTCCTCTTGTTAATTTTGCATAATATGGTAAATAACTAATGACAAGAGCAATGACGCCATTTCTTAAACCTCCACCTAATACACCAGCTATCGTTATGGCTATGAGTAGACTTGGAATGGCTAATAAAATATCTACGATGTTCGTAATGATTCTATCAACCCATCCACCAAATATCCCTGCTAATCCTCCTATAAGAATTCCTGATAAATAAGATAAAGCAACGATTAAAACAGAAGCTCCAATCGAATATCTAGCTCCTACAATCACTCGAATAAAAACATCTCGACCAAAATCATCCGTTCCAAACCAATGACGAGCGTTTGGTGGACTTAAGATTTCACTTGCATTCATTGTTTCATAGTTAAGGAACACTGTACTCCACAATAGTAATACACATCCTATTAAGATGAGTGACATAACCCATTTTCTCTTATTGTTCATGATAACTCACCGCCTTTAATACGGATATCTGTTCGATTTTGTAATTCATCCGAAATTTGAGTGAGCACTATATATAAAAAGCTAATACAAACAACTATCATCTGAACAACTGGATAATCTCTTGAACTAATGCTATCCATTAATAACTTCCCAATTCCTGGCCAGTAAAAAATAGTTTCTACAACAACGACACCTGCCATTAAAGAACCAAATGATAGTAAAATAATCGTCACCATTGTAGGAAATATATTTTTCAATAAATGTCGTTGAAAAATTTTTGACTCTTCCATTCCACGATAATAAAGTACTTTAACATATTCCTGTTGTAATTCTTGTTCTAACAACGCTGAAAATTGTTGAATAAATTTTGCACTTACAGGAATCACAATCGTAATAATCGGCAATATTAATCCAATCCCACCTTGATTGGCTAATAATGGAACCCATTTTAATTGAACGCTAAATACATACATTAAGAAATAACCAATGACAAAAGACGGTAATGACATCTTGAAAAATAAAATTAATTGAAAAAGTAATTTTACAATCCTATTCTGACATCTCACCAAAAATATCGATAACGGAATGGAGATTCCTAATGAAATCACTAGAGTAATGATTGCCAATTGAATTGAATTCAAAGCGGCTGGAATCATTAATTTCTCAACCTTGATATCAGACATTAAACTCTTTCCAAAATCACCATGAAGAAATTTAAAAAACCAATTCCCATATTGTACAAGTAAAGGTTGATTCAGTCCCATTTCCTCACGCATAAGTGCAAGAGCTTCTGAAGAGACACGACCAGTCCCAGCAGACATTTTAACAGAAGCAGGATCACTAGGCGCTAGATGAATGAGTAAAAATACAAAAAATGAAATACCAACAAATAAGATAGATATGGTTAAAATTCTTTTCAAACCTTTAAACATTCACTACCACTCCTTACTTCTTAGCACATAGTAAGAACAAAGGTGTAGGATTATAAAATTCATCTTTTTCTAGATAAATTCTATGGCTTATCGTTCGATCAATTTGAAGAGAGTCAACTTCTTTGTTTAATAAATATTGCACATCCCATTGAGGTCTTACTTCACTTGAAATGGATAGACTTCTTTGAATCATTTCGCATTCTGATAAAGTAGCTTGACTTAAATGATGATGCGCATGATGCTGTGGTAAATGACTCGTATCTGTCATACTCGAAGCACCATAATTTCCATCAATATTAATGAGTAAACCACCTTTTTTTAATACTCGAAGCCATTCATCATAAGCTTTAGGTACATCTGGTAATGTCCAAGTCACGTTTCTAGCAATCACGATATCAAAACTTGCATCTTTAAACTCAAGATTTTGAGCATCCATCACTAAAAATTGCGCATCAAACTTTTCCTGTTTCGCAAAAACAGTTGCTAAATGAATCATTTCCTTTGTTAAATCAATTCCAATTACTTCATGCCCTAATTGACTTAAAATGCCTGTAAAAAATCCTGTTCCGCAACCAATATCTAAAATTTTTAATGTTTGATTTTGTGGTAAATATTTGGCAAACTCTGTAATCCAACGAGCCTTCAATGGACTATGAAATTCTCTTGTTCGTTGCTCTAAAAAAGAAGAGCTTCGATTGGTCCAATACTTTTCAACTCGTTCATGGATAGCTTGTTCTTGTGTCATTACTGATCCTCCTTTACAACTTTGATACAAAACATGGGTGTTGCACCATAATTTAATTGTTCTTCATAATCCCACACTAAATCTCCAAAATTCTCTTCCGTTTCTACTAAAATACCTTCCTGTGAAGAAAAATAATCGATATCCCATTGTGGTCTTTGTTGATAGGTCAAAGGTAATTGTTGAACAATCCAGTCCATTTTTTCTTCATCAACACCTTCGCCTTGCCAATAATCTTCTAGCTTTTCTTCTATCGCTTTTTGACGCTTTGCTTCAAATTCTTTTTCTAGTGATTCATTTTGAAGAAATGCATACCAATTCGCATCGAAAATGAATAAAGCTCCTTTTGGTTTCAACACCCTTAACCATTCTGAATAAGCTTGCTGTGGTTTTTCTAAATTCCACGTTAAATTTCGACTAACAATAATATCAAAACTTTCTGGCTCAAACTCTAAATTTTGAGCATCCATTTGCATGAGTTGAATACTCGAATTTTCCTTGCCATATGTTTTTATATTCTCTCTGGCAACTTCAAGCATTTTATATGAGTAATCAACACCAGTGATATTGCTATATCCCAATTCTTCTAAAATAATTGTAAAAAATCCAGGGCCAGTTCCTATATCTAGAACTTTCAGATTTTTATTTGTTGGTAACAATCGTTTGAATTGTTCTTTCCATCTTTCTCTTTGAATTCCCTCTAATTCTTTTTGATTCACTTTGGAATATCCTGAGTAACGATGATTCCAATAACGTTGTATTTCTTCTAGCAGGTTCACATTTGTTACTCCCTTTTTATCTTACTTTTGCAATTTCTGTTACAAGTTTATCAAAGAGTTTTTAAATTAATGTTAACAAATAATCACATCAAAATACTATTTTTCATTTGAATGGATGTTAACAAAAAAGAATTCCAGATTAAATCTGAAATTCTTCTTAATTCATCACTTTTATCGTAATTTTTCTTCTGCCGAAGTCCATTACTTGTTGTACTTCCGGATAATGTAAATCAATTCGATTTCCTTTAATATCTCCACCAGTATCACCAGCAATCGCAATTCCATATCCCGGCACTTCCACTAAAGTACCTAAAGGAATCTGCGAAGGATCGACTGCAATGACATTAGGATTCGATCTTAAATCAATCCCCATTGCTGTAAAATTACTTAACCCAGGCTGTTTATAAGAATATGCTGTTGCTTCTGCGGCAAATTCTTTCCCACTTGATGTAGATTTTACTTCATTTGAAACTGCTTGACTCTTTGGAGAAGTCTCAGTAGTCCCTTTAGATTCACTAATATTTTCAGTTGTTGAGGCTTTAACTTCACTTGAACTAACTGGTTTTATTTCTTGAACTACTTCTTCATTTTTCTTTTCTTCAGAAGCATGATGTGTTGTTGGTTCAGGATTTTCACTTAATTGTTGAACCTTACTTTCTTGTTCATGAATGGCAAACAAGGCTTCTTTATTATTCGCAAGATTTTGTTTTAACAGTTGAATACTATCTGCATAAAGTGTAGATTCTGTTTGTAAATCTTCTTGTTTTTTTAATAAAGTCTCTTCTGTATCTCTTAATTTCTTTTGCGAATTTACTAATGTTTGAACTTCTTTATGATAATTTTGAATCGTTAATATATCCGATTTGAATAACTCTTGAATCACGATTAATCGATGAAAGAAATCTGAAATACTCGTTGCTTGAAGCAGTTGAACAAATCGTTGATAAATTACTCCACTTGATTGCAAAGCGACCATTCTTTCTTTTACGACTGTTTCTTTTTCTGCTAATTTTTCTTGTTGTTCATTTATTTGAAGTTCTAATTCTTTTTGATTGGATTTCAATTCATTTAAGTCTTGTTTCAAACTTTCAACTTGTCTATATTTCTCATTCGCAAAATTTAATTTTTGAGAAATTTCTTGTTCTAATTGTTGAATCGATTCTTGAGAAATTTCTTGCGCATGAATGGACATTGGATAACTAGCCCATAATAAACAAGCCATTCCACTAATAATCATGCTTTTTCTTAATCGTTTATCCAGTATCCTTCACCACACTTTCTCCATCGTATTCTCTATTATATAATTTGGATATAAAAAAAACGTAACAACCGTATTACAGTGTTGTTACGTTTCTTGAATTTAAGCCATAATATAAGCAGGTAAAGCTTCTAATAATTCTTGCGTACTTGAGA
>NZ_CAURVV010000016.1:0-31215 GCF_963528315.1 uncultured Granulicatella sp. | reverse complement strand
AAAAAAACACCCCAAAAGTTAGATTTTTTATGTCTAACTTTTGGGGTGCAGTACACATGATGGATTTTTTTACTATAGCTACAAAGAAAATTTTTCTTTTTGAATTTTATAAGAGATAAGCGTAATTTCTTAACTGTTATGATATAAAAACGTAAAAGTATACGATTCGGTAATAACACTAATAAAGAGGAAACTAAATTATAAATCGAAGGATTAAAAATAGAGCCATTCCATTTTAGAAATGTTTATGGTACAGTATATGCGTAGAAAGTTTGAAAGCGGTGGCAATCTCTTAATTAGGTAGGTGATGCTTATGAGCATTGGATTAAATCTACTAGAAAGGAGGTTGCGATTTGTCAAGTTATGAACTAATGACATTGATATGTGCATTTGCCATGGTACTATTGGCATTGTTATCATTAATTGTCAAAATCATAGAAATAATGACAAAAAAATAACACCGCTCACAACTTTGACGAGTTGAGTGATGTTATTTTAGTCACTTAATTAGCCACCGTCTTTTTAACGGTCTACCAGAGAGTCGAGTTCCCGCTCGGCTCTTTTTGTATCTAAAGTATAACAGAATATAAAAAATATGCAAATAATTCTATCTGCATATTTCTTTTAGTTTGACAAATCCTATCGGCGAATCAGTTTGAGGCTCGAAATTTCTTTATGGTGCAATTAAAAATTTAAAAAGAAAAAATTTTCTTCGTAGCCATGAGACGCGCTATGCGAGGCTGCTGGCGGCCTAGCTTACAAAGGGGATTTTTTTCTTTTTGAATTTTGTAAGAGATAGATTCATTTACGCTTCCAATTTAAAATAATTCATCAAGTAGTGAGCTAATCCATCTTGATCATGTGGTAATGGGGTAATATCATCAGCAATTGCTTTTAGGCTATCAATGGCATTATTCATCGCAACACCGTGCCCAGCAAATTCAATCATTTCTAAGTCATTATCTTCATCACCAAAAGCTAAAACATCTTCCGTTGGAATTCCATAATATCGAGATAAATGTTGGATTCCAGTAGACTTATCAATACCATAAGTTACAATCTCTAGGCAAGGCATATCGCCTCCCCAAGTACGCACATCAATCGTGTGTCCATAACGTTGCTTAATTTTTTCTTTAATGAAAGGTTGTTTTTCAATACTAGAAAAAACGGTAATAGCTGTTGGCTTTTCTAGTAATTGCGTATCTTTTTGTAATAAGATAGGTTGTTGATCTTTTGGATAGTAAGGTGAATCAGGAATATTTTCAATGGTAGCATATAAATGATGCTTTCCTTCAACCATGAAATAATCACATTCTAATTCTTTATGAAAATCTAACATGTCAAAAACGATTTCTTCATCTAATGTTACGTGAAATTCTCCTTGCCAATTTTCGTCATTTGGAATATGGCATAGGGCACCATTGAAGTTTACTAGCGGTCCACCTAATCCTAATTCTTCATATAAATGTTTTGAGCTTCGATAAGGACGCCCAGTTACAATGGCGATTTTATGTCCAAGTTCTGTTAAACGATGTAAAGTTTGAATCGTAATGGGATTAAATTCTGATTGGGCATTTAATGTTGTTCCATCTAAATCTAATGCAATTAATTTTGGTTTCATTATTTCCTCCTATAGTAATCTATATAATCGATTTGATTGACGACAACTTGTCAATTTAGTTACAATAACCTTATAAGTATACCATATTTTTAAGAAAATATGAAAGAAGAGGTTAGCTATGATTATTATTCAAGAAAAAAACATTGAGCAAATTCCAATTTTAGAAATTTTTCAAGAAGAAAATAAAGATAAAATGATCCCAACAGTTGTTTGTTATCACGGTTGGACTGGAAGTAAGGAAAATTGTATTCACTACGGAGCAATGCTTGCGAAAAATGGCATGCGAGCAATTTTACCAGATCAGCTATATCATGGAGAACGAAAAACATCTGAATTAAATGGTTTTGAATTATGGGAAATTATTGGGCAAAATGTTAAAGAATTTCCAACATTAGTGGGTGCATATCAAAAAGAAAACTTAGTTGAAAATAAAATCGGAGCAATTGGTTTCAGTATGGGTGGAATGACAACTTATGCGTTATTGAAACATTTTCCATTTTTATACGCTGCTGTTAGTTTAATGGGAAATGCAGATCCAGTTGAATTTGCAAAATGGTCGATTACTTCTGCTTGGATGAAAGACAAACCAGCAGTAGAATTAACTCCTGATTTAATGGATAAATATATTCCAATGTTACAAAGTTTATCATTAGCAGATAATCCTGAAACAATTGCAGGTCGTCCAGTATTAATTTGGCATGGACTAGAAGATAAAAAAGTTCCATATGCATTAAACCGTGCATTTTACGAAAAGATTAAAGATGAACCGTATGCGGGTCGTGTGAAATGGATTGAAACACCAGATGTGCCACACTTTGTTACGTTTAAAGCCATTGAAGCATCTGTAGAATTTTTAAAAGAATCATTAGTAGAGGAGTAATCGTATGAGTGAAACACCAGAATCAATGAAGGAAAAAATTTTAGAAGCGTTAGAAACAGTGATTGACCCTGAATTAGGAATTGATATTGTTAATTTAGGATTAATTTATGGAGTAGAGCTAAATGAAGAAGGACATTGCCAAGTGAATTTAACACTAACAACAATGGGATGTCCATTAGCTGATATAATTACAGATGAAATTCATCGTGCATTAAAAGGAATAGAAGAAATTAAAACAATCGATGTTAAATTAGTATGGTACCCAGCTTGGTCACCGGAAAAAATGTCTCGTTACGCAAGAATCGCATTAGGAATTCGATAATGAAATAAAAAAGAAGGCTTAAAATCATGAATGGATTTTAAACCTTTTATATTGTAATTTAATCTTCACCCGGTCTCATTGGTCGTTTATATTTACTTTTTTTTTCTTGACGGATGACTGTTTGAGGACTCTTTCTTCCAGAGTTATACGTTTTAAAAATTTCTTGCATTCGTTGATCATCAAATAATTCAAGATTTTTGTCGACAAAATGTAGGGCATCTTGCTGCCAATCTGAATGATAATAATTAAATAATTCTGCAACAGCCATTCTTTTGTCTGTAGCACTTCCTTGGAAGTTTGGATCTGTTATTTCTGCTAAATATTGTTGCATTTTTGCAATTTTTTCTTTATCAAATTCAACCATAAATCTTCGCCTCTTTTCGTTTGTATTGTAACATAATTTGTAGGTCTAAAAAAGAAAAATTTATCGTTACCATGAGAGAATCCTATCATTTTTCCAAGGGTATGACTGTCAAAATTTTGTATATTTTAGTATACTATATAATTGAGTATGTATGTAGAAAAGAGGAGTAAAATGGCGAAGGATATGACATCTGGAAATCCGATGAAATTAATTTCTCGGTTTACCTTACCATTATTAATTGGGAATGTTTTTCAACAATTTTATAATATGGCTGATACTTATTTCGTTGGTAGATATATTGGCGTACAAGCACTTGCAGCAGTTGGATCAACAGGAAGTATTGTTTTCTTTATTATAGGCTTTGCCATTAGTATGACAGCTGGATTAGCGATTCCTCTTGCCCAAAAGTTTGGGGCTAAAGATATGCAAGGAGTAAAAAGAAGTTTCTTTGTTTCTATTTTAATATCTGTAGGAGCAACGATATTATTAACGATATTCAGTATGCTATTTTGTCGTCAAATATTAGAAATAATGCAAACTCCTCCAGAAATAATTGATTATGCTTATGAATATTTAATGGTAATTTTTGCTGGAATTTTTGCTCAAATTGCTTTTAACTTATTATCGAATATTATTCGAGCCATTGGTGATGCGAATACACCTCTATATTTTTTAGCTCTCTCTTGTATTTTAAATATATTATTAGATTACGTATTTATTGTTCATTTTAATATGGGTGTTGGAGGTTCTGGATTTGCAACTGTAGTCAGTCAATTATTCTCTGCCATTTGCTGTTATATGTATATTAAAAAGAAAATTCCAATTTTACATATAAAAAAAGAGTCACTTTATTTTACAAAAGATTTTTTATTCCACCATATGAATATCTCGTTTCCAATGGGATTTCAATCTTCTATTATTGCGATTGGAACCATTACGGTGCAAATTGTATTAAATCGTTTAGGACATGAAGCGGTGGCTGGCTATACAGCTGCACAAAAGATTGACCAATTAGGAATCTTACCTATGATGTCATTTGGAATTACAATGGCGACTTATTCAGCTCAAAATTATGGAGCAAAATTATATGATCGCATTTGGAAAGGTGTTAGAGATTGTATTAAACTTTCTCTTACATTTAGTTTTTGCGTAGGATTTATATTAATTCTATTTAGTCCATATTTTATGAGAATGTTTGTAGGTGTGGGACATGAATCGGTAGTGGAATATGGTAGACTTTATATTTTAGCTAATTCTTCATCCTATGGTATTTTGTCATTATTATTTATTTATCGTTATACATTACAAGGTGTAGGAAAAACTGTGATTCCAACAATTGCAGGAATTATGGAGTTAATGATGCGAGTTTTTGCTGCATTAGTGTTAACCAAAATTTTTGGCTATATTGGATTAACAACTGCTAATCCTTTAGCGTGGTTTGGTTCCTTAGTTCCATTAGCCATTACTTATTATGCATTTAAAAGAAAATATAAACGTTATAGTTAGTTCAAGGAGGGGTATGAATGAAATCAGATATTCAAATTGCTCAAGAAGCTGTTATGAAACCAATTCGTGAAATTGCTTCAAGCATTGGCTTAAATGATGAACAAATCGAGTTTTATGGGAAATATAAAGCAAAAATTGATGTTAATCGAATTTCTAAAGAGAAAAAAGGCAAATTAGTATTAGTGACAGCTATGAGTCCAACTCCTGCTGGAGAAGGAAAATCAACCGTTACGATAGGATTAGCGGATGCTTTTACAAAATTAGGTAAAAAATCTATTATTGCGCTTCGGGAGCCTTCATTAGGACCTGTAATGGGCATTAAAGGAGGAGCTTGCGGTGGAGGATATGCGCAAGTTGTTCCAATGGAAGAAATTAATTTACATTTTACCGGAGATATGCATGCATTAACTTGTGCTACTAATGCACTAGCAGCATTCATCGATAATCATATTTATCAGGGAAATGAATTACAAATTGATAGTAGAAGAATTATTTGGAAAAGAGCAGTGGACTTAAATGATCGATCTTTGCGACAAGTCATTGTAGGATTAGGAGGTCCGATTCAAGGAGTTCCACGTGAAGATGGATTTGATATTACGGTTGCTAGTGAAATGATGGCGATTTTATGTTTGGCGACAGATTTAAATAACTTAAAACAACGATTAGAAAATATTGTTATTGGGTACACTTTTGAAAAAGTTCCCGTTACGGTGAAAGATTTAAATGTTCAAGGAGCTTTAACATTATTATTAAAAGATGCGTTAAAACCGAATTTAGTTCAAACATTAGAACATACGCCTGCAATTGTTCATGGTGGGCCGTTTGCCAATATTGCACATGGATGTAATAGTGTGATAGCGACCAATGCAGCTCTAGCACTTGGAGAAATTGTTGTAACAGAAGCTGGATTTGGAGCTGATTTAGGAGCTCAGAAATTTTTAGATATTAAAGTTCCTCAATTACAAAAAGCACCTGATGTAGTTGTCATTGTGGCTACGATTCGTTCGCTTAAAATGCATGGAGGAGTTTCCCTTTCTGGATTAACAGAAGGAGAAAATTTAGAAGCTTTAGAAAAAGGCTTTGCTAATTTAGAAAAACATATTGAAAATATGACACAACATTATGGATTACCAGCTGTTGTTGCGTTAAATGAATTTGTAACAGATACCCGACAAGAAAAGGAATTAGTACAAACTCTTTGTCAGAAAAAAGGGATTTCTTGTATCTCTACTTCTGTATGGGAAAATGGTGGAAATGGTGGAGTAGCATTAGCAAAAGAAGTGTTACACTTATTCGAAAATACAACACCCCAATTTCATTCAGTCTGTGAAGAAAACAGTTCGATTGAAGAACAAATAGAGGAGATTGCAACTAAAATATATGGAGCAAGTTCTGTTCAATATACAAAAGAAGCGAAATTACAATTAAAACAGTTAGAGAAAAATGGTTGGAATCATTTGCCAGTTTGTATTGCTAAGACGCAATATTCTTTCTCAGATGACGCGACTTTATTAGGCAAACCAACTGGATTTGAATTAACAGTTCGCTCACTCGTTCCTAAATTAGGAGCAGGTTTTGTTGTAGCTTTAACGGGCAATATATTAACGATGCCAGGATTGCCAAAGAAACCAGCTGCATTAGAGATGGATGTATTAGAAGACGGTAGAGCAATCGGTTTATTTTAATCATAAAAGGAGAATATTATGAAAGATTTTCGTGTTGATCATTTGAAAAAAACATATGGTGCTAAAACATTATTAGCAGATGTTTCGTTCATTATTAATGAAGGAGAACATGTCGGATTAATTGGTCAAAATGGTACAGGAAAAAGCTCTCTATTAAATATTTTAGCCGGAATAGATGAAGCAGAGAGTGGTACGATTACTTGTTCAAATGATTTTAGAATTGGGTATCTTTCACAAAATTCTTCTTTAAATCCAGAACATACGGTATTTGAAGCTATTTATCAATCAGATAATCCATTATTGAGATTAGTTCATGATTATGAATGGAGTGTCGAACAATTACAACAGCATCCACAAGATGAAAAATATTTAAAACAATTTGAAGCATTGGAACAAAAAATGAACCAAGTGGATGGCTGGCAATATGAAGTGAAAATTAAATCCATTTTACAGCACGTGGGAATTGAAGATATTCATCAACAAATTTCTACATTATCTGGTGGACAAAAGAAACGAGTAGGTCTCGCCAAAGTTTTAATGGAAGAGCCGGATTTATTATTATTAGATGAGCCGACAAACCATTTAGATATGCAAGCCATTCAATGTTTAGAACAATATTTAGCTTCGTACAAAGGTTCTTTATTATTAGTCACCCATGATCGTTATTTCTTAGAACGTGTTGTAGACCACATGTTTGAATTAACTCAAGGGAGAATTGAAGCGTATGATGGAAATTATCAATCCTATTTAGAACAAAAATCTCAACGAGAACAAATTGCTCAAAAAATGTCTCATAAACAGCAACGTTTATATCAACAAGAATTACAATGGATGAGACAAGGAGCTAAGGCTAGAACAACGAAACAACAAGCTAGAATTCAACGATTTGAACAATTAGAAAAAGAAGTCAAACAAACAGATTCTAAAGAATCTCTAGCCATTAGTTTTGATCAAACAAGAATTGGAAAACGAGTATTTCAATTAAAAGATGTCAGCTTACAAATTGGAGATAAGTCAATTGTTCGCTCATTAGAGTGGATTATTCAAAGCCAAGCCAGAATTGGAATTGTTGGAGAAAATGGAGTCGGAAAATCTACATTCCTGAATGCTCTTGCTGGTTTGTATCCATTTAGTGAGGGAGAAATGACTGTTGGAGATACGGTTCGCTTAGCTTACTATAAACAACAAGATGAAGATATTCCAATGGATAAGCAATTAGTGCAATATTTAAGAGAATATGCCGAAGAAGTAAGACAAAAAAATGGTGAAGTAGCTTCGATTACAGAATTACTAGAAACATTTTTATTTCCTCGCTATATGCATGGAGCATTAATTGGAACATTATCAGGTGGAGAAAGAAGAAGATTATATTTATTACGTCTATTAATGACAAAACCAAATGTTTTATTACTTGACGAACCGACGAATGATTTAGATATTTATACATTAACCGTTTTAGAAGATTATTTAGAAGAATTTAATGGTGCAGTCATCGTAGTTTCTCACGACCGTTATTTTTTAGATAAAACAATGGATCAATTATTTGTCATTAAAGGACAAGGAAATACAGAATTGTATTATGGCTCTATGAGTGATTTTCTAGAAAAACAAGGGGATTTAACAGTAGAAGAAACTAAAACAGTAGAAGTTCCAAAAGTGACAGAAACCCCAAAAGCTTCCATACCAGAAAAAGCTAAAAAGATGACATATCATGAGAAAAAAGAATGGGAAGAAATTGAAGGGAAAATCGCTGGATTAGAAGCATCCATTGAAGAAATTCAAGAAGCAATGAATCAACAAGCACAAGACTTTGCTAAATTACAAGAATTACAAACACAATTAGAAACATTAGAACTAGAATTAGCTAATTCCTACGAACGATGGGAATATTTAGCTGAGTTAGTTTAACAGTAGGGAGCTCATCAGATGAAACAATATTTAGAATTATTAGAAAAAATTAAACAAGAAGGAATCGAAAAATCAGACCGTACTGGTACAGGGACAAAAAGTATTTTTGGATATCAAATGCGATTTGATTTATCAAAGGGATTTCCAATTTTAACAACTAAAAGAGTTCCATTTGGACTCATTAAAAGTGAATTATTATGGTTTATTAAAGGAGATACAAATATTCGTTATTTATTACAACATAATAATCATATTTGGGATGAGTGGGCTTTTAAACGCTATGTAGAGTCAGCTGATTATACTGGAGAAGATATGACAGATTTTGGTCGTAGAAGTTTACAAGATTCAGTTTTTAAAGAAGTCTATGAAAAAGAATTAGAAACATTTTGCCAAAGAATTTTAAATGAGGATGACTTTGCTGCAAAATATGGAGAATTAGGAAATATTTATGGTTCACAGTGGAGACATTGGAAAACAAGTCAAGGTGAAACGATTGACCAATTAGCGCAAGTAATTGAAATGTTAAAAACTTCTCCTGATTCAAGAAGATTATTAGTATCAGCATGGAATCCAGAAGATGTTCCAAGTATGGCTTTACCTCCATGTCACACAATGTTCCAATTTTATGTGGCAGATGGCAAGTTGAGCTGTCAATTATATCAACGTAGTGCAGATGTCTTTTTAGGTGTGCCATTTAATATTGCAAGTTATGCATTATTGACGCATTTAATTGCTAACGAAGTTGGATTAGAAGTTGGAGAGTTTGTTCATACATTAGGTGATGCGCATTTGTATTTAAATCATTTAGAACAAGTGGATCTTCAATTAAGTCGTGAAACGTATGAGTTACCACAATTAGTGTTAAAACATCCTGAAAAATCATTATATGATTTAGAAGTTGCAGACGTTGTATTAGAAGGATATGAATGTCATCCAACGATTAAAGCACCGATTGCTGTTTAATCTAAAGGAGGAAATTGCATGTTAATTTATATTTGGGCACAAGATGAAAATGGTGTGATTGGTAAAGAAGGAATTTTACCGTGGCATTTACCAAATGATTTGAAATTTTTCAAAGAAGTAACATTAGATCAAACGATTGTAATGGGGCGCAATACATTTGAAGGGATGGGAAAGAGATTATTACCAAGAAGACATAGTATTGTTGTTTCCAATATTGAGGATTATGATGCTAATGGAGCAGAAGTGATTACGGATGTTGAAATGTTAATCGAAGATGCCAAACATGAAGATATATACATTATTGGTGGAGCTGTATTATTTGATTCTTTAAAACATCAAGTGAATACACTTTATTGCACAAAAATTCATGAACAATTTGATGGTGATACTTATTTTCCACAAGATTTTCCATGGGAAAAATTTGTAAAAGTCAAAAGTATGGATGGAACAGTGGATGAAAAAAATATTTATCCACATACCTTTGAAATTTATCAAAAAATAGAGGATGAATGATGACGACTTGGAATGAAATTTTAGCAGATGAAATGCAAAAAGACTATTATCAGGAGTTACAAGCCTTTGTTCAAAAAAGAAGAGCAGAAGTTAGAGTATTTCCAGAAGAAAAGAATGTTTTTAATGCGCTAGAACTTACGCCATTTGAATCCGTGAAAGTCGTCATTTTAGGGCAAGATCCTTATCATGGATTTGGTCAAGCGCATGGATTAAGCTTTTCTGTTCAAAAAGGAACTCCACTTCCTCCATCCCTAAAAAATATTTATAAAGAATTACAAGAAGATATTGGAGGAGAATTTCCAACAGAAGGAGATTTATCTCATTGGGCAAAACAAGGAGTATTATTGTTAAATACCGTTTTAACAGTAGAAGAAGGAAATGCAAATAGTCATAAAGGAAAAGGCTGGGAAAGATTAACGAATCGATTGATTGAGTCTTTAAATGAATTGAATCATCCAGTTATTTTTATTCTTTGGGGTAAACCAGCTCAGGATAAGGAAAAACTAATTATAAATCCGAATCATGTTATTTTAAAAGCTCCGCATCCAAGTCCTTTATCGGCTTATCGAGGTTTCTTTGGAAGTAAACCATTTAGTAGAGTAAATGACATCTTAATCCAACAAGGACAAACACCAATTCGTTGGACGGAATAAAAGGAGAATGATATGAAAAATCGTTTTTTTAAACTCTTTCTTTTATGGATGACCTCTTTAACATTCGCTGCTTGTTCGGCGAATACTCAAAAAGGAGTCCAAGAAGAAACAACAACGACAACCGTTCAGATTGATAAATCTCATAATTTACCAGAATCTCTTTTACCCTTTAAAAGAGAAAAACAAATGGTATTAGGAGAATTAGATACGTATAAGCGTTCAACTCAAGCTCATATCCAATTACGATATGATGATAAACCAACAGAAGAAAGAGACAGTAGAATTAATGTTGATCCAGTAGGATGGCATAACTTTAAGTTTCCAGTTGATTATACAGGGAAAGAAGCTTGGTTCATGAATCGTGGTCATTTAGTTGGTTATCAATTTAGTGGATTAAATGATGAACTTAGAAACTTAACACCTATGACAGCTTATTTAAATACAGGAAGTATGACAGGTACAGATGAAAAAAATCCTGCAGGAATGTTATTTTATGAAGAAAAACTAGCTGCATGGTTAAAACAAAATAAAAATGCATGGCTAGATTACCGAGTAACTCCTCTTTATACAGATTCAGAATTAATTCCACGCCAAGTAGAATTACAATATGCTGGAATATCTGCCAATGGAAGATTGATTCCAATTCAATTGAATAGTTCACTTGAAGAAGTGAATGAAGATGGAACAACTCGAGTCATTTTAAATAATGGTGCACCAAATGGAACACTTGATTATCAAACAGGTTTAGCTGAACCAACTATTACAAGTGAGGCTCAAGAAACGACTCAGAGTGAATCTCAAGTAACAACTAAAAGTACAGCAAAAAGAAAAAATGACCGTACAATTTATGTAGCAAATGAAGGAAAAGCAACGGTATATTGGTATAACAAGAAAAATATGCCAGCAAAAACAAATCAAGCCAAAGTAGTTGAAATGAGTGAATCCCAAGCAAAAGCACAAGGAAAGACTCATGCAGGAAAAGAATAATAGAAATATACTATCTAGTATTAGAAAAGAAAACAGAAATTTTGTAAAAGTAGATTTTATGATTAAATTTATTTAAGAACATATATGAAATAATTTAAAAGAAAAAGATGACTTTTGTCGTCTTTTTTCTTTTAAACTAAGAATGTTAATTTTTGAACATAAAAGCCTTTACATTTAGATAATATTGGATTATTATTATACTAATTATGGGGAATTAGGGTGAAAAAGGAGAATTATACTGTGAAAAAATTAGCTACTAAAGTAAAAGGACATGGGTATTTAAAAAAGACTAAACTAGGACTAGTCAGTGGAATTATATTAGCATCTTCTTTGTTTGTTAGTCTAGGAAGTAACACATTTGTATTAGCTGAAGAAACTAATACAAATTCGACAGAAAATGTTGCTCCTAAAGAAAATAATGAAACAAAAGATAAATTTGTTCGAGAAGAAACAGTTTCTGTTAAGGAAGCTGAATTGAAAGCTAAAGTAGAGGAAGTAAAAAAATCTGGAGTTACTGTTGAAGAAAAGCCAGGTGAATCAGTTGGAGTAGCAAAAACAGAAACTGAAGAAGCTACATTAAAGAAAAATGCAGAAACAAAAGTAGATGAACAAATTAAAGCTCTAGAAGAAGCTAAAAAAGAAGAAAAAGCAAGAAAAGCAAAAGCAAAAAAAGTTGAAGAATTAAAAGAATATTTTATAGAAAATAAACAAAAAAAGATTATTTAATTACTCACTTAATTTCAAGAGATGCAGAGATAGATGAAGGTAAATCAAAGACATTTTCTGACTTTAGTTCAAATAAAGAAGGAGGTGTTTATTTTGTAAATGTAGATACTATAGATTTAACTTCTAAAGATACTTTACGAAATATGGGGAAAAATAGAGTAACGAATGATGCCAAAAAAATTCATGCAAAGCTTAATACAAATAATGGTATCCAAAATACTGATGCGTATATTTTTAAAGTTCGTAACGGAGAAACTATTTCTTATAATGCAAAAATATTAGAAGATAGTTATTTAAGTAAAAAATTTGGTATAGATTCAATCTCAATAAAAAGAACTTATAATTTTGGATTTACAAACCAAGCTAGATATTATGATGTTTTAACTAATAATTTAACTGAAACAAATTACATTTTTACAAATATCGATAATTCAACAAATCCAAATTCAGGTACTCCTCATGTAACTACAGAATATTTATATAAAGATAAATTAGGGAAGGTAATTTCTTTAAAAGAATTGTATATAAAAGTGATTAATGATGGTATTTTTTATAACAATGAGCTTTTAAACTCTGAAAATATTTCTGATGAAAGTTTAAAAAAAGCAGAATCGGGTGAGAAATTTTTTGGTTCTAATTCTAAATTGTATTCAACTGGATATTCTGTAACAGAAACTGCTGAGGGTGGAGTAGCAAAAACTATAAATTATTTTTTAAATCCAAAATTAAACTATTCTTCACTTTTAGATAATACTTCAAATGCTATTGTTAAAAGTAATATATTAAAAAATGTTGATTACAAAAAATTAATGGAACCTATTTCTACAAATTACCATTTAGTAACTTATAAAAAGCTAATTGATACAGGAGTTGTACAACAAAAATTTGTGGATGAACAAGGAAATGAAATTGCTCCTACAATTACTAGCGAGAAAATTGATAATGGATCTACAGTTGCTGTAACAACTCCTCCAAAGGAAATAACTTATAAAGGTCAAATGTATTTATTACAAACAGAAAAAATTCCAAATAGTTTAGTAATTGAAAAAGGAATTAATTCAGTAACTTTTAGTTATAAACTACAAGTTGTTAGTGATAAAGGAACGCCAGAACGTCTAGAAGTACCAGAATATATTAGTAAGAAAGGTGAACCTTTAACTCTTGAAGTACCAGAATATAGTAGTAAGAAAGGTGAACCATTAGTACAGCCAGAATTACCTGCATTTGAATTAAATAATGAACAACCAGAACCATATGTTGAGGTGCCTAAACCTCAACAAGAAAAACAAACTAAAAAATCTACATTTGATGAAACTTCTAAAAAAACTGAAAATGAAGTTCAAACTTCAAGTGAAAAACCACTGCCAGCAAAGCAAGAAAAAGAAGTAGTTCATCAAACAGAATCTGAAAAGGTTGTTTCAAATAAACAAGTTCTTCCAAATACAGGTATGTCAGATACTAGTTTATATTATACAATTAGTGCTAGTATTATGAGCTTATTAGGTATGATGAGTTTAAAATTCAAGAAGAAAGATATGAAATAAATTTTAATAGTATCGAATAAGTATTCATTCTAATGATTTAAATAGGCAATCAATGACTTTTCGAATATAGCAAGTATGCTAGTTCGAAAAGTCTTTTTTTTCTTGTAATATTCATAAAAAGTGATAGTATTACATTTATAGTATTAAATTTCTAATATAACGAGGTGAATACATGAGTCAACCTTTAATCGAAGTGAAAAATATTCATAAACGATATGCAAAACATAATGCATTAGATAATGTATCGTTCAATATTTATGAAGGTAGAATTTGTGGCTTGATTGGTGAAAATGGAGCAGGGAAAACGACATTAATTCGTATTATTTCTGGACTAATTAAACAAGACTCTGGAGAAATTGTTGGACTAAAAGGATGTAAACTAAGTTCAATTGTGGAAGCACCAGCTCTTCATTTGAATCTTTCCGCTTATGATAACTTGCACTATCAATTATTACTATGTGGAGAAAATCCTTCTCATGAAAAAATAGAGGAAGTATTAAATTTAGTAGGGTTAGCCGATGTGGATTCAAAGAAAAAAGCCAAAGATTTTTCTTTAGGAATGAGACAACGATTAGCGATAGGGTTGGCAATTATCGATTCACCCAAATTATTAATTTTAGATGAACCAATTAATGGATTAGATCCAAAAGGAATTAAAGATATTCGAGATATTCTAGCAACTTTAAAAAATGATTTTAATATAACGATTTTAATTTCCAGTCATATTTTATCTGAATTAGATCTTATTGCAGATGATTATGTCATTATGAGTAAAGGAAAAGTTATTCAAGAAGACTCAAAATTAGCTATCTTATCTTCATTAGCCAATAAAATTATCGTTTCAACAGCAACAAACCAAACAGCGATTGAAATTTTAACAGCAAATGATTGTCAGTGTACTCTTTTGTCTGACAAAATCGAAGTGAACCATACATCTCTTACGATTAATCAGATTATTGATCTATTAAGAGAAAATCAGATTGAAATTTTTGAGATTTATAAAGAACAAGTTTCTTTTGAAGAATATTATTTTAATTTGGTTGAAGGAAGGTAAGAGCAATGATGTCAAATTTTAAAGCAGATATTTATAAAATTAGAAAAGAAAAAGTCTTTTCTATCTCACTTTTACTATGTATTTTATTAGAATTCTTATTTACATTTGTAATGAGAGAAAAGAGTGGGGACACTGGAGTCATCTTCACTTTATCGACTTCAACAGCTTTTCTTCCCTTATTATTCATTGCAGTAGATTTATTCGTTTGGGGAGAAGACTTTGTATCTAGAACGATTAATACACAAATTATTAAATCTAGTAGTCGTTTTTCCTTATTTATTTATAAAGTTGTGACGACGATTTTATATTCAACAGTACATTTATTCGTTGCATATTTATCTGTAGCAGTATTTAGAGGAATTTTTGCAGATAGTGTTTCGCTATCAACAGTGTGGAATATCGCAGTGTATCAATATCCTTATTATTTATGCATTATGTTCCTGTCTGTTTTCATTTTCAACTATGTAGATAAGGTAAGTTATGCGCAATTAATTTATGTAGTGATTGTGATTTTATTTGACAATTTAATGAGTTTTTCAATGGCAAATGTTATCGACCCTGAATTGTTGGAACACTTTTTACTCTTCAACCAATTAAAGGCTATTACAGGTAGCGGAGACTTTTTAACGCCATCTGTTATAATTGCAATTATTTTTAGTGTTTTATACATTATTTTTAGTTATTATTTATTTAATGAACGAGAATTTAAATAAGGAGAAAGCTTATGAAGAAAATTTTACCATTTATCGTTTTTTTCCTAGTCATTGTAGCTTTTGGATTTTATATGACTTATAGCAATGCCAAAACAGATTTTGATTTTACACAGACTTGGGAATTACAAGAAAATGCGAAACAAAAAGTAGAAATTTATGGAACAGAGCAAAATGTGGAATTATCGATTGTAGAAACTTCTAATCCTCAAACAAAAGTAACTGTATCTGGAAAAATCTCTAAAACTTCTGTGAATACGATTAAAGATACAAAATCAAATGAGGAAGGATTATATATTCCAATTTCAAAACATGGATTTAGATTATATACTTCTCAATTTGGAAAAGATACATTAAAAATTACGGTTGAATTAGCGAAAAATGCAGATCCGTATGAAGTGTTTTTAGATACCGTAAGTGGGGAGGTAAAAGTGAATGTTCCTCAAACATTTGATGGAAAATACGACATTATGTTAAATAATGGTGCTAAAATAACAGAAAAACCTGAAACAAAAGAAACAAGTGCAAGTGTCATTAGAGTGGATGCTTATACAGACGTAACGATTGTAAAAGGAAAATAAAGTGAAAGAGCCTTTCAAAAAGAAAATGAAAGGCTCTTTTTTAGGAGTGTTTATATTTCTAATTTAATTCTTTTCTAAATGCTTCAATTTCTTCAATCGACAATCCTGTATGTTTTTGGATTTCTTCTATTGGTAAGTTCATTTTGAAGCAGATCATGACTTGCCCTTTTCGTTCTCCGAGAGCTACGCCTTGTTGTCGTCCGATTTCAATTCCCTGTTCGATCCCCTGTTCTATTCCTTCTTCAAGTTGGTGTTTCATGACTTGATAGTATACATCTTCATATTTTTCCATTAATTCTGCAAGCCTCCGTTCTTCACCTGATAGATTTGAGAAGTTCACTATTTTCTGTGCTTCTTTTAATCCTCTGCTTGATTCTGGCTTAATTGTACCATTTTTTAGAAAGTCTCGCCACTCTGATAAATCTGTATTTTTTTCTTCAAGAATAGCTTTATCTGTTAAGTTTACTAAATAGATTCGCCAATAAGGCTGGAGTTTTTTATTTTTAATTTCTCGATGACAAGCCAAGTTGGTTAATCCAATTTCTACTCTGGCTTCTTGAAATTCTTGGAATACTGTAAAATTAGTAACAACAATAGAAATAATTGATTTTGTACTTTCTGCTTTATAGTTTTGCGTATAAGTGGTTGCCATATAGTTAAAAATACGTTCAAAAAAGTCTTTATGCTGATAAAGTTGCATTTCTATCATAATTTCCATGCCATCTTCTGTAGTAGCAGCTACATCAACAATTGTGCTATACATTACTGGATTCAAATTTTCAATCTCTTTTTGATAAGATTCTATCTGATACGGATTTGCTGGTCTAACATTTGTTAGCTTCATTCCCGTAACTGCCTCGATGAAATCTTCCAGAATATATTCCTTTCCAGTTGTTGTCATCATTTTTTTGAAGAGTAGGTCATTTGTTGGTTTGATTTTCATAGTGATTCCTCCTTTAATTTTCTCTTCACATTTATATATGAAAAATTTTCCAAAATTAATTTTTTTACTGCAACTTTTTCAAATAGTCCCTTGTGTATTTATTGTTTTACACCGTTGTGCTATAATCATCAAGGAATATCTGAATAAAAGAGGATTTTTATATGAAAAGATTAACGACAGAAGAAGTTAAACAAAGAGAATTAGCCATTCTTTTAGCAGTAGATGAGTTTTGTAAAAAGGAAAAACTTCATTATTTTCTTAATTATGGAACGTTAATTGGTGCCATTCGTCATAAAGGATTTATTCCTTGGGATGATGATATTGATATTATGATGCCAAGAAAAGATTATGAACGTTTTAAACGTGAATTTTCTTCATTTCAATATGATATTTTATTATTAGAAAATAATGCCGATTACTATAATAATTTTATTAAAGTAGTGGATAACCAAACAGTGATTACAGATACTAGAAATCGTAAAACTTATAAGAGTGGAATTTTTATCGATATTTTCCCCTATGATCGAATTGATGATTTGAAGGCTGTAGATAAAACTTATCAACTAGAAAGTTTTAAATTATTATCATTTAGTAAGCATAAAAATATTGTGTACAAAGATAGTTTGATAAAAGATATGATTCGTACATTTTTCTGGACTGTGTTACTTCCTGTGTCTCCAAGAAGATTTGCGTATAAAATTGAAGATGTTATTCAACAATATACGAAACCGAATGGAAAATATGAATGCTTATTAGCTTCTAAATTAAAAGAAAAAGAAGTATTTGAAGCCGGAATTTTCGATGAAGTCATTGATGGAGAATTCGAAGGACATATTTTACCAATTCCAAAAGAATATGACCGTTTATTAACACAATATTATGGAGATTATTTAACATTACCTCCAATTGAAAAACAAACCAATCCACATGAATTGGAAGTTTATTTAAAAGAAGAGGAGTAGCATGATGCCAAAGTATTTAACAAAAGAAGAATTAAAGCAAACACAATTAGACATATTAAAATATATTGATCGTATTTGTAAGGAAAATGATATTCAGTATTTTGTCAGTTATGGAACATTATTAGGTGCTGTTCGCCACAAAGGATTTATTCCCTGGGATGATGATATTGATATTTCTATGTACCGTTCTGAATATGATAAATTCATTGAAGCAATTGAAAAAAATCAACATCCTTACTACAAAATTTTAAGTAAGGAAACTTCTGATTGGTATTTCCAAAACTTCTTAGTAGTGACAGATGAACGTACGGTTGTAGAAGATCATATTAAAGTCGATCGTCATGATACAAGTGTATTCGTAGATGTCTTTCCAATCGAACGTTATGATGATATTAAATTAATCGATAAAGCTCACTTAATGGCAACTTTACGTATGATTGCATATATTAAATTACAATATGTTCAATATGGCGATAGTCAGTTAAAAGATATTTGCCGTAAAATCATGTGGTATGCGCTAAGAATCGTAAATCCACGTTGGTTTGGAAATCGTATTGATGCTTTAATTAAAAAATATCGTAAAGAAGATGGGCAATATGAAGGACTTGTCGGTTGCGGTAAAGATGGGCGAAAAGAAGTATTCCCTCGTGGAACTTTTGAAGAATTAATTGAATTACCATTTGAAGATATGATGGTTCCTGCACCAAAAGAATATGATGTATTTCTTTCTCAATTTTATGGGGACTATATGACGGTTCCTTCTCAAGAAGAAATTGATTATAAGAGTCATTTATTGCAAGCTTATCGTAAAGATGAACAATAATAATGGAGTTTAAGTCTAAAAGAGGTTGGACGTTTATCCAGCCTTCTTTTTATGTCTGTTGAAGTGTAGTAGAAGAAGGATCGTAAGAACGAAAACTACTCAATTCTTATGAATTGTTTAATATCTAAGATATTTGTTTCTATCTTTGTATGAATTTGCTATACTATCTCCAGTAAAATGAGGTGAATTATGAAAAATATTAAAGTAAATGCTATCGCAAACCTTTTAATGCGAGTATTAAATATTGTTTTTCCACTAATTACAGGTCCCTATATTGCTAGAATTTTAAATAAAACAGAGTATGGGTATTTCAATATTACGAATACTTTCATTGGATTATTTATCCCTTTTGCAACTTTAGGAATTTATAATTATGGAATTCGAGCCATTAGTAAGGCAAAGGAAAATAAACAAGAGATTAATCGGATTTTTTCATTACTCTTTTATATTTCCTTATTTTGTACGGTCATTACAACCATTGTCTATTTTATTATCACATTCCAAATAGAAGGTGCTCCCGTATTAAAAACATTGTATTATATTATGGCGATACAAGTGTTTGCACAGTTTTTAAATATTGAATGGATGAATGAAGCATTTGAAAATTACACGTTTATTTTGTATAAGACTTTATTTATTCGAATCTTTATGCTTGTTTCTATTTTTACATTTGTAAAAACAGAGCATGATATTGTACCGTATGCCTTTTTAATGTCCATTGCGACACTGTTAAATTATTTAGCAAGTTTCTTCTGGATTAAAAAAGAAGTCCACTTTGTTGGCGTTCAATGGAAAGATGTTAAAGCTGTCATTCAACCGTTAATTGCTATCCTTTTATTAGCAAATGCAGGGATGCTTTATACGTATTTAGATCGAATGTTTTTATCTTCCATTGCTTTACCAGAATATGTATCATATTACACGATTGCTCAAACATTAGTGTTTTCTATTTCTGGAGTCATTAGTGGGGCGGTAAGTGTTAGTATTCCACGACTTGGCTATTATTTAGGAATTAATGATAAGAAAGCCTATGATGATTTAGTCAATAAGGGCGGAAGAATTTTTATGTTCTGTATTACGCCGTTAAATTTTGGATTAGCCATTTTAGCAAGTCATGCGACTGTATTATATGCAGGAGAGCAGTATTTAGATGCTAGCTTTAGTGTGTTCCTATTTGCCCTTCGTTCTATTCCATGGGCAATGGCATTAATTTTAGAAAATCAAATTATTTTTGTACAAGGTTATGAAAATAAATTAACGATGTTCTACTTTATCGGTGGAGGATTAAACTTAGTATTGAACTCTATTCTAGCTACTGTAGGTATTACAAAACCAGAATGGTATATTTTAACAACGATTGTTGCTGAATTATTAGTAATTGCATTAGACATCTTATTAATTAATAAGAATAAGTTAATCGATTTAAGAAAATTATTTATTCATGCTGGTAAATACGTTCTCTATTCATCAGGATTTTTCATTATTTATGGATTGATTTCTTGGATTCGTCCAATTGAAATGGTAGTGAATGGGGCATTGCTCATCAATATTTTTGTAACAATTGTTAGCTGTGTCATTTATTATATAGTTGTATTAGTACTTGTCAAAGATGAAATTTTCTATGAAGTGATTCATGCAGTAAAAAATAAAGTATTGAAGAAAGGGTAAGCTATGACTGAATTAATTAGTGTCATTGTACCTGTATACAATGTCGAACAATATTTAGAAAAATGTGTTCAATCTATTCAAACACAAACTTATTCTAACTTAGAAATTTTATTAGTTGATGATGGTGCTACCGATTCAAGTGGACGGCTATGTGATGAATTAGCGACGACAGATGAGAGAATAACAGTCATTCATAAAGAAAATGGAGGCCTATCTTCAGCAAGAAATGAAGGACAAAAAAATGCTAAAGGTGAGTATGTTTTGTTCGTTGATTCAGATGATTATATTCATGAAGAAATGATTGAGTCCCTTTATCAACAACTTATTACTGAAAATGCAGATGTTTCAAGTTGTAATGTTATGAATGTTTATACGACAAACCAAACTCCTCAATGTGATCGAGAAGATTTGTATTTAGTATTGAATCAAGAAGAGTTTTTAAGAGAATATTTAATTGGACAAAAAGTTCCTGGAACGATTTGTAATAAATTAATGAGAAAAGAGATTGCTGATAAAATAGAATTTCCAGTCGGAAAAATTTATGAAGATGCATTTTATCACTATCAATTAGTTCAAATTGCAAAAAAATATGTTGTTAATACGAAACCGTATTATTATTACTATCATAGACAACAAAGTATTACGACAAATCCTTATCGTGAACGTGATTTAGTATATATTACGATTTATCAACAATTTTATGATTTAGTAAAACAGCAATTCCCTAAATTGGAAGAAGAAGCATTCTTTAGATTATCTTACGCACATTTTTATATTTTAGATAAAATGCTAGTGGAAGATGATTTTGCAACTTTAGCAGATTATCCAAGAGTGCGTCACTACTTGAAACAACATGCCTTTGAGATTGCGAAAAATACTATTTTCCAAAAAGGAAGAAGAATTGCTGCATTAGCATTAAAAATCAATATTCATTTGTACCGAAAATTGATGCTGGCTAATATGGAGAAAAATAAGAAGATTCATGAGTAATGATAAATGAAGACTTTTGCGACTGCAAAAGTCTTTTTTACATTTTTAATTTTAAAACATATAAAAATTAAAAAAACATTAGAAAAATTATATAAAAATTAAAAATATAATTGACAAAAATTGAAAAAGTGATATTCTATAGAAAAATTTATTGTGTTTAAAAAAGAAATGGAGGAATTACAATGCAAAATTTGATAACAAAAGAAGTTAAATTAAAGATGATTCCATGGTTGTTGATTGGTATTTTAGGGAGCTTACTAACATTAGGAATTCCTTATTTAGTACAGTCATTATTAGATAATGGAGATGGAAAAAATATTTTTCAAAATATTATGTTCATTGTTGCACTTCTGTTTTTACAGTTATTATTATCATTCAGTGCCCATTATGGATTGTTAAAAATTGGGGAAAATATTGTACTTGATTTTCGTATGAAAGCTTATGAGAGTGTTCTTTATAACGAACAAGAATCTCAAAAAAGAAGTGGAGAATCAGCTGGTGAAATTATTGAAGTAAGTAAAAAATTAAAAAACTTTATCGTTTTCCAATTGCCAACTTTTATTCAAAGTATTGTAACTATAGTAGGGATTTTAATCTTCTTATTTATTTTAAATTGGAAATTATCTGTCGTAATTATATTAGGAATTCCTTCAATCTTTTTAGTCTTAAATCCAATGAGTAAACTGCTTTCGAATATTAGTCAATCTGAACAAAAAGTAACTATCAAAGTGATTGGACAATTAGGAGAGTATTTTAGAAATCGTACATTCTTTTTAGCGAATAATGCTACAGATCAAAGTAAACAAAAGATGAAAGAGTCATATTTAGAATTGTATCAACAATCTGTAAAATTAGGATTTTTTGAAGCGTTAATGCAGCCTTTTTCATTATTTTTTGTAACGATTGTATTAAGTTTCATTTTCCTATTTGGTGGCTTATTACTTTCTAGTGGTGAAATGACGATTGGAACATTTATTTCATTCTTAATTTACATCTTTATGTTATTAACACCTGCAAGTTCTGTCGGTAGTTTTTTAGGGGAATTATCTAAATTACAAGGATCAATGAGTGATTTATTAGAATTGATTCGTAAACCAATTACAATTCAACAAAATACTGGAGAAGTGGTTGATTTGTCAAATGCAACCATTCAATTATCAGATGTTTCATTTAATTATGAGGAAACAGAAGTATTAAATCATATTTCAATGGAAATTCATTCTGGTTCAACCGTAGCGATTGTTGGGCCATCAGGAGCTGGTAAGAGTACATTGTTAAGTCTTTTATTAGGAATGATACAACCAACTAATGGACAAGTTTCCATCGATTCTTACGACTTAAACAGAGTAAATCTTCAAGAATATAGAAATCAAATTGGTTATCTTGCACAAAATGAAACATTATTAGCAGGAACAATTTTAGATAATTTAACTTGGGGGTTGAAGGAAACGGTTAACCAAGTTGCTATTGAACAAGCTTTGAAAGATGCGGAAATCTATGATTTTGTAACAGCATTACCACAAGGCATTCATACAAATGTATCAGAATTAGGAGATAATTTTTCAGGAGGGCAACAGCAACGATTGGCATTTGCTCGTATTTTATTAAGAAATCCAAAATTAATTTTCTTAGATGAAGCAACTTCTTCATTGGATAGTATTTTAGAGCATAAGATTATTCAAACATTAGAAAATGAATATCGTCATCTAACAAAAGTGATGATTGCTCATCGATTATCGACGGTTCAAGATGCTAGTCAAATTTATTTCCTTGAAGATGGAAAGATTACAGGAGTAGGAACTCATTCTGAATTATTAGAAACACATCCACACTATCAAGAATTTGTAAAAAAACAAATGATCCATCAATAGTAAGTAAGAAAGACTTTTGCGAGCGCAAAAGTCTTTTTTTAACGTTTTCTTTCAATGACAAAACAAATAGGTGGTTGGTTTTGTTGGTTGATAAATTGATACTGTAACACTGTCCATTCATGTTGATCTAATGTCGGAAGAAACTGTTGTAATTGTGATAATTCTGTATCTCCACCTTCATGTCCCCAATAACAAACTAATACGATACGACCACCAATTCTTAATAGTTCTATCATGGATTCAATGGCACGAATGGTGGAGTCGGGAGTCGTAATAATCGACTTATCACTTCCAGGTAAATATCCTAAATTAAAGATTGCTGCTTGAATCGGTTGTTGAACATAAGTAGATAGATTTGCATGGGAGTCACAAATGAGCTGAATATTTTCTTTCGTATCTAATGTTTGAATCTTTTCAGTTGTTTTTATGAGTGCTGCTTCTTGAATATCAAAAGCGAATACTTTTCCTTCTGCTTGAACTAGTTTTGAAAGAAAAATAGTATCATTTCCATTTCCCATTGTTGCATCTATCACGCAATCTCCAGGCTTGATACATTCTTGTAATATGGAATGGCTGAATTTTTGGGCGTTTTGAATCATATTTAGAACTCCTTTACCAAATCTTTAACATTTATTACAAAAGGTTTACGGTTGTTAAGAGTATACAACGTTTGATGTGTTCGTGCAACGTTCCCCTATGAATCAAAAAACTTTCTCCTATAATGGATAATGAATGAAGTAGGAGGAATCGAGAAATGTTAGAGACTAGAAATGAACGAATTTTAAGAAATAAAAAAGAAAAACAATTACAAAAAGTACAAATGATGAATCAATCATTAAAAAGATCATTAATCGTAGTAGGAACGACTGCCTGTGTGGGGTTATATGTTTCTCCTGTTGATCAATTATTATCTGCTAATTTTAGTGTAGTAGAAGCTTCAACAGCTGCTACTCAATTTTTACGTAATATTATTCCTGCAGCTCAAAATGTTGCAAGAGGTAAAGATATTTATACTTCTGTTATGATTGCTCAAGCTGCTCTTGAATCAGGTTGGGGAACAAGTGCTTTATCGAAAGCACCAAACCATAATTTATTTGGTGTAAAAGGAAGTTATAATGGACAATCTGTTAATATGCAGACATTAGAAGATAGTGGTGGACAAAATTACTATAGTATTCAAGCAAACTTTAGAAAATATCCATCATATCAAGAATCATTAGAAGATTATGCCGATAAAATTGTAAATGGGATTACTGGTGCACCATTATTTTATTCTGGAGCTTGGAAGAGTAAAACAAATAGCTATCAAGATGCAACAGCATATTTAACTGGTCGTTATGCAACGGATACAGCTTACGGTTCTAAATTAAATCGTATTATTGAACAATTTGGATTAACAAAATATGATACAGAAACAGCTGTAAATATGGCTGAAGAAATTGCGAATAATCAAACTACAACATCTAATGGAGATGGCTATACAGTTGTCAGTGGAGATAGCTTATATGCGATTGCTCGTAAAACAGGAACAAGTATTCAAGATTTATTAAGTTTAAATGGATTGAATTTAAACTCAATTATTCATCCAGGACAAGTTTTAGCATTATCTTCAAAATCAGTATCTACTGAAACAAAACAAGAAGAAAGTGCTCCTAAAGAAGAAACAAAATCAACTGAATCAACTTCAACAGCTACTACAACTTCTGCTGGAAGCTATACAGTTGTCAGTGGAGATGGCTTATATGTGATTGCTCGTAAAACAGGAACATCTATTCAAGACTTATTAAGTTTAAATGGGTTAAGTTTAAATTCAACAATTTATCCTGGACAAGTATTAAAATTATCTTCAAATAGTGAAGCTTCTTCAGCAGAGGAAACAGCAACTAGTACTGAAGAAACAAGTAGTGAAGCAACATCCACAAGTTCAGAGGAATCTAGCTCAACTTCTACTGGAAGTTATACAGTTGTCAGTGGAGACGGCTTATATGCCATTGCACGTAAAACAGGAACATCTATTCAAGATTTATTAAGCTTAAATGGATTAACTTTAACTTCAACTATCTATCCTGGACAAGTATTAAAATTATCTTCAAGTAGTGAAGTTTCTACAACTGAAGAAGCAACAACAAGCACAGAAGAAACAAACAGTGAAGAAACTGCTTCTAACGAAGTTCAAACATCTTCAAGTGCTGGATCTTATACAGTTGTCAGTGGCGATAGTTTATATGCAATCGCTCGTAAAACAGGAACAAGTATCCAAGATTTATTAAGTTTAAATGGATTAAACTTAAACTCAGTTATTCATCCAGGTCAAGTATTACAATTAAGTAATGCTTATGAATCAAGTTCAACTGAAGAAACAGTGACAACTACAGAGGAAACTGCTTCTTCTGAAGAAACATCTACATCTGGAAATGCGCAAATGTACTATGTTCACCAAGGGGATACTTTATATCGTATCGCACGTAACAATGGTATTTCATTATCAACATTATTAGAATGGAATAACTTAAGCGTAGATAGCCCAATTTATCCAGGACAAGGATTAATTGTTTCATATGGCTCAAGTAGTTCATCAGAAGAAGCGAATACTACTACTCAAAGCTCTGAAAGTACCTATACGGTAAAAGCTGGAGATGGCTTATGGAGAATTGCGAAAAATCATGGATTAACATTAGATGAATTAAAAGCAATGAATCAATTAACGTCTAATATTATCCAACCAGGACAAGTCTTGATTGTTTCAAAATAAATTGATATAATGCTAGTAAATATTAGCAGACAAAGGAATAGTAGAAATTTCGATTGTAGTAGAGAGTGCATGGTTGGTGAAAATGCATCATGAAAAGTTTTGAACTCGCCTTTTAGCTGAATTTCTGAAACCAAGTAAGAAATTCCGTTTCACTCGCGTTAAGAGTATGTTAAGTATAAAATTAGGTGGTACCACGTGGAAACGTCCTATTGTCTTTAGAGACATTAGGGCGTTTCTTTAGGTATTTCCAGAAAAGAGGGGAAAATTATGTCATTTAATCATCATGAAATCGAACCAAAATGGCAAAAATTTTGGTTAGACAATCATACATTTAAAACTACGGAAGATAAAAATAAAAAGAATTTCTACGCATTAGATATGTTCCCATATCCATCAGGACAAGGGTTACACGTTGGACATCCAGAAGGATATACAGCAACAGATGTTGTTTCTCGTATGAAACGTGCACAAGGGTATAATGTATTACACCCAATGGGATGGGATGCATTTGGCTTACCAGCAGAACAATATGCGTTAGATACAGGGAATGACCCTGCTGAGTTTACATTGAAAAATATTGCAACTTTCAAACGTCAAATTCAAGAACTAGGATTTAGTTATGACTGGGATCGAGAAATTAATACAACAGATCCAAATTACTATAAATGGACTCAATGGATTTTTACAAAATTAGTAGAAAAAGGTTTAGCGTATGAAGCAGAAGTACCGGTTAACTGGTGTCCTGCTTTAGGAACAGTATTAGCTAATGAAGAAGTTATTGATGGTAAATCAGAACGTGGTGGACATCCAGTGTACCGTAAACCTATGAAACAATGGATGTTAAAAATTACAGCTTACGCGGATCGTTTATTAGAAGACTTGGATGATTTAGATTGGCCAGAAAGTATCAAAGATATGCAAAGAAACTGGATTGGTCGTTCTAAAGGAGCACAAGTAACATTTAAAGTAAAAGATTCAGATGAAAGTTTTGAAGTATTTACAACTCGTCCAGATACATTATTTGGAGCTACTTATAATGTTTTAGCACCTGAACATGAATTAGTTCAAAAAATTGTAACTCCAGAACAAAAAGAAGCAGTGGATGCTTATATTGCTTCTGTTTCTACTAAATCAGATTTAGAACGTACAGAATTATCAAAAGAAAAAACAGGGGTATTTACAGGAGCTTATGCGATTAACCCTGTTAACGGAAAAGAAATCCCAATTTGGATTGCAGACTATGTATTAGTGAGTTACGGAACAGGAGCGATTATGGCGGTACCTGCTCATGACGAACGTGACTATGAATTTGCTAAAGTATTCGGTCTAGATATTATTCCAGTTATCGAAGGTGGAGATGTGACTCAAGAAGCTTATACTGGAGATGGAGTTCATATTCATTCTGAATTTTTAGATGGCTTAAATAAAGCTGATGCCATTGAAAAAATGAATGAATGGTTGAAAGAACAAGGCGTTGGAGAAGCAAAAGTAAGTTACCGTCTACGTGACTGGTTATTCTCTCGTCAACGTTATTGGGGAGAACCAATTCCTGTCATTCATTGGGAAGATGGTACAATGACAACTATTCCTGAAGAAGAGTTACCATTAGTATTACCAAAAACAGATAAAATTAAGCCAAGTGGTACAGGTGAATCTCCATTAGCAGCTATTGAAGAATGGTTATATGTTACGGATGAGAAAACAGGATTAAAAGGACGTCGTGAAACAAATACAATGCCACAATGGGCAGGAAGTTCATGGTATTTTGTTCGTTATATTGATCCTCATAATCAAGAACAAATTGCAGATCCTGAAAAATTAAAAGAATGGTTACCAGTTGATTTATATATCGGTGGTGCAGAGCACGCAGTATTACACTTATTATATGCTCGTTTCTGGTATAAAGTATTATACGATTTAGGTGTTGTTCCGAATAAAGAACCATTCCAAAAATTATTTAACCAAGGAATGATTCTTGGTGAAGGTAATGAAAAAATGTCTAAATCAAAAGGAAATGTTGTGAATCCGGATGATGTTGTTCGTCAATATGGGGCAGATACATTACGTCTATATGAAATGTTTATGGGACCATTGGATGCTTCAATTGCTTGGAGTGAAAAAGGTCTTGAAGGAAGCCGTAAATTCTTAGAACGTGTTTGGAGATTACTAGTCGATGAAGAAGGTAAATTACGTGACCGTATTACAACTTTCAATGATGGCTCATTAGATAAAATTTATCACCAAACAGTTAAGAAAGTTACTGAAGATTATGAAGCATTACGCTTTAATACAGCTATTTCTCAAATGATGATTTTTGTAAATGAAGCGTATAAAACAGAAGCTCTTCCAGTTCAGTATATGAAAGGTTTAGTTCAATTATTAGCACCAATCGCTCCACACTTAGGAGAAGAATTATGGTCTAAACTAGGCGCAACTGAATCTATTAGCTATGTTGCATGGCCAACTTACGATGAAAAATTCTTAGTAGAAGATGAAGTAGAAGTTATCTTCCAAGTAAATGGAAAAATTAAAGCTCGTGTAATGGTTCCAGCAAATAGTGATGCAGCATCAATGGAAGAAATTGCAAGAAATCATGAATCTGTAAAAGCCGCAATTGAAGGCAAAACAGTTCGTAAAGTTATTGCAGTTCCTGGAAAATTAGTAAACATTGTAGCTAACTAGTGAGTTTAAATAAAAAATGATGGTAGGAGGGGTTCTTTCGTAAAAAGAACTCTCTCCTTTTGCCGTTATGAGATGTAGAAAAGGAGATATTATGATTTATTTTGATAATTCAGCAACAACAAAAATTGCTCCAGAAGCATTACAATCGTATGTTCAAACAAGCGAGCGTTTTTGGGGAAATCCTTCAAGCTTACATCGACTTGGAGGACAAGCCTTTCAAGTATTAGAAAAAGCAAGAGAACATATTGCGACTCTTTTAGGTGCTAAAACAGAAGAGATTTATTTTACTTCTGGAGGAACAGAAAGTAATAACTGGGCCATTAAAGGAACGGCACTGGAAAAAAGAGTGTTTGGGAATCATATTATTACGACAAAAATTGAACATCCTTCCGTTTTAAATACGGTGAAACAATTAGCTCAATTAGGATTTGAAATCAGTTATTTAGATGTCAATAACAAAGGTGAAATTTCATTAGAACAATTAGAATCTATGCTAAAAAAGGAAACAGTTTTAGTTTCTGTAATGGCGGTGAACAATGAAATTGGTGTGAGTCAAAATATTAAGGAGATTTCTCGTATTCTTGAACAATATCCATGGGTTCATTTTCATGTTGATGCGGTTCAAGCTTTAGAACAAGTTCCAGATTTATTAGCTCTTGGACGAATTGACTTATTAAGTTTATCGGCTCATAAATTCCATGGACCACGTGGAGTTGGAATACTTTATAAAAAAGCTGGAAGAAAAATTCAGTCGTTATTAACAGGCGGAGGCCAAGAAAAGACTGAACGTAGCACAACTGAGAATTTACCTGGAATTGTTGCTACTGCTAAAGCAATGCGTATGTATTTAGAAGCTCCACATCCAATGAAGGAAATTAGAGACTATTTGTGGAATTTTTTAGAACAACAACCTCAAATTAAAATTTTCTCTCCAAAAGAGGGAGTGGATCATATTCTATGTTTTGCATTAAAAGGAGTTCGTGGAGAAGTGCTAGTTCATGCTTTTGAAGAGGAAGAAATTTATATTTCAACAACTTCTGCTTGTTCAAGTAAAAAATCAGATAGTTCTAGTACCTTAGCTGCGATGAATGTTCCTGATTATTGGGCAACAAGTGCAGTTCGAGCAAGTTTTTCATATTTGAACACAATGGATGAAGCAAAACAATTTGTAGAAGTATTAGAAAAATTAATGAAAAAATTTGAATTTTTAAAATAAAGGAGTGAAAAAGTGAAAGTTAGATTATTAGTAAGATATGGTGAATTATCGACTAAGGGTCGTAATAAAAAAATGTTTACGCAAAAATTAGCCAATAATATTAAAAAAGCATTGATGAATTATCCTCAAGTTCGAGTTTTCCCTGATTATGATTTTATGTACTTAGATTTAAATGGAGTTTCTCAAGAAGAGATTATTCCATTATTAAAACCAATTTTCGGTATTCAATCCTTTTCTCCTGTTTATATTTTAGAAAAAGACATGGAGAAAGTGAAAGAAGTCGTATTGGATTTAGTTGGAAAAGAAAATCCAAATGGAAAAACTTTTAAAATTGCTACAAAACGTAGTGACCATGAATTTGTGATGGATACGAATGAGATTAATTTATTTTTAGGAGATGCAGTATTAGAAGCATATCCAGAAATTCGTGTACAATTAAAACAACCAGATATTACGGTTCGTGTAGATGTTCGTCGTCAACATATTATGGTGAGTTTACAAACGATTCAAGGTGCCGGAGGTTTACCTGTTGGAACAAGTGGTAGAGTATCATTAATGTTATCAGGAGGAATTGATTCTCCAGTTGCTGCTTATTTAGCAATGAAGAGAGGTATGGAAGTACAATGTGTGCATTTTGCTAGTCCGCCTTATACAAGCCCTCAAGCATTGGTAAAAACAAAACAACTAGCTGCTAAAGTTGCAATCTATGGGGGAAGTTTACAATTCTTCACAGTACCATTTACAGAAATTCAAGAAGAAATTAAAAAAGCTGTCCCTGAAAATTATTTGATGACAGTAATGCGTAGAATGATGTTACGAATTACAGATCAATTACGTGAGAAAAATCATGGCTTAGCCATTGCGAATGGTGAATCTGTAGGACAAGTAGCTTCTCAAACATTAGAGAGCATGATTGCGATTAATGATGTAACGAATACACCAATCATTCGACCAGTTGCCACAATGGATAAACTAGATATTATTGCGATTGCACAAGAAATCGATACATTTGAATTATCGATTCAACCATTTGAAGATTGTTGTACTGTTTTTGCACCACCAAGTCCAAAAACAAAACCAAAATTAGAAAAAGCAAGAGAATACGAAGCAAGATTGAACGTAGAAGAATTAGTGAATCGAGCAGTAGAGAATACAGTAGTAGAAGAAATCACTCCAAACTATGTAGCAGAAGAAGTAGAAAACACTGCCCGGATGGATGATTTGTTCTAATAAAAAGGTTGTTCGACAAATCCTGTTGGTGAGAAATCACCGACAGGATTTTTTATATGCA
>NZ_CAURVV010000015.1:0-33123 GCF_963528315.1 uncultured Granulicatella sp. | reverse complement strand
CTAAGTAACGAGATTTGTCGCCATCACGTAATTCAACTGCTTCGTATTCACCAGTAGAAGCTCCTGAAGGAACCATACCGCGTCCGAACGCTCCGCTTTCTGTGTAAACTTCAACTTCGATAGTTGGGTTACCACGTGAATCTAATACTTCTCTTGCTAATACATCTGTAATAAATGGCATGATTTATTAACTCCTTTATATTTATTTGTACGTTTCTATTTTAGTCGAAAAATGCTTTTGATGCAATATTTTCCTTAAATTGAAAGCCTTTTTTTAAGATTATTTTTGAATTAAGCTTTCGCCTGTCATTTCTTCAGGTTTTGCTACATTCAATAAATCTAACATTGTAGGTGCAACGTCTGCTAAACGGCCACCTTCACGTAATGTAACACCTTTTTTCGTTACGATTACTGGTACTGGAACTGTTGTATGAGCAGTATGAGGTGTACCTTCTGGTGTAATCATTGTTTCTGAGTTGCCGTGGTCAGCAAAGATAATTGCAGTACCACCTTTAGCTAAAATAGCATCCACTACTTTACCTAAGTTTTCATCTACTGCTTCGATTGCTTTAATCGTTGGCTCTAACATACCAGAGTGTCCAACCATATCTGGATTTGCGAAGTTTAAGATGATTGCATCATTTTCATCATTTTGAATTGAGTTATATAAAGCGTCTCCTACTTCATAGCAACTCATTTCAGGTTTTAAGTCATATGTTGCAACTTTTGGTGAAGGAATTAAAATACGATTTTCTCCTGGGAACTCTTCGTTACGTCCACCATTCATAAAGAATGTAACGTGAGGATATTTCTCAGTTTCTGCAATACGTAATTGTGCTAATCCTGCTTTAGATAATACTTCTCCTAAAACATTTGTCATAGGAATTGGTGGGAATGCAACTTCTGCATCTACACTCGGATTGTATAATGTCATTGTCACAAATTTAACATTTGCAGCATGTTCACCACGATCAAAGTTTGTCCACTCTTTATCTGTAAATGCATTTGATAATTGAATCGCACGGTCAGGACGGAAGTTAAAGAAAATAACTGCATCATTTTCTTCAATTTTCGCAACTGGTTGGCCATCTTTAACGATTACTGATGGAATCACAAATTCATCTGTTACATTTTCAGCATAACTGTGATCAATTACTGCTTGAGCTGATTCGAATTGTGGTCCTTTTGCATGTGCAATTGCATCATAAGCTAATTGAACACGTTCCCAACGTTTGTCACGGTCCATTGCATAGTAACGACCTGATACTGTTGCGATTTGACCTACTCCAACTTCTGCTAATTTTTCTTCTAAAGTTTTAATATACGCTGGACCACCATGTGGATCCACGTCACGTCCGTCCATAAATGCATGAACATAAACTTTAGAAATACCTTTTGCTTTTGCTGTTTCAATTAATGCTAATAAATGATTGATATGGCTGTGTACTCCACCATCAGATAATAATCCAAATAAGTGTAATGCAGAATCATTTTCTAATACATGGTTAAAGGCACCATTTAATGCTGGGTTTGTATCGAATTCACCATCTAAAATCGCTTTATCAATACGAGTTAAGCTTTGGTATACAATACGACCTGCACCGATATTTGTATGACCTACTTCTGAGTTCCCCATTTGTCCATCTGGTAAACCTACATCTAAACCTGATGCTTTTAATGTTGTATGAGGAAATTCATTATAATAACGGTCAAAATTTGGTTTCTTTGCTTGTGCTACAGCGTTACCTTCTACTTCTGGTCTCCATCCGAAACCATCTAAGATAATAATCGCTACTGGTGATTTAGACATTATTTTACTGCCTCCAATAAAGCTAAGAATGATTCAGGTTGTAAGCTTGCTCCACCTACTAAAGCTCCATCCACATCTGGACAAGCCATGTATTCTTTAATATTTTCAGGTTTAACAGAACCACCGTATTGTACACGTACTTTATCAGCTACTTCTTGACCAAAGTCTGCTGCTACAACGTCACGTACTACTTTACACATTTTTTGAGCATCATCTTGAGAAGCTGATTTACCAGTTCCGATTGCCCAAATTGGTTCATATGCAATCACTAATGATGAAACTTGTTCGTTTGATAATCCAGCTAACGCTGCAGAAACTTGTGCTCCTACAAACTCAGCTGCTTTACCAGCTTCATAAGTTTCTAATGTTTCACCACAACAAATAATTGGTAACATACCATTTGCGAAAATTGCTTTTGCTTTTTTGTTAATATCTGCATCAGTTTCGTGGAAATATTCACGACGTTCTGAGTGTCCAATTACAACATAGTGAACGCCCATTTCAGATAATACTTTTGGAGAAGTTTCTCCTGTATAAGCACCTTCTTGTTCGAAATAGCAGTTTTGAGCAGCTACTTTTAATTCTGAACCTTCAGCTGCAGCTAATAAAGTAGATAAATCAACTGCTGGAGCTGCTACAGCAGACTCAACAACTTCTGATGATGGTAATTTACCTGCTAAAGCCTCAACAAATGCTTGAGTTTCTTTAGGGTTTTTATTCATTTTCCAGTTTCCTGCAATAATTGGTTTACGCATAATTTTTCCTCCTAAAATTGTTTATGAAGCAGACTCACGAAAATGAATGCATCATTTCAGTGAGTCTCTTTCAATTTTTTTAAATTATTTATCACTAATTGAAGCTACACCAGGTAATTCTTTACCTTCTAAGTATTCTAATGAAGCTCCACCACCAGTTGAGATATGAGTGAATTTATCAGCATATCCTAGTGAAATTGCTGCTGCTGCAGAATCTCCACCACCGATGATTGTTGTAGCACCCTCTAAAGAAGCAATAGCTTCACATACACCGATTGTTCCTTTAGCAAAGTTAGATAATTCGAATACACCCATAGGTCCATTCCATACAACTGTTTTAGCATCTTTTAAGTAGCTAGCAAATAATTCAACAGTCTTAGGACCAATGTCTAATCCTTCTTGGTCAGCTGGAATTTGGTCAGAAGGTACAGTTGTAGCAACTGCATCATTTGAGAATTCTTTTGCAACTACATTGTCAATTGGTAATACTAATTTGTCGCCAGCTTTTTCCATTAATTGTTTTGCTAATTCGATACGATCTACCTCTAATAATGATAGACCTACTTCACGACCCATAGCTTTGAAGAATGTATAAGCCATTCCTCCACCGATTAACACTTTATCAGCTTTATCAATTAAGCTTTCGATAACGCCAATTTTATCTGAAACTTTCGCTCCACCTAAAATAGCTACGAATGGACGTTCTGGTGTATCTACTGCTCCACCAATGAATTTAATTTCTTTTTCCATTAAGAAACCAGCTGCAGTTTCTAATTGGCTAGCAATTCCTACGTTTGAAGCGTGAGAACGGTGAGCTGTACCAAATGCATCATTTACGAACAACTCTCCTAAAGATGCCCAATATTTGCCTAACTCAGGATCGTTTTTAGATTCTTTTTTGCCATCTAAATCTTCGAAACGAGTGTTTTCAAATAATAAAACATCTCCTTCAGCTAAACCATTAATAGCTGATTCTAATGCTTCTCCACGAGTTTCTGGAACGAATGTTACATCTTTTTTCAATAATTCTGATAAACGTACAGCAACTGGACGTAAGCTTAAACGAGCTTTATCTTCTTCAGATTTTACTTTTCCTAAGTGAGAGAAAAGAATTACTTTTGCATGATTGTCAATCAAGTATTGAATAGTTGGTAATGCTTGAACAATACGGTTGTCATCTGTAATAACGCCATCTTTTAATGGAACATTAAAGTCAACACGTACTAATACTTTTTTACCTTTAACAGATAAATCTGTCACAATTTTTTTAGCCATAGAATAGCCTCCTAGAAAAAATTTATTTGGAGCGAGTGTAATACCCACATTATGAAAACAGGGCGAGGAAGCGAATGCTTCCATCGCCCTGAAAAATTCGATACGATTAGCTATATCAAAACTTTATATTATAAGTTTGCAAAGTATTGTAAAGTACGAATTAATTGTGCAGTATATGACATTTCATTATCGTACCAAGAAACTGTTTTAACTAATTGTTTGTCGCCTACAGTCATTACTTTAGTTTGAGTAGCATCAAATAATGATCCATAAGTGATACCTACGATATCAGTAGATACTAATGGTTCTTCAGTATATCCGTAAGATTCAGTTGCAGCAGCTTTCATAGCAGCATTAATTTCTTCAGCTGTAACTGGTTTTTCTAATACTGTTACTAATTCTGTTAATGAACCTGTTGGTACAGGAACACGTTGAGCAGCTCCATCTAATTTACCGTTTAATTCTGGAATTACTAAACCGATAGCTTTAGCAGCACCAGTTGTGTTAGGAACGATGTTTACAGCTGCAGCACGAGCACGACGTAAGTCACCTTTTGCGTGAGGTGCATCTAATGTGTTTTGGTCACCAGTGTAACCGTGAATTGTAGTCATTAATCCTTCAACGATTCCGAAGTTATCGTTTAATGCTTTAGCCATAGGTGCTAAACAGTTTGTAGTACATGAAGCACCAGAAATAACTGTTTCTTTACCTGTTAAAATGTCATGGTTTACGTTGTATACAACTGTTGGTACATCGTTACCACCAGGAGCAGAGATAACAACACGTTTAGCTCCACCTTTTAAGTGTAATTCAGCTTTTTCTTTAGAAGTGAAGAAACCAGTACATTCTAAAACGATATCAACGCCTAGTTCTCCCCATGGTAATTCTTCAGGATTACGGTTAGCTAATACTTTAACTTCTTTACCGTTTACGCGGAATGCGCCTTCTAATACTTCAACTTCTCCGTTGAAACGTCCTTGTGTTGAATCGTATTTTAATAAGTGTGCTAATTGTTTAGCATCTGTTAAGTCGTTGATTGCAACAACTTCTAATCCTTCCACTTCTTGAATACGACGGAATGCTAAACGTCCAATACGTCCGAAACCGTTAATACCAACTTTAACTGTCATAATAGTTTTTCCTCCTAGGGATATATTTTTTTATTTTTAGCGGGTTACCCCGTTCAAAACCATATTTGCTAAACTCTCATCAATCACAAACCATGTTCGATCGATAGGAGCTAATTTGGCATAAGCCATTAAAGCCTCTGCCTTTTGAGCACCTTCCACAATAGCAATACTATGTGGGATAGACTCTAAATCACTAAGATGCAAACCTACTCGTGGAAGTTTAAAAACAACCTTTCCTTTTGCATCGAAGAAACAACCAAACGCTTCACCTACAGCACGCCTACTTGCAATAAACTGACTTTCTTGAGGTAACAACCCTCTTCGTTCAGCCATGACACTTGCATTTCCAACGCTATACAATAAACAATTCGCTTGTTTCATCATTGTCAATGTTTGTGAAACCAATGGTTCTTGTAATAACGGAAGATACGTCTCTTTACTAACATGTTCCGGAACATATAATGAAAAATGTTCTCCACCTGTTTTTGTCGCCATCTTTTCACTAACACTATTTGCTTGAATTAAAGTGGAACCGCCCACTCCTCCTCTTGCAGGTACAAATGAAATTTCACGTTGTTGTAAAATCTCTTTTGAAAAATATTCTGCTACCATTGCCATCGTTCTACCACCCGTCACTGTAACGATTGATTGATCAACCGGCAACATCCATTTCATCAATTCCTGTACTTGATTACTAATTTGCAGCCCTTTATTTGGACCACTGTCAGTAACCACTTTACAAAATCTAATTCCTAGCTTATCCGAAATTTCTTTTTCAAAATCAGTCATTTCGATACACTGTTGAATGATTGAAGTTAATCCAAGATAAGTATCTTTTCCTAACTCAGTAACAAACATTCCTTTTGCAGAATATGTAATTAAACCTTGTTCTTTTAGTAAATCTGTTTCAGAACGAAGAATCCGTTCCGATATTTCCAACTGCTTTGCAAGCCCTCTTCGACCAATCGGTTGTGTTCGTTGTATCGCTCGCAAAATTTGGAAACGAATTTTTAACATTTGATTGCTTTCGGGGACTAGAAGTTGCATTAATCTCATACAATCCATAATTCCGATTCCCTTCGTTTCATTACTGGGCTAAAAACCGTCCCTAAAAATCAGCTATCTATACATAGAAAACTTTCTTAATTACACAAATATTGTACCAACAATATTTGTAAAATGCAACTTGAAAGTGTTTAATATTTTCTAAAAAAATATTAAACCGGGACTTTTTGAGTCCCTTTCTCTTTCTTTTTTCTCTTTTAAAGTTGTCTTTTTCTGCTTTTTCTAAATCAATCTATTTCTTTTTTTGTAAGGGTTTCTTCTTGTTTTTTCATATGAATTTGGATAAAATATTCTTACATTGTTTAGCCATCTTAGTGTAATGGATATCACATAAGATTCCGGTTCTTATAATGGGGGTTCGATTCCCTCAGGTGGCGTTATTTGTAATTTCTTGTCATTTTCTAAGATTGCAAAACATTGTCAAATCAACGTTTTATCATTCTTAACGTTTCTTGAAATTACCGATTCCACGGAACATTTATGGAACAACTTTGTAACAAAAAAGGTGCTATTTTGAGTAGCACCTTTTTTGTACAGATCATTCTTAATTTTAGATTATCGCGAACTCTTCTTCATCATTTCCAGCATTTCAATGTTTTCGAATTTAATTTAATTTTCCTCTACTTCAACTTTTTCTTGAATTGCGTATTCTGTTAATTTAATGGCATACTCTAGTTTCATACCGTATACGCTTGTTATTCCTTTTTTCCAATCATTTACTGTACTATAACTTATCCCAGTTTCTTTTCCTATCTTGTATGCTGAATATTTTTTAAGTACTTCTTCAATTAATTTTACATTTGCTATCATTTGTCATCGCCTCCTGCATAATTCAAAATTGACTATCGTTTATTAAAATATTGTTGAAATTTTGGATGAGTTGAAATGTACTTTCTAAAATTGGATTCACCGATAGTCAACTCATGATTTTTTACTAAAAAACGCCATAAATCTGCTTTCTTTTAACAATTTGCCAAGCGTCGTCATTCAATAATTCTTGAATTAATGAATGTAATGAATCGATTTTTGATTTTCTAACTCTTATTTTAGATTTGTTATAGCCGTTATAGTACTTTTTAACAATTCTACGAACAACATAAAACTTTCTAGATAAGTCAGAAAAATTAGATTTTAATTTTTGCTCTTCCATAATCATGCAAAATTTTAGTAAATCAGATAATTCATTTACTGAATCTAATTTTATCATAATCATTTACACCTCATCACCATTATGACAGATGGATATTTAAAAGTACAATTGTTACACCCAAAATTCATTCCTATCATCACATTTTTATTGAGTTGCCTTTTTTATTATTATATACTGAGAGTGAGGGAAGTTATCCTTCCCCTCTATTAAAGAAAAACGTTATCTGCGGTGTTTGCGAGACATAGGCTTGTTACGTTTTATTTCTTGGCATCCTATTTAGGATGCCTTTTTCATATAATCATCAATTTTTTGAGTGCAAAAAAGCCAGGGCTTAACACCCTGGCTTATTTGCAGTTTTATAGCTCACCATACTATTAGACTGCGAATTATTTTTCTAAACCTTCAATAATTTTTGTTAAGTTCCATTTCATCATGCTTAAGTAGCTATCTCCATCTTTACCTTTTTCAGCAATTGAGTCAGTAAAGATTGTTGAGTAAATTGGCTTACCTGATTCTTGTGAAACTGTCTTCATTGGGCGTTCGTCAACACTTGATTCAACGAATAATGAAGGAACTTTAGAATTTTTAAGAATTTCTACTAAACGAGTTGTTTGTTCAGGAGTACCTTCTTCTTCAGTATTAATTTCCCAAATGTAAGCTGATGGAACTCCATAAGCTTTAGAGAAGTACTTGAAGCATCCTTCACTCGTAACAATTAATTTTTTCTCTTCTGGAATTTTAGCAAGACGTTCTTTTGCGTCTTTATCTAATTTATCCAATTCAGCAACATATTTATCAAGATTCTTTTGGTAAGTATCTTTATGTTCTGGATCTTTTGCAATTAATTGTTTTGCAATATTTTTAGCATAAATCACACCATTTTCGATGTTTAACCATGCATGAGGGTCTTCTTTACCTTTTTCTTTTTCCCCTTCAAGGTAAATTACATCAACGCCATCACTTACTGCAAAGTAATCTTTATCTGCTACTTTACCAGCATTTTTAACCATTTTTGTAAACCAAGCATCATCTGCATTTTCTAAGTTAATTCCATTATAGAAAATTAGGTCTGCATCATGAATTTTTTGAACATCTTGTGGTAATGGTTCATATTCGTGTGGATCTTGTCCAACTGGAACAATACTGTGAATGTCTGCTAAATCCCCAGCAACATTTTTTGTAATATCATAAATGATAGAGTTTGTTGCTACTACTTGTACTTTTTTAGGTTCATTACTTTTTGTTGTAGTTGTAGATGTAGATGTTGTGTTTGTTGAACATCCTGCAAAACCTACTAATGATAATAAACCGACTGTTAATAATTTCCCGATTTTCATGCTTTTTTCCTACCTTCCCTTTGTTTTGGTGATACAATAAAACTAATCACAAAGAATGCTGCAGCAGTTAATACAATGGTTGAACCTACTGCAATATTAAACGTATAGCCGATTACTAAACCAACAATCGAAGAAAGTGAACCAAACATCGCTGATAAAGCTAACATGGTTTTCAAACTCTTCGAATATAAATACGCTGTTGCTGCTGGTGTAATCAGTAACGCTACAATCATAACTGTTCCGACACTTTGCATTGCTGTAATCGAAACTAATGCTAAAAGAAACATCAATAAGTAATGATAGAATGATACATTCAATCCTGCCGAACGAGCAAAGACTGGGTCAAAACTCGTTACTTGTAATTCTTTAAAGTAAGAAATAATCGTTACAAAAACAAATATTCCCACAATTGCTGTAATTACTAAATCAAAATCTTGTACCGCTAAAATATTCCCAAATAAAATATGGAATAAGTCTGTTGAACTTTTTGCAACACCGATTAAAATAATCCCTAAAGCTAAAAACGAACTAAAGGTAATTCCTATCGCAGTATCACTTTTTACGACACTATTTCGATTAATAAAAGCAATAATAAACGATGCTAATAATCCAAACGCTAGTGCTCCAAAGAAGAAGTTAATACCAAGAATAAAAGATAATGCTACCCCTGGTAACACCGCATGAGAAATCGCATCTCCCATTAACGACATTCCACGAAGAATGATAAAACATCCAATCATTCCGGCAACTGCTCCAATTAAAACAGAAGAAATTAATGCATTTTGCACAAAATGATAGTTCATTAATCCTTGTAAAAAATTATTCATGAGTTTGTCCCCCTTGAGCTATGAAAACTTCTCCACCGTAAGTTTTTCTAATTTTTTCAGGAACAAATGTTTCCTCAGTTTTTCCACTATCTACAATTCCACGATTCACTAAAATGACTTGATCAAAATAATCACGTACTTTCGATAAATCATGATGCACCATTAAAATAGTCTTACCTTCTTCTTTCCATTGACGAATTAAAGTCATAATGACTTTTTCACTCATCATATCAATCCCAACAAATGGTTCATCTAAGAAGATGTAATCTGCTTTTTGGACTAAACAACGTGCTAATAATACCCTTTGGAATTGTCCGCCAGATAATGCTCCTATTGGACGATTGGCTAATTCTGTTAATCCAACTTCTTCAATCGCTTCATCGACATCTTTCCAATCTTGAGCGTTTAACCGTTGAAATGGTTTCATTTTTACAGTTTTTCCTAATGCTACACATTCACGAATCGTAATTGGAAATGTAAAATCCAAATTACTTTTTTGTTCAACGTATGCAATTCTCCCTAGCGATTGACTCGCTGCTTCTCCATCAAATGTCACTTTTCCCGTATGCGGAATTAATCCTAGAATTGCTTTTAATAAAGTAGATTTCCCTGCCCCATTAGGACCAATAATTCCCAAAATCGTTGGGCCATTAACTTCTACATGACAATCCTTTAAAACATCTGGTTGCATTGCGTAAGATACTCCCAGATTTTCGACTTTAATCATGAATCTGCCTCCTTCTTTCTGTCATATTTCTTATGCCAATAATTAGGTTACCCTAAATACTTTCTCTCGTCAAGAGTTTTTTAGGTACTCCAAAATATTTTTGAAAAATTCCGATTTTTATATAAAAAAAGATAAAGAACAAAACGCTTTCATGTTCTTCATCTCTTTTAAGCCTATTCTTTTTTATCTTCTTTTGCTCCTAAAGCAGTTAATGTATTGGAGAATAAATGATGCTTATAGTCTTTATCAATCTCTTTATAATAACTATAAAAAATATCTACCATGACTAAAATTGGAAATTGTGGAGAAATTAGCCCCCCTTGATCTAACGCATTTTTCATTGCAATTAATACTAATTCATCACAAACTTTTTCACTTTCTTCACTTCGTTTTGAAGTAATTAAAACCGTTTTTGCCCCTTGCTTTTTCGCTTGACGTACCGCCTCTACTACACTTGCATTCGCAGAAACTGATATCCCAATGACTAAACACTGTTCATCCACAAGCACTCGATTCATCAGCATGGTATGCAAATCCGTAATCGCCTCACAAATCATTCCTAGTCGCATAAAACGAAACTTCATCTCATGAGCTGCTAACCCTGAACTCCCTTGTCCATAAATATAAACTCGTTTTGCATTATTCAATAAACCACACACTTTAATGACTTGGCTTTCATCAATTAAAGAAAAAGATTTCGATAGTAATTCTTCATAGTCTGATAAAACTGTTTTCGTTAAATCATTATGAATGACTTCTCCCTCTTTTTTACTTTCTTGAAAATCATAAATAAATTGTCGATATCCCTTATAACCACATTTTTGAGCAAAACGAGTCAATGATGGAATGGATACAAACAATCTCTCCGATACGGCTCTAGCAGATAAAGATTCTTCTGTAGATTTTTGCTTTAAAAAATATTGCGCAATTGTTTTTTCATTAGGGGTTAATGTATCATAAATCGATTCAATTAATGGTGTGACTTTTTTCTCAAAAGATATCATATTGTTACTCCCTTAACCTTTTCATTACTGCTAGTGTATCATATTTTTCAAGTCTCGTGTTTTAAAAAATAAAAAGCTAGGAGACTTTCATCCCCTAGCTTGAAAGAGTTTAGACAACGATTAGTCATCTACTCCTAAAATTTCGTTAATATTGTTTTTATAAAGAATTGCTTTCGCACCGTAAATTGCTTGAACTCCACCATTTACTTCTAGTACATCTACTGCACCAATAGATTTTAGAGTTGCTTTATCTACTTTATCTACAGAACGAACTGCTACACGTAGACGAGTAATACATGCATCTACATCTTCAATGTTTTCTGCTCCACCTAATGCTTCAATAATACGAACGCTATCTTGTTTTAATGTATCTTTTGTTTCTACAACCGGTTGTGCATCATCTACTAACTCTTCATCTAAACGACCTGGAGTTGCAACATTGAATTGAATGATAAACCATCTGAATACAACATAGTATAGAACACTCCATACTAAACCAAATGGAATTTGTAATAACCAATTTGTTTTATCATTTCCTTGTAATACCCCAAATAATGTGAAGTCGATAACCCCACCAGAGAATGTATTACCAATAGAAATGTTTAAGATATCAGCAATAAAGAAGCTTACACCATCTAAGAATGCGTGAACAACATAAAGTACTGGACTTACGAATAAGAACATAAATTCAATTGGTTCTGTAATACCAGTAATGAATGAAGTTAAAGCTACCCCAAAGAATAAACCAGCATATTTTTTACGACGATCTTTTGGAACACAGTGATACATTGCTAAGCATGCTGCTGGAAGACCAAACATCATTGTAGAGAAACGACCTGCGAAGAAACGAGTTCCTTCAGTAAATAGACCAACATGTGTTGGATCTGCTAATTGAGCAAAGAAGATTTTTTGAGCTCCTGCTACAGTTTGACCTGCAACTACTTCAACGCCACCTAATTCTGTATACCAGAATAATGGATAAATCATGTGGTGTAAACCAACTGCACCACATAGACGCATTAAGAATCCATATAAGAATGTTCCAAATGGTCCAGCTTGTGAGATATAACCACCAGTTGATACTAATAATTGTTGGAATGGAGGCCAAATTACAAAGAAAATACCCCCAACTACAATTGAAGCAAATGAAGTTACGATTGGAACAAAACGGCTACCTCCAAAGAATCCTAAGAATTGAGGTAATTGAATATTGCTATAACGATTATGTAAATAAACCGCTACAGAACCTACTACGATGGCACCAACTACACCTGTATCAATTGAAGCTCCTTCAGCCATATATAATTTAACAAGTGCTTTGATTGTTGCTGTCATTACGAAATAACCAGTAACCCCAGCCAGTGCTGCAGTACCTTTATCACGTTTTGCTAACCCAATACATAAGCCCACACAGAGTAGTAACGCTAAATTCGCAAATACAACTTCCCCCGCTGAACTCATTACTGTGAAAATTGCTTGTAAAAGACTATTATTTAACACTGGATAAGTAGCTACTGTCGTTGGATTTGACAATGCACCACCAATCCCTAATAACAAACCAGCTGCCGGTAAAATAGCAATCGGCAACATAAATGCTTTACCAATTTTTTGTAATACTTTAAACATATGGTTTCCCCCTAATTATTTTCCTTTTATGATTGAATCGCATCTACAAATTTTTTTGTAATTAATTGAGGTCTTGTAATCGCTGATCCAACAACTACACTATAGGCCCCTAATTCAAGTACACGTTTTACCTTTTCAGGCGTATCAATATTTCCTTCTGCAATGAGTGGATGTTTGATAACCTTTAAGACTTCACGGAGAATTTCAAAATCGTTTGCTTCAATTTTATCCCCTTTACTTTGGTTGGTATATCCTACTAATGTACTTCCGATATAGTCGAACCCTAATTCATCTGCATGAATCATTTCTTCAACTGTCGAACAGTCTGCCATTAGTTTTTGAGTTGGATATTTTTGACGAATTTCTTGATAAAATTCATCTAAAGTTTGTCCATTAGGACGACTAGAAATCGTTGCATCTAATGCAATAATTTCCGGTTTTGCTTCCATTAACTCATCCACTTCTTTCATAGTGGCAGTAATATAGACATCAGCATCATCATAATCTCTTTTAATAATTCCAATTACAGGTAAATCAACTGCTTCTTTAATAGCTTTGATGTCTATGACAGAATTAGCACGAATCCCCTTTGCTCCTCCTTCCTTTGCTGCGACTGCCATACGAGCCATAATAAAATCGCTATGCAACGGTTCATGTGGCAACGCTTGGCAAGATACGATTAATTGCCCTTGAATACTCATATTCAGCCTCCTTTTCTTTATATAAAAGCCTTTACATTCATTAGTATAATTGTAGCAGAAAGCATTTTCAATATTAGATGCTATTTTAGAAAGTAATTTCAAATTTCTTTGTTTTCCAATCCAAATTCCTTAAAAATTAGAAATTACTTTCACAATTTTTAAAAGATTATAAAAAGTATTATATAAAATAATGAAGGACTTACCGTTCAATCGATAAGTCCTAAGGGTATCACTATTCAGTTTCAAAGATTTGGAAGATTATTTTCCTAAATAATATTCTGAAACTACATGTAAGTTTTCATCAAATTCAAAGACTAATGGGGGGAAATTTGGAATTTCCAATCCCATAATCTCGTCATCTGATAATCCTTTAATATGTTTTACTAACGCACGAATAGAATTTCCATGTGCGCCAATAAAAACATTTTTACCAGCTTTTAAATCTGGAGCAATTTTATCCTCCCAAAATGGAAGAACACGTTCCAATGTCACTTTAAGATTTTCTGCATCTGGAATTACAGAATCATCCAGCTTTGCATACCGCCGATCTCCATGTGCTGAATACTCATCATCTCGATCCATTTTTGGAGGTAACACATCATAGGAACGTCGCCAAATATGAACTTGTTCATCTCCAAATTTTTCAGCAGCTTCTGCTTTATTTTTCCCAGTCAAACCACCATAATGACGTTCATTTAAACGCCAAGATTTTTCAACAGGAATCCATAATTGATCACAAGCTTCCAATGCCAAATCCGTTGTTTTAATGGCACGTTTTAGCACTGAAGTATAGGCTTGATCAAATTCAATCCCTGCTTCTTTAATTAATTTTCCGGCATCAATTGCTTGTTGAATCCCCTTTTCAGATAAATCAACATCCGCCCAACCAGTGAAGAGATTGGCCTTATTCCATTCTGACTGGCCGTGGCGAGCAAAAACTAATTTTACCATCATATCGCTCTCCTTTTTCTCCTAAACCTTTTCCCGAGTAATAGTATACCCTTTTTCATTATCTATTTAATAATGCTGCAGCAGCTTCATCAACGATAATTGTTACATTTGGATGCTTCTGTAAAATACTAGCAGGCACATCTGTCGTAACATCCCCTTTTACCGTATTTAAAATCGCTTGTGCTTTTTTCTCCCCAAATGCAATTAATAATATTTGTTTTGCATCCATAATTGATTGTAATCCCATTGAATAAGCATATCTTGGCACATCTTCTTCACGTTCAAAGAAACGTTTATTTGCTTCGATTGTCGCTTGTGCTAACGCTACTTTATGTGTTCTTTGAGTAAAAGGTGTTCCTGGTTCGTTAAATCCAATATGGGCATTACTCCCTATCCCCAATAATTGGAAATCAACAGGATTATCTTGTAAAATTTTTTCATATCGCTCCACTTCAGCATCAATATCTTCTGCTAATCCATCTGGTAAATAACTCTTAGCAAATGGTTTTGCTGCAAATAATTGCTCATTCATAAAATAATGATAACTATGTTCATCTTCATTTGATAAACCTGCATATTCATCTAAGTTTACAGATACTCTATCCGAAAAATCTAATGTACTTTGGCGAATTTTTTCATATAAACCAAGAGGGCTTGAACCTGTTGCTAACCCAAAAACTTTCGCTCCCTTTTCATAAGCTTCTTTAAAAACTTCAAACGCAACTTTAGCGCCTTCTTCTTGATTTTTTACAATTTTAATGTCCATAACGCTTCCTCCCTCAACTTGTCATTACCAGTATTGTAACAGAAATTTTCATAAGAATAAATAATAACCTCCGATTTTTAATCAAATATTTTCAAAACAAAAAACTCTATTAGACTCGGAATTATCCTGTCTAATAGAGTTATATTTTTAATTATTTCCAAAAATCATCATAAATCGTAATTGGCAAATGACGTTTATGTTCTGATTTGATGTACCAACTTTCAATGGTTTGAGCATCTTTTTCCGAAACTTCTTTTCCTTCAAGATAGTCATCAATTGCTTCATAAGTTACGCCTAAAGCTACTTCATCAGGAAGTGATGGACGTTCTTCTTCTAAGTCTGCTGTTGGTTGTTTTAAATATAAATGTTCTGGAGCTCCTAAATATTCTAACAACTGACGTCCTTGTCGTTTATTCAAACGCCATAATGGTAAAATGTCTGCTCCACCATCTCCAAATTTTGTATAAAATCCTGTCACAGATTCCGCCGCATGATCCGTACCGATTACCGCACAGCTTGTTTGACCTGCAATTGCATATTGGGCAATCATACGCTCTCTTGCTTTAATATTCCCTTTATTAAAATCACTAATCTGCAAACCCAAACTTGTAATACTATTTGCAGCTGCATCCACTGCTGGTTTAATATCTACTCTCAAAATATCTGACGCTTGCATAAATTCAATGGCATCCATTGCATCTTGTTCGTCTGCTTGAATTCCATAAGGTAGGCGAACAGCATAAAAGCGATAATCTTTTTCTGGATACTCTTGTTTCAACTCATCAATGGCTAACTGAGTTAATTTCCCAGCTAAAGTAGAATCTTGTCCACCACTAATGCCTAATACATAGCCTTTTAAAAAAGAATGCTTGACTAAATACTCTTTCAAAAATTGAATCGTTCTTTTAACTTCTTCTTGAACATCAATTTTCGGCTGCACTTTTAACGTTTCAATAATTTGTTTTTGTAATGGTCTCATGATTTCTTCCTTTTCTATCGAATTAGCTTAAGCGGTTCATTTTCTCTTTTACTTCTGCACGAATTGCTTCAATACTTGCGAGTTTTTGTTGATAAGTTTCTGTAGATAAGTCAACTGGATATTGTTCAGGATTTAAGATACGTTTGTATTCATCCCATAGCGCTTCTACTTGTTCATCTTTATAGGCTTTAATCTCTTTCAATGAAGGCAATGTATACACTAATTTACCTTGTTCAAAAATTGATTGTAAAATTGGACGAGCATCAAAATCTGTCACTGTTTTATTAATATATGTGTAAACTGGATGGAACATATATAATTCTTCTAATTCATCTGGACGTTCATGCCATAATGCAATATAATCCCCTTCGGATTTTCCATCGCTCTTACGAGTAATACGCCATACTTGTTTTTTACCTGGTGTTGAAACTTTTTCTGCATTATTAGAAATTTTCACGGTTGGAACCATTTCACCATTTTCATCTTCAATCGCTACTAATTTATAAACACATCCTAAAGCAGGTTGATCATAAGCTGTAATTAAACGTGTTCCAATTCCCCAAACATCAATTTTAGCACCTTGCATTTTTAAGTTCAGAACAGTTTTTTCATCTAAATCACTTGAGGCATAAATTTTAGCTTCTGTAAAGCCTGCATCATCTAATTGTTGACGAACTTTTTTCGACATATAGGCCATGTCTCCACTATCAATACGAACACCTAAGAAATTAATTTTATCTCCAAATTCTTTCGCTACACGAATCGCATTTGGAACACCTGAACGTAAAATATCATACGTATCTACTAAAAATACACAGTCACGGTGAGTAGAGGCATAAGCTTTAAAGGCTTCATAATCATCACGATACGCTTGTACTAAAGAATGCGCATGAGTTCCTGAAACAGGAATTCCAAACATTTTTCCTGCTCGAACATTACTTGTCGCATTACATCCCCCAATATAAGCTGCTCTTGTTCCCCAAAGCGCTGCATCTAATTCTTGAGCACGTCTTGTTCCAAATTCTAGAACAGGATCATCTCCAGCAACTGTACGAATACGAGAAGCTTTTGTCGCAATGAGTGTTTGGAAATTAATAATATTTAATAGAGCTGTTTCAATTAATTGGCATTCTGCAAGTGTTCCTTCTACTTGAACTAATGGTTCATTGGCAAACACTAATTCCCCTTCAACTGCAGAATGAATATTCCCTTTAAATTTAAAGTTTTTCAAATAATCTAAAAATTCTTCTGGATAAATGTCTAAACTTCTTAAATATTCTAAATCTGTTTGGCTAAATGTTAAATCTTCAATATAGTGAACTAAACGTTCTAAACCAGCGAAAATGGCATATCCATTTTCAAAAGGTAACTTTCTAAAATAAGCTTCAAAAATCGCTTTTTTCTCATGAAGACCTGTTTCCCAATAAGTCTTCATCATATTAATTTGATATAAATCAGTATGTAACGTTAAACTATCATCATGATAACGGAATTTCATGGTTCCATAACCCTCTTTTCATTATAATTACATTTATTGTACACCAGTTTTCATAGTTTGTACAAACTTTCCAAACTCTTTTTTTACGGCAAAAGGGACTAGTTTCCTAGTCCCTTCTTCAACCATCATTTCCACACTTAAATACCTTCAAAATGAATAAACTATTTTATCTAGTCTCTTTATTTATCAATGTATTCTTCCTACTATTAGTTTACTCCTCTTTTCACAAAGTGGCAAGAGTTTTCTTGGAAAAATTCCTAATTTTTTCTTTTTGAAGCCATTTTTCCAATAGAGAACAAAAAAGACTTCTCCTTGTAGCGTCATTCTTGACTGTACGAGTACTGTCGTCCTCTACTACTTCAGAGAAGTCTCATTCTATTTTTTATATTAAATATAGGCATCCAAGTCTTTTTGGAATTTTGCTAATTTTTCTTGTGCTTCTTCTTGAGTCGCAGCTTTCACACCCATGTAGAACTTAATTTTAGGTTCTGTTCCACTTGGTCTTACTGCAATCCATGAACCATCTTCTAAAATATATTTCAATACATTTGAAGTTGGTAAGCCAATTTCAGAAACAACACCTTCTGCATCTACTTGTTGGTTTACTGCGAAATCTTGTGCTACTGATACTTTAATCCCACCAAAGTTAGACGGAACTTCTTTACGTAATCCATCTAATAAAGCTTTGATCTTAGCAGGACCTTCTAAGCCTTGAACGGTTACAGAAATTGTTTTTTCTAAGAAATAACCATATTTTTCATATAAAGCTTGAAGGCCATCATATAAAGTTTTACCTTCACTCTTGAAGTGAGCTGCTACTTCTGTTAATAACAATACTGCTTGAATTGCATCTTTATCACGAACAAATGGTTGAACTAAATATCCATAACTTTCTTCAAATCCAAACATAAATGTATGTGCATTTGTTTCTTCATAGTTTTTAATTTGCTCTGCAATAAATTTGAATCCAGTTAATACATTTACCATTTTCGCACCATAATGTTCTGCAATGACTGTTGGTAATTCACTAGATACAATTGATTTTACAGCAGCAGCATTAGCTGGTAATGTTCCTGCTTTTTGATGGGCAAATAATAAGTAATCTAATAAGATTGCTGCAATTTGGTTTCCTGTAATAACTTGGTAAGTTCCATCTGGTTGACGAACAGCAGCACCCATTCTATCTGCATCTGGGTCTGTTGCTAATAATACATCCGCTTTTGTTTCTTCTCCTAAACGAATTGCATATTCAAATGCACCTGCTTCTTCAGGGTTAGGAGATTTCACCGTTGTAAAGTCTCCATCTGGCACAGCTTGTTCTGAGACAACATGTAATCCTGTAAATCCAGCTTGATCTAATGCACGTTTTGTTAACATTAATCCTGTTCCATGTAATGGAGTATACACAACTGATAAATCTTTTGTATTTGATAATAAGTCTGGGTTCACTGAAACAGATTTAATTTCTTCTAAATATGCTGCATCTACTGCTTCACCAATCCATTCAAATAATGCTGATTGTTCTAATTCTTCTTTTGTCACCACTTCTACTACTAATGGGTTTTCAACTTGGCGAACAAATTCTGTTAATGCATCTGCATCTTTTGGAGGCATTTGTCCTCCATCTTCACCGTATACTTTATATCCATTATAAGCAGCTGGATTATGACTAGCTGTAATCATAATTCCTGCAAATGTATGCAAATGACGAACTGCATAAGATAATTCAGGTGTTGGTCTTAAATCTTCAAATACATAAGCTTTAATGCCATGTTTTACTAAAACTTTTGCAGATTCTAATGCAAATTCAGGAGAAAAATGACGTGAATCATGTGCGATTGCTACCCCACGTTTTTTCGCTTCTTCTCCATATGTTTCGATTAATCGTGCTAATCCTTCTGTTGCTTGACGAACCGTATAAATATTCATACGATTAATCCCTGGCCCAACAATCCCACGCATTCCTGCTGTTCCAAATTCTAATGGAGCGTAAAATGCTTCTTCTTTTTCTTTTTCAGAAAAGTTCTCTAATTGTGTTTTTAAATAATCTTCTAATTCTTCGAACTTTTCCCATTTTAATGCAACTTCTTGCCAACTCATATCATCAATCTCCTTTAATCATTTTTATATTTACTCTAATACAGTTGCTACTTCAAATCCATATCCACGAATGTGAGTAATTAATAATTCTAAAAAGATATGTGCAACAGGTGATAATTCCATTTGATGATGTTTTAAATAACCAATTTCTAATTCATCTTCAATCGCTAATGGAATTGCCACAATTTTATCATCATTTAATTCGCTACTAATAATTCCCGAACTAATTGTATAACCATTTAGTCCGACCATTAAGTTAAAAATTGTCGCACGGTCACTAACTTTAATACTCTTCTTATGTTCCATAGTACTTAAAATCTCTTCAGCAAAATAGAAGGAATTTTCTTCTCCTTGCTCATAAGATAAATAAGGATAGTCTTCCAACTCTTCTAGTGTAATACTAGATTGAGAAGCTAATGGATTCTCTCTACTAATAAACACGTGAGGTTTTGCTGTAAATAATGGCGTAAATTCTAAGTTTTTCTCTTTAAATAACTTCTTCATCACTTGACGGTTAAAATTATTTAAATATAAAATTCCTAACTCACTTTTGAATTTCATTAAGTCTTCTAAAATATTTTGAGTTTCTGTTTCTCTTAGCGTAAATTGATATTCATCACCAGCTTCTTGACGGATTAATTCAACGAAAGCATGAACGACAAACGCATAGTGCTGAGCTGAAACTGAGAAATCACGTTTCCGTTTTGTCTTACGTTTATATTTTTCTTCCATCAAGTTTACTTGGTCCAATATTTGTCTAGCATATACTAAAAACTCTCTACCTTCTTCAGTTAAAGAAACTCCATTTTTATGCCGAACTAATAATTGAATATTCATTTCTTGCTCTAAATCTTTCATGGCATTTGATAGACTTGGTTGAGTTAAAAATAAATCTTTTGCGGCTTCATTAATGGATCCTTTTTCTGCAATTTTTTCTAAATAAATTAATTGTTGAATACGCATATTTTTTCTCCTTTTGCCATCTTACCTTTATTATAAATGAGATTTTAATTTCATGCTACCCTATAGTTTCCACAAATAAAAAAAACTGAGCTTGACGCCCAGTTCTTTTCAACGATTCATTTTATTGTTGGAATTTAAATACCACATTAGAATCGTATAATTTCAATACATTTTCATATACAAATTTAGTTGCTAATGCTGCAATAACTGGTACAACTAACCAAACAACTACTGCTAAACCAACATTTAATCCTGCATCAATAGAAGCAAGAGGTCCTACTAAACCTACTAAACCAAAACCAGCAGATTGAGGAGTACCACTCACACTCAATAATGCCACTGGAATTGCAGAAATAACTGCTGTTGTTAAAGTTGGTACTAAAATAATTGGATACTTAAATAAGTTTGGCATCATTAATTTCATAGCTCCTAAAGCAATCGCTAAAGTAACTCCTGAATTATTCACTTTCCATGAATGAACCACTAATACTACCGCTGTAACAGCAACACCCATCGCAGCAGCCCCTGCAGACACACCGTTTAATTGAATCGCTAAACCAATCGCAACTGTTGAAATTGGTGAAATAATTAAGAATGCAAATGAACATACAATTAAAATAGACATTAAAATTGGTTGTAAATGAGTAAATTCATTAATGATTGCTCCAATTCCTGCTGTTAATTTTGCAACGAATGGTAATAATTGTAATCCGATAAATGCAGCACCTACACCGACTACGATTGGCATCGCAACTACCGCAGTAGAACCAAATTTATCTTTAATCCACATTAATGCTAATACCGCAATGGCAGCTGTTAACATTGTATTAATTAAGTCCCCAGTACCAGCTCCAACATATTTTCCTAGTTCTGGATTGAATTTTACAACACCTGATGCAACGAAACTTGCTCCTGCTGTAACCATCATCGGCATTGGTTTGAAACCAAATTGTAAAGCAATTAATGCCCCGATAATTAATGGTGTTGCTAATTGGAAAATTACAGCGATTTGTGTAATTTGAACTGCTAGTGGATATTGACTAAAATATTTTAAAATAGCAGATAATACAGCGTTTGGAATTAAACCGATAATTACCCCTAATGCAGTTCCTTGTAAGATTTTATTGATAAAGACTTTTGCAGTCATTTTTTCTTGAGCTTCCATATAATCCCTTCTTTCTTTTTGTTTACCCCTTTATAAAAGCTGTTGAAACTTTTTAGAAATATTTCACAATTCCATTTCTACACTTTCACTACCTTTTATTAGTGAGCTTTCAAAATTTGCTCTTTGCTATGAAACATGATGTTAAAAAGGTGTAATAAGTTGTTGGAATCACTTATTTTTTAACTTTTCTAACCACTACTTCATTCATATAACCAATCTCCGTCAAACGATGAAGACTAATTGTGTCACGATTATAACAATTCATTCCAACAGAATCAATCATTTCTTTCATGTTTTATTCAATATTTTTCATTTTTTGAAATCTTTGAAAAATAACTGTAAAAATCCGTTGAAAATTTTGAATAATAGTTGTTTCCATTAAAGTTAAAAGCCTTTCTATGTATACATTCGTCATCTTATTTTGTAACAAAATAAGGAGGCGTCCTTGAAAACGTCCTCCTTATTGATTATTTTTCTTTAAATTCTTGTTTAACTACTTCTAAAGCTGCTGCAATTACTTGGTGCATATCATAATAACGATATTGACCTAAACGTCCTCCAAAAATTACTTGAGGAACTGTTTGAGCTAGCTTTTTATATTTAGCATATAAATCATTATTTTGTTGATTATTAACTGGATAATAAGGTTCTTGACCTTTTTCCCAATCTGATGGGTATTCTTTTGTAATCACTGTCTTCTCTTGTGTTCCAAACTCAAAATGTTTATGTTCAATAATACGAGTATATGGAGTTTCACGATCCGTATAATTTACAACCGCATTTCCTTGGAAGTTTTCTGTGTCTAGCACTTCTGTTTCAAAGCGTAAACTACGATATTCTAAAGTTCCCAATTCATAATTGAAAAATTCATCAATCATACCTGTGAAAATAATTTTAGCACCACTTTGTAAATACTCTTCTTTTTTCTCAAAGAAATCAACATTTAATTCTACATCAATATTTTCATGATTGAACATATTTTCAACCATTTGAGTATATCCACCAATTGGAATGCCTTGATACGTATCATTGAAATAATTATTGTCATACGTATATCGAACAGGTAATCGACGAATAATAAAAGCTGGTAATTCTGTTGCAGAACGTCCCCATTGCTTTTCCGTATAACCTTTAATCAACTTGTAATAGACATCTTCCCCTACTAAAGAGATTGCTTGTTCTTCCAAGTTCTCAGGAGTTTTCCCTTTTAATACTGCTCGTTGTTCCTCAATTTTAGCAGCAGCTTCTTGCGGAGTCACAACTCCCCATAACTTATTAAAAGTATTCATATTAAATGGTAAATTATAGATTTCACCATTAAAATTCGCAACAGGTGTATTTGTATAACGATTAAATGTCGCAAATTGATGTACATAATCCCAAATTCTTTTATCACTTGTATGGAAAATATGCGCCCCATATTCATGAACTTGAATCCCTTCCACTTCTTTTGTATAAATGTTTCCTGCAATATGCGAACGTTTTTCAATTACTTTTACTTTAAATCCTCGATTAGCAGCTTCACGTGCAAAAGTTGCGCCAAACAACCCTGCCCCAACTACTAAATAATCATATGCCATTTATTTATTCTCCTTATATATTTATTAACAGTATTGTAACATAGATGTATGAAGTTAGCACCCTGACACATCTTCCTAATGTATATAAAATATTAAATGTATAAAAAGGAGGAAATTATGATAAAAAAATTATTATTATCAGCGTTATTTCTAACAACAGCATTATTTAGCGGTTTAAATAGTTCAATTTACGCACAAGCGGCTAATACTGTTGAATTAGAAACATTAAATCAAAGCCAAGTAAAAAACATTATCCAAGTAAATTCTGAAAATGAATTACCTAAAGATGGTACTACTTATACTCTTGTGTATTCAAAACAACACTGTAAATTACCAGATGAACCAGAAAAAACAAGTGAAGCAACACAAAAGAAAACAACTGAAAGTACCCCACAAACAACAACACTTACAACTGTTTTGAAAGCTCAAGCAAAACAATCATTGCCACAAACTGGGACACAAAAATCAATAGCAGTTGTTTTAACTGCTGGAGTATTAGTTGGTTTAGCATTTCTTATGATTAAATACCATAAGAAAAAAGTATGGATGGTATTACTGATTACAGCTTCTGTAACATCTCTTTATAATTTAAGAAATGTTATGGCACAAAATGAAACAAAAGTAACAACAATTCCAGTTACTACATTTGTACCAACTTCAGACCACTGTCTATATGGATATATCATTATTCCTAAAAATAGTGAAACTACTAAATTCGAAACAAGTAAAGGTGAACCTTTAGTTTTCGAGAAACCTGAATTCGAAGGCGGAGTACCTGGAATGCCTGAAGTGCATGAAAAATCCGAATTCAACGGTGGAACTCCTGGTATGCCAGAGGTGTATGATAAACCTGAATTTAAAGGTGGAGTTCCTGGTATGCCTGAAGTGTATGATAAACATGAATTCAACGGTGGAGTAGTTCCAAATGAAGCACCAATTCATGACAAGCCTTCAATTGAAACTACTGTGGAAGAACCAATTTTTGAATCTTCTTCAGTTGAAACTACTACTACTGCAGGTACTTCAACTGAACCTGAAGCCGAACCTGAACCTACTACAACGACTGAAACTGAACCCACTACTTATACTGGTTCATAATTAAAACAACAAATCAAAATCCCCAACGATAGAGCTTGTCTCCAATCGTTGGGGATTTTCTAATTAAATCCAACTATTTTTTGAGTCACTGTATAAATCAAATTCGACATTTGTCTAGCAGGTTCATTGTCGTTCATCGCAATTTTACTAATTATATTTTTACGAATTTCTTTATAAACTGTCGTATTGGTTTCTTTTAATTTTTCCAATAAAACTTTCTTTTTCTCTTGATGTACCTGTGTGCCTGCTTTATTTAATAAGGCACAAGAAATCAATGTTGTAATTTCTAAATGATTTAATAAATAGTCATTTAAAACTTTTGGAAATTCCCAATCACTATGATAAGCTTCCATCAATAATTGATTCACTCTAATTTGTTGATCAATTCTGCGAATCATCACTTGTTCATTAACGGATTGATCTTCTCGTCCGATAAAGTAACGGTAAAAATCAACATTGATATAATACAATTTCTTACAATACTGTAGTGGAATAAATACAAATAAATTATCGACATAAAAAGTATGCTCTGGTAATTGTAATTTTGATTGTTTTAAAATATCTAGTCGATACATTAAGGAATGCATCATCATATACTTTCCTTTTCGAAGCGGCTTTGCATCATCCCAAGTGAACACTTTGTTTTCGGGGAATGATGATTGATATCTCATAATTTTCTTTCTTCGAGCTTGTTCTTTTTCATAAACAAAGTTTGTAATAACTACATCAACTTCTTCTTGCGTTTCTTCTAATTTTTGTAGATGCTCTAAAATTTTTAAATAAGCACGGACATCGACCCAATCATCACTATCTACTACTTTAAAATATTTCCCAGTTGCGTGTTGCATGCCTGTATTGACAGCACCACCATGTCCTTTATTTTCTTGAGAAATTGCACGGACAATGCCTGGATATTGTTGTTCAAACTTTTCTGCTATATTTTGTGTATTATCACTTGAACCATCATTAATAATTAAGACCTCTACTTGGTCTCCACCAGTCACTAATGATTGGATACAGTAATGCATATATTCTTGTGAATTATAACAAGGAACTGCTATTGTTAGTAATTTCATTTCTAAGTCCTTTCGGGTTCTATTTCTTTTATCTATTCTACCATTTTTTATATCCTTTTTGTCAATAAAATATACATTTTATTTCTAATCTGCACTTTTCTCTTTATCAAACACAAAAAAACTCTTTCTTTCCTACTTTCATAGAAAAGAAAGAGTCTCATTTTATAGTAAAGCTTCAACAATTGGAAGATAATCTTTTTCTTCTAACTTTTGAATCATAATAATGCCATCTCCTAATGGAACTAGAGTGGATTTCAACGCTTCATCTTTTTGAACAAAGTCTAAAAATAAGTTTAGACGACGATGAATTTTTCGAACTTTTCGTGGGATTTCACTCTCATCTTGTAAAATTGTTCCACCTTGGAAAATATCATCAACAACCAATACCCCACCTGTTTTTAATACTCGCATACAATGAGGGAAAAATTCAATATATTTCGCTTTTGCACTATCCATAAAAATAAAGTCATATTGTTGTTCTAAAGTTGGCAACACATGTGCTGCATCCCCTTCAATTTGAGTCACAATGTCATCAATGCCTAATTTTTTAAAATTCTCTTTTGCTCTTGAATACATTAATTCATATCGGTCAATCGTTGTTACAGAACCGCCTTTTGGTACATATTGCGCCATTAAACTAGCAGAAAAACCTATAGCAGTTCCAATTTCTAAAATTTGAGTTGGACGATATAGTCCTAATAAGAAATCTAAATATACCGCTGTTTCATGAGGAATAATTGGAATTCCTAAATCATTCGCCATTTGTTCTAACTCTCCTAATTTACCAGGAAAGAAACGTTGACTTTTTCTCATATATTCGACCACTTCAGGTTTAACGACTGGTCGAAACATCATTTCATTTAACATACTTGCTCCTTTATCTATTTATAATGAGGAAATTAAAAACCTCCACCGCCGGATCCTCCACCAGATCCAAACGAACTACCGCCACTAAATCCTCCTCCAAATCCACCGCTATTCGATGAATCGGAACTTGAAGAAATTTCATCCACTGCTGAAAGATAACTATCAGTTAATGTATCTTGTAAAATCTCATTATAGACAGCCATTTGCCAACCATAGGTTGGTGAATAGAATACACTTTCTTGAATCCAATCAGGGAATTTTTCTTCTAATACTTCAATGACTTGTTCAGCAACTCCTAAAGAAATCGCATAAACGAGCAGATGATCCCAGATTTGAATACTTGGTAAATCAGCTCTATCTAAACTAGAAATATCCATTAACATTTGACGGAATGCTTCCCAACGACGATATTCATATTCACCTTTTAAGCTTCTTTGTAGACTATTTGATTTACTAAAACGAACTGTTATAAGATAAATAATAAAACTAATAATCCCTGCAACAATTGTCAGAAACAGATTCTTAGTAGCCCAAAATACACCGCCAACAAGCAGAAGAAATCCTGCTATCCCTAAAAGATTTGCACCAACAGCTTTTGGAGCAGTTTCTCCCTCTTCGAAGCGATAAACACTATATTCATCAGAAGCAATCTCTACTTTTTCATACCAATTATCTAGCATATCCGTATATCTTTCTGGGCAATTCTCTGCAAATTCAGAAACTAAATCTAAGTCTAAAGTGTTTCCTTTAGCAATTTTTTTAAATAAAATATCTAAAGCTAATTGTTCATGTGGTAGTAAATGATACGAATGTTGTTTCAACTCTAAAATATAAGGTTCTTCAGTCGTCATCGTTAGAACTTTTTTACGTACTAAATCCATTATCGTTGCACTAAAATCATCAATCGTTACACCATCATAAATAGCTGCTGACATAATGGCTGGAGTCAAATCTTCTGGCAATTCATATAAATGTTCTGGTACAAACGGTACTTTTTCAAGACGTTTTTTATCTGCTAAATTTCCTTTGAAAAATGCCCAAACTAAAGCGACTAAACTAAGTAGTCCTCCAAAACCTGCTACACCCCATTTTACAGAACGTTCCTCTTGATCTCTTTTCACTAATTGTTCTTCTCTGTCTACAATTCCAGCAAAAGCGTTAAAATCGTTTGTCACAGGATTATCTTTTGTTAATTCTACAGGAAATAGCATATGAGTTTCTACAAAACTCTTTGGTTCATTTTTCTTAACGGTAAATGTAACTCCTTTGTAATCCGGATCAATTTCTACCTTACCACCAATTCCTCCATGTCCCCAAGCTCTTAATGTTTCTTTTGTTGCTGCACCTGGTAAGCTAACATGAACATGAATATTTTTTTGCGTAACTTCCCACTCTTGTCCAACTACTCGTCGGTTTAATTCCGCTGTATCTTTATAATTTTTAATCAACTGTGGAATTGTATAATTAAAAACAACTGTTCTTGAACTATCTGCGAAAGGTAAGAACACCTTAAACTTCAATAACGATCCAAGATTTTCTGTTGAATAAGTACTATTACGTCCTGTATCACTCTTTAATAATGTAACAACTTCTCCATCACTGGTTTTAAAATCAACCGTTACATCTTTTGGTTCTTTTTCTCCAAAATAATCTAAATTATAAAAAATACCATTGTAACTTCCATTAGCAGTAAAAGTCATTTCTTCTTTAAAGCGAACATCACCATTTGGTCTTACATCAACATCGATATTATATTTTGTTACTTCTAAACTTTTACCTTTAGCTTCAACTTTCGAAGTAAAAAATGATAGAGATACCATCAAAAACATGAACCAATATAAAATTTTTCGCAATGCTTTCATCTTATTCCCTCCGATACACTGAAAGTGGGATGAAATAACAGATTTCTACTCCCACTTCCATTATCCTAATCAAGTTTCATTAACCTTAAAGCATCAAAAGTATGCTTATAAAATACCGCCTCGAATATCCAATGTTTTTTTCAAATACCATTTCAAAACAAGTGAGCCCGATCCAATAAATAAGTACACGATGGCTGGGAAAACATAATTAATGCTTGTCGGAATCAACAATTGTGTTCCCATTACAAGGACTAACCATGCAAGCATCACTAATGAGCTAACAACTAAATAACGAATATAGCCACGTTTTCCTTTTGGTTGATTAATATCTGGAGTTACTTTAGATAAAGCTAATAACGCTAAACCACCTACTACAAAGTTCATGATTAAGGAAATAACTCCCATCGCTTCTGATTGTTCTGGATTTAAGAATAAAGTAATTCCAGCGATTAAAGCGAAGAATCCTCCGACCATTAATCCACCATCTACAGCAATTTGCCAATCTGGTGATTTCACAGTTGGATCTTTTTTAGGTCCTTCCAATACAGATTGTGTTTGTTGTGTCACCGTACCAAATAATTGGCGAGCTGTTAAACCTTTTTTCTGTTTTTCTACTAAAACAGGAAGCATTTCTTCTAAAGTTGAAGTGATTTTTGCTTTAGACACTTGAGCTTCTTTTAGAGAACGTTCTAGTTGTAATACATATTGTTCATTTTTTTTCGTTAATTGACTACGTAATGTAGTAATATCTACTGTTTTTACTTCAGTTTGATTTTCTGTCATGATTCAATCCCCCACAAGATATGATGATTACACGTTAAATCTGAAAAGCATAACATCGCCATCTTGTACGATATACTCTTTTCCTTCTTGACGTACTTTCCCATTTTCTTTAGCAGCACCCATACTACCGAATTCTAATAAGTCTGCATAAGCTACTGTTTCAGCTCGAATAAATCCTCTTTCAAAATCAGAGTGAATAATTCCCGCACATTGTGGAGCTTTCATTCCTCTACGGAAAGTCCAAGCACGAACTTCTTGTTCTCCAGCAGTGAAGTAAGTTGCTAATCCTAATAAATGGTAAGCTTTTTGAATTAAAATATCTAAACCTGAAGTTTCAATTCCCAATTCTTCTAAGAAAACTTGTTTTTCTTCTTCTTCTAATTCAGCAACTTCTTCTTCTACACGTGCACAAATAACGACTACTTCTGCATCTTCTTTTGCAGCATATTCTTCTACTAATTGAACATATTGATTATGTCCACCTTCTGCTACATCATCTTCTGAAATATTAGCAATATATAACATTGGTTTTGTTGTTAATAAGAATAAACTTTTCACGATTGGTAATTCTTCATCTGTAAATTCAATCGTACGTGCTAATTGACCATCTTCTAATACTGGCTTGATTTTTTCTAAAACTGCTAATTCTGCTACTGCATCTTTATCTTTTGTTTTGGCAATTTTAGCAACACGAGCAATTCGTTTATCAACTGATTCTAAGTCTGCTAATACTAATTCTAAATTAATTGTTTCAATATCCGCAATTGGATCTACTTTACCGGCAACGTGTGTAATATTTTCATCTTCGAAACAACGCACGACTTGGCAAATTGCATCTACTTGGCGAATGTGGCTTAAGAATTTATTTCCTAAACCTTCCCCACGGCTAGCACCTTTTACAATTCCTGCAATATCAGTAAATTCAAATGTTGTTGGAACTGTCTTTTTCGGTTTTACTAATTCTGTTAATTTTTGAAGTCTTTCATCTGGAACTTCTACGACACCAACGTTTGGGTCAATTGTCGCAAACGGATAGTTTGCTGCCTCTACTCCTGCTTTTGTAATTGCATTAAATAATGTTGATTTCCCAACGTTTGGTAATCCAACGATTCCTGCTGTTAACGCCATGTATTTTTCACACTCTTTCTATTCATTATTTTCTTTTTTCAAAGTTACTTTTTTCATTTTGCGTTCAAATTCTCGTCTTGGCATTAAGACCATTTGCCCACAATGATTACATTTGATACGAATATCCATTCCCATTCGAATGATCGTCCATGAATTGGTTTGACATGCATGAGGTTTTTTCATTTCGACACAATCCCCAAGAGCATATTCCACTACAGCCATTCTATTCACTCCTAATCATCTAATTCAATTTCTAATACATCTAAAATACGAGTTAAATCTTTTTGAGAAAGGTATTCAATCTCGATTTTTCCACGTTCTCCTTTCGGAGTGATTTGGACAGATGTTCCAAATTTATCCATTAATCTTTCTTCGGATTCCACAATATATGCTGGTTTTTCTTGAACTTTCTTGATTTTCTTCACTTTCTCAACCGGCTCATTCATTGTTTGAATCAATTCTTCTAAAGCTCGAACCGTCATCCCTTCTTCAATGACTTTCTTAGAAAGAGGAACGATTTTGTCTGCTTTTTTCAAACCTAATAAAGCACGAGCATGCCCCACTGATAATTGACCTTCTTGTAATTGTGTTTGAACTTCTAATGGTAGTGATAATAGACGAAGAAAGTTCGCAATATATGGACGGCTTTTCCCGATTTTTTTTGCGACTTCTTCTTGGTTTAATTTTAACGCATCCATTAATGATTTATACGCTAATGCTTCATCAATTGGTCGTAAATCTTCCCTTTGTAAATTTTCTACAACGGCTACTTGAATCATAATTTCTTCGCTATATTCACGAATAATAGCTGGAATAGTTTCTTTTCCAGCAAGTTTAGAAGCACGTAATCTTCTTTCTCCGGCTACTAATTCATAGCCTTTAATACTTGATTTTCGGACGATAATCGGTTGAAAAACTCCTTGTTCACGAATCGAATCTGCTAATTCTTGTAAAGCTTCTTCATTAAACTCTTTTCGAGGTTGATACGGGTTTGGACGAATTTCATTAATGGAAATTTCTTCAACCGTTTCATTCGTTGTATCTACTTTTTCTAAATTTTCGATACTATCAAAATTCCCACCAAAAAGTGCATCAATTCCACGACCTAGGCCTTTTGATTTTTGATTTTTAACCATTTGATAACACTTCCTTTGCTAATTCGAGATAAACTTCTGCTCCTCTTGAACGAGGATCATAGTCTACAATGGCTTGTCCATAACTTGGTGCTTCTGATAAACGAACATTTCTAGGAATAATAGTGCGATATACTTTTTCTCTGAAGTATTTGATTACATCATCTTTTACTTCATTTCCTAAATTAGTACGTGCATCAAACATTGTTAATAAAACACCTTCAATTTTTAATTGTGGATTGAAGTGTTTGCGAACCATCGTGATTGTATTCATCAATTGAGATAAACCTTCTAATGCATAGTATTCGCATTGTACAGGGATTAATACTGTATCACTAGCAGTAAATGCGTTCATTGTTAAATGTCCTAAAGAAGGAGGACAATCAATAAAAATATAATCATATTCATCACGAATCGTTGTTAAAGCATGTTTTAATTTTTGTTCACGATGAGTTTGATTTGTTAATTCAATTTCAGCTCCTGCTAGCTGAATCGTTGAAGGTACTATCATTAAATTTTCACGTGTCGTAGGTACAATTACTTCATGAACATTCACTTCATTTACAATAACATCATAAACATCATAGGTTAATTCTGCTTTTTGTACACCTAATCCACTAGTTGCATTTCCTTGAGGGTCACTATCAATAATTAAAACTTTTTGTCCAAGTTTTGCTAGGGAAGCTGCTAAACTAACAGTTGTCGTTGTCTTACCAACTCCACCTTTTTGATTCGCAACTGAAATAATTCTTCCCATTCTCTTACCTCCAATCTTCATAAAAAAAGGAGAATGCAAGCATTCTCCCTCTCGCATGTCTACAAAATGTTTTCCATTTCTCGCAATTCTTTAAATTTATCCATTCCTATTGTAACAAAAAAACAGGAATATGAGTAGTATTTTCCTAGGAAATCAATTGAAACATGAAATATCTTTTTAACTAATTTATTCGTAACCTGAAACTTACTAAAGTGGTAATTCTTTCTTATGTTGTTGATTCATTCCATTAAAAATCACTTCATAAGTTTTTTGAATCGTTTCGTCTTCTTCATTTAAAATTAATGAAAAACTTTGAATTAAGTTTGTCTTAACATCAGCTTTCATCTTCACCGTAATTTTCGTATTTTCGTGAACTTGAATATTCATAGATGCTAAAGCTAGTCTTACGGATGCATCACTTCCTTGATATTCAAAACTTCCATCTGATTGCCAAGTAGTAAAATTGGATAAATCTTGAGCTAGTTGTAACACACTGTGATACGAAAATCCTATAACATTTTGTAAGCTCGATTGAGCAGAAATAGTTGGCTCCCATTTATCTTGATAATAACGAATAGCACCTTTACTACCTTCACTAATCACTTCAATTTGATTCGTAGCTTTGCCATCTGTTTTATCAATTCGAGTTCCAAATCCTGTACCATCACTCCAAACAGATGCATTGGCAATGACTTGAGTAGAACTTGTTACATCTTTTTTCTTTACCTCATTTTGTTTTAATGTTAAATGATAATTTTTAACTTGTGTTTCTTGTTGTACTAATTTATCTTGTAAACCTTTATCTTCAACTACTTCGCTACAGCCTACTAGAAAAATACCTAGTAAACAAATTATCCAAAAATTTACTTTTTTCATATTATATTCTCCAATATCCTTTATAAAAATAGTATACAAAAAAAGAGAATTTCCTTCCAGAAATTCTCCTTCTAATCAGAAGCGTGGCAACGTCCTACCCTCACAGGGGGAAACCCCCAACTACTATCGGCGCT
>NZ_CAURVV010000014.1:0-33204 GCF_963528315.1 uncultured Granulicatella sp. | reverse complement strand
TTTCTATCTTTGAGGGACATGCTAAACTTTCACCAATCATTAGCTCGCTAATTGTATCAAAAATAGAACGTTCTCGTCTACGAATATCAAAATAATACGCTATTTTTATTAAAAATGCAAGTCCTATCCTCTAACAGCCTCTTCGCTAGCTCTTACATATTTACGAACTGTACTCTTATGGAAGAATAACGAGATAAATGCAACTGGAATTGCTACAAAATATTTAATAATTTCTACGATAAACGTAATAATTAAAAATGAAAGCAGATGTGATCCAATATCTTTCTTCATTTTCATCTTATAGCCACCAAATAGTCCACGTTTGACTTTTCCAGTACTATAATCCATGATTTCAGAAGCAGCATATCCAGCACGAATTCCACCATATGGTGTAAAGAACCATCCTAAAAGTCCACCTTTGAAACGACGATAGTCAATATACCAACAATAAGTATAGTTCGAAAGTAAGACATAAATAGGCCAGAAGATTTTTCCCCATAATCCTAACTCATTAAAAGAAGTAATATAATTGAATAGTGAAATCAATAAATAACCCGTTATATAAAAACTTAAGTCTTGCTTTGGTGTATCAAAATAGCCACCATGTCCTGAATAAGGAATGATTTGAGGATCTAATTTTGGTTCCTCTTTTGGATATTCTGAAGAAGGTTTGGTTTGAAAGACTAGATTCTTTCTCCATTCAGCTGAAGTCGGATCAACATAATCTGAAGAATTTGATTGTCCTTTTTTTGGTGGCGCTACATAGTCATCTCTTTTTGGAGGAGCTACGTAATCATCTGTTTTAGGAACTACTACATAGTCCTTATTATCATTATCAGAATCTTTTTTTCTTTTTGGTGGTGCTACATAATCTGTCATCTTATGCCTCCCTCATTTTTTCTAAATCTTCACTTGTAATCGTATTAAAATCACTCGACTCATCTTTTGTCACACGGCGAGACATATGTGCCAATAATTTTTGGTTAAAGTTACGAATCCAACGTCCATTACTATGGTCATCAGTTACAGCATAAGCTTCCTTCACAGCTGATCTATAACTTTCTGCATCATATTGATATCCTTGACCTTGTAGAATAAATTCACCAATTTGTGCAATTTCATCTGGACTATAGTCTTCAAAATCAAATGTCGTTGGAACACGACTCTTCAATCCTGAGTTAGATTCTAAAAACTCTGCCATTTCTTTATGATATCCTGCAAAAATGACAACCATATCACGACGATGATCTTCCATAAATTTCAAGATTTCATCAATGGCTTCTTGCCCAAAATTATCACTAGAGCCATGTTTTAAAGAATAAGCTTCATCAATAAATAAAACTCCACCAAGAGCAGCATGTAAATGTTCTCTTGTTTTGATAGCTGTTTGCCCTTGGTATCCACCAATTAAATCTCCACGAGATACTTCAATTAGTTTATTTGTAGCAATTAATCCTTTTTGATACAATAATTCCGCAACAATTCTAGCAACCGTTGTTTTACCTGTACCTGGATTTCCTAAGAATAATGAGTGTAAAGTCGCAACAGAAGTTGCAAATCCTTCTTGTTCACGTTTACGATTCATTTCAGCTTGAGCAATAAAGTCTTCTACTTGTTCTTTCACTTTATGAAGACCAATTAATTGATGTAATTCTTCCCAAGCATCTTTCTTCGTACCATTATCTTGATACTTACCAATCTCAAGAACAGCATCAATATCCGCATTTGTAATGAGTGAAATATCTTCGCTTTTCTCAGCAATAACACGAGCAATTAATTGTTTAATAATTTTTTCATTAAAATTACGAATCCAACGCGCATTACTACGATCTAATGAACGATTATATTCCAACGTCACTTTACGTGTGTAGTACTCCACATCTGCAATTTCATAGCTGTTTTTTTGTAGACCTTTAATTCCCATTTGAACAATTTGTTCTGGAGTATAGTCTTCAAAATCTAATCGGTTCGGAACACGTGAAGTCAATCCTGGATTAATTTGTAAAAATTGCTCCATTTCTTTTGTATATCCCGCAAAAATAATCATAATCTCATTTTTGTGGTCTTCCATATATTTAAGAATCGTTGTAATGGCTTCTTTACCTGTATCATTAGTACTCTTCTTATCTAATGAATAAGCTTCATCGATAAATAGAACTCCTCCACGTGCTTCTTCTAATTTTGCTAATGTTTGAGTTGTTGTTTGATTCACATATCCAGATAATAAATCTGATTCAGAAACTTCCACAAATTTAAACGTATCTCCAAACAATGCTCCACGCTCAAATAAGATTTTACCCATTAAACGTGCAACTGTTGTTTTACCAGTACCTGGATTTCCCATAAACATAGAATGCAATACTAATTGTTGAGGTGGTTCTCCTCTTAAAACACGTTGTTTATTATAATCAACCATTCCAATTAATGTATCGATTTCTTTTTTAACAGCTTCTAAACCAATTAGGCTTTGTAATTCTTCATAACTGTCTAATTCTTTAGGAGCATTTTCATCTCCTTCTGCACTGACCCCTTTTGTATGACGAACAGATGCATGTAAAATCGAATTCTCATCTGTATCAATGTTTAATTCACTCGAACTACCTTGTGCATACATCAATTCTTGAACATGAATTAATGAAGATTCTAATCCTTTGATAGACACTTCAAGAGATTTTTCAAATAAAAGTTGTTTCGCAAAAATAGTTGAGCAATAATACAATCTTAATGGAATACTTGACTTACTTTCACACTGGAATGTAATCATTCCGTCAGCAAAGCAATAAGTATTTGGACCTAAATCAAAGTTATCCATAATTTTACAATTATTTAAACGAGTAATTGTTGCTCTCAAATCCATTGATTGAACCGTTACGTCCGTCAAAGTTACGCCACTTTTATTTTCAGAATAGATTCCTTGTCCTCTATCTACTTTACCAATAATTCCAGTATCTAATTGGAATGAAGAATCACTGACCCAAATCATTGGATAACCTTTCAGCATATCGCCACCATAAAATTGGCAATTATTAGCTTCTAATCGTGAATCTTTTTTTAAAGAAACGGCATTCCCTGAGTAGTTCTCACAAATGGTATTCGTGAATTTCAATTGTGAACCTTCACAAAAAGTTCTCCATTGGAAAAAGCAATCATTCGCTGTTACAGAACAATTTTTTAGGAAAATCGTTTGATCACTTTCATCACTAACAAAATATGTTTTACAATTTTCAAATGTAACAAAGGAATCATCTTTTGCAAAAAATAAATAATTTTCATTATGATCTTCCGTACATTCAAAGACACAATTTTTAAACGTGACAGAGCAATTTTCATTAATTTTCATTATTGTTGTATTTTTAACATTCGTAAACCAAATGTTTTCAAATACTACGGAAGCTCCACAGTCAAGAGCAATATAGCCTTGAAATTTATTCGTGAAGAATGATTCTCCATTTTCTTCGTCTAATAATCCTAGAAAAGTAAGATTTTTTGTAATTTCATATGGAACATCCGTTGAGAATCTCAAGAAATAATCTTTTTGGATTTCCAATACATCGCCTACTTTAGCGGCTGCTATGGCATCATTAAACTCCCATGTATTATCATCATATCCTACTTGATATGTCGGCATTTACTCACCTTCTTTTTTGTTTCAATCATGATTATTTTACCTGTTTTCCTTCTTTATTGTCAATTTATTATCAGATGTTTTCAGGTGAATATTTTAGAATTCTAGAAATAAGTGCAAATAAAAAAAGACCAAAGTGGTCTTAAAAAAAGAGAAAGACTCTTTATAGTAGTATACGTAACTTCATATCCTCACAAAAAAATGGAGAAGGACTTCTTATAGTAGTATAAGTACTAGAATCCGAATCGGATTCTAGTACAGGAAAAATTGAGACCTAGGCTCGAATTTTAGGAATGAGACACCGTAGGTGGCTGCTTCCGTCGTTTACTACTATATCAAAAAGTCCTCTTCTCATACGTACCTTCATTTCCTTACGTAAAAATGGAGAAGGACTTCTTATAGTAGTATGCGTAAAAGTAGCCGGAAAACGGCTACTTTTACAAGGAAAAATTGAGACCAAGGCTCAATTTTTAGCCATGAGATTCGCTTCGCGAAGCTGCTGGCGTCCTATACTACTATATCAAGAAGTCCTTCGTAATTAAATCTCTGGGTAAATATCTTCCACTGTTTTAGCTGGGTCAATTACAATGTATAAGTGACCATGTGTTCCAATAGCTGAACTTTGGTATTTATTGTCATTTCCATCTTCATCTACTGGGCTATATGGGAAGTATACACGATCTGTAGAAACAATCACATCTGATTTTGGATGATCGCTATCTAAATATAAAATATCCATTAATTCGATATCGCTATATTTTTTAACACGTTCGAACATTCCTAATTCTAATCCACCTAAGTTAATGTCTTCAGACATTACGTGGTCTGCTTCAGGAAACACTTCAATACGTAATGATTCACATGGATGAATTTCTTGGAATTCACTTCCATTAATACGACCAAACGATGTTGTAACTTGTTTGATCCATAAATCTCCAATTAAACGACGGTTAATCGTCCATGTTTCTCCGTTACGGAATACAAAACGTAATCCTGACATTACTTTTTTCATAAAAGTCTCTCCTTTTTTATGCATGTTCTCACCGTTATGATCAGTGAAAACACTTTTTTATTCTTTACTCTTCGAATTTTACCATTGAACACAAATATTTTCAATGATTATTCACTTTCCAGTTCCAAAGTGAGTTAAAACATAAGATTCCAAAATTTCTGCATCATTTTGTATACTTTGCTCTAAAATCATTTTTTCAACCGTTTTTAATACTTGTCCAATAATCGGGCCTTTTTTATCTAATTTTAAAATACGAATAATATCATGACCATTCAATTGAATATCATTCATGGAACGAATCGGTAACGACTGATACGTAGCTTCTAATCCTTCCATGGAAGTACTTTTTCCTTGAGCAATCAATAATCGCTCCACTTCACAGGCAACTTCATATGAACACTCATAAGCTAAAAAGAAATTCCACTCATCATTTTTTCTTTCATGATAAGTTCTATATCCAACTAATACATCTCGAATTTGTTCATTTGAAGACTTCCAAGATTTCAATAAGTGAGTTACTTCTTTATCACTCAAATTTAATTCATCTACGAATAAAATCCAAGCTTGCAAGACACTCATCTCTTTTAAAGGAAATTCAGCTAATTTCAAAAGAATTTTGTCTTTTCCATCAAATAATGGACACGCTTGGTATAAGCCCGTTTCAACAAATAATTGCAACGCTTCTTTACGGTAAGGGCTTTGAATCATTTTTTCAAATTCCACTTTCATTCGTTCCACAGCTACTTTAGATAAATTCATTTTCAAAAGAGAAATAGCATTCTTCGTTTCCTCTTCAACTTGAAATCCTAACTGACCAACAAAACGTACCGCACGAAACATACGTAATGCATCTTCATTAAAACGTTCTTTTGCATCTCCAACACAGCGAATACATTGACGCTCTAAATCCCCAATTCCATCGAAGAAATCCATTAATTGATCATCAATCCCAATCGCTAAAGCATTAATCGTAAAATCACGACGTTTTAAATCTTCTTCTAACGAGCGAACAAAAGTTACCTTATCTGGATGTCTAAAATCCTCGTAACCTTCTTCTGTTCTAAAAGTAGTGACTTCATAACCTTTTTTATGATGAATCACCATTACTGTTCCATGTTCAATTCCTACATCCACTGTATGAGGAAAGATTTCTTTCACTTCTTTCGGAGTAGCACTTGTAGCAATATCTACATCTGAAATAGGCTTATGAAGGAGCATATCTCTTACTGAACCACCTACAAAATAGGCTTCATATCCTGCATCAACTAATTGTTGCATTACAGGTAATGCTTCTAAAAATAATGGTTCTTTTTGAATTGACATTCACTCGCCTCTCTTTCTCTTACTTTTCTAGTTCTTTCAATTGTTCCGTTAATTTAATAAATAACTCTTGATTTCCAGTTTCTAGCGCTTGATCAATTTGAGCTAAAATTTCTTGTTTCAATACACTTGTTTGAATTTCTGTTAATGCTTGGTGTACCTCTTCATCTGAAGAGCTTTCTTCCTCATAAAAAGGATTCTTTTCTAGTATACCAAATTTAACCATCGTTAAGTAAGCATCTTCGAATTCCATTTCAATATAACATTCTTCTTTCCAATTCAATCGAATATCATGGAAAGCTTGTTCTGGATTACTAAAACGTGAACCTGCTTTATAAAAATAAAACGATTCATCAGGTGCTTTCTCTGTCGAAAACCACATTCCTTTTGGGGTACAATCCACTCGCTCAACAAAATGAATTTGTTTTAATAATATTTCATGATTTAATAAATAATTTAATATCCATAGGGCTTCTCTTCTTTTTAAAGCATGATTCGACACAAACCATGAAATAAAGTTTTTCTTATCCTCTAAACTCGGTTGAAACATCTTCTCCACTCCTTATGCTTCAAAATATTGCTGTAATTCTTGTAAATCCTCATTTAATGGTTCAAGATGTTGACCATGTTCTAACCACTCTTTTGCTTCAGCAATTCTGCCTTCCTCTCGAAGGAATCTTACATAATCAACAATAAACTCTACTGAATCTTCTAATTCCACACTAGCTTTTTGATAAAACTCTAGTGCTTCTTCGAATTCTTCTAGCCCTTCTTTTGCTCTTGCCATTAAATAGAAAATTTGCCCATTTTCTAAACCTTCTTCTATTTCCCTTGCTAAAATATCTTGAACTTCTTCAAACTCTTCTTGATATAATAATATTTCTGTATAAGCTTGCATAATTTCAAATGATTCAGGGGATAATTCATAAGCTTGTTTTAAGGCTTCTTGTCCTTTTTCCATTTGTCCAATCGATAAATAAGAAACGCCTAAACTAAAGAATGGATCTTTCTCATATGGATAAGTTTCTGTAATTTTAGATAAGCTCATAATAGCCTTTAAATAATCATGCTTAAACATTTGAATATGGCTTAATCCTAGTAAGGCTTCATAATTTTCTTCATCACGAGATAACACTTCTTGATAAATTTTTTCTGCATGATCATAATTTCCTTCTTGGATATCATGTTTTGCAATACTGATTAATAATTCATTCGAAGCTGATTCTAATCCTTCATCTGACAGTAGTTCCTGTAAAGGTTCTGCATTCCCCATTTCTAAAGAAGCTTCCACTAATAATTCTCTTGCACGATTTTCTTCCCCAGTTTCTTCGTGAGAATTTTTTAAAAATCTTTCTAAATACTGAACACTTCGCTCCATCGAACCTGATTCAAACAATAAAGTTCCTAAATAAAAATCTAAAATAGATTCTTCAGGAGCTAATTCTTTTGCGAGTAATAACTTTCTTTCAGCTACGTCATAATAACCTTGTGCTTTATATAATTCCGATAAAATCACTAAAACACTTGGATAATTCAGGTTATCTTCAGGAATATCATATAAAACAGATAAAGCTTGATTATATTCCCCTTGATTCACTAAAATTTCTGCTAATAGAATGGTCCAAGCAGATTCTTCTGGTTCAAATTGCGTTAATAATAAATACGCCTGTCTTGCTTCATCAAAAAATCCACTACTTGCACTAAAGGCAGCTAAATCAATTAATTCTTCTATGTTATCTTCTGTCACTTCTTCCATAAATTGATTGAAAAGTGAATATACTTTTTCTAACTCTTGTTCTTCTAATGCATTTTGAATTTGTTCAACGATTGATTTCATAATTTCTCCATTTCTATAGGCAACAAAAAAGGTGCTATATTAATTTAACTCTAATATAGCACCTTTATGAAATAGTTTCTATGAAAATATCATAATAAACTGATTAGTTTTTTACAGCATCTTTCAAAGCTTTACCTGCTTTGAATGCAGGAACTTTGCTAGCTTCGATTTGGATTTCTTCTCCTGATTGAGGGTTACGTCCTTTACGAGCAGCACGTTCACGTACTTCAAAGTTACCAAATCCGATAACTTGTACTTTTTCACCTGCTTGTAATGCTTCTTGAATTGTTTCGAATAATGCATCAACTGCTGCTGAAACATCTTTCTTTGTTAATTGCGTTTTTTTAGCTACGCGATCTACTAATTCTGCTTTATTTGCCATGTTAGATTCACCTCCATCACATAAGAAATAATTCAGTACTTATTGAGTGGTCCAATAATACTGGAAACCTTACTGTTGATTTCTAAACAAGTATACCATTTGATTGGCGGACTTTCAACGAATTATACACGATTTTATCATTTTCTTTGTCGAACAATCATATGAATTGGTGTTCCTTCAAAACCAAAGGCAGAACGAATTCGATTTTCTAAGAAACGTTCATATGAGAAGTGCATTAATTCCACATCATTAACAAAAACAACAAATGTTGGCGGTTGAATCGCCACTTGTGTCATGTAGTAAATTTTCAATCGATTTCCTTTATCCGTAGGAGTTGGATTCATTGCGATAGCATCCATTAATACATCATTTAAAATTGATGAAGAAATACGTTTAGAACGAACTTCATGAATTTCTTTTAATAATGGAGCAATTTTCACCAATCTTTGTTTCGTTTTAGCTGAAACAAATAAAATCGGTGCATAAGATAAATATAAGAACTCTTTACGAATATTTTGTTCGAATTCTTTAAATGTAGAATTATCTTTTTCTAAAGTATCCCATTTATTGACTAAAATGATAACACCTTTACCTGCCTCATGAGCATAACCTGCAATCTTCTTATCTTGTTCTTGAATACCTTCTTCTGCATTCAAGACAACACAAACAATGTCGCTTCGTTCAATCGCTCTTAATGCACGTAAAACACTATATTTCTCGGTAGATTCGAAAACACGTCCTTTTTTACGAATACCAGCTGTATCAATCATTTTAAAAATCGTACCTTCTTCATCCGTAAAACTTGTATCAATTGCATCACGAGTTGTTCCTGCAACATTTGATACAATCACACGTTCTTCTCCAAGCATTGCATTTACTAAACTTGATTTTCCTACATTTGGACGACCAATAAAGCTAAAACGAATCACATCTGTATCATCTTCTTGATCATCATGGTCAGGAAATGCTTTTACAGCAGCATCTAATAAATCTCCAAGTCCTAATCCATGACTTCCTGAAATTGGGAATGGTTCACCAAATCCTAATGCATAAAAATCAAAAATATCAGATCGTAATTCTGGATTATCGACCTTATTCACCGCTAATAATACAGGTTTATTCGTACGGTAAAGCATTTTTGCAATATGTTCATCCGTTGATGTGACACCTTCTTTTACACTTGTTAAGAAAATAATGACATCTGCTTCTTCCATTGCAATTTCAGCTTGCATACGAATATTTGACATAAATGGTTCATCAGTAATATCAATACCACCTGTATCAATAATATGAAATTGATGTCCTAACCATTCACCTTCAGAATAAATTCTATCTCTCGTTACTCCAGCAATATCTTCTACAATCGAAATTCTTTCACCAACAACTCGGTTGAAAATAGTAGACTTTCCAACATTTGGACGGCCTACAATCGCAATAACTGGTGTTGACATCAAAATTCCTCCTTTCTCAAAAAATGAGGCTGGGAGTTTTTCCCAACCTCACCCAAATTTAATATTTACTATTAGTCTTCAACAACTAATTCAGATAATTGTTCACCTAAACGATCTGCTAATGAAAATGTAACATCTTCTTCAGGTAACACGTATTCTTCTTCCACAACTTCTTCAACTTCAGGTTTTTCAACAACTGGAGCTTCTTCTAAAGCTTTAATACTTAATGAAATGCGTTTTTCAGCTTCGTTTACGTCTAAAACTTTAACAGATACTTCTTGTCCTACTTGAAGAACTTCTTGAGGAGTTGCGATATGTTTATGAGCAATTTGAGAAATGTGAACTAATCCTTCTACTCCAGGGAATAATTCAACAAATGCTCCAAATGCTGCAAAACGTTTAACAGTTCCTACTAATGTAGAATCAACTGCTGCACGCTCAGTAATATTGTCCCAAGGTCCAGCAACTGTTTCTTTAATTGATAGAGAAACACGACCTTTTTCAGCATCTAGTCCAATTACTTTTGCTTCTACAGTTTGACCAACTGATAAGAAATCACTTGGTTTTGATACATGTTGATGAGAAATTTCAGAAACATGAACTAATCCATCAATTCCTCCTAAATCAATGAAAGCTCCAAAGTTTGTTAAACGAGCAACTTTACCTGTAACGATAGCTCCTTCATAAACAGCTTCTAGCGCAGAAGCACGTTTTGCTGCTTTTTCATTAGCAACGATTTCTTTACGTGATAAAATTAAACGATTATCTGCTGGTAAAATTTCAACGATATCAAATACTAATGTTTGACCTTTAAATTGTTTTAAATCTGAAACGAAGTGGTCAGAAATCATTGAAGCTGGTACAAATGCACGCACACCTGCATCTACAACTAATCCACCTTTAACTACGTCTTTTACAGTTCCTTCAACTTGTTCATGATTATCTGCTTTTGCTTGAAGTTCTTCCCAAACTTTACGAGCATCTACACGACGTTTTGAAAGTAAGAAACTACCGTTTTCTTTATCTTTAATAGGTTTAATAACTACTAAATCTAATACATCTCCCACTTTTACGACATCTTCTACTTTATCAAATGGAGTTGCTGATAATTCATTAAAAGGAATGACACCTTCAACACCTCCACCAATAATACCAACAATAGCCTGTTTATCTTGTAAAACTAGTACTTCTCCTTGAACTAAGTCTCCAACTTGGATATCTTTTACAATATCAAGCGCATCTTGCATTGTTTGTAATTCTGACATTTGACTTCCTCCTATTACGCAACCATTCATTCGAACGAAAAAATTATTCTAAAAATTAATTTTTTCTCCTTTTTACATCATATCACTATTTGTATCACAATTCTAGTAATATCCTTTTAAAACGCCTATGTTATTGGTTCTTTTGAATCAATGCGGTCACAGTTTTTACGACATCTTCAATCGTCATTGTAGTTGTATCAATTTCAATCGCGTCTTCTGCTTTTCTTAGTGGTGATTCTTTCCGAGTAGAATCAATATGATCACGTCTACGAATATCTTCCACTAATTCTTCATAAGACATCTCAATGCCTTTTTCTTGATTTTCAATAAAACGACGTTTAGCACGTTCTTCTACACTTGCAACTAGGAAAATTTTAATTTCTGCTTGCGGAAGTACAACTGTTCCAATATCTCTTCCATCCATAATAATTGAATGATTTTCTGCAATTTCTTGTTGCAAATGAACCAATCTAGTACGAACTTCTTTTATAGCTGAAACAGCTGAAACATTTTTAGTGACTTCCACACTTCTAATTTCATCTGTTACATCTTCACCATTCATAAATACACTTTGTTTTCCATCTTGCATTGAAAATCCAATTTCAATCGTTTGAACTAACTTTTCAATTGCTTCATGATCATCTATAGAAATTTTATTTCTTAATACTGCCAAAGTTACGACTCTATACATTGCTCCAGTATCTAAATAAACAAAATGATTTTCTTTCGCAATTAATTTTGAAATGGTACTTTTTCCAGACGAAGCCGGTCCATCAATTGCAACTTGCATAACTTATATCTCCTTTAATTTCTTAATTATTTTGCCCTATAACAACCTAAAAGGCTGGACTTGCTGCCCAGCCTTTAGCTGTTATTGTCTTGGTTGTAATACTTTTAATTGCATTCCTGGCGAAATGTTATTACCTGATAATCCATTAATAGATTTCAATGTTGCTACATCCATACCATGGTTTACTGCGATTCTATATAATGTTTCACCCGCTTGAACAGTATATGTTCCATAAGCACCATTTTGAGAAGTTTGCGCTTCAGCAGTAGTTTGTTCTCTTTGTTGTTGTCTAGCTGCATCCGATGGTGCTACTGTAGTAGATGTTACACTTGTTTCATTAGCTTTTGTTTCAGTAGATTTTGCCTCAGCTGTCGTTGTTTCAGCTGTTGTTATTTCAACAACTTTTGTTAACATTACCTCATCTGCTGTACGAGGTTTTACTTCAGCTTTTGAACTTGACCAATAGAACCACATCATAAATAATAATGGAGATACTACAACAACGATAAATACAAATAATAACACACTTAATAATGGTGCTACTGCTTTACCATTAGAGTTACGAGCACTACGTGAGTATTGACGTGCTTTCTGCGTATCTTCACCAAATTGGCGATCCCATGGTTGTTCTTCTTTTGGGCTTCTTTCATTATTTAAATTATCACTCATTAAAAATCCTCCTAAATTCAACCACTGTCGTCATTAGACTTTATTCATTTAAAACTATAGCACATTTTCGTAATAATATGCAATCTTTTCAATCTATAGATAATATTTTAGCACATTTTTTGTGATTGTCATTGCTTTTTTTAAAAATTTTAAATGTTTTGAAAATTTTTTTGAAATGTGAGACACTAAAACTACAAATATCATATTTATAATTGGAGGGAGATTTATGGTTTCAAAAAAACTACAATCAATTTATGGAAAAGTTGACTGTGAAAGTTGTATTGCTTGTGGAATTTGCCAACTAAAAGCAAGTAATCTTTTTGAATATGATAATAATGGTATAGCGTTCATGAAACATGACGATAATACCGGAACCCTACCAATTCCTGAACAAGAAATGGAAGCTTTTAAAGAAGCCTACACCCACTGTCCAACAGGAGCCATCAAACGAAAGAATTCTCCTTTTTAAATTAAAAAAACACTACGGCAGCAGATACCTTTCAATATCTGCTGCCGTATTTTACTACTATTAGAAAAGTTAATTTACAACAATACACGCATCAAGAATTCTTTTGTTCTTTCTTTTTGCGGATTTGTAAAGATTTGCTCAGCAGTTCCCTCTTCAGCAATAACCCCTTTATCCATAAAGATAACACGGTCACTAACGTCTCTAGCAAATTCCATTTCGTGTGTCACAATAATCATTGTTAATCCAGTATGGGCTAAACTCTTCATTGTTTCTAAAACTTCATTCACCATTTCCGGGTCTAATGCAGAAGTTGGTTCGTCAAATAATAATACATCTGGTTGCATGGATAATGCTCTAGCAATCGCTACACGTTGCTTTTGTCCACCTGACAATTGACGAGGACGAGCATTTAAATAGGCACTCATTCCAACTTTCTCTAAGAAACCTTTCGCAATTTCCTCAGCTTCTTCTTTAGATTTTTTCAACACTTTAATAGGACCAACTGTACAGTTTTCTAATACATTTAAGTTATTAAACAAATTAAATTGTTGGAAAACCATTCCTAAATGAGTACGATATTCATAAATATTTGTATCCTCATCTAAAATATTTTTTCCGTTATATAAAATTTCACCAGAAGTTGGTTTTTCTAATAAGTTTACACAACGTAATAAAGTAGATTTTCCTGAACCTGAAGAACCAATAATCGTTACTACTTCACCAGATTCTACTGAAAATGAAATATCTTTAAGGACTTCATGAGTCCCGAATACTTTATTTAAATGTTTAATCGTTACTACTTCTTGACTCATGATTCTTATCCTTTCCCTTTCGTTTTTTCGTATACAGATGCCATTGAATTTGAATTTAATGGATCTGAATGAATGATTTCATAGTTATCAGGGCCATCCATTCTACGTTCAATATAACGTAAAATTTGTGTTAAAACAGTTGTCATAATGAAGTATAAAATCAATGTGACAAAGAATGTTTCAAAATAACGGAAGTTTGCTCCCGCAACTGTTTTTGTTGCAAAATATAATTCTGAAACAGAAATTACGTTCAATACAGAAGTATCTTTGATATTGATTACAAACTCATTTCCTGTTGCAGGTAGAATATTACGAATAACTTGTGGGAATACAACATTCATCATTGTTTGAGTATGTGTCATCCCAATGGCTTGAGCTGCTTCAAATTGTCCTTTGTCGATAGAAATAATCCCTCCACGAACAATCTCAGACATATAAGCCCCTGTGTTAATCGATACAATAAAAATCGCAGCAAATGTACGATCCATATCAATTCCAAATGCTAAGGCAGATCCATAATAAATAACCATTGCTTGTACAATCATTGGTGTTCCTCTAAAGAACTCTGTATAAGCTGTTAAAATGGCATTAGCAATTTTTAAAGCAATTCTTTTCGAACCTTTTTCTGGCATAGGAATAGTTTTTACTAATCCTATTAATAATCCGATTCCTGTTCCAATAATTGTCCCAATAATAGAAATATATAAGGTTACCCAAGCTCCATTTAGAAACATTGGCCAATTATCTTGTATAATTTTGATAATCCATTCAATATTCATCTTTTGCCCTCTTTCTTTTTTTTAGTTATGTATCTAGAAGGGTTTCCCCTTCTAGTTTAGTAAAATATGTTTATTAGTTAGCAGCTGGTTGATTTTTGATTGCTTCATCCATAATTTGTTGACGTTCAGCATCAGAAATTTCTGATAAAGCTTTGTTGATAGCATCTTTCAATGGGCTATTTTTTTTCAATCCAACAGCTGTATCTGTATCTTCATCACTTGCTTGGAAACCATCTGTTAATTTAATCATTACAAAATCTGAATTTGCAGCTTGAGCAGAAACACCTTCTGGTAATTCAGAAACATAAGCATCAATTGTACCAGCTTGTAATGCTACACGCATTGCAGGGAAGTTATCCATTGCAGGTTGTTTTGCAACGCCTGGGATTTGATCAATCACGCTATAATGGAAAGTGTTTAATTGTCCAGTTACTTTAGCGCCTGAAAAGTCAGCTAATGTTTTAGCTTGTTCAAATTTACTACCTTTTTTAACAATCATTACTAATTGTGATTTGTAATAGTTATCTGAGAAATCAATTGCTTCTTTTCTTTCAGCAGTTGGACTCATACCAGCTATGATTGCATCTAGTTTACCAGAAACAACGCCTGGTGTTAAGCCATCCCACTCAGTTTTTACAACAACTAATTCTTTATTTAATTTTTTAGCGACACGTTTAGCAATTTCAACATCATAACCGCCAGCATAATCATTTGTTCCTTGGATTTTCACAGCTCCGTTAGCATCTGTTTGTTGTGTCCAGTTAAATGGTGGATATCCTGCTTCCATCCCAACAACTAATTGGTTGCTTGATGATTTACTTCCACATGCAGCTAAACCTAAACCGATTGCTACCGTTAATAATCCTTTTAATAAATTTTTTTTCATAAAAACCCTCTCCTCTTGGTTATAAACTTTGGACTCAAATAAAAAAGAGAGATCACGAACAAAAGGTTCGCAATCTCCCCTGAATAGACTCTTATCCTAAAAAAGTGTACAGAAAAAATTAGCATAAACTGCTTTTGCCCGGCAATTGATTGCACTTCACACTGTTCTGGGCAGAGAGTGTGACAGTGACTGACCTATTATGACCAGCCCCCAACATAGCTTTGCTACATTTCGGCGAAATCCCCTTTCCGTAATCACGTACTTTTGTCATCCGCGCCTCAAGTTCAATAACCATATATTTAATTAAGTAATGTCATTCTAACAAAATGAAAATATGATGTCAACTATTTTCATTTAATTTTCATTATTAATTTTGTGTTGGAGATGTGCTGCTTAATAATTGTTCATAAGCAAATTCAAATTTTTGTACATCTCCTGCTCCCATAAAGATAATAACAGCATCTTTATACACTAACAATGGTGAAACATTTTCAAGTTTTAATACAGTTGCTCCACCTTCCACTAAAGCTGCTAAATCTTCAATCGAAACATTTCCTGATTTTTCACGTACTGAAGCAAAAATATCACATAAATAGACATCATCAGCTAAAGATAATGCTTTTGCAAACTCATCTAATAATGCAATGGTTCTTGTAAATGTATGTGGTTGAAATACCGCTACAATTTTTTTCGTTGGATATTTTTGTCTTGCAGCATCTAATGTTGCACGAATTTCAGATGGGTGATGTGCGTAATCATCAATGACTGTAATCTCTTTAATTTTTTTCTCTGAGAAACGACGTTTTACTCCACCAAAAGTTTTTAAATTAGTTGCCAATTCTTCTGGATTAAAATTATTTAAATAATAAAAAGTAATAATCGCTAATGCATTTAAAATATTATGAGTTCCAAATGTTGGAATATCAAATTTACCATAGTATTTACCATGGATAAAAACATCAAAATGACTACCTTCTGTATCTTTTTCAATATTTTCTGCCACAATATCATTGCCTTTAGCAATTCCATAATATGTAATTGGTGTAGTCACATCCAATTGATGTAATCTTTCATCATCTCCACAAGCAATAATCCCTTTTTTCACTTGACGACCAAATGATTCAAACGCACTTTGTACATCATCAATATCTGTATAATAATCAGGATGATCAAAATCGATATTTGTCATAATTGCATAATCTGGTTTATAGGCCATGAAATGACGTTTATACTCACAGGCTTCTAATACAAAGTATTCAGACCCTTCTACCCCATGCCCTGTACCGTCACCAATTAAATAGCTTGTTGGTTCCATCGCACTTAAAACATGTGCTAATAAACCTGTTGTACTTGTTTTTCCATGCGAACCAGTAATAGCAACACTTTTATATCCTTTTAATAATTCTCCTAAAAATTTATGATATCGAATGACTTCAATTCCTTTTTCTCGTGCAGCTACTAATTCTTCATGGCTATCTGGAAATGCATTCCCTGCAATAACAATTTGTCCTTCTTGAATATTATCTGCACTAAAAGGGAACATTTTAATGCCAGCATCTTCTAAACCTTTTTGGGTAAAGAAATAATTCTCCAAGTCCGAGCCTTGAACAGAATATCCTTCTCCATGTAATACTAGGGCTAAAGCACTCATCCCAGAGCCTTTTATACCCGTAAAATGATAAATTTTACTTTTATCCATGATCAATTCCACTTCCTATGTTTACTTTTTACTATATGGTAAAGTATCTTTCCCTTGTTCTTGTTCCATTATCCATGATAGTGAACGATTCATTGCTCTTCTCTGCTTACCAGGTAAAGGTTTCAACTCTGGAGCTAATACTTCCATTGATTGTGTATCGGGTAAAGTCTTCAATAATGTTTCTTGTACCATTTGACTAGAAGATAAAGAAGTATTCACTCTTTTTTGTAATGGAGTTTGTTTTTCAATCTTTTGAGATTTTCTCTCAACTTCTACTTCTTCTACTGTCACTAAGGGTGTTTCTTCACTAGAAAATATAAGTAACTCTTCCGCATCTCTTTTTAATTCATTTTCTAATTCTTCATATGCAACTTGTTTTTTTACATTTTTAACAGGAGTCATCCCTTTTAAAATCGAAGGAACTGTTGAAGGTGTAAAACGAGTACGAGTTGGTTTTTCTTGTAAAAAACTACGCCATTTATCTCGATTGTTTCCTCTTTGACTACTTTCTTTAAAAGATTGAAAAATTCCTTCTTTTTTTTCAGGGTTCATTTTTTCTTCTAATGCTGAAGGAGTTGGATGAGAAAAAGGAAGATAATGTTCCACAATGGCTTCTTCTTTCATCTCTTCTTGTTCAGATTCAAATGCTACCTCTTCTTTTGGGTGCAAATGATTGGGAAAATCCACCCATTTTGTTTGAAAATTTTGCTTATTTGGTAAATATTGGTTACTAATTTCTCTCATCGAACGATGGTTATTTGACACAAATACCACTCCTCTTCGATTTATTAACCTTTAAATGGCTCTCCGATAACTGCATCATCATTTAACACTAAAATTCCTTTTTTAGCAGGCGCATTTTCTAATCCTAATTCACGAGCTGAACATAACATTCCGTGACTTTCTACCCCACGTAATTCTCCTGACCAAATAATGCTTCCATTTGGCATTACAGTACCTGGAGTTGCTACTACAACTTTTTGTCCTGCTTTTACATTTGGAGCTCCACAAACAATTTGTAAAACTGTATCTTGGCTTACACGTGTTTGTGTAACATGTAAATGATCTGAGTCTTCATGAGGAACACAAGTTTCTACATAACCAACAACTAAAGTATCTTTTGGAGATAAATCTAATGAATCACCATCAAATCCAGCTTCTTGAATTAATCTTTTAACTGTTTCTTGCTTTTCTGCAGATAAAAATTGTTGTCCTGCTTTTTCAAAACGAATATGGTTTGAAATTCCTGCAATATTATAGCCAATCACTGTATTCGTTTTTTCATCGAATACACGTGTTACTCCATTTTTAGTTTCAATCGCTACATCATAACGGTTTGCCGCTCCTGATGTTAATAATAATGTATCTGAAATACCTTCTTGATTATAAAAACTTAACCACATAATAATCTCCTTAAATTTATTTTTTTAATTAATTTGTTCTTCCATCTAAAATTGTATCAACTGTACTACGATCTAATGCACGAATCGTTTGAATAACCATTTCACGAGCCGCTTCATAGTCTTTAATCGAGAACATTGTTTGATGTGTATGAATATAACGAGCACATACCCCAATCACCGTACTTGGAACACCTTGATTCATTAAGTGAGCTTTCCCTGCATCTGTTCCACCTTGAGAAACAAAATATTGGAATGGAATATTATGAGTTAAAGCAGTATCTTCTAAAAATTCCTTCATACGAGGTAACGTAATTAAACCTGGGTCTAATATTCTTAATAAGAATCCTTGATCTAAATGTCCAAATGTATCTTTTGAACCTGTTAAATCATCTGCCGCAGAACAGTCTACAGCAAAGAATAAATCTGGATTGAATTTTGTAACACTTGGTCCTGTACCACGTAGTCCAACTTCTTCTTGAACATTAGCACCAGCAATTAGTGTATTTGGCAAAACTTCATTCTTCAATTCACGTAAAGCTTCTAATACTACTGTACAACCATAACGATTATCCCATGATTTTGCAATCATTCGTTTTTTATTCGCTGTCCAAATTGTTTCCACTAAAGGAACAATTGTATCTCCAGGACGAACCCCATATTCCTCAGCTTCTTCTTTTGAAGTAAATCCAGCATCAAATAAAATATCTGTTACTTTCACTGCTGCTTGTTGTCCACCCGCTGCACGTAATAAATGTGGAGGAATTGAACTTGAAATAACAGGATAATCTCCTTTACGAGTTTGCAATGTAAAACGTTGCGCAGAAACGACATATGGATTCCAACCACCTAATGGGCTAACTTTTAATAAACCTGTTGAAGTGATGTTTGTCACCATAAATCCAACTTCGTCCATATGAGCAGCAATCATAATTTTAGGAGCATTCGCATCTTGATGTTCACGAACTCCAAAAATGCCACCTAAACCATCTTGCTCAATACGATCGACTAATGGCTCCATTTCTTTTCTCATAAATTCTCGAACATTTCTTTCATGTCCACTTGTTGATTGTAATTCTGTTAAAGTTTTAATTAAACTTTCTGTTTTCTTTTCCATTGTTCTTGCCTCCATAAGAATAAAAAGCTCTAATGTACCGTTCCCAGTCCTTTCAGAGCTCCTTTAACCGTCACTCTTTGATGAGTATTCCTCACCCTTAGGCTGACGCTATTTTATATAAATCTAGAACTGCACCTGTTTTGGCATCTGCATAAAATTCGTATTGTACCAATTCTTCTTGTTCTTTACGAGTAATGCCACCATAGTATACATATCCACTAAAATCTTCTTGTTCAATATACACAGGTTCCATTTCAATCCATGAACCTTCAATTGTACCAACAACTGTAAATAAACGACGAACATTTCCTACAATGATATCCCCATTTACTAGTTTCTTTTCATAAAATTTAGAAACAAGCCATGCACCAACAAAAGCACCGGCTGCAAGGAATAATCCTGCTGTAAAAGATGATTTATTTTCTGACATTTTACTCACTCCTCTATTTCACTTCATAGGGATGACGCTCTTTTGGGAAAATTGCTTCTACTCGATAAATTGGATGTCCTTTAGCAGAAAACTTTTCTTCATATTCGGTCATCACATTGCCTTCAAACTCTACTTGGTGTAAATCTAACCATACTTGCTTTAATATCATTCCAAATTGAGAAAATGAAGCTAAACTATATTCAAATAATCCACGATTATCTGTTTTAAAATGAATTTCTCCTTCTAACGGCAATACTTGTTCATATGCTTTTAGAAAATCAGCATGAGTTAAGCGTCTTTTAGCATGACGTTTCTTAGGCCATGGATCAGAAAAATTCAAGTAAATTCGATCAACTTCACCATCTGCAAAATAATCTGTTACTGTTCCACCATCAATATGTAATAATTGTAAGTTTGGAACTTCTGCTGCTAACGCTTTTTCTAACGCAACAACAATCACACTTGTTTGAATTTCAATCCCAATATAATTGATTTCTGGATTTTTCTTTGCCATTTCACTAACAAATTGTCCTTTTCCAGATCCGATTTCAATATGAATCGGATGATCATTTCCAAATCTTTCTTTCCAGCGTCCTTTCCATTCCTCTGGATTTTGAATCACCATTTCTGGATGAGCCAACAAAGTATCTTTAGCCCATGGTTTATTTCTTAAACGCAATTTAATACTCCTCTTCTTTCATCAAACGATGATTATAAATTGATTTTACAACTAAAATCTTTTCATTCATTTCATAATAACGACCTTCAAAATGACTTTTCTTAATAAAGTTTAAACAATTCATCAACGCATACCATTCAATTCGTTGGTAAATATTCGTTGATAAATTTAACCCATAAGCATCTAACCATTCACCCCATTGATGAACAGGAATGTATTGGGTTAAAATCATCGTTAAATCCGATACAGGATCAGCTAAACGAACCATTTCCCAATCAATTAAATATAATTTATCATTTGCCAATAAGAAATTACGACGATCTAAATCACCATGACAAACAGTTTTTCCTGCTTCTAATACAAGCGGTAATGTTTCTTTTAAATAATCTAATACTTCTGATAAGAAACGATGACTTTGTAAACCTGACTGTAAATTTACTAAATAATCTTCAATGAAATGCTGAGCAGTATATTCTTCGCCTTGAATTTTTTGAAGCATTAATAGTAAATTAGGAGACTGATGGATTTCTTTTAATAAATCAATCACTTCCATCGAATTCATTTCTTCAGTTGTTAAGGATCGACCATTTAACCATTCTTGAGCTGTTAGAACATCTCCATTTCCAGCTCTCTTGGTCCACATTAGTTTAGGAGCAATTCCCTCGCCTGACAATGCAGCTAAAAATGGTGAAGAATTTCTTTTTAAAAAGACTCTCTCCTGCGCTCTCACTGCCATATATGCTTGTCCGGTATCTCCCCCAATTGGATGTAATTCCCATCCTGCATCCATATTTTGTTCCATATTTCTATCCCTACCGACCATTTCTTGAGTTTATTCGTTATCTTTCATTTTATGCTGTCCCAATGTTTCCGTCAAGCTTCACGGTTAAAATCTATCTTCTTTTCTTTTTACGATTTAGACGTGGTTTTAAATAACCATATAAAAAGGCAGCAGATAATACGGGATACCAAAAAAGTCCTGCTAATACGAAAGCATTTCTCGAGACTAAAGCAGTTACTACACTAATAATGATACTTGCTCCAATGACTAATTGTAAAACAACTCCAATAAAATCATCCATCATCTCTTTTGGATCATATAAGGAATGAATATAAATCGAATGAGCTTTAGGATGTTTGTATAAAGAAGTAAATTGGAAACAAATCACCAACATCATAATCGATTGAATCGCTAGAATCCAGTACCAAATGGAACTAGCAAATGATAATAACACCGTTACGACTATCATTTGAAGGAATACTGAAACATAGTTGGAACTTCTTAACGCTGTTCGAACTAATAAATAACGATAGGGGTGAATACGATTTGGTGTTAAACGTTTGACGAAAATATCCAATGATTGGTTTCTCTTCGCTTGATGTTTCTTTAAAAAAGGCACATCGACAAACAAAGCAATGACTCTAAAAATTCTTTGCTGACGTACTTGTTCTTTTTGAATCATTTCATTCCAATCAAAATTCACCGTTTTAGCAGATGCAAAACGATAAAGTCCAATTGCAAGAACTGCTAATACTTGTGTCATCGATAAAGAGAACACTTTTGGAATAAAGGAAAGAATTCCAAACAAACAAATACTATTCACCAAGTAAAGTGCTACATTATAAAAAGAATTTTTCGGTAACTTTCCTTCAAAAATTGATTTTTGAATCATAAAATGGAATCCTTTTAGTGATAATAGCGTTACAAAAATAGCAATAAATGGAATCATTCCGTTCCCATATGCTTGCATAAAAATCGGCAACACAAAAATCGTTGCAATAAAATTCATCACTAATGGAAAAATCCAACTATAACGAATCGCACGTTTAAAATAGGGTTTAAAATCTTCCCCAATTACACTTAAAAAGTGTAAATCAGCCTCTTCTACATAAGTAGCAATTTCACCAAATAATGGAAAAACAGCTAATAACAAACTAATCAATAATATCAAAGGCCATTCTAAAATACGAATCGTTTTTAACCAAGTTGAATATTGAAATAATAGAAAGCCCAATAAGAAAAAGACAACAATCATAAAATGATCATTCATCATATATTTGGCATATTTCATTACTTTTTTCTGATAAGTCTTGAAACGACTTCCCCACAATTGTTCACTATTCATGATGATCACCTGTATTCGTTGTTAATGCAAAATACACGTCTTCTAATGAAGTTTCATCAATTCGAACTTCGCCTTTAAGAGTTTCTAAATCTCCTTGTGCTTGAACTAATCCATCATGTAATACAATGAAACGATCACAATATTTTTCTGCAGTATCTAGCACATGCGTAGACATTAAGATTGCCGCTCCAGATTCTTTTTTCTCTCTTAAAACATTTAATAATGTACGAATTCCTAATGGATCTAATCCTAAAAATGGTTCATCTACCACATATAATGGAACGTCTAACATTAAGGCACAAACAATGAGTACCTTTTGTTTCATTCCTTTTGAAAAATATGCGGGGAACCAATCTAATTGCTTTGTTAAACGAAATTGTTCTACTAATTCCATTGCTCGATGCATCGTTTCTGGCGTATCTTGTTGATACGCACGAGCTGTTAATTCGATATGTTCTCTAAAGGTTAATTCTTCATATAAAACAGGTGTTTCCGGAATGACTGCAATCAATTTACGATAATCTCGAACACTTTCTGCTACCGTATGTCCTTGAATCGAAATTTCCCCTGAAAATGGTTGAATAAAATTTGTAATACATTTAATTGTTGTACTTTTCCCTGCTCCATTTAATCCAATGAGTCCACAAATTTCCCCTGATTGTACTTCAAAAGAAACTCCTTTAATAACAGGAACTTGAGTATAACCAGCTGTAATATTATCTACTTTTAATGTCATAACTTTCTCCAATCCTACACAATTTAGCATTATTATATCAAAAAAACACTCTAGTTCCTAGAATCTTTCATTTGAAGAAAAACTTCGCGATTTCATTGCATTCCTTCACTACTCATGGTACGATTTGCCTATACAATTTAAGGAGGTTTTTATCATGTCAGATTGTATTTTTGATAAAATTATTTCTAAAGAAATTCCAGCACATATTGTTTATGAGGATGAGGTAGTCATTGCCTTTTTAGACTTAGGGCAAGTAACCCCTGGTCATACATTAGTCGTGCCAAAAAAACACGTAAAAGATATTTTTGAATATGATGAGGAATTAGCTGCAGCTGTTTTTAGCAGAATTCCAAAAATTGCTCGTGCTTTAAAAGCAATGAACCCAGATGTAAAAGGGGTAAATATTTTAAATAATAATGGTGAAGTCGCTTTTCAAAGTGTATTCCACTCTCATATCCATTTAATTCCTCGATACAAACACGAAGAAGGTTTTGGATTAAAATGGGAAACTCATGACTATTCTCACGAGGAATTAGCAACTATCGCACAAAACATTGCCAAACATGTGGAGGGATAAATATGAAAATCATTTATGTATTAGACAAAAATAATGGTGTTCTTTTCAATCATCGTCGTCAATCAAAAGATGCTTCTTTAATTGAAAACATTGTAAGCAAAGTAAAACAAGAAAATGGAACTTTATATGTATCAGATTATTCTAGAGAATTATTTGAAGGTACTGATGTTTCTATCCAGTCGTTAGCCGAATTTAATCTTTCTGTTTCAAAAGAAAATGATTTTGTTTTTGTCGAAAATGAAGATATTCAACTTCACGATTTTAAAGGTGAGGTAGATTATTATTTCTATAAATGGCCAAGTGTTTATCCAAGCGATAAAAAATTAGAATTACCTTTGAATGATGTTGAAGTCGTTCAAAAAGAACAATTTAAAGGAAATTCTCACGATGAGATTTACTTAGAAATTTGGAGAAGAAAATAAGATGAAAAAATTTGTTAAAGGATTACTCTTCGGAAGTATTGTTGGTGGTACAGTAGCTCTATTAACAACTAAACATAATGGCAAAAAAAATCGTGAAAAATTATATGAGAATATCGTGAGCTTATCTGAAGATATTTCAACTTTAAGTAATGGAATCCCTGTTCTTCAAAAAGGAACACAACAATTACAATATCGAATTATTCCACAAGTCAAAGAACTATCTGAAGAAATAATGGAAGATGTACAAAATTTTAAACATATGAGCCAACCTCGTATTAAAAGAATCCAAGCACATCTATCATTGTTAAATAAACATATTCAAGAAGCAAAAAAGGAGAACGTATGATTCGATTATTTGCTAGTGATATGGATGGTACGATTTTACAAGACCATTCCACTATTCATCCGGATAATGTTAAAATGGTCCACTATTTACAAGAAAAGAATATTCCATTTGTCATTTGCTCAGGAAGAGATTTTTACCAAGCTTCTCTCTGCTTAGAACCTGCAAATATTCAATGCCCTGTCATTGGATTAAACGGAGCCGTTATTTATCAAGAAGATGGAACTATTTTAAAAGAAGTCACTCTTTCTCATGAAGATACAAGAAAACTTATTCAAAAAATTGAGAAATATCATAACAATTGGGATATGATGACTTCAAAAGGATTATTCTCTTTACACTTTGCAGAAAAATTTGCAAAACGAGTGGCTACTTTTAAAGAAAATCATCCAGATCTTACTCTTGAAGAATTTGAAGCTGAGCTTGAAAAATTGAGAAAACTTTTTGATGCAACAGATATTTCTAGCGTTGATGAAGTTTTAGAAGATCCAACGATTAAAATTTATAAGGTCTTAACTTCTAATTACGAAGCTGAAGATTCATTAATGGAAATTAAATCTTATGTCGAACAAGAACTGCCTAATCTAGTCGTTACTTCATCATATAAAACAAATATTGAAATCACTCATAAAGATGCTCAAAAAGGAATTGCACTTCAATATTATGCAGAAACTTTAGGAATTTCAATGGATGAAGTTTTTGCAATTGGTGATAATTCAAATGACGTTTCTATGTTAAAACTAGCTGGTTATAGTGTAGCAATGGGAAATGCTAACCGAGAAGCAATGAACACTGCTAAATATCAAACAGATGATAACAAACATGGTGGTGTTGCAAAAGCCATTCAACAATGTTTAGATCAACAACGTTAAATCTATTACCTCCTTTAATAAGGGGGTAATTTTTTATATCTTCTCCTTTTTTATAGTAGGAGGTGATTTTATGGAAGCAGATATTCTTCAACCGTTCATCGCTTTAATTAGCAATATGGGATTTCCAATTGCAATGAGTATTTACTTACTTCATCGAATGGAACAACGGTTAGATACAATGATTCATTTGTTAACTGAACTCAATCATCATTTAAAGAAAGAGTGAATCCATTACAGATCTCATGTCAGAAAATGTAACATGATATGAGACCTGTTTTTTGTTTTTCACATTAAAATCTAGTAAACTAGACCCACATTAATTTTTAACAATATGGAGGTCTTTATGAAAATACATAAGAACATTAAGAAAAAGAGCTTCTGGATTAGCTTATTAGGAATTTTATTTTTCCTTCTTTCTACTCCAATTGAAGCTGCAACAAAAAAATATACGATTGCAACAGACACAACATTTGCCCCATTTGAATTCCAAGATACTTCTGGTAATTATGTTGGAATTGATATGGATTTAATCAAAGCTATTGCAAAAGAAGAAAATTTTGAAATTGAAATCAAAGCTTTAGGATTTAACGCTGCGGTTCAAGCTTTAGAAGCTGGACAAGTAGATGCTGTTATCGCCGGAATGAGTATGACAGATGAAAGAAAACAAAAATTCGACTTCACAGATTCATACTTTGATAGCGGTATTGGAATGGCAGCAAGTACTTCAAGTAATATTAGTACTTATGAAGAACTACGCGGTAAAAATGTCGCAGTAAAAATTGGGACGCAAGGAGCTAGTTTTGCTTCTTCTATTAAAGATCAATATGGTTTTACGATTTCAACATTTGAAGATTCAGCAAATATGTATCAAGACGTAGTCAGCGGAAATAGTGTGGCTGCTTTCGAAGATTATCCAGTATTAGGATATGCCATTCGCAGTAATCACTTACCAATGACCTTAACTTCTTATAAAGAACAAGTCACTCAATATGGTGTTGCCGTATTAAAAAATCAAAACACTGAATTTATCGAAGCTTTCAACCGTGGATTAGCTACTTTAAAAGCTAATGGTGAATACGATAAAATCATTAATAAATATATTGGAACAGACGATTCAACAACTGCTTCTACTGAAGATACAAGTTTATTAGGATTATTAAAAACAAACGCTCCTACTCTTTTAAACGGATTATGGAATACAATTTGGATTACATTTGTTTCTCTTGCAATTGCAACAATTATCGGTGTTCTTTTAGGATTAATGAGAACTAGCCGTATTTCTATTTTAGAAACAATTGCAACAATTTACATTGACTTTATGCGTGGTATTCCACTAATTGTTTTAACATTCTTCATTTATTTCGGAATTCCTCAAGCATTAAATATTCGTTTAGATGCTACTATTGCAGCTATTACAACATTAGGATTAAATGCTGCGGCTTATATTGCTGAAATTGTTCGTGGTGGTATTAACGCGATTGATAAAGGACAAAGTGAAGCAGCAATGAGTTTAGGATTACCATATTACAAATCAATGCAAAAAATTATTTTGCCTCAAGCGATTCGTTTAATGGTTCCTTCATTTATTAACCAATTTGTCATTACTTTGAAAGATACTTCAATTTTATCAATCATAGGACTTGTAGAATTAACACAAACTGGTAAAATAATTATTGCAAGAAACTTACAATCAAGTTCAATGTGGTTTATTGTTGGAATGATGTATTTAATCGTCATTACTCTACTTACAAAAATTTCAGCACGTTTAGAAAGGAAGGCATAAGATGGCAATTATCGAAGTAAAAGGCCTTAAAAAGAATTACGGTGAATTAGAAGTCTTAAAATCGATTGATTTAGAAATCGAAGAAGGACAAGTCGTTTGCATTATCGGTCCTTCAGGATCAGGAAAATCAACATTTTTACGTTGTTTAAATCGTCTAGAAAAAACAACAGAAGGTAAAGTTATTGTAGATGGATATGATTTAACGGATAAAAATACTGATTTAAACTTTGTTCGTCAAGAAATTGGAATGGTATTTCAACACTTTAACTTATTCCCTCATTTAACCATTAAAGAAAATATCACATTAGCTCCTGTTGAATTAGGACGTGAAACAAAAGAAGATGCAGACAAGCACGCTTTAGAATTATTAAGAATGGTTGGACTAGAAGATAAAGCAGATGTTTATCCCAAAACATTATCTGGTGGGCAAAAACAACGTGTGGCCATTGCTCGTGCTTTAGCAATGAAACCAAAAATGTTATTATTCGATGAACCTACTTCTGCTCTTGACCCTGAAATGGTTGGAGATGTATTAGAGGTAATGCAACAATTAGCAAAAGATGGGATGACAATGGTCGTAGTAACTCACGAAATGGGATTTGCCCGTGAAGTAAGTAACCGTGTGATTTTCATGGATGGTGGATATGTTGTTGAAGATGGAACACCAGAACAAGTCTTCAAAAATCCACAACACAATCGTACAAGAAACTTCTTAAACAAAGTATTACATTAAGAGATGAAAAGACTTTTGGGGATTTCCAAAAGTCTTTTTATTCGATATTAGAAAGGAACAACTCATGAATCATAAGGAAATCATTCAATCGATTCAAAAAGAAATGAAAGAATTTTTTACTCAAGAACATACTGGACATGATTGGTACCATATTGAACGGGTATGGAAAAATGCCAGAAAAATTGCTGCAAATTATCCCGAAGCTAATCAACTTCATATTGAATTAGCTGCTCTACTTCATGATCGATATGATCATAAAATTGTCGATAATGTAGAAAAAGCTAAATTAGAAGTTAGAGATTTATTAGGACAACATGGATTATCAAAAGAATTGATTGAAAAAATTCTCTACTCCATTGATGCTGTTGGGTTTCGCAATGGGAAGAATCCACTTCAGCCTATTTCGATTGAAGACAAAATTGTTCAAGATGCGGATCGTCTAGATGCGATTGGTGCTATTGCTATTGCTCGTACTTTTGTATATTCCGGTGCACATCAGCGTCCGATTTATACGGGTGAGTCTCAAGAGATTTTAGAAAAAGCTGAGCAACTTGAAGATACTGCTATTGGACATTTTTACGAAAAATTATTAACATTGTCTGACACTTTGCATACACCAGAAGCTCGTGAAATCGCAAAAGATCGTCATAAATTTATGAGAGAATATTTAAACCAATTTTTCGCAGAATGGGAAGGATTAAAGTAAAAGTTTTTTACTCGTGAATAGGAACAGAAAAAATTTTCATGGTAGCCGGACGCCAGTAGCCCCCTTTGGGGTCTCTTGGCTAAAAATTGAGCCTTGGTCTCAATTTTTCCTTGTCATATAAGCCACTGAACTTGTGGCTTATATGACTGCTACGATGAAAATTTTTCTGTTCCTTTTCACTCTCTTTTAATTGAGAAACGAATGAGTCAGTAGTAATACGTCCAGAAAAATCTATATTATTTACGTATTCTCATAAATTCACGTCCAATGAAATAGACTTTTCCCAGTAGCAGAAGTATTATCAACCAGATTTGGTTGATAATACAGGAAACTTTGAGACCTTAGGCTCAAAGTTTAGGCATGAGATTCGTATTTACGAAGCTGCTGCCGTCCTTTGCTACATTCAGAAAAGTCTAATTTTATACCTTTTACAGTAATTCAGTACGCTTTATAAAATCTTTGTTACTCTTTGTTTCTCTTAATTGCTTCACGATTTGCTCGCTTGTTTCTAGTCCGTCACCTTTCATTGTGTTACGAACTTTCCACACTGCTTCTAAAACATGAGGTTCCAGTAAAATTTCCTCTTTACGAGTACCTGAACGTTTTACATCAATTGCAGGAAATACACGTCTTTCGGCTAATTCACGAGATAAATGAACTTCTGCATTCCCCGTTCCTTTAAACTCCTCATAAATCACATCATCCATACGGCTACCTGTTTCAATTAAAGCTGTTGCTAAAATTGTTAGACTACCACCATCTTCGATATTTCTTGCAGAACCAAAAAATCTCTTTGGACGATAAAAAGCAGCCGGATCAATTCCCCCACTTAATGTACGTCCAGAAGGTGGAATTGTTAAATTATACGCACGTGCTAAACGAGTAATACTATCTAATAAGACAATCACATCTCGACCATCTTCTACTAAACGTAATGCACGCTCTAACACTAATTCACTCACTTTAATATGGTGTTCTGGTGTTTGATCGAATGTTGAAAATACAACTTCAGCTTCTACTGTACGCTCAATATCCGTTACTTCTTCTGGTCGTTCATCAATTAATAAAATAATTAATTCAGCTTCAGGATAATTCGTTGTAATTCCATTCGCAATTTCTTTTAATAAACTTGTTTTACCAGCTTTTGGAGGCGCCACAATTAATCCCCGCTGTCCAAATCCAATGGGGCAAATTAAATCTAACATTCTTGAAGCAATTCTGCCCGTTGTTGTTTCTAATTGCATTTGCTTTTCAGGATAAAGTGGTGTTAATCCTGGAAAATGATCTCTTTCTTTAGCTTCTTCAGGATCTTTTCCATTGACTGCTCCAACTTGCATCAAGCCATTAAACTTTTCACCCGTACGTGGAGGACGAGCAGGTCCTGCTACTAAGTCACCATTTCTCAAGGCAAATTTACGAATTTGAGAAGAAGAAATATAAATATCTTCTTGGCTAGTAGAATAATTAATTGGGCGTAAGAAACCATATCCTTCCGCATTATTAATATCTAATACTCCTTCTACTTGGAAGAATCCAGTCGCTTCTTCTTGAGCTCTCATAATCGCTAGAGCTAACTCTTTTTTATTCATTTGCCCATAATAAGGAATTTTATAATGCTTCGCAAAAGCATACATTTCTTTTAAAGTCTTTTGTTGCAAGACTGGTAAAGTTACTGTTTCAATTGTTTCTGACATTTTAATCCTCTTCAATCATTTGAATATCGGCACCTAATTGTTGTAGATTTTCTACAATATGAGAATATCCTCTTAAAATATGTTCAATATTGCTAATCTTTGTTGTACCTTGAGCCATTAAACCTGCGATGACTAATGCTGCTCCAGCTCGTAAATCACTTGCAGCAACTTCACAACCTGTTAATGGTGTTGGACCAGTAATTGAAATCACGTCATTTTCTACACGTCCTAAAGCTCCCATACGATTTAATTCAGGGATATGATTGACACGTTTTGGATAAATTGTATCAATAATTTTCGCTTCTCCAGTCGCTTTCATTAACAATGGCGTAATTGGCTGTTGTAAATCAGTAGCAAAACCAGGATAAGGTAATGTTTTAATACTTACAGCTTTTAAATCTTTAGAAGGAGCTACATAAATATCTTCTTCTCCAATCGTCATTTTTACGCCCATTTCTTCCATTTTTGCAAGTAAACCTTCAATGTGTTCAAAAATGACATTTTTAACAGTCACTCCTTCACCAACTGCTGCAGCAATCGATAAATAAGTTCCTGCTTCAATTCTATCTGGAATAATCGTATGACGACATCCGTGTAACTCATCTACACCTTCAATACGAATCACACTAGTACCAGCACCTTTAATATTGGCACCCATTTTATTTAATAAATTAACTACATCAATAATCTCAGGTTCTCTTGCAGCATTTTCAATAATCGTTTTACCTTTTGCACGAACAGCTGCTAATAAAACATTAATCGTTGCTCCTACGGATACAACGTCCATATAAATACGAGTTCCTGTTAAGCCTTGTCCATTTGTAGACAAATAAATAGCTCCCATTTCATTACGAACATCTGCTCCTAATGCTTTGAATCCTTTAATATGTTGATCAATTGGTCTTGGTCCTAAGAAACATCCTCCAGGAAGTCCAACAACCCCTTCACCAAATTTTGCAAGAGTTGCTCCCATAAAATAATAGGAAGCTCTCATGCTTTGAATTTTTCCACTTGGCATTGGAATGGATAACATATTTGTTGGATCAATCGTTAATACTCCTTCTTCAAAAGTAGTATGAACATTAAAATCGCTCAAAATTTCAATTAATGCAGCGACATCTTGAATATCTGGAACACCTTCTAATACAACTGGTTCTGACGCTAAAATAGCAGCAGGAATTAATGCTACTGTACTATTTTTAGCACCACTAATTGTTACTTCACCAGTTAGTGGTTTTCCTCCATTAATGACTAATTTCCTCATTGATTCAAATCCTCTCTTAACATCTTCTATTCCATTATAACATGCCTTTGTAAAAAGGCATACTTAAAACTACATTTATCATTGTCACCCAAAATCAACAGCAAAGTTGACAATTTTGCTGAATCTTTATACAATTTGAATCAACTAAAGGAGGATTTTTATGACTACAAAAGAAGCTGTTTTACTCTATCTTCAAGAACACGCTGGTGAACCAATTTCCGGTGAAAAAATGGCACTTGCTTTAAATAAATCACGAACTTCAATCTGGAAAGCTATCCAATCATTAAAAAAAGAAGGCTATGCCATCGATTCTTCTACGAATAAAGGATATACCTTATCTGAAAATAATGATGTATTATCTGAACAAGAAATCAACCAAGAACTTACTCAACAGCATCATCCAATCGATTGGGTCATTCAAACAATGGAAAGTACTACCTCCACCAATGATCTAGCAAAACTATATGCGAATCAAAACTCTACTACTCCTGCGATTTTTATTAGTGAAGAACAAACAGCTGGAAGAGGACGTTTAGGAAGAAAATTTGTTTCTCCAGCTAAAACGGGGTTATATATTAGTCTTTGTTTATTCCCTACTATAGCATTAGAAGACTTGTCTCTCATTACTTGTGCGACAGCTGTAGCTTGTGTAGAGACGTTAGAAGAATTAACAGGGAAATCTCTGAATATCAAATGGGTAAATGATTTATTTTATCAAGATAAAAAAGTTGGAGGAATTTTAACAGAAGTCATTAGCGATTTTGAGTCTCAACAAGTTCAATCACTCATTGTAGGAATGGGCATTAATCTAGTTGAAGCTCCTGAGGCCTTTCCTGAAGAATTACACTCAATAGTTGGAAGTATTTTTTCTTCTAAAAAGGAATATAAAGCACAATCTTTTAATCGTAATCATTTTATTGCGACATTTTTAGAAAAATGGGCATTTTATTATGAAAATCTTTCTAAACGAGATTTTATTCCTTCTTATAGAAAACACTCAAATGTCATTGGAAAAGCTATCAAAGTCATTGAAGGAAACCATGTTTATCATGCTTTTGCAAATGATATTGATGAAAATGGACGTTTGATTGTCGAAAAAGAAGATAAATGTTTGCACGCATTGTCGTATGGAGAAGTTAGCATTCGTACGAAATAAATAATTAGTTTATAGGTTTATCAATAGTTATATAGAAAAAAGAAGCTCCGCATTGGCAGAGCTTCTTTTTTTCTTTGCTACATCAGACAAGTCCTACTTTAACTCATCCGTAAGGTCGTATAATTGATCCACTAATTTTCCTACATATGCAATGGCTTCTTTTAGTGGTT
>NZ_CAURVV010000013.1:0-38923 GCF_963528315.1 uncultured Granulicatella sp. | reverse complement strand
ATCGCGACAACTCCTATATATTATCATAGTCGTTTTTCTCTGTCAACAACTTTTTGAAATTTATTTTAAATTTCTTTTCCGCAATCGCTTTAAAAGCGAACGTTCGTTAACAACGTATATAATTTACCATAGCTCATCTTATTTTTCAAGTCTTTTTATATAAAAAAATGATTCAGGAATTTTATCTATTTTCTCCAGTTTCTTCCTTATTCTCTATTGGTTCTAACCATTCTTTTTTTATATTTTTTTCTAGATTTTTTTGACGTTGATCTTCTTCCATTTTTGGCATCATAATAAATGCATCTCCAAAGCTGTCAAAATCATATTCTTCTTCTAATGAAGGAAGTTGAATATCCTCAGGTAAAATTACTTTTTCTTTTTTTAGAAATTCATCTTTATTGAATCGTAATCCCATTTTAATCACTCCTTTATTCCATTATAAATACCTTTATTTATTTTTCAATAAAAAAATAAGTATGAAGATTTTTTCTTCCTACTTATTTTGACTTTAATTTTTCTATCTATTTTTATAAAGAATCATTAATTTTTTCAATTTCAGCCAATAATTCATCATTAGAGTTTATTCTAGCGAAAGCTGCTGCATCATTTAAGTATAATTTTACTTCTTCTTTATCTGCATTACTTTCTAATGAATTTATTGCTAATTGATAATACAATCTTGATAAATAATAAGTAATATGAAATTGACTACATAATTCAATCCCTTTTTTTAATAACTCATTACTCTTCTTATAATTATTATTTTTATTAAAGAACATAGCGCTATGATATAATACCATTAATACGCGCCAAACAGCTTCCATTTTCTCTAATTGATGTTTTTCTACTTCTTGAATAGCTTTTGTAAAGAAGTATTCTGCTTTTTCGATATCTTCTTGCTGTTGATATACTAATCCTAATCCGGCGTATGCTAAATGGAGATAACTATCTTGATTTTCAAATTGTTCGGCTAAAATTTTATTAAAGTAGAACAAATCATCTTCCATTTTTTTTCCTTGTAAAACTTGTGTGAATCCTCTTAAATATAACAAGTGAATTTTTTGTTCATCATTCAATTGATCTTTTTGAATTGTTCCAATCAATTTCTCAGCCAATTCATAATCCATTGTTACAATACTTTCTTCAATTTTATCTAAAAGTTTGTTTGTAGCAACTTCTTTAGTATTGACACTCGCAAATAAGTCCCCCACATCTAATTGCAATCGTGCACACAATTGACTTAAGATTTTCATTGAAGGAATTTGACCATGATTTTCAAACCGGCTTAAAGTTGCCTGCGTACAAATTCCATGACTCAATTCAATCTGAGATAAGCCTTTTTCTTTACGACGCCTTATAAACACTTGAATATCCATAATGATTCTCCTAACTATATATTTTCACTATTATTGTACATTGTTTTTGGGAAATTTTCCAATATTTTTATTTATTTTTCCTTATATAAAAATTGTTGTATATTTTATATAAAATACACATATTTCTTACTGTCCTCTCCCTAAAGACACTGCGACAACTCATTTTAACGCTTTTTATCAAAAGTTTCAAGCTCAAAAGTAGGATTTTATCAAGTTTCTTTCTATTATATTGTAATTTCTTTCTACTATTTATGATTATATTGTTTTATAAATCCGATACTAATTAATTTTAAGATATAAAAAAAGACTGGAATTACTTCCAGTCTCTAACTATTTTATTCTGCAATTTCTACAACTAAATAACGATGTGGTTCTTTACCTTCAGAATGAGTAGAAATTCGTTTATTTTTACTTAAATATGCATGAATTTGTTTTCTTTCATATGCAGGTAATGGTTCTAAATATACCGGTTGTTTTGTTTTTAACACACGGCGTGCTGTTTTTTCAGCAATTTGTTGTAATGCTTCTGTACGACGTAAACGGTAGTCTCCTACATCTACTTGTACTGACATTCTTCCTTTTACAAAACGATGAACTGATACTTGAGCTAATACTTGTAATGCATTCAAAATTTTACCATATTTACCAATTAATAAACCTGGTTTATCTGTTTCAAATACAAAATTCATTTTTTCTTTTTGTACTTCAACATGAACTACACTTGGTGCTCCATAAATTTCAGCTATTTGTTCTAAATAAGCTTTTGTAACATGAGCAGCTTCTTCAATATGATTATCTAATACTTCAACTGCTTCATCATTATCATCAGTATCAAATTCTTCATCCTCAAAAGATTCTTCGAATTCTTCAACAACTACTTCTTCTTGTTCAATTTTTTCTTTAACAGTAATTGATACTACAGCATCTTTTTGTCCAAAACCAAATAATCCTTTTTTACCTTCATCAATTACTTCAATTTCTACATCATCTTGTGTTAATTGTAATTGTCGTAATCCTTTTTGGATTGCTTTTTCTACTGAAGCATCATTTACTCGAATCGTTTGTGTCATCTTCTATATCCTCCATATTGCAAATTTACATGTATTATCTCATGTTCTTTGGATCTGAACAAGTCTATTCTTTAACTTCTACCGTGTTTTTTCTTAGCTTTTTCTAAAGCTTTTTCACGGCGACGTTTTTCATGTGCAATAGCTTTTTGTTCTGCAATAAATGTAAATGGATTATTCATAATTAAAGTTTGAATAACCATAAAGATATTCCCTACAACCCAATATAATGATAACGCACTTGGGAACGTTAAAGCTGTAAATCCAATCATTGCTGGTAATACAAATAACATGATTTTTCCAGCTGCTCCACTGTCTTGCATTTTCATTGTTAGCCAAGAAGTTGCATAAGTTGTAGCAACTACTAATATTGGTAAAATAAAGAATGGATCTGGTTGATCTAAATTAAACCATAAAAACGATCCTGTTTTTAACGCTTCTGTACGACTAATTGCTTGATATAAAGCAATCATTACAGGTAATTGAATCGCTACTGGTAAACATCCAGCATATTGATTCACACCTTCTCTTTCATATAATGCTGAAATTTCTTCTCGTAAAATTTCTTGTGTTTGATGATCACGAGCAGAATATTTCTCGCGAAGTTTATTAATTTCAGGTTGTAAAATGGCTGTTTGTCTTGTTGTCTTATATTGGAAATGCATCACAGGTACTAACACAATTCTTGTTATAATCGTAAATACAATAATTCCTAAACCATAACTATTTCCAAAAATATGAGATAAAGTAATAATAAATTGAGATAAATTATAAATAATTACTCGATCCCAAATCCCTGTACTTTCCGCTGTTACAGGTGTTGTACTACATGCTGCTAAAAATAATGTTAAAACCGCTAATGTTAAAGCTAATTTATGCTTTTTCTTCACTTAATTCCCTACTTTCTCCATTATAATCATCTTTTATTAAAATCTTTCCTAATTTTAATACATGCATCATACATTTTTTTACTTCTTGATAATTCATAGATACTACAGGTTTACGTGCGATCACGATAAAATCAATCTCAGACTGTAATTGTGGCTTTAGTTCTGTTAATACACTTCTTATCAATCGTTTTATACGATTTCTGACAACTGCATTTCCTAATTTTTTACTCACAGAAATTCCAACTCTAAAATGAGATTGATTCGATTTATCGATTTGATAAACCACAAATTGACGATTCGCTACTGAATTTCCATGATGAAAAACTCGTTGAAACTCTTGCTCTTTCTTTACTCGATAAGACTTACGCATACACTCACCTTTATCTAAGTTTTTAAAACATTTATAAAAAAAAGATCACTGAGACGTTCAGTGATCTAAGCTGCTAAAACTTTTCTACCTTTACGGCGTCTGCTTGCTAATACTCTACGGCCATTTTTTGTACTCATACGTTTACGGAAACCGTGAACTTTTTGACGTTTACGTTTGTTTGGTTGATATGTTCTTTTCATAACTTCTTGCACCTCCTAGTTCTGTGTCATGTCTAACTATCCTAGACAGTCTACATCATTATAATGATATTCCCTAACAAAGTCAATACTTTGTTTCTTGCATCACTGTACTGGAGTATCATACCATATTTTATTCAAAATACCTAGTAATTTTATTCATTTTTCCATAGTTATCCACAATTATTTTTTAACCTTTTTTCAACTTTTAAACTTTTCCTCATATTTTCCACAATTTTTTAACAAATTCAAAGCTTGTTTACAAAAACATATCCACAAGTTGTGGATAATGTGGATATCATCCTTAAACCTCTATATTTATTGGATTTATTCTATCAACAATTTCTGTGAATAAATAAATTTTATCATTATTTTTTACAAATTATCCACAATTTTGTGGAAAACTTATTACAAATTCACTAAAATTTGTTAAAAACTGATTTTCTGTGGAAAACTTTTAAAAAAAATGCTAAACTTACTCTTAGATTTTATTATTATTTATCCACAAGGAGGTGTTTTTATGGATCTATTAGATGAATTTTGGAAAATTTTATTAGCTCATTTTGAAAAAACAAATTCAGATTTTACGATTAAACACTGGATTATGCCTGCTAAATTACTAAAATTTGACCAAAATTATCTATATATTCAAGTTCCTTCTCAAACGTATGCTAATTTCTGGGAAGATAATTTACTAACAGATGTAATGGAACGTGGATATGATTATTTTAGAAAGTCATTTGAACCAAAATTTATTATTTCAGATGAGCAAGATTTTTCAAAAAAACAAACATTCACAGAGCCTACCCCACAAATTTCTACAAATGAAGAAATTAAAGAAGTTAATCAAAATATTTATTTAGAAGATGATTCTCTATTAAATCCTAAATATACATTTGATTCATTCATTATTGGTAAAGGAAATCAAATGGCACATGCTGCTGCTCTAGTAGTTTGCGAAAGACCAGGACAATTATATAATCCCCTCTTTTTCTATGGAGGTGTTGGATTAGGAAAAACTCACTTAATGCAAGCTATTGGGAATCAATATAAATTGTTAAATCCAAATGCACGTGTTAAATACGTAACGAGTGAAGCTTTTACAAATGAAATGATTACTTCATTGAGAACAAATACTCAACAAGAATTCAGAGATTATTATCGTAATGTTGATTTATTATTAGTAGATGATATTCAATTTTTTGCTGAAAAAGAAGCAACTCAAGAAGAGTTTTTCCATACATTTAATGCACTCTTTAATAACCAAAAACAAATTGTTTTAACGAGTGATAGACAGCCAACTGAAATCAAAGCATTACAAGAACGCTTAGTTTCAAGATTCGTTTCTGGTCTGCCAGTCGATATTACCCCACCAGATTTAGAAACAAGAATTGCCATTTTATCTAAAAAGGCAGAAGCTGTTGGAATTGATATTCCTACAGATACCTTAAGTTATATTGCTGGACAAATTCAATCCAATGTCCGTGAATTAGAAGGTGCTCTTGTAAGAGTTCAAGCTTATTCTGTGACTCATGGAGAAGATATTACAACGAATTTAGCAGCTGAAGCTCTACAAAACTTTATCCCTGGAAGTAAAGAAAAAATTGTATCGGTTCAAGATATTCAAGAAGCTGTTGCACGTTATTACCATATTTCTTTAGAAGATTTAAAAGGTAAAAAACGAACAAAATCCATTGTAGAACCTCGTCAAATTGCGATGTATTTAGCAAGAGAATTAACAAATAGCTCTCTTCCAAAATTAGGAACAGAATTTGGCAAAGATCATTCTACTGTTTTACACGCCTATGATAAAATTAATGAAGAATATAAGCTACAAGGTGAGATTACAAAAGCTGTTAATGATTTAAAGAAAAAACTAGGTTTTTAAGCTGTGTATAACTACTTGAATTATTAAATTGTTATACACAACACTTATCCACAATGAAAAATGATGAGTATAAAAGGAAAATAATAGTTTTCCACAAAATTAACAGGCTCTACTACTATTACTATATTTATTATAAATAAAATTAAATTTAAAACAGACACACATACATTTAGGAGGCATAAAATGAAATTTTCAATTAATCGTCAAGCATTTTTAAAAAATTTAGCAGACGTTCAACGTGCTATTCCTTCAAAAACAACGATTCCAATTTTAACAGGAATTAAATTAGTTGTTTCTCAAGAAGGAATTACTTTAACTGGTAGTGATTCTGAAGTCTCTATTGAAATTTTTCTTCCAGTAGAACATGAAGAATTACAATTATCGATTCATGAAACAGGTTCAATTGTATTACCTGCTCGTTTCTTTGGTGAAATTGTTAAAAAATTACCTCAAAATACATTTACTTTAGAAACAAATGATCAATTACAAGCAACGATTACAGCAGGAAGTGCTGCATTTACATTAAATGGATTATCTGCTCATGATTATCCACAACTTCCAGAAGTAGAAAAAGATCATGTATTAACATTACCTGTTCCATTATTTAGACAAGTGATTTTACAAACATCTATTGCTGTTTCTACTGCTGAATCTCGCCCTATTTTAACGGGAATTCATATGGTTATTGCAAATAATCAATTAAAAGCTGTAGCAACAGATTCTCACCGCTTGAGTCAAAGAATTATTCCTTTAGAAATGCCTGAAACAAGTAATGCGTTAACATTTGAGATTACTTTACCAGGTAAAACATTAATTGAATTATCACGTATTATTGATGGATTAGAAACGATTGATTTTGCAATTACTGAAAATCAAGTTCTTTTCCAAACAGAAACTCTTTCTTTCTACTCTCGTTTATTAGAAGGACGTTATCCAGATACAGATCGATTAATCAATGATCAATTTAATACAGCAATTACGGTTGTTGCGAGTGATTTAGTAGCTGCTGTAGATCGTGCATCATTAATGTCTCATACAGATAAAAATAATATTGCGACATTATCGATTAATGAAAATCGCATTTTATTAACAGGTAATTCTCCAGAAATTGGAAAAGTTGAAGAAGAAATTACGGTAGAAAATTATGAAGGTGCTTCATTGGATGTTTCATTTAATCCTGATTATTTAAAAGATGCGCTTCGTTTATTTGGTTCTTCAGAAGCAACAATTCAATTTTTAGAAGCGAATCGTCCATTTACATTGACATTAAAAGACAATCATTCAGATATTCCATATAGTTTTATTCAATTAGTTACACCAGTTCGTACATTTAATGGTTAAATGATAAAAAATAGTCCATGATGACAAAAATCATCATGGATTTTTTTTTGCTTATTTTTAAAATTTTGAAAAAATCCTAGTAAATTTCATTTTTCCCTTTAAAAAAGGTTTTTTATTTATTTAATAAAAAAATGCAAAAATAGGCTAAATTTTTCAAAATCTTTGAGAATTCTCCAAAAAAAAGGTATAATACAGTAGTATGTGTATACCCAAATGAGAGAAAAGAGGAAAATCATGACAAAGATTGTAACAATCACAGAAGAATTTATTACATTAGGACAATTTTTAAAACATATTGATGTTATTACAACAGGTGGACAAGCAAAATGGTATTTGCAAGAAACGGTTGTTTTTGTTGATGGTGAAATTGAAAATCGTCGTGGTAGAAAACTTTATGATAAAACACGTGTAGAAATTCCTGAAGAAGGCATTTTTGTTGTGAAAAGAGAATCTGAGGAAGTAATGGATGAGATTAGTTGAATTACAACTGAATCATTTCAGAAATTATGAAGAACTTTTTCTTGAATTTGGGAAAGGAGTTCATATTTTCATTGGTGAAAATGCTCAAGGAAAAACGAATTTAATGGAATCTATTTATACTTTGGCAATGACAAAAAGCCATCGTACCAATCAAGATCGAGAATTGATTATGTGGAATCAAGATGCTGCTACCATTAAAGGAAAAGTTGAAAAGAAAATTAGCAGTATTCCATTAGAAATACGTTTTTCAAATAAAGGAAAAATAGGAAGAGTCAATCATTTAGAACAAAAGAAGCTCAGTTCCTATTTAGGACAATTAAATGTTATTTTATTTGCACCTGAAAATTTAGAATTAGTGAAGGGTGCTCCTGCAAATCGCCGAAAATTCATGGATATGGAACTAGGTCAAATGAATCCTATTTATTTACATGAATTAGTAGAATATCAACGCCTTATAAAACAAAGAAATCATTATTTAAAACAATTAGCAATCAAAAAATCATCGGCTGATCTTTATTTAGAAGTTTTAACAGAACAAGTCATTGAAAAAGCAAGTGCAATTTTAATCCATCGTTTAGAGTTTATGGAACAATTGGAAGCTTTAGCGAAACCAATTCATGAACAAATTTCATTAGGAAGAGAAGAGTTTTCATTGAAATATCAAACATCTCTTTCGATTGAAAAAGGAATTTCTCAAGATGAAGTAAAAGAATTGTATCAAAAACAATTTGAATCTGTACAAAAAAGAGAATTAGAACAAGCGAGTACTTTAGTAGGTCCGCATCGAGATGATTTGATTTTTTATTTAAATGATAAGCCTGTTCAAAATTTTGGTTCTCAAGGGCAACAACGTTCAACTGTATTAAGTTTAAAATTAGCAGAAATAGAATTAATGAACATCGCTACTGGAGAATATCCAATTTTATTATTAGATGATGTGTTATCCGAATTAGATGATGATCGACAAACACATTTGATTAAAGCAATTGAAAATAAAGTACAAACATTCATAACGACGACTAGTTTAGATGGGATTCGTAAGCAATTTATTAATGAACCAATTGTATTTCCGATTCATCAAGGTCAAGTTCAATGAAAAATGGAGTGTGAGAATAGAAAATGACAGAAGAAAATAAAGAAGTTCTTGCTGCACAATATGATGCCAGTCAGATTCAAGTATTAGAAGGATTAGAAGCGGTACGTAAACGTCCAGGGATGTATATTGGTTCTACAAGTAGTGCTGGTTTACATCATTTAGTATGGGAAATTGTTGATAACTCAATCGATGAGGCTTTAGCTGGATTTGCAACTCATATCGAAATTGAGATTACACCTGAAAACCATATCCGTGTTACTGATGATGGACGTGGAATTCCAGTTGATATTCAAGAAAAAACAGGACGTCCTGCTGTTGAAACAGTATTTACAGTACTTCATGCTGGTGGTAAATTCGGCGGCGGAGGTTACAAAGTTTCCGGTGGTCTTCACGGGGTAGGTGCTTCTGTTGTTAATGCACTTTCTACAGATTTAACGGTACAAGTTTTTAAAGATGGAAATATTTATGAACAATCTTATAAACGTGGTGCTGTTTTAGAAGATTTAAAAGTAATTGGAAAAACGGATAAACATGGAACTAGTGTTTATTTTGTTCCAGACCCAGAAATTTTCCAAGAAACAACTGTATATGACTTTGAAAAATTAGCGAATCGTGTACGAGAACTAGCTTTTTTAAATAAAGGATTAAAACTAACGATTACTGATTTGCGAGTAGAAGAGCCTGTTGTAAAAACTTTTTATTATGAAGGCGGAATTAAAAGTTATGTTGAACATTTAAATAAATCTAAGCAAGTATTATTTGATGAACCGATTTATGTTGAAGGAGAACAAGATGGCATTCAAGTCGAAGTAGCTATGCAGTATACTTCAGGATACCATACGAATTTATTAAGTTTTACAAACAATATCCACACTTATGAAGGTGGAACACACGAATCTGGAATGAAAACTGCCCTTACTCGTGTCATTAATGATTATGCTCGTCGTCAAAAATTAATGAAAGAGAACGAAGAAAAATTAAGTGGGGAAGATGTACGTGAAGGATTAACCGCAGTTGTATCGATTAAACATCCTGATCCGCAATTTGAAGGACAAACGAAAACAAAATTAGGAAATTCTGAAGCAAGAACGATTACCGATCGATTATTTGCGACTCATTTTGATAAATTTTTAATGGAAAATCCACAAGTTGCTCGTAAAATTGTTGAAAAAGGGATTTTAGCTTCTAAAGCTCGATTAGCAGCAAAACGTGCACGTGAAGTAACTCGTAAAAAATCAGGTTTGGAAATTTCTAATTTACCAGGGAAATTAGCGGACTGTTCAAGTAATGATCCAAGTGTTTCAGAAATCTTTATCGTCGAAGGAGATTCTGCGGGAGGTTCTGCAAAACAAGGACGTTCTCGTCATTTCCAAGCGATTTTACCAATTCGAGGGAAAATCTTAAACGTTGAAAAAGCATCATTAGATAAAATTTTAGCCAATGATGAAATCCGTTCTCTATTTACTGCAATGGGAACAGGATTTGGTGGAGATTTTGATTTATCGAAAGCTCGTTATCATAAATTAGTCATTATGACCGATGCCGATGTCGATGGTGCACATATTCGAACATTATTAATTACATTATTCTATCGCTATATGCGTCCAGTAGTGGAAGCAGGATATGTTTATATTGCGCAACCACCTCTTTATAAATTAAAACAAGGAAAACAAGAGTTTTATATTCAAAATGATGAGGAATTAGAAGCAAAATTAAAAGAACTTCCTGCTAGTCCAAAACCACAAATTTCTCGATACAAAGGTTTAGGAGAAATGGATGCGGAACAATTATGGGAAACAACAATGAATCCTCAAAATCGTTCAATGTTACAAGTAACAGTTGAAGATGCTGCTGAAGCTGATCAAGTGTTAGATATGTTAATGGGCGATAAAGTAGAACCACGTCGTGAATTTATTGAAGCAAATGCGAAATTTATTGATGTGAATGATTTAGATATTTAATGATTGAAGAAGAGGAGAGACAACATGTCTGAGGAAAAAGATTTAGAATTTTTCGAAGAAAAATTCGAACCAACGGATTTAGCCAAAACGATGCGTAAATCGTTTTTGGAATATTCCATGAGTGTTATTGTATCTCGTGCACTTCCAGACGTTCGTGATGGTTTAAAACCTGTTCACCGTCGTATTTTATATGGAATGCATGAATTAGGAGTAACGCCAGATAAACCCCATAAAAAATCAGCTCGTATTGTTGGGGATGTAATGGGTAAATACCATCCACACGGGGACTCGGCGATTTATGATGCAATGGTTCGTATGGCACAAGATTTCTCATATCGTTATCCATTAATTGATGGTCACGGAAACTTTGGTTCTGTTGACGGAGATAGTCCAGCGGCAATGCGTTATACAGAAGCAAGAATGAGTAAAATTGCTTTAGAAATGTTACGAGATATTAATAAAGATACGATTAATTATCGTGATAACTATGATTCAACAGAACGTGAACCAGAAGTTTTACCATCTCGTATTCCAAACCTTTTAGTCAATGGAGCAACAGGGATTGCAGTAGGGATGGCAACGAATATTCCTCCACATCATTTAGGAGAAGTTATTTCTGCATTACATTTATTAATGAAAAATCCTGATGTTACAACAGCTGAATTGATGGAAGTATTACCTGGTCCTGATTTTCCAACAGGTGGAATTGTATTAGGTAAATCTGGCATTCGTCGTGCTTATGAAACAGGTCGTGGATCGATTACGGTTCGTGGTCGTGTACAAATCGAAGAATTAAAAAATGGAAAAGAACGTATTATTATTACGGAATTACCATATATGGTAAATAAAGCTCGTTTAGTAGAACGTATTTCTCAATTGCATCATGAAAAGAAAATTGAAGGAATTACGTACTTAAATGACGAATCTGACCGTAAAGGAATGCGTGTCGTGATTGAAGTGAGAAGAGATGTTTCTGCTTCAGTCGTTTTAAATAATTTATACAAATTAACTCCATTACAATCAAACTTTGGATTTAATATGTTAGCAATTGTAGGGCAAGAACCAAAAATTTTAAGCTTAAAAGAAATTTTACGACACTACTTAAATCACCAAGAAGAAGTGATTCGTCGTCGTAGTATTTTTGAAAAGAAAAAAGCAGAAGATCGTGCTCATATTTTAGAAGGATTACAAGTAGCTCTAGACCATATTGATGCCATTGTAGCAATTCTTCGTAGTTCTGCTAGTGGAGATATTGCTAAAGAACGATTCATGAATGAATATGGATTAAGTGATAAACAAGCTCAAGCGATTTTAGATATGAGAATGGTTCGCTTAACAGGATTAGAACGTGAGAAAATCGATGCAGAATATGCAGATTTACAAGCTTTAATCAAAGAATTAAATGAAATCTTAGCAAGCGAAGAAAGACGTTATGAAATTATCGAACAAGAATTATTAGAGATTCAACAAAAATTTGATAATCCTCGTCGTACTGAATTATTAGTCGGAGAAGCTTTAAGTTTAGAAGATGAAGACTTAATCGAAGAAGAAGATGTAGTCATTACTTTAACGAAGAATGGCTATATTAAACGATTAGCAAATTCTGAATTTAAAACACAACGTCGTGGTGGTCGTGGTGTTCAAGGAATGAGCGTCCATGATGATGACTTTGTAGAAAATATGATTTCATGTTCAACACATGATTCATTATTATTCTTCACGAATACAGGTAAAGTATATCAAGCAAAAGGATATGAAATTCCTGAATACAGCCGTACTGCTAAAGGATTACCAGTTATTAACTTATTAAATATTGACTCAACAGAGAAAATTCAAGCGATTATTAGTGTACCAGAATCAGATGAAACAGAAAGATTCTTATTCTTTACAACTTTACGTGGAACTGTAAAACGTGTGAAATTATCAGATTTCAAAAATATTCGTACAAATGGATTACGTGCAATTCAATTACGAGAAGATGATCAATTAATTCGTGTAGTCGTAACAAGTGGTCAAGACGGCATCATTCTTGGAACGTATCATGGAAATGCTGTAACATTCCATGAAGAAAAAGTTCGAGCAATGGGTCGTACAGCAGCAGGGGTTCGAGGCGTATCTCTACGTGATGATGACTATGTGATTGGAATGGATATTTTAACACCAGAACGTGAAGTATTAGTCGTTAGTGAAAAAGGATACGGTAAACGTACTGCTGCCAGCGAATATGCCTTAAAAGGTCGTGGTGGTAAAGGAGTTAAAACCCTTCGTATTACTAAGAAAAATGGTCCTCTTGTATGCTTAAGAACTGTAACGGGTGAGGAAGATTTAATGATTATGACGAATAAAGGAGTAATCATTCGATTCCACGCTTCAGATGTTTCTCAAACAGGTCGTGGTGCTCTTGGGGTGCGTATGATGCGTTTAGATCAGGATGCTATTGTAAGTTCATTAGCTATTGTTGATCGTGAAGAGGAAGCAGAAGAAACGGTCACTGTATCAGAAGAAACAGTTATTTCTGAAAAAGTAAACGGAAACTTACAAAACTTCGCACAAGAGTTAGTAGACGAACAAGAATAAAACAATAAAAATAGACTTTTCTAAATGAGCAAAGGTGTTAAACTCACTTATATGCTTTGAGGAAAAGTCTTTTTTCTATTGATGATGAAGATACAAAATATTAAGCAATCCTTTAGAAAAATCTGACTTTAGTCACTAGTAAAGCGCTATTTTTAGGTGTATAATCAGCATAATTACAGGATGGGAGGAATTTTATCATGATTGAATTTAAACAAGCAACAAAAAAATATGGAGATAAGGTAGCTTTAAACAACTTAAACTTAACCATTGAAAGTGGAGAAATTGTTGGATTAATTGGACATAATGGTGCAGGAAAATCCACAACCATTAAATCATTAGTGAGTATTTTACCACTAACAAGTGGAACGATTGAAGTAGATGGTGTTCCTCTATCACAAGATCCATTAACAATTAAGCGAAAAATTGGATATGTAGCAGATTCTCCAGATTTATTTTTACGTTTAACGGCTAATGAATTTTGGGAATTAATTGCAGTTTCTTATCAATTAACGATGAATCAAATAGAAGAAAGATTAACCTATTTATTAGAGTTATTTGACTTTACTCCTTATCGTTATGATGTGATTGAGTCATTTTCTCATGGAATGCGACAAAAAGTATTTGTTATTGGGGCTTTATTATCTGACCCAGATATTTGGATTTTAGATGAACCATTAACCGGTTTGGATCCACAAGCTGCCTATGATTTGAAAAAAATGATGCGTGAACATGCCGAAAAAGGAAAAACAGTATTATTTTCTACCCACGTATTAGAAGTAGCGGAACAATTATGTGATCGTATTGCCATTTTGAAAAAAGGTGAATTACTATTTTACGGCACAATTGAAGAATTAAAAGAACATAATCCTCAAGAGTCTCTTGAAAGTATTTATTTATCTTTAGCGGGACGTAAGGAAGGAGAGACTGTCGATGAATCTGCAAGCTGTTAGAAAATTAGTGAAGTTGAATTTATTATATGCAGTTGCTCCTGCTCAATTAGCTGCTTATCGACAAAAGCAAGAAAAAAATCCACTGAAAAAAATCGATATTCCTAAGAAAATCCTTCGTTCTCAGCTTATGATTGGATTAATTTATATTGCTTTTTTTGGAGTACTTAATTCATTTGTGAACCCTATTGGAGAAAATCCTGTCCTATTTGCGAATATGATTAGTATTTTTAGTGCTTTTACATTTTCTCAAAGTTTTATTGCATTTTATAATGTATTTTACGAAAGTAAAGATTTAACTTCTTATCGACCTTATGCATTTAGAGAAGTAGAAATTATTCTTGGAAAAGCTATTTCTGTTATGATGGTCGCTTTAATGGGATTAGGCCCTATTATTGCTTATTTTATCGTTTTACCGATTCAATATGGAAAAGATTTTTGGTATACCATTCCTTTAATGATCATTAACTGTTTTATCTTATTAGTCTTTTTAGGAGTATTTATTTTTACACTCGTACATTATTTGACAAGTTTGTCATTTTTTAAGAAACATAAAAATATTATTTCGAATATTTTATTAGGATTTGTTTCTATTTTTTCAGGATTACTTTATATTTTAATTTCTAATCATAATACTGTTTCAATATTAACGAAACAAGAGAGAGCTTTTATTCCTCCGTTTGAAGCTTTTTATGCGATGATTCTTCATCCATTATCATTTGATGGAATAATTGGCTATATTGGATGGATTGGAATTACAGTTCTCTTATTAGTAAATATTCACTATAAAGTATTGCCAACTTTTTATGAAAAAGCAATGGAAGTTAGTTCAATTCAACAATATTCTAAAAGAGTACGTAGCTTTACATTGGATAATTTTTCAAAATTAGTGAGAAAATATCATATCCAATTAATGAAAGAAGGTTCCATTATTGTTCAAGGGATTATTGCACCAAGTATTTTACCGTTTTTGATGTTATTACCAATGATTTTTGGAGTAACTAGAGAAGGAGTTAATCTTACAGAATTTTTTACCTTCCGATTTTTACTTTCGTATTTATTATTTGCACTAATGTTTGCAATGACGAATTCCTTTGGAAATAACTTAACAAGTATTGGTTTTTCTTTGGAAAGAGATAATTTTGAATATTTAAAAGTATTACCTATTGATATGAAAAAATATACTCATGAAAAATTCAAAGTCTTATTTTTATCACAGTCTTCTGTGCCAATTCTATTATTAAGTATTGTATTATTAGTATTACGCATGCCAATTTTATTAATATTAGCAGTAATAGTTACTTGGTTTTCGATTAGTTTTGGGTTATCAGCTTGGGGATTTGAAAGAGACTATCGTCTACGTGTTCCGAATTGGAGTAATATTGTCGAACTACAAAGTCGAGGAAATAAATTTTTATTAGGAATTTTAATGTTTATTTTATTTATCCTTTTAATCCTTTGTATAGTGGCATCTTTCCCAATTATTCACTTCCTTCCAGAAAATATTGGGTATATGATAGGTGCTGTAGCTTTTGTTATTCTGAATGGACTAGGGCTATTCTTTGGTGAATATTATTTAAGAAAATTGAAAAAAGCTTTATAATAATAGAAGAGAGGGGAGTATGTAGAAATGAGTGAAAAAAAATATTATCTGCAATTACAGATTTCCCTGAAATATCTGATGAAATGATTAATGAAAATGGTGAAGTAGTTATTGATGAGTTTTATCAAAATATGATACATCAAATTGATTCTCATGATGAAGGAGAAAAATATTCTAAAGAAGAATTATTAAAAGAATTAGGGATTGTTTAACTTCTCTGCTAAAATAATATTTACATGATTGAAGACCATGGTGATATTGATATATAGGACTCCATAGTGAAAACTATGGAGTTTTTATACTTTTAATTATAGTTTTTAATTATAACTGAAGATAATAATTAGATAATTGACTAGAACAGTTTCTACTGTTATTCTAAGTTTAGTTAAAGAACAGCACTGTGAAAAGGTGAGTAGAGAAGGAAACTTGTTTAGAGAGTCTCGGTAGGTGAAAAGAGATCAAGAGAGAATTTTTGAAGATGGCCTTGGAGTGTTAGGTATTGAATGATTAAATATCTACGGGTAGCCCGATATAGCAAGAGTATAGAAATACTCAATGAGGGAATTATTGCGAAATAATTCTAAAACAAGGTGGTAACGCGAAATTTCGTCCTTGCAGTGAAAACTGTAAGGATTTTTTATTTTAGGAGGAATGTATGATGACAAAACAACAAGCACCATTTAGAGTAGATCACGTAGGAAGTTTCTTACGTCCAAAAGAATTAGTAGAAGCAAGAGAAAAATTTGCAAACGGTGAAATTACACGTGAAGAATTAACAGCAGTAGAAGATAAAAATATTCAAGAAATTGTAAAAAAACAAATTGCTGCTGGTTTACAAGGGGTAACAGATGGAGAATTCCGTCGTGCTTACTGGCATTTAGACTTCTTTTGGGGGTTTAATGGAGTAGAACATGTAGTGGGTGAACGTGGATATTTATTTCATGGAATTGAAACTAAAGCTGATACAGCAGTACTTAAAGAACCAATTAATGGGAAAAATCATCCATTTGTTAAACATTTTGAGTTTTTAAGAGATTTAGTAAAAGAGGAAGATGTGATTGTTAAATTTACTATTCCTTCTCCTTCACAATTTTATTTTGAATTAATTCGTACACCAGAACATGTTGCTGCTTGGGAAGCTGTTTATCCAACAACAGATGAATTATTCGAAGCTATTATTAAAGCATACTCTGAAGTGATTCAAGATTTATATGATGCAGGACTTAAGACATTACAATTAGACGACTGTACATGGGGAGTTTTAGTAGACGATGGATTTACAAAACGTTTCCGTGAAGAGCGTCCATTAGAAGAAGTAAGAAGAGAGTTTGCTGCACGTGCATTACGTTTAAACAATGGTGTCATTGCAAATGCACCTAAAGATTTAGTCATTAATACTCACGTTTGTCGTGGTAATTTCCATTCTACTTGGATTTCTCAAGGAGGATACAATAAAGTAGAAGATGAGTTATTAGGTGGCGAAAATGTCAATGCTTATTATTTAGAATTTGATACAGATCGCGCAGGGGACTTTAAACCATTAGCAAAAGTTGGAACAGAGAAAAAAGTAGTTCTTGGACTATTAACATCAAAATTTGCTGATTTAGAAAATAAAGATGAAATTATTGCTCGTATTAAAGAAGCTAGTCAATATGTACCATTAGAAAATCTATATTTAAGCACACAATGTGGATTTGCTTCAACAGAAGAAGGAAATGTAATTAAAGAAGAAGATCAATGGAAGAAAATTGCATTAATTAGTGAAATTGCACAAGAAGTTTGGGGAAAATAAACTTAGTATTATAAAACAAAGGGCTATGGGGAGATTCATTTTAATCCATAGCCTTCCATTTTTTTGAAAGGAAGTGTTATTATGACAACATTTCAACAACAACTGACACAAGCATTTAAAACATTAAAACAAGCCAAATGGGTGAATTTAAGCCATCAAATTGATGCCAATAGTCCTCATTTTCCTGCTTTGCCAGCATTAGAACAAAAAGATTTATTTACCTTAAAAGATGGTTTTCATGTACAACAATTATCAGTAGTGACTCAATACGGAACACATATTGATCCGCCTTGCCATTTTGTTGAAGGTGGACGATTCCTTGATGAATTAGAGTTAAAAGATTTACTTTTACCATTGTACGTGATTGATCGTTCAAAAGAAGTAGCTGAAAATCCAAACTACGAATTATCCAAAGAAGATGTATTAGCATTTGAAGAAGAATATGGTAAGATTGAACCCGGTGCATTTGTTGCCTTTCGTAGTGATTGGTCACATCGTTGGCCAAGTCAAGATGATGTTCGTAATCTTGATGAAAATGGAGTTCAACAAACACCAGGTTGGAGTAAAGAAGCACTTGAATTTTTAATTCATGAACGTCATGTAAAAGCAGTAGGACATGAAACATTAGATACAGACTCAGGAGTTCATGCAGCTGCCCATGGGTTAACAAATGAGTATTATTTACTAAGCCAAAACATTTATCAAGTAGAAGTATTAGCAAATCTTGATCAAGTTCCTGCAGTAGGTGCGGTCATTTCAGTATCTTATCCAAACTGGAAACGTACACCAGGTTCACCTGTTCGTGCTATCGCTTATTTACCAGAAGCTGAATAAAAGAAAAGAGGAATAAATATGTCAAATTATGAAAATTGTAACTGTTGTAAAAGAGCGCCTTTCCGTTTAGATCATGTAGGAAGTTTCTTACGTCCAGAACGATTAAAAGAAGCTCGTGCTAAATTTAGTGTTGGAGAAATTACTGCTGAAGAATTAGAACGTGTAGAAAATGAAGAAATTATTGCTTTAGTTGAAAAAGAAAAAGAGCTTGGTCTTCAATCCATTACAGATGGAGAATTCCGTCGTGCTTTCTGGCACTTAGATTTCTTAGAAAACTTAGATGGAGTGGAACTAGTAGAAGTAGAACATTTCTCAGTCCAATTCAAAGATAAAGATGTAAAACCAAAAACTTTACGAATTGTTGGGAAAATTGATTTTTCAGAAAGCCATCCATTCGTAAAACACTTCAAATTCTTAAAAGAACATGCAGGCGATACACCGGTAAAATTAACGATTCCTTCACCAAGTATGTTGCATTTAATTACACAAGTACGTGAGAAAAACTATGTACCAATTGATCGTTACAAAGATAATGAAGCATTATTCTATGATGATGTTGTAGCAGCCTATCGTAAAGCTTTACAATATTTCTACGACTTAGGATGCCGTAATATTCAATTAGATGATACAAGTTGGGGAGAATTCTGTGCTTTAGATAAGCGTGAAGCCTATGAAGCACGTGGTTTTGACCTAGAACAAATTGCTCGTGATTATGTAGACGTGTTAAACCGTGTAATTGAATTGAAACCAGAAGATTTAGTAGTAAATATGCATATTTGCCGTGGTAACTTCCGTTCAACATGGTTCTCAAGTGGTGGTTATGAACCAGTTGCTAAAACATTATTCGGTCATTGTCGTGTAGATGGATTCTTCTTAGAATATGATAGTGATCGTGCTGGAGATTTTACTCCACTTCGTTATATTAAAGACCAAAAAGTGGTATTAGGATTGATTACTTCTAAATCTGGTGACTTAGAAGATAAAAATGAAGTCATTGCTCGTATTAATGAAGCAAGTCAATACGTTCCTCTTGAACAACTATGCCTAAGTCCTCAATGTGGATTCTCTTCAACAGAAGAAGGAAATATCTTAACAATTGAAGCACAATGGGATAAATTAAAACTAATTGACGAAATTGTTCGTGAAGTTTGGAAATAATTTTTTAAACAGTATGTGGATTATTCTGCGTACTGTTTTTTATATAAAAAATAATGCAAAATCGTTGTCAGAATGCAATTTCTCTGCTATAATATTGGAACGTGAGTATTAGTATTAATACTCTCCTTGCTTGTTCAAAAGAATAAGCCAAAAGACCATAAGGAGGTGACAGTCAATGAGTCAAACATCAAAATACGAGATTTTATACATCATCCGTCCAAACATCGATGAAGCTGCTAAAGCTGAATTGGTTGCAAGATTTGATGCTGTATTAACAGACAATGGCGCTGTTGTTGTTGAATCTAAAGACTGGGCGAAACGTCGTTTTGCATACGAAATTAAAGATTTCCACGAAGGTATCTATCATTTAGTGAACATCACTGCTGAAGATGCAAAAGCAATTGACGAATTCGACCGTTTAGCTAAAATCAGCAATGACATCTTACGTCATATGATTGTTAAAGTAGAAGCATTTGCTTAATATTAAGTAAAACAAATCTTGAAAGGAGCAGATACTATGATCAATAATGTTGTGTTAGTAGGTCGTTTAACTCGACCAGTAGACTTAAAATATACTCCAAATGGAGTAGCAGTTGGAACTTTTTCAATTGCATGTGAGCGCCGTTATACAAATCAACAAGGAACTAGAGATACAGACTTTATTAGTTGTAGAGTTTGGAGAAAAGCTGCAGAAAATTTAGCAAAGTTTACTCGTAAAGGTTCATTAATTGGTGTTGAAGGACATATTGAAACTAGAAGTTATGACAATCAACAAGGACAAAAAGTGTATGTAACTGAAGTAGTCGTTGATAATTTTTCATTCTTAGAATCAAAAAATGTGACTGAACAACGTCCAGCAAATGATTCATATAATGGTTATTCACAACAAAATCAGTATCAATCACAAGGTAGTTTTAACACACCAAGTGCTCCTACATCATCATTTGGAAATGTTCCAGCAGACCCATTCTTAGCGAATGGAGAAGCAATTAATATTTCTGACGATGATTTACCATTCTAATCAAAAGGAGGATACCGTAATGGCTCAACAACGTAGAGGTGGCGGCGCTCGTCGTCGTAAAAAAGTTTGCTACTTCACTGCAAACCACATTACATATATCGATTACAAAGATGTAGAATTATTAAAACGCTACATTTCTGAAAAAGGTAAAATCTTACCACGTCGTGTAACAGGTACTTGTGCTAAATATCAACGTCTTTTAACAGTTGCTATTAAACGTGCTCGTATTATGGGATTATTACCATTTACAACAGTAGACTAATAAAGACAAAGGACTGGTTTTCCAGTCCTTTTTTCTATCAAAATGTTTCACGTGAAACATTAGAAGATTATATTTGATGTTAGAGTAAATGTTTCACGTGAAACATTTTGAAAAAGCATGAAGGGTATTCCTTAGCTTTAAAATATGTTAAAATAATGATAGAAAGATGGTGATAAACATATGTTGAATCATTTTAAAGAATGGTATGAAAAGCTTCCATCTTATCTAAAAATTTCTTCTGTAAAATATTACGGAGGATCCTTTATAATCCTTTTAAGTATTCTATGTATCATGAGTTTTGTGACTCATATATGGCTAGGATTTATATTTCTATTTTGGTTATGTTTATTTGCCATATTAGTATATTTTTCTGTTCAGCATATCAGTAAACAAATAAATGAATATGCAATTGATTTAGCTTACAAAATTCGTAAAGGTGAGCAAGATGCCTATTTAAAAATGCCAATAGGTATGATTTTATATGATAAGAATGAAAATATTACATGGATTAATCCTTATCTTCAGAAAAAACTTCAAAGACAGGATGTTATTGGGATTCCATTAAAGGAATTAAATGAACGATTATATTATCAAGTGAAAAGACAAATTCAAACAAATAAGGAAAATGATATTTTTACTCATATAGATAAAAAATATCAAGTAATCGTACATCCGGATATCAGAATGATTTATTTAACAGATATTACTGAGTATGCAAGTATTGAGGAAAAATATTATGAGGAACAAATCGTTTTTGGACAAATATTTTTAGATAATTTTTCGGAAGTTTCCCAGTCATTAAATGATAGAAGAAAATCTAATTTAAATAATTTTGTAACGAATCAATTATCTAGTTGGGCAATCCATCATAATATCTTTATGAAAAGAGTGGACGATGATCGATTTATCGCATTTTTAAATCGCAAATCGTTAGAAACTTTGGAAAAAGAAAAGTTTGATATTATGGATAAGATTCGTGAAACTACAGCAAAACAAAATTTTCCATTAACAGTTAGTATGGGCTTCTCCTATGCTGATAAAAATAATAATGATGTAAAATATCCAGAAATTGCTTCGTATGCTCAAGCTAACTTAGATTTAGCTTTAGGACGTGGTGGTGATCAAGTAGTTGTTCGTTCTCAAAATGAAGATGCACGTTTCTATGGTGGAAAATCAAATCCAATGGAAAAACGTACAAGAGTGAGAGCAAGAATGGTTTCTCAAGCATTGAAAGATTTAATGGAAGAAGCATCCGAAATTATTGTAATGGGACATCAGTTTCCGGATATGGATGCGATTGGAGCTTGTTTAGGGATTCGACGTATTGCAAATATGAATCAGAAAAAGGCTTGGATTGTAACAAATGAGGAACAATACTCACATGATATTCATAAATTAATGGATGTCATTCAAGAAAAAGAAGATATTAGAGATGATATTATTTCCCCTGAAGAAGCGTTGGAAAAATTAACACCAAATACACTAGTGATATTAGTGGATGTCAGTCGTCCAGTAATTGCAGCTTCACCAGAAGTATTAGAACAAGCCAATAAGATTGTTGTAATCGACCATCATAGAAGAAGTCAAGATTTTCCAAGAAATCCTGTATTAGTTTATATTGAACCATATGCTTCATCAACTGGTGAATTAATTACAGAATTATTCGAATATCAGAATGATTATGTAGAAAGTATTCAACCAATTGAAGCAACGGCTATGTTAGGTGGAATTATTGTAGATACAAGAAACTTTACATTAAGAACAGGTTCAAGAACATTTGATGCAGCAAGTTACTTAAAATCAGTAGGAGCAGATACAATCCTCATTCAAAGATTATTGAAAGAAAATGTAGAAACTTATTTATTAAGAAGTCATTTATTAAATTCACTAATTTTATTAGACAATAATATTGGAATTGTACAAGGAGAAGAAGATAATCCTTATCCTACAGTTGTAGCTGCACAAACAGCAGATATGATGCTTTCAATGGAAAATATTGATGCTTCATTTGTCGTTACAAAACGTGAAGATGGACGAATTGGTATTAGTGGAAGAAGTTTAGGAAATAAAAATGTACAACGTGTAATGGAAAAAATGGGCGGTGGTGGACATCTCTCAAATGCAGCTACTCAATTAAGTGATACAACAATTGAAGAGGCTGTTACACAATTAAAAGAAGTTATTTCTGAATTAGGAAATGAAATAGATTTATAGGAGGTTAGAAAAATGAAAGTTATTTTTCTACAAGATGTTAAAGGTAAAGGTAAAAAAGGAGATGTAAAAAACGTAGCTGATGGCTATGCACAAAATTTCCTTATTAAAAATGGATTAGCAAAAGAAGCAACAAATGCTAGTTTATCAACTTTAGCAGGTCAAAAGAAAGCTGAAGAAAAACATAATGCTGAATTATTAGCACAAGCAAAAGAATTAAAAGAATTCTTAGAAAAAGAAGAAACAGTTGTAACAATTAAAGCTAAAGCTGGGGAAGATGGACGTTTATTCGGAGCTATTCCAGCAAAACAAATCGCTGAAGAATTCAATAAAACATTTAATGTAGCATTAGATCGTCGTAAATTTGAATTAGCTGCACCAATTCGTGCTTTAGGTTTTGCACGAGTACCTGTAAAATTACATCATGATGTTGAAGCAACATTAACTGTGAATATTGTTGCTCAATAATGAAAAATTCCACATATGTGGATAAAATATTAAATGATTTAAAGGTTGTGGATAAGTTTTCCACAGCCTTTATTTTTGATTTTTTGTAAGAAATTTCACAAAATAAGGTAAATAAAAACCACCGATTTTTCATCGGTGGAAAAAAGGATTAGAAATATTTATTTTGGGAGGATAAATATTCTTATTTGGGAATGACTAAAGTATAGAGGAAGAATATGAAGAAATTATGAAATAAATTTATAGATTTTATAAAAAATTATTTATGATAGGCATGTCCTGCTGTAATACGAAAAGAACGATAAATTTGTTCGACTAACACTAATCTCATTAATTGATGAGGAAGAGTAATTCTACCAAATGAAATTTTAGCATTCGCACGTTTTTTGACCGTATCACTTAGTCCAAGAGAACCACCAATAATGAAAACAATAGAACTTTTTCCATTAATTCCATAATTTTCAATCTTTTCAGCTAATTGTTCTGAGCTAATTAAATCTCCCTCAATAGCCATAGCAATAACGGTATCTGAATCTTTTACTTTAGCTAGAATTTTTTCTCCTTCTTTATCTTTCACTTGTTCCATTTCTTTCTCACTTAAATTTTCTGGAGCTTTTTCATCAGGAACTTCAATGAGTTGAAGTTTGCAATAACTCCCTAATCGTTTGGCATATTCGTCTATTCCTTGTTTTAAGTACTTCTCTTTTAATTTTCCAACACTAATAATGGTAATATTCATAAGCGTCTCCTTTTATCGTTTCTCATCATTATTATACTCGAAATTATGAAAAGAATGAAATTAATTTTTGTTTCAATTATCTTGACAATAGGATGAAAAGTATTATACTTTGCAAAGTAGATTTTAACTGAATAAGGAGGTTTGAAATGATTCGATTTTTATTTCAACAATCTATTCCAAAAAGAATTGCAGCTAGTTTTGCAATTGTTATATTGGTTGGATCACTTTTATTAGACTTACCAATCTCACAATTAGAGACTTCACAGGCCACGTATTTTGATCATTTATTTACAACTGTCTCAATGGTTTGTGTTACGGGTTTATTTACTCAACCAGTCGCTTCTACTTATAATACATTTGGTCAAATCATTTGTATGTTCTTAATGCAAATTGGTGGACTTGGTTTAATGAGTATGATTGCCTTTTTCTTTTTTGATTCAGGAAAGAAACTATCTTTAACGGATCGCTTGGCACTCCAAGATAGTTTGAATCGAGATGATACAAAAGACTTTAAAGATTACTTACGTACAATTTTTAAATATACGTTAATGATTGAAGGAATCGCTGCAATTCTTTTTTCTTATCGATTTATTCCGATGTTAGGATTTGGAAAAGGGATATTTACTTCGATATTTTTTGCAATTTCTGCTTTTTGTAATGCAGGGTTTGATAACTTAGGAAGTAATAGTTTAATTGATTATGCAACGGATCCTTTATTATCATTGGTTATTTCAGCGTTGATTATATTAGGTGGAATTGGTTTTGCAGTATGGTTTGATGTGAAAAATTCTATTTTATGCTACCGTCGTTCCTTACAAAATAAATATCATAAAATGTTTTATAAACGATTACACTATCATACAAAAGTAGTCATTTTATTAACAGTAGGGATTTTAATGGTTGGAACATTACTAACACTTATTACAGAGTGGAATAATCCTGATACAATCGGAAATTTAAATTTTGGGCAGAAATTATTAGTTAGTTTCTTTCAAACTGTAACAATGAGAACAGCAGGATTTGCAAGTATTGATTATACAAAAGCTAATCCATCCACTTTACTACTCTATTGTATTCAAATGTTTATTGGAGGTTCTCCAGGAGGAACTGCTGGTGGTGTTAAAACAACAACGGTATTAGTCGTTTTATTATTTATTCGTTCAGAAATTTATGAGAAAAAATCGATTAATTTTAGACACCATACGATTCCTTATGAAATGGCAAGAAAATCATTAATGATTTTTATCATTTTTACAGTCTTAACATTAAGTAGTGTATTCTTGTTAAGCCTCACAGATCCACAAGCTCCATTATTATATACATTATTTGAAACGATTTCTGCTATGTGTACAGTAGGTGTAACAGCTAATTTAACACCAACCTTATCGATGCTTGGACAAATTATTATTATGACATTAATGTTTATCGGAAGAATTGGACCATTAACGGTATTATTAAGCTTCTCAAATCGTAAGAAACAAGGTTCACTTATAAAATATGCGAAAGCACCATTATTAATTGGATAGAAAGTAGGATTAAGTATGACAAAAACAGTTGGAATCTTAGGGTTAGGAGTATTTGGTACAACAATTGCCAAACAACTAAGTCAATATGACTGTGATATTATTGCAGTTGATAGTCAAGAAGAAAATGTAAATAGATTGGAACCTTATATTACAAAAGGTGTTATTGCAGATATTACAGATTTTCATGTATTAGAGGAAATTGGCATTAGTAATTGTGATGTTACGGTTATTGCGACAGGAAGTAATTTAGAAGCAAGTATTTTAGCAGTAATGCATTGTAGTAAACTAGGTGTTCCAAAAATTGTAGCAAAAGCTAAAAGTAAAACTTCAACAGAAATCTTAATGAAGATGGGAGCTACTAGAATTATTAATCCTGAAAAAGAAACAGGAATTCGTGTTGCAAAAAATATTGTACATCATAAATTAGCAGATGTAATTTCATTAGATGAAAATATCTCTTTAGTAGAATTTTACCCACCAGTATCATGGGTCGGAAAAGCATTAAAAGATTTACATTTACGTCAACAATATGATTTAAACTTGATTGGATATCGTCAAGAAGAAAATGCACCATTAAATACACAATTAAGTGCTGATTATAAAATCCAAGAAAATGTCATGTTAGTTGCGATTATCGATAGTAAACGATTAGAAAATGCCGATTTTTTGAATGAAGATTAAAAAAAAGAAAGCTCTCCAAAAGGGAGCTTTCTTTTTTGCGTTTGCATTAGCGAATAACTGTTTCAGTTTCTGCATCGAAGAAGTGTGATTTATTTAAGTCAAATGCTAAATCAACCATTTCTCCTGGGTTGTGGAAGTCACGAGCATCCACTTTAGATACGAATTCAGTGTCATCTACTTTACTGTATAACATTGTTTCAGCACCTAATAATTCTGATACAACAACTTCAGCTTTTACAGAAGATGAAGGATATGTTTCAAGAACGATTTGTGAACCTTTAATATCTTCTGGGCGGATACCGAAGATTAATTCTTTACCATTGTATCCTTTTTCTTCTAATAATTTTTGTTTAGCTAATGGTAATTGTAATGATAAACCTTTACCGTTTGAAATTACGCCATCTTGTAATGTTACTTTGAAGAAGTTCATGGCTGGTGATCCGATGAATCCTGCTACGAATACATTGTTTGGAGTGTTGTAAACTTCTTGAGGAGTACCGATTTGTTGAACGATACCGTCTTTCATAATAACGATACGGTCAGCCATTGTCATCGCTTCAGTTTGATCGTGTGTTACATAAATTGTAGTTGTTTCTAAACGACGGTGTAATTTAGCGATTTCTGCACGCATGGCAACACGTAATTTAGCATCTAAGTTTGATAGAGGTTCGTCCATTAAGAATACTTTAGCATCACGAACGATTGCACGACCTAAAGCAACACGTTGACGTTGTCCACCTGATAAAGCTGCTGGTTTACGATCTAAGTATTGAGCTAATCCTAAGATTTCAGCTGCATTTTTAACACGTTTGTCGATTTCAGCTTTGTCATATTTACGTAATTTTAATCCGAATGCCATGTTATCATAAACACTCATATGTGGATATAAAGCATAGTTTTGGAATACCATTGCGATGTCACGATCTTTAGGAGCAACATCGTTCATTACAGTATCACCGATTTTTAATTCACCTTCAGAAATATCTTCTAAACCAGCAATCATACGTAAAGTTGTAGATTTACCACATCCAGAAGGTCCTACGAATACGATAAACTCACGATCTTTGATATGTAAGTTAAAGTCTGTTACTGAGTAGAAATCAGCATTGTCGTATTTTTTGTGAATATGATTTAATTCAATTTGTACCATTTTATAAATCCCCTTTGTTTCTTATTGGATAAATTTATTATACATGAAAAAGCTTTCAAAACCTACAGTCCCCTTGCCTAAAATTTTCCCTTCATTTTTGTGCAAGTTGCTGAGTGAAATTTTGAATATAAGGATTTGTAAAAAATGAAGGGACTTCTAGTGTAATTTTATGCTTTCAATGTTATGATAGAAGAGAATAGAATGATTAGAAAAGGTGATGAAATGGAAAGAAAACGTGGATTTGAAATTATTACAAGTTATCAAGATAAAGGGATTAATATTCCAAAACGTTCCACAAAACATTCAGCAGGATATGATTTTGAAGCAGCAGAAACAATTGTGTTACCAAGTATTTGGAAAATGATTTTTAAATATTGTGCGGTTCAATTAAAACAATGGGTGTACCGTAGTGATAGAGAAGTAGTAGAAGCAGAATTAGAAAAAGAACAAAAAGTATTAAAACCGATTTTAGTTCCTACAGGAATTAAAGCGTATATGCAAGAAGATGAATACTTGCAATTGGCAAACCGTTCTAGTAATCCATTAAAACACTTCTTAGTATTACCAAATGGGGTAGGAGTTGTGGATAGTGATTACTATAATAATGAAGGAAATGAAGGACATATTTATTTCCAATTATTGAATTTTGGATTATTTGATAAAGAAATTCAAAAAGGTGATCGAATTGGTCAAGGTATTTTTCATTCATTCTTGAAAGCAGATGAAGATGATGTAGAAGAAGCGAATGAAAGAACAGGTGGATTTGGTTCATCCGGTGTTCGCTAGAAAGGAGTTTTTATGGCAAAAGCAACCGTTAGTTATCTCTGTTCAGAATGTGGATATGTTTCTCCTAGATATTTAGGGAAATGTCCGAATTGTGGACAATGGAGCACGATGGAAGAATATAAAGAAGTTGTTACGAGTAGTACTAAAAAACAATCTTTAGTGAGTCATTCAGAAGAAGAAAATCGTGCAAAACCACTTCGTATTGACCAAGTTGCCTATGAACGTGTCAAACGTGTAGAAACTTCGATGCAAGAATTAGATCGTGTATTAGGTGGTGGAGTAGTTCCTGGTTCTCTTGTATTAATTGGTGGAGACCCTGGAATTGGAAAATCTACTTTATTATTACAAGTATCGAGTCAGTTACAAAAAGCAGGAGGCAGTGTTTTATACGTTTCAGGTGAGGAAAGTGCTGCACAAGTAAAAATGCGTGCAGAACGTTTAGGCATGCAAGCAGACGGGTTTTACATTTATCCGGAAACGGATTTACAAGCTGTAGTAACACAAGTTGAACAATTAAAACCAGACTATGTCATTATCGATTCAATTCAGACAATGGCGCATCCACAAGCAACAGGAATAGCAGGAAGTGTTTCTCAAGTAAGAGAATCAACAGCAACATTAATGAGATTAGCAAAGTTAAATCAAATTGCAATTTTTATTGTAGGGCATGTGACAAAAGAAGGCGCATTGGCTGGTCCTAGAATGTTAGAGCATATGGTAGATACTGTATTGTATTTTGAAGGGGAAAAACATCATAGCTTTAGAATTTTACGTTCGGTGAAAAATCGTTTTGGATCCACGAATGAAATTGGCGTCTTTGAGATGATGCAAGATGGATTAAAAGAAGTCATTAATCCTTCAGAAGTTTTCTTAGAGGAACGCTTAAAAGGAGCAACAGGTTCAGCGATTGTTGTGTCTCTAGAAGGAAGCCGTCCAATTTTAGCAGAAGTTCAATGTTTATTATCTCCAGCAATTTTTGGAAATGCTAGAAGAACAACAAGTGGACTAGATTATAATCGTGTAGCGTTACTAATGGCTGTTTTAGAGAAAAGAGCAGGATTATTGCTACAAAATCAAGATGCTTATTTCAAATCTACTGGTGGATTGAAACTCAATGAACCAGCCATTGATTTAGCGATTGCGATGAGTATTGTTTCAAGTTATAAAGAACAAGGAACAGCTGTAGATGATTGTTTCGTAGGGGAAATTGGATTAACAGGAGAAATTCGTCGTGTAAATCGTATTAGCGATCGTGTGAAAGAAGCACAAAAATTAGGATTTAAACGAATTTTTATTCCAAAAAATAATATTGATGGATGGGAATTTCCAAAGGGAATTGAAGTTGTCGGAGTTTCCTCTGTGAAAGAAGCCATTCAAAAAGCATTTTAAAAAATTCATCAAATAAGGAGGGTGAGTAACATGGATTTATCTTTTAAAGGTCAACTTTTTGCCAAACGAATGATTAGCCTCATCTTTGTCATTGTAGGTGGGAGTTTGGGAGTGACCTATTTACCATCATTTTGGGAATTAATAGGAATTTCCAATGAATGGTTAAATTCTGCTGTGATTAGTGTAGTGATTGGAGCTATTATTTTCTTTTTTATTTCATTAATTTTAACAAAACCTATTATGGCAGGATTTAAAAAATTAGAAAAATTAGTGAATCAATTATCTGTTACGTATTTAGTGTTTGGATTATTAGGAATGTTACTTGGATTAGTAGTCGCTTCATTTATTAGTTTACCACTAACAAATTTACAAATTCCGGCGATTACACAAATAGCACCAGTAGTATTGAGCATTATTTTTGGATATTTAGGATTTTATATTGGAACGAGTCGCAGAGGGGATTTTCATAAACTATTAAGTTTAAAGAAAAAAGCAGAAGAACCTCAAGTACTTGAAAGAAAAGTCGATGATGCCTTTCATAAATATAAAATTTTGGATACGAGCGTGATTATTGATGGACGAATTTATGATATTGCTCAAACAGGATTTTTAGAAGGGGTATTAGTTATTCCAGTATTTGTTCTAAATGAATTGCAATATATTGCAGATAGCTCTGATAGTGTGAAACGTGTTCGTGGGCGTAGAGGGTTAGATATTCTAAATGCTTTACAAAAAGAATCGAAAGTTCCAGTTGAAACATATGATGGAGACTATGATGATATTACAGAAGTGGACCGTAAATTAATTCGATTAGCTAAAGCAATTGACGGCGTCATTATTACGAATGATTATAATTTGAATAAAGTTAGTGAGTTTCAAAATGTTCCTGTTTTCAATATTAATGCATTAGCAAATGCAATTAAACCTGTTGTCATTCCAGGAGAAATGATGAAAATTCAAGTCATTAAAGCTGGAACTGAACGACAACAAGGGGTCGCTTATATGGATGATGGAACAATGATTGTTGTTGAAGATGGTCAGTATTACATGAATCAAGAACTCGAAGTCATTGTAACGAGTGCGCTTCAAACAGCGGCAGGAAGAATGATTTTCGCAAAACCTGCTCATTCACAGAAGAAAATGAATAAACCTGAAGAGTAGAATTTATAAATCTGTAAAAGTGAGAAGAAACAAAAATGTTTTTTCTCACTTTTTTTGATACAAAAAAGTGACTAAAGTCATTCTAGATGGTGACTAAAGTCAGTAGGCGAGTGTAGGAATAATTTGTATAATAAGATTACAATAAAGCGAAAGGAAGAGAGAGTATGATGACCTATCAAAAAGGAAAAGAAAAAATCGTAATCATTCTATTAGGAATACTCTTAGCTTTTGTTTGTTATAAATTTTTCTTACATTAATATAAAGGAGAACAAATATGGCATACGTTGAAATTCAATCTATTACAAAATCATTTGATGAGAAAAAAGTATTAAATCAAGTATCGTTTGAAATTATGAAAGGGGAATGCTTTGGATTATTAGGGCCTAATGGTGCTGGTAAATCAACATTGATTGATATCATTACTGGATTAAAGAAAACAGATCAAGGAGATGTCTTGATTGACGGGCGTTCGATTAAAGAAGATGCTTTGACGATTCGACAAAAATTAGGAGTTGTTCCACAAGAATTGGCGATTATTGAAGAATTAAATGCAGTCGATAATTTAACATATTTTGGTGGATTATATGGCTTATATGGGAATACTCTAAAAGAGAGAATTGCAGAAATTCTAGCTGTAACTGGATTAGAAGAAAAGAAAAAAGAAAAGGTAAAAACTTTTTCAGGTGGGATGAAGAGACGATTAAATATTGGGATTGCGCTCTTACATCAACCAGAATTTTTAATTTTAGATGAGCCAACGGTTGGTGTTGACCCACAATCGAGACAGCATATTTTTGACTTTTTAGAAACTTTAAATCAACAAGGAACTACTATTTTATATACTTCGCATTATATGGAAGAAGTGGAAGCACTATGTGATCGTGTATTTATTATGGATCTTGGAGAAGAAGTGGCCTATGGAACAAAAGAATATGTGAAGGAACTAGTCGGTTTAACATATTCTATTGAAGTAGTAATGGATCGTATTCCACAAGGATTCGAGCAAGTGGTGCTAGATAGCGAAAACGGGATTCAAGAAGTAACGGTTGAAAATCGTCGAATGAACTTAGTCGTGGATCGTTCGATTTATTCGATGATGAAATTTATTTCTTTAGTCGAAGAAAATCACTTAGTTATTAAAAAAGTTTCAGTCAATGAAACAACATTAGAGGAAGCCTTCTTGAAATTAACAGGAAAAGCATTACGAGATTAAAGGAGAGTACTATGAAGTTTTGGTATTTTTTAAAAGCAAATATTCAGATGATGTTCAAACAGTTTCATATGCTATTTTTTATGATTGTATTAGCTCCTTTAGTAATAGGACTGTTTATTAATTTTTCAGGTAAAAATGTCATTGAACGTAAACCGAATAAAGTAGATACATTATTATATGTAGAAAATCAAGATCAAGAAGTGCTAGGAAATATTGTTCAAAAAACACTTGAACAATTGAATGAACAAAAAATTATCACTGTAACAACTGATAAAGAAAAGGCAGAATTAATTGCTACTATTCCAACAGATTTTTCTAAAATAGTATCGGAAGGACAGCAAACAAATCCAATTCAAGTACAAAAGAAATCAAAAGTTTCGACAAGTGATCAATTGACGTATGAAATTATTTTGAAAAATATTACAGGTCAATTATTCGAGCAAGCAGAATTGAAGGAATTGGTGAAGGATAAAAAACAAGTGGATGATGCAACGGCAATTGTAGTATCTACGCAGATTCTTCAAAAAACAAATGAAGTTCTTAGTACAGAACTCTATCAAAGAAATGATTATCAAACAAGTCGAATGCTGACAAGCGAGCAATATTTTTCTACTGCGCAATTAACGATGATTTTGGCTATGGTTTTTTCAACAGTGGTGGCAAGTGCTGTGAAGCCTGAATTAAGTGGGCTAAATAAGCGAATGAAATTACTACCCCTTAGTGTTCGCCAAAGAGAAACGTATGGATTGATTTCGAATTTTATCCAATTTTATCTTTTTACTTTATTATATGTAGGAATTTGGAAAGTGATTAATCCATCAACTTTTAATGGCAATCTATTGGGGATTGCAGGAATTTTAGCGATTCAATTATTTGCAATACTATCGATAGCAGGATTCGTAAGTATATTTATTACGGAGAAAACGTTAGGATTAGTTTCTTCTATTATCTCTATTGGATTTGTTCTTTTTTCAGGAGCTCTTCCACTTGATAAAATGAGTCCAATGTTCCATTGGTTTGGAGATAATCCATTTAGAAGAGTATTAGTTGAACCAATTATTCGTATGATGCAACAAGAATCCATAGCAGAATTTACGATGGTATATTTGATTATGATAGTCGTAACTTTAATGTTTGTTGAATTACAAATTCGTTGTTTACAAAGAAGGGAGGAATACTGATGGATTTATTAAGAGGTATCTTGTTTCATATTAAAAGAATCGTAAAGAGTCCAGCATTAATAGGTCAAATGGTGATTCTTCCAACAATTGTGACGCTTCTAATGGTGTTCATTCAATTATCGTCTACAAGTAAAAACAATACAACAACTTCTTCATCCACTCCTTCATTAGCGATGGTACTAGAAGAAGGAAATGAAGAGTTTCAAAAAGAATTAGAAAGTTTATATTCTGAAAATATTTTTTATACGGATAAAGAAAAAGCCTTAAACGATTTGGAAAAAGGATATATTCGAAGTGTGTATGTAGTTCCTAAAAATTTTGTTCAATCTTTAGGAAATGGACAAAAAATACAGATGGAAGTGTATAGTCGTCAAAAACAAAAAGAAGTTTTATTAGAACAAGATATTCAAGGTATTTTGCAAAAACAATTAGTCAATACAGCTCTTCAAAAAGAAGGGATATTAGAAAAGGGAGAATTATTCAAACAAAGTGAAAATCAACTGGTTCATTTTGAAGAAGAAAATGCAACAACTGTAAGATACGTGCTATTGCTATTGTTAGTGATGTTTTATATTTTATTTAATATCGCTTCTATTTCGTTTGACTTAATTACTTTTAAGAAAAATTATGTATTAAAACGTTCATTATTAGCGCCACGTTCAAATGCATGGATTACAAAGAGCTTTTTAGGAGCATATTTTGTAGTCATGTTTGTTGCGAACCTATTTATTATTTTCTTTATTGATAGAACGATGAATGTCGGAATTCCAAATTGGTTTAACGTTTGTTTATTAGTGGCAAGTGGGATTATTTATAGTTTGAGTCTAGGATTGTTTTTATTTAGAATTTTTAAAAATCCAGTGATAGCTCAACAAGTAGGGGTCTTCGGTGCTCTCTTCCTTGCGGGACTTGGAATGGCACCAAAACTATTTCAGTCTGAGATTATTGATATTGTAGCGCATTTTAGTCCAGTTTACTGGTTTGTTCAAATCGTTGATCGTCAAGAATTACTTCCAGGCATTCCAATGATATTAGTCATGGCACTTGTATTTTTCACAGCTGGGAACTATCGTTTAGAAACGTATGTCGATTAAGAAGTATTGCATCAATTTTTGAATAATGGTAGGATGAATAGAAAAATTATCATACTAAGGAGAGTATATGCCAGTAGGAATTATTATCAATTCATTTGCCATTTTATTAGGAGGAATTGTTGGTGGATTTGCCGGACATAAAATTCCCTCAGAAATCAAAATTCAGTTAAATTTAATTTTTGGATTATCTGCTATGATGCTAGGAATTACTTCAATTGGATTAGTCAAAAATATTTCAGCTGTCGTTCTAGCTATGATTATAGGAACGATTGTTGGAATATCTTGTAAAGTAGGATTAAGAATCAATCAATTAGGACAATTATTGGAACGTCCAGTAGCGAGATTTAGCAGTGGAGGTGATGGTGGATTAAGTCAAGAAGAATTTTTGACGCAATTAGTAACAGTAATCGTACTATTCTGTTTTAGTGGAACAGGAATTTATGGTTCGCTTGATTCTGGAATGACAGGAGATCATAGTATCTTAATTGCAAAATCTATTTTAGATTTTTTTACGGCTGCTATTTTTGCTTGTAATGTTGGATATGTCGTTTCATTAGTGGCGGTACCACAATTTATCACTTTCTTTTCACTATATCTATTTGGAACACAAATTTTACCTTTGACAAATCCAGTAATGTTAGCGGATTTTAGAGCTTGTGGAGGAATGATTATGTTAGCAACAGGCTTTCGAATTATTAAGGTTAAAATGTTCCCAGTAGCCGATATGATTCCTGCAATGCTCCTTGTTATGCCAATAAGTTGGGGATGGATTAATTGGATTCTCCCATTGATTACGGGATAAACTAGGAGTATAATAAAATAAAAAAATCACAAAGGAGTGGTTAGGATGATTATTACTACAACACCAACAATTGAAGGACACAATATTGTTGAATATAAGGGAATAGCTTTTGGAGAAGTTATTTCAGGGGTGAATGTATTAAAAGATCTAGGAGCAAGTTTTCGTGATTTCTTTGGTGGTCGCTCTCAAGGGTATGAAGAGGAATTGTTAAAAGCTCGTGAAGATGCTCTTCGTGAATTAGAAAGACGTGCAGCTAATTTGGGAGCGAATGCAGTTGTCGGAGTAAAAATCGATGCTGAAACAGTAGGTACAGGTGGTATGTTAATGGTAATGGCATCTGGTACTGCAGTTGTTATTGACTAAGCTATTTAATGAAAGATAGAAATTATTTATAGGGTTGATGGATTTTCCATCAACCTTTTTTTAGTGTATTTTTAAGTAGTTAAAGAAATCACATGATGTATTACAACAGCAAAAAGTTATACAATATATTAAAAATATATCATTTTTTAAGAATTCTATTGAAGAATAAAAGTGAGAAAAATGCAAGCGGATACAGTGGGTTTAAGATTTTTTGAAATTGAATTATCTAAATGATAATAGTTTAAACGATTATTACATTTATTTTATAATTATTATCTGTACCCAACTGTATTAATACAGTTGGCTTAAGGTGTTTTATTTTGTTGAAAACAGTTGTTTTTAAGGATGAGAGCTTTAAATATAGGCTTTTTAATAGTTTTTCTTTATAAAAAATGAACAAACTGTTTGTATTAAATATCACTTATGTAAAAAAATAGTACAGATTTTTATGATTATTCCATTGATAATTATTGAGAAAAGATGTATAATGTGCTTGTTAAAAGAAAAACAAAATAAAACCCAAAAGAAAAGAGGAAAATAAATGGTTAATAAAGCAGTTGTTGAATCCCAAGAACTTTTTGAAAAAGCCTGGGAAGGCTTCAAGGGTGTAGATTGGAAAGAAAAAGCAAGTGTATCTCGCTTCGTTCAAGCTAACTACACACCTTACGATGGAGATGAAAGCTTCCTTGCTGGGCCAACAGAACGTTCTCTACACATTAAAAAAGTAGTAGAAGAAACTAAAGCTCACTATGAAGCAACTCGTTTCCCAATGGACACTCGTCCAACATCTATTGCTGATATTCCTGCTGGATTTATCGACAAAGAAAACGAAGTGATTTTTGGTATCCAAAACGATGAACTCTTCAAATTGAACTTCATGCCAAAAGGTGGTATCCGTATGGCTGAAACTACTTTGAAAGAAAATGGATACGAACCAGACCCAGCTGTTCACGAAATCTTCACTAAATACGTAACAACAGTTAACGACGGTATCTTCCGTGCCTATACTTCAAACATCCGTCGCGCTCGTCACGCTCACACTGTAACTGGTCTTCCAGATGCCTACTCACGTGGACGTATCATCGGTGTTTACGCACGTCTTGCTCTTTACGGTGCAGACTACTTGATGCAAGAAAAAGTAAACGACTGGAATGCAATCGAAGAAATCGATGAAGAAACAATCCGTCTTCGTGAAGAAATCAATCTTCAATACCAAGCATTGCAACAAGTTGTTCGCTTGGGTGATCTTTACGGAGTTGATGTTCGCAAACCAGCGATGAACGTTAAAGAAGCAATCCAATGGGTTAACATTGCCTTCATGGCTGTCTGCCGTGTTATCAACGGTGCTGCTACATCTCTAGGACGTGTGCCAATCGTATTGGACATCTTTGCAGAACGTGACCTTGCTCGTGGTACATTTACTGAATCAGAAATCCAAGAATTTGTTGATGATTTCGTTATGAAACTTCGTACAGTTAAATTTGCTCGTACAAAAGCTTATGACCAATTGTACTCAGGTGACCCAACCTTCATCACAACTTCTATGGCTGGTATGGGTAACGACGGTCGTCACCGTGTTACTAAGATGGACTACCGTTTCTTGAACACTCTTGACAACATCGGTAACTCTCCAGAACCAAACTTGACAGTTCTTTGGACTGACAAATTGCCATACAACTTCCGTCGCTACTGTATGCACATGAGCCACAAACACTCTTCTATCCAATACGAAGGTGTAACAACAATGGCTAAAGACGGATATGGTGAAATGAGCTGTATCTCATGCTGTGTGTCTCCACTTGACCCAGAAAATGAAGAACAACGCCACAACATCCAGTACTTCGGTGCTCGTGTAAACGTATTGAAAGCCCTTCTTACTGGTTTGAACGGTGGTTACGACGATGTTCACAAAGACTACAAAGTATTTGACATCGATCCTATCCGTGACGAAGTTCTTGAATTTGAATCAGTTAAAGCTAACTTTGAAAAATCTCTTGACTGGTTGACTGACACTTACGTAGATGCTTTGAACATCATCCACTACATGACTGATAAGTACAACTACGAAGCTGTTCAAATGGCCTTCTTGCCAACTAAACAACGTGCTAACATGGGATTCGGTATCTGTGGATTTGCTAACACTGTTGATACATTGTCAGCTATCAAATACGCTACAGTTAAACCAATCCGTGACGAAAATGGCTACATCTACGATTACGAAACAATCGGTGAATACCCACGTTGGGGTGAAGATGACCCACGTTCAAACGAATTGGCAGAATGGTTGATCGAAGCTTACACAACTCGTCTACGTAGCCACAAACTTTACAAAGACGCTGAAGCTACAGTATCACTTTTGACAATCACATCTAACGTTGCTTACTCTAAACAAACTGGTAACTCACCAGTCCACAAAGGTGTATACCTCAACGAAGATGGTTCTGTCAACTTGTCTAAACTTGAATTCTTCTCACCAGGTGCTAACCCATCTAACAAAGCTAAAGGTGGTTGGTTAGATAACTTGAAATCATTATCAAGCTTAGACTTCAGTTATGCAGCTGATGGTATCTCATTAACAACTCAAGTTTCACCTCGTGCTTTAGGTAAAACTCGTGATGAACAAGTAGATAACTTAGTAGCAATCTTAGATGGATACTTCGAAAGCGGCGGTCAACACGTTAACTTAAACGTAATGGACTTAAACGATGTTAAAGATAAAATCTTATCAGGTGAAGATGTTATCGTACGTATCTCAGGATACTGTGTAAACACTAAATACTTAACTCCAGAACAAAAAGCTGAGTTAACTCAACGTGTATTCCACGAAATCTTATCTATGGATGATGCTTTAGCATAAAAATAGAACTTACACCACCTAGCCATTGGCTAGGTGGTTTTTTTGTTCAAATACTAGCTTATCCTATTGACAAGACTATACGAATTGTGTAGAATACAACAAATATCAAAAGTAGGTGAATGGAATGAGAGAATGGTATAGAGAACTGCGTGCAGATTATAATGTTAGTCGTTCATATCATGAAGGATTTTGTGAATGGTATATAAAAAGAAAAGCGCCAGATAGTGTTAGACAAATCTTAGCTTATTCCATCTTTTTCTTTGGGGTATATTTATGGACTAACATACAATTAAGTATTTTATTAATTGAATTAGGTTCACTAGGGTATATTTTAATTGTATTGTACGAATGGATTCAAAAATTAAGAATGAAGAAAATTGAAAAATACCTAAAAAAGAGGCTGGGCAGTAAGTCTCAAAAATAGAAGAAAGCACGTCCCGATTTT
>NZ_CAURVV010000012.1:0-44776 GCF_963528315.1 uncultured Granulicatella sp. | reverse complement strand
CTTGTTTTATTTTTAACTGAGAAATCATTTCTTGTTCTAACATGATATTCACCTCTCTAATAGGCATATTTTAACACAAAATAAAAAGGCTAAGTATTTCTACCTAGCCTTCTTGCATTATTTTCTATCTTAAGCTTTTTGGTTTTGATAACACTTCACTTGCGACAATTGCTTTTTTCCATTGTAAGTGATGTTTCAAGACTCGGTTTTTCTTTGTATAATTTGTTGCACTTTTGACGGTTTCAACGACTAAATCGCCTTTTGAGCCCATATGTTGAACTTCTTCTTCCTGTAATTGGATGGCTTCCATTTCTTCTACAAAAGCTCGAAGAGATTCTAATAATTCTTCTGGTAAATTCGGATTATTTAAGTATAATCGTTTTAATTTTTCAGTATGAATTAAAATGGCACTTCTTCTCATCGTATCAATTTCTTCTGGAGAAATAATCGACACTCTTTGAATGAGTTCCTTATCAAATACGGATAAAGAATAGTCCTCTGGTGAAAATTGTTGAAACACTTGTACCATCTTTAAAAATTGTTGTCTCATTTTCTCTGTATGGGATAATGTTGCTTTTGTTTCTGGCATCTCTTCTACTACAACATCTACCACTTTTTGATTTTTGGGATGATGAGGTTTAGAAGGCGCTGGTTTATCCGAAAAAGAATGATTAAACCAATCGTGCAGTTGGTCAAATCCATGCTCTTTACTTTTCATTTTTAAATTAATAAAACTAGCAACAGACATAATCACAAGGATCAATATATACAAGAGAAAGAGTACTATATTCATGATTCACTCTCAACAGAAGATTTGCTAATCGCTTCTCTCATATCTGTATCTGATTGAATATTTTTCAATTGATAATAGTCCATGACTCCAAGCTTTCCATTACGAAGAGCTTCTGCCATTGCTAATGGAATTTGCGATTCAGCTTCTACAACTTTTGCACGCATCCGTTGTACTTCTGCTAACATTTCTTGTTCTTGCGCTACGGCAAGAGAACGACGTTCTTCAGCTTTAGCTTGTGCAATTTTCTTATCTGCTTCTGCTTGTTCTGCTTGTAATTTTGCTCCAATATTTCTACCGACATCAACATCTGCGATATCAATGGATAGAATTTCATATGCTGTACCTGCATCCAATCCTTTTCTCAAAATCGTTTGGGAAATAGAATCAGGATTTTCTAAAACTAATTTATGGTGAGCTGCTGAACCAACTGTGGTAACAATCCCTTCACCAACACGAGCAATAATCGTTTCTTCGCCAGCACCCCCAACTAATCGTTCAATATTGGCACGTACGGTTACTTTTGCTTTTGCTTGAACTTCAATCCCGTCCATCGCAACCCCTGCAATAACCGGAGTTTCAATAACTTTTGGATTAACAGACACTTGAACGGCTTCAAATACATTTCTACCTGCTAAATCAATAGCAGCCGCTTGTTCAAATTCTAAGTCAATATTCGCACGTTGAGCTGCAATTAATGCGTCAATCACTACATTGACATTCCCACCTGCTAAATAATGGGCTTCTAATTCATTAATATCAATTTTTAGCCCTGCTTTTGTTGCTTTAATCATTGGACGCACAATATATTGAGGAGCTACTCGACGTAATCTCATCCCTACTAATGTGCCTACTCCAATTTTTACATCAGAAAAATACGCTGTAATCCATAATCCAATTGGTACAAATCTAAAAAATAACATCACTACTGTTAAAATTAGAAATAGTATCACAATGAGTCCAATGACTCCAGCTGGATTATTCAATAACCCTTTTTCTAACATGTTACTCCCTCCTACTGATTATTTGTTCTCCAATGCTTGTACGACAATTTTACTTCCTTCTACTTTGACAACTTGTATCATTGTATCTTCTGGAATGACAAATCCCGTACTGACAACATCAACGATTTCGCCATTTAGTTCAGCCTTTCCACTTGGACGTAACACCGTCAATGTTTTCCCTGTTTGATTGAATAAATCGTCATATACTTTTGAGGTTGAATAGCCTTTTGATTTGTTCAAAGAAGAAAGTAAGACTAATCCTTTCTTATGAGAAAAATGATTTCCTCTTTTTACCAATAAAACTAATAAGACTATTGCCAACAATAGTGACATTAAGATTAAAACGACTAAATCCATGACAGCCTGGTTTGCCCAGTACATCCCCCCTATGACTAATACTGTTCCTAACACTCCTAAAGCACCAATTCCTGGAATTAATACTTCAAATCCTAAAAATAGGAAACCAAATACAAATAGGATGATAACGAAGAAATTCCAGTATGGATGAAGGAAAATGTAGGTTGCAAAACTTATTACTGTTATAACGCTACCGAGTAGGTTCCATTTGGAGAACAAAGAAATAAAAACACCCATGACAGCTACAAACAGTAATAATAAGTCTACATACAAAAGACCACCCCCATTCGTTGCCATCATTATAGCACTTTTCTTTTTAAATACAACCAAATAATTCTTATGAAATGCTTAAATTTAAAGGATGAAAACCATTTCTGAAATTACGATGAATAGTCTTCCATTTGTGCAAATTCTTTTGCTTGTTGTAGTTGTTTTTCAAACAAATCTATATCAATAAATCTCGCTTGACGAGCAAATTCTTTTTCTCCTACAAACACAATCGCAACGGGAACTGTTAACACTTGATACTGACTTGCCACTTCAGGATGCTGCGTGACATTAATGATTTCTAACGCTACTCCTTCTTGCTCTGTGACTTCCTCGACTCGTGGCTGTAATGCATGACAAACACCACAAGTTTCGCTTCCTAAATAGATTACTTTAATATTTTTCATAAACTCACCTCCCCTATAGTGTAACATTTTTAGAAAAATTTTCTTGTAAAATGCATTTCTGAATAGAAAATACTTAACAAACCTAGCTTCCATCTGTATAATGAAGAATGTCTTATAGATATTTTTAGAAAGTGAGTGAGAAAATGGGACGTAAATGGGCTAACATCGTAGAAAAGAAAACTAAACTCGATGCTAACAACAGTAAAATTTATGCAAAATTCGGAATTGAGATCTATGTAGCAGCAAAACAAGGTGAACCAGATCCACATTCTAACCAAAAATTAAAATTCGTAATTGACCGTGCTAAAACTTATAATGTACCTCGTCATATTATCGAACGTGCAATTGAAAAAGCTAAAGGTGGCGGCGATGGCGATTACCAAGAATTACGTTATGAAGGATTCGGTCCTAACGGTTCTATGATTATCGTAGATGCATTAACAAACAACGTAAACCGTACTGCTGCAGACGTTCGTGCTGCTTATAGCAAAAACGGCGGAAACATGGGTGCACCAGGTTCTGTTACTTATTTATTTGACCATACAGCAATCTTCGGTATTGCAAACAAAGATGCAGACGAATTATTAGAACAATTAATGGAAGCAGAAGTAGACGTTCGTGACGTTGTACAAGAAGACGACCAAGCAATCGTTTATGCTGAACCAAACGACTTCAACACAGTTCGCACTGCATTAGAAGGATTAGGAATTACAGAATTCACAGTATCTGAAATCGAAATGATTCCTCAATCAGAAGTAACATTAACAGGTGATGACTTACGTTTATTCGAACGTATGATTAACGCTTTAGAAGATAATGAAGATGTTCAAAAAGTTTACCACAATGTAAACTTAGAAGACTAATCATTGCTGATTTTTTCAGAATAGAACAAAAGTCTGTCCTAGGAGAGTTTCTCCTGAGACAGACTTTTTTGATTAGTTAGACATCATTTAAAAATTATCTTTGTTGTTTTTTCTCTATTCTTCTGACGAAAACTCCACCTATTAAGCCTAGGAATCCTAACCACGTTGGAAGCAATTCTGCTTGTCCTGTTTTTGGTAATTCATTTGAACGGATTTCTTCGTTATTATTTTGTGGCGTTTCTTTTTGAGAAACTAATGTTTCTTCAGAGTCTTTCTCTGTACGTTCAGAAATCTCTGTTGAAGAAGTAGTAGGTGATGTTACAACTCTTTCTGGTAATATTGGTTGTACTTCTGGTTCGCCTTTCTCACTCACAATACCTTCTGGTAATGCTGGCCTTACTTCTGGTTCGCCCTTCTCACTTACAACTCCTTCTGGTAACGCTGGTCTTACTTCTGGTTCGCCTTTTTCACTTACAACTCCTTCTGGCAACGCTGGTCTTACTTCTGGTTCACCTTTTTCACTCACGACTCCTTCTGGTAATGCTGGTTGTACTTCTGGTTCGCCTTTTTCACTCACGACTCCTTCTGGTAATGCTGGTTGTACTTCTGGTTCGCCTTTTTCACTCACGACTCCTTCTGGTAACGCTGGTTGTACTTCTGGCTCGCCTTTTTCGCTTACAACTCCTTCTGGTAATGCTGGTTGTACTTCTGGTTCACCTTTTTCACTAAAGTATTCCACAAAGTCATAAATAACTGTTTTTTCATTTTCATCAACTGTTCCCGTTTCATGTGCTGAAGTAGTACGATGCCCTTTGTAGAAATAAGACTTACCATCTTTTTGAAGCAGTGTTCCCGCTTTAGGAGCAACAGACGTATATTCATCCCCGATAGAAGCATCTTGTTTTAAGACTTTCCCTTCTGCTAGTTCGGTAGTTGTTCCTTCTAACATATATTTTGCAAACACATTTCCACCAGAAGCTAGTGTATAGACATAGGTAATTTCAGTATTTCCCGCTACTACGTTTCCTTTTTCTATAGGAGAACCCTCTTTCAGTCCTACTAGTTTATATTTTTTACCATCTTTGGTTATTTCTTGTAGTTTTACCTTTGTAGCATCATATGAAACATCTTTATTAGTTGATGTTGGTGTTCCTACTACTACTTTATTATTGTCCTTATCTAGATAGTATTTAGCTTCTGTAGATGATATCACTGCGTCTTTAACAACATCTGCAGTTTCTTTAATAGAAGTTCCATCCGCTAATTCATACTTAACAATAACACTACCTTTATTTTCAGTCGTTTCTGTTTCTTCTTTTGCATAAATGTTTTTAACATTAGTTAGTTGATCACTAACATGGTAGGCACGGGTTGGTTGATATAAATTGTAATAATGGATTTCACTATAAATAGGAGCAGTAACTGACGCATGTTCATCATATTTAGTAGGGGCGTTAATTCTATATCGAACTCCATCTTTTTCATATTCTTTATATAATTGACCTAATCCATATTGGTATCTAGTAACTTCATCATTATATTTCGTACCAAAATAGCCAAATCTATAAGCTAAATACGTTTTTTCTGGTTGATTAGCATCATCATCTTCACTAGGATAATAATAATCTGTACTCTTATCTCCTAATTTAAAATCCACATTTACTTCAAACACATTTTTTACAAAAGTTGCATTTGTCGGAACTTGGTCTACATACTGAATTGCTTTATGAGCCTCTTTAAACTTCGTGACAGTTGCTTTTTCACTCTCGTAGTTAGCAGTCTCTTTAAATTCTTCAATATTTCCAACAAATTTTGGTTCTACTTTATCTCGAGAATTTTTCCATCCTACTGTAATTTCTTTTTCGCCAAACATTTCTTTTAACTTAGTGATATATTCTGTCACATCATGATATTCTACAAATTTCCCATTTTCTCTTATATAACCATTAAACTCCTGATGTACAGAATAAGTAGGACGATTCTTATTATCTACTGCATCTTTATTTAATAATGTAACCTTATAGATTTCTTCCCATGTCTTTTCTTTTTTAGGGTTAGTGACATCTTCGTCTTTTAAATCTCTTAATCTCTCATCTAAAAGATTGTTTAACCCCTCTTCTAATTGTTTTTCATTAAAAACTGTCCCTACTGTATAAGCTGCTTGTTCGGTTGCTGTAGAAACAGAGTCTTTTAATGCTACCTCATTTTTTTCAACAACTAATATAGTATCTCCTTTTTTAATTCCTCCATCAGTTGTTATATTTTCTTTTGTAAAATCTTTAGCATTATTTTCGCCTTGTTTAAATGTTTCAACAACCCAAGAATCATTTGCTGTAGTTGGTTTAGTAGCAAGAACATACTTCCCATATTTTCCTTCATCAGTTTCAGAAACTAACCAAATCCGACTACCTTCTTTAATATTATTATAACGAATACTTCCATCTTCATTATGCAAGTTGCCAGGATTTGCATGTACTGTAATATCATTGAAAGTTGTTTCCTTAGTAGTCCCCTCATGTTTATCTACTTCTGTATCAATCTTATGATATTTTTTTCCATCCTTATCTAAAACTTTATCAGCTTCTTTGATTTTAGTTAAAACATCATTATTTAAATCTGCTACATTTCCTTCATAACGTTTCCCAAAAAGTCCACGAATTTTATAGTTCATTGTGCTACTAGAAGTTTTTTTATCACCAACAGAGATTTCTACATCCGATTCTTCTTTTAGAACTTCACCTTCTTTTGTGACATAAGAAATTTTTGAATCCTTAAAGGTATCTTCTCCTTGTTTTTTTATATGTTCCTTTTCAACTCTATCTAAATTATATTTAGCCCTATCTTCATTTCTACTATGATTTGTTTTATACGCATCTTCCGTATCTGCTCCAGTGTAACTCAATCCACTAAACACATGCATTTTTGGCATTGTATAACTACCTGCGCCATTACTCAACGTTTCCATTTCCACACTATCTTTTGTAGGTGTTACTGTAGTTTCATTAGCTGTATTTACAGTTTCTTCAGCCAATACCGGACTAGCTCCAACAACCATCATCCCTAATAAAACTGATGCCACACCAATTCCTTTATATTTACGTAATGAATATTTTTGAATTTTATCTGAAACTAATTTTTTCATAAAAGCCTCTTTTCACTATTCTAAATTGTTATATAAATTTTATATTGTATCTCATTAATCATATCATTCTATTTTTTAGTTATCAAATAGTTGTACAATTTATTCACAAATATTTTTTTAACATTAAAAAGGGATTTTTCCTAAAAAATTACTGTTATTTTAGCGTTATGTATAAATTTCATTATTTATTTATTGATAAATATTTTTCCGAAACTTCTTCTATTGAATACTTCTTCACAAAATCGATCGTATTATTCAATGTAATTTCATTTTTTAATTCATATAATTGTTTAATAATAGTTGCTAATTCTTCAGGTGAATCAAATAGGCAAACATCTGAATTTTTAGCAGCATAATATTGATGCGCAATTTCCACATTAGATAACACTGGAATTAACCCAAAACTCATTGCTTCGACACAAGCATTCGCAAATAATTCTTTTTGTGAAGTGGAAATATACCCATCATGTTTCCAATACGGTACTTCATCAACATATCCAACAATATGAATATTAGAAGGTAACTTTTCATACTGTTCTTTTAATTGAGTCAAATCTCCCCCATATAAAGATACTTCAACATTCATACCTTCTTTTTCCAATAGTCTAAACGCTTCGATAATCCATTCTACTCTCTTCACTTGACTCATATTCCCAGCATAACAATACGAACGAGGATTGCTTCTCTTTGTAACTACAGAATCATTTTGAGGAGCATAAATTGGTGGCATAAACCAAGTATGATAGCCTAAATCTTGTAAAATATCTGATAAAACTTCAGAAGCAACTAAGTATCGTGTTTTTCTTCTTAAATTATGTGCTGGATCTTTCAATACATTATTATGAATATATTCAAAATAATGTCGGTTCGTATTTTCCACAAAGCGCCATAACTTTGGTGTGACTATATTATGCTGATCTCGAATCAAAATATCATTCTTATCTGTAAGAGTCATTAATACTTGAATCAATAAATCCTCGTATGTGAGCCATTCTCCATCTTTGTAATATAAGTAATTATCCTCCATCATATAAATAGGAGTCGGTTCTTCTTTTGGTTTATAATACCTAGCTCTCAAAGCAACAGAACCATCCTGGTTATACCATTCTAATTCCTCTTTTTTATTTTTCTTTAAAAATAAGCCCGAAGTAAAATATAATGTTTCTTCTTCTAATTCCATACTTGCTACAAAGCCATTTATAACGGTCATTTCCCCATTTGGATATTTGTCTATAATATCAGAAGGGCGAACACTTAATTCATCATGTCCAATATCTGACTGATAATGAGAAACTGATATTAATTCATCCCGTTGAAATCCTATTTTTTCATATCCTGCCTTCCAATCAGGTCGTACTTGAGGATGCGTTAAAATATAAAGATGTCCCCATCCTAAATATTCAGCTATTTTCTTTCTTGATAATTGAGAGGACTCGAACCCATATTTTTTAACATTTTCTTTCCAAATCCCTGGATGTATCGTAACCATTTTTACCATAAAAGACTCCTCGCTTCTTTGATTCTAATCTACTTTTATTACTCTTAATTACCCATATATTACCATAAACAAAATGAAATTGATGTCATAAAAAAGAGGACTTAACATATAGCCCTCAAATTCTTCTATTCTATTTATTTTTCCAAATTCGATAATTTATTGTTACCTCACCTATAATCATTCATCGACAAAGCTTTCCTTAGATAGACTAACTGTCATACAAAAAATAAAACCCTTACAAAATTTAATTATACATCAATTTTTTCTGAATGATAAGTCTGTTTTTTTACTAAAATGATAGTTTAAAATATTGATAAGATAGGAAAACTAGACACCTTATCAGAATGGAGATGAAAAAAATGAGTAAGTTTTTATTTAGTAATTATTTATTTTATGGAGCTTTTTTCGGCGTAGCAATAGTACTTCTTATATATTATTTCTTACCTGACTTTTTCTTGTTATTTGTTCATCTATCTACCATTTGTTTTTATCTAGCATTACTGTATGCTTTTTTAAAATTTGTGTTCAAAAAGATCAAAAATAAACCTTAAAATGTTACTTATCACAGCTTAGATTGTGATGGTGTTACTTTAGATTTGAATTAGCAGTCAACAATTTCTTGCTACCCGAGGTGATTATAAATGGTAACATTATTTGTGTTTGTTATGGGTTTGATTTCAGTCACAATAAGTATTGTATTAGTCTATAAAAAGAAAATTCAAGAATTTAATCCAATGAGTTTTTTAATATTTGTATTAATATTGATATTTATTTTAGTTGTAGTTTCCATGAAATATTGAAGCGATTCTTGGATAAGTTTTCCTTAATGGTCATCATCGTCATTTCACTTAGTAGAGGCGATGGCATGGTATATAAATGTTAGGAGGAATTGATATGAAATTTTATGAAATAATCATCTGTATTACTTTTATATTTTTAGCCTTATTAGTTTGGTTTACCAATATTCTCGATTCATTTCCATTTCTTAAACCAGTAATTGTTATATTTTGTATTGCTAGTTTTTACTACAATGTTATATTCCCAAGAAACAAAGACATGGATATAAAATAATGAAGGAATAATTGAAGCGACCTCAAAAAATTAAACTTTTTGGGGTCGCTTCATCTTTTTTATTTTTCCAATTTAGATAATTTATGATTCAATCGCAATGCGTTTAGCACAACTGATACGGAACTGAAACTCATCGCAGCTCCTGCTATCATTGGACTTAATAATGGACCTCCAAAGAAATGTAAGACACCCATTGCTACTGGAATTCCAATTACGTTATAAATAAATGCCCAGAATAAGTTTTCTTTAATCGTCATCATTGTCATTTTACTTAATTGAATGGTTTTAGCCACTAATCTTAAATCATCTTGCATCATCACCATATCGGCTGTTTCAATGGCAACATCTACTCCAGATCCAATCGCAATTCCGACTGTTGCTTTGGCAAGTGCAGGAGCATCATTAATCCCATCTCCAACCATGGCTACTTGATAGCCTTCGTCTAACAATTGTTGGACAACACTTGCTTTTTCATTTGGTAATACTTGGCTATATACCGTCTCAATTCCAACTTCATTCGCAATTGCTTTGGCTGTTTTTTCATGATCTCCTGTTACCATTCTAACTTGAAGTCCTAAAGCTTTCATTTGTTGAATTGCTTCTTTACTAGTTGCTTTAATTGTATCTGCAACTACAATAATTCCCGCTACTTGTTTTTGAATGGCTACAAACATTGCTGTTTGTCCTTGAGAAGCTACTTCATCAATCACTGTGTTAAAATCATCCACCGCAATTTCTTGATTTTGTAATAATAAATGATTTCCTAGTAATACTTCTTTCCCATCTACAATCCCTTGAATTCCCATACCAGAAATAGATTGGAATTGTTCAATTGGTAAAACATCAAATTTTTGTTTTTCAGCTTCTTCCACGATAGCTTTCCCTAATGGATGTTCAGAATGTTTTTCAATAGAAGCTGCTACTTTTAGCACTTCTTCTTTTGAATAATCATTGAATACTTGAATATCGACCACTTTAGGTTTACCATTTGTAATCGTTCCTGTTTTATCTAGTAATACAACTCCTACATGTCCAGCTTCTTCTAAAGCTGCACTACTTTTAATTAAAATGCCTCTTTTAGCACCGAAACCTGTTCCTACCATAATGGCAGTTGGAGTTGCTAATCCTAATGCACATGGACAAGCAATAACTAATACAGAAATCATCACGGTTACGACAAATTCAAAAGATTCTCCACCAATCAATCCCCAATAAAGTCCTGCTAAGAGAGATAATCCCATCACGATTGGAACAAAAATTCCGGCTACACGGTCTGCAATGGCAGCAATTGGTGCTTTAGAGCCTTGCGCTTCTTCTACTAAACGAATAATTTGAGATAAAGTTGTGTCTTTCCCAACTTGGCTTACTTCAACTTGGAATGAACCAGTTGTATTCAACGTAGCACCGACAACTTTACTTCCTTCTTTTTTGAAGACTGGTACACTTTCGCCTGTAATCATGGATTCATCAACAAAGCTTTCTCCAGAAATAATAACCCCATCCACAGGAATTTTTTCACCTGGTCGTACGAAGACTACTTCTCCAATTTGTAATTCCTCTACTGGAACTTCTACTTCTTTTCCATCACGAATAACTGTCGCTACTTTTGGAGATAAAGCGACTAATGATTGAATCGCTTGAGAAGTTCTTCCTTTTGTTAAAGTTTCAAAATATTTTCCTACAGTAATAAAAGCTAAAATGACCGCTGCAGATTCTACATAGAGATGCATCACATAATGATACTCTCCAGCTAAAATACGAATCGTACTCCATACACTATATAAAATGGCAGCACTCGTTCCCAATGCAACTAATGAATCCATATTCGGATGCTTTCTAATCAATGCCTTAAATCCATTCACAAAATAACTACGACCCACCCATAAAATAGGAGTTACTAAAATCAATTGCGTTACAGAAAATACAATTGGATGTTCCATCGGCTGTAAGATTTGTGGAAGAGGAAGTCCAATCATTTCACCCATCGCAATATAAAGTAATACAATGGCAAACACACCTGATACCCATGCTCTTACTTTAAGTGATTGTAATTGTTTTTCTTTTTTAATCGCTGTTTTTTCTAACACATCTTCTTCATCATTTATCAATATAGCCTGATATCCAGCTAGAGAAACAGTTTCCATAATTTTTTGTACATCTGCTTCCTTTGGATTAAATTGCACCATCATTTTTTCAGTCGCTAAATTCACATTGGCTTCCTTAACGCCTGGAAGATCTCGGACAACTTTTTCAACCGTACTAACACAACCAGCACATTGTAATCCTTCTAATGCAAATTCTTCTTTCTTCATGATTAACAACACCTTCTTACTATTATGCTAATTCAGCTTGATATCCTGCTTTGGATACAGCTTCTATAATTTTTTGTTCTTCTACTTTATCTTGTTGAAATTCTACAGTCAGCTTTTTAGCTTCTAAATTAACAGTTGCTTTCTCAACACCTTCAACAGCACTCACTGCATTTGCAACAGCTTTCGCACAACCTGAACATTTTAATCCTTCTACTTTAAATTCTTTTATCATTAAAAAAACCACCTTTCTTAAATTTACATTTGTAAACTTCATAAATTGATTATACCTCTTATTTTAAAAAAGTCAACACAAAAAAAAGGAAGACTAAAAAATCTTCCCTAGAAATGTTATTCTGCTAATTCAGGACGAACATTAATTACTCGACCTTCTTTTTTCCATTGACGGAATTCTGCTGCTGCTGTGAATAAAACATCTGTTGATGAATTTAAGGCAGTTTCACAAGAATCTTGTAATACCCCAATAATAAATCCAACCCCAACAACTTGCATCGCAATATCATTTGAAATTCCGAATAAGCTACATGCTACAGGAATTAATAATAATGATCCACCAGTTACTCCAGAAGCACCACATGCTGCTACTGTTGATAATACGCTTAGTACTAACGCTGTTAAAAAGTCCACTTGAATTCCTAAAGTATTAACGGCTGCTAATGATAATACTGTAATTGTAATTGCTGCGCCCGCCATATTAATGGTTGCCCCTAAAGGAATTGATACTGAATAGCTATCTTCATCTAATCCTAAATCTCTACATAATTCCATATTTACTGGAATATTTGCTGCTGAACTACGAGTGAAGAAAGCTGTAATTCCACTATCTTTTAAACAACGGAATACTAATGGATATGGATTTTCTTTAATCATAAAGAATACAATAATTGGGTTCATAATTAATGCTACAAAGAACATACTTCCAACTAATACCATAATTAACTCACCATAAGTTGCAAATACACCTACTCCATTTTCTGAAACAGTTGTATAAACTAATCCCATAATCCCAAATGGCGCAAAGCTAATCACTACTTTAACAACATAACTTGTTGCATCTGCCACTTGTTGTAAAAATGATTTTGTTGCTTCATCTGCTTTGCGGAATGCAAATCCAAACACAACTGCCCAAGATAAAATACCAATATAGTTTCCGCTCATTAAAGCATTCACTGGATTATCTACTAATTTTAAAATTAAGGTTTGTAATACTGAAGCAATTCCTTCCGGCGCTGCAATTTCTGATACAGTGTCCGTTAATGTTAATGTAATTGGAAATGCAAAACTAACAAGAACTCCCACTAACGCTGCTGCAAAAGTTCCGAATAAATATAAAACCACAATTGATTTCATATTTGTTTCATGTCCTTCTTTATGTTGTGCCAAAGCACTTAGTACAATAAAGAATACTAATAATGGTGCGATTGCTTTTAACGCACTTACGAAAACTGTCCCGATAGTTCCTACCGCTACAGCTTGAGGAACGAAAATTCCTAATAAAATACCAATAATCATACCAATGACGATTCGGTTAATCAAACTTAATTGATTCCAAAAATTTAATGCTTGTTTCATCTTCTTGCCCCTATTCTCTTAATATAGCGACAATCATACACAAACAAACCCTATTCTGTCAATAAAAATCCACGAATTAGATACATTTGTCCTCCTTAAGAAAACACTTCTTTTTCACTGCTTTTGAGAGGAAGAAAACTCTTCCCTCCCTCTATTTACAAAATGATTTCTTCATCTAATAAAGATTTCAATCCTTCAGGAAGATGATGAGTTACCCAAAGAATGGTTAAATTTTCTTCTTGCAATAAAGAGTGCATGATTTCAGTTCCAGTTTGAACATCTAAATTCGCTGTCACTTCATCTAATAATAACACTTGAGGATTTCTCACAAGCGCTCTTGCTAGAGAAATACGTTGTAATTGTCCTCCTGACAATGTTGAGGAAGTATCTCCTATCATTGTATCTAAACCTTGAGGTAATTGTTCCACGATGGATTTCAGCAATACCTGATCTAGTACATTCCAAATTTTCTCATCCGATATTTCTTCTTGGAAAACAATGTTCTCACGAATACTTCCTTGGAAAATATGAGGATTTTGTTCCACATAAGTAACGGAATCGTATAGTTTTGAATAGGGAATGGTATTTAATTCTTTTTGATATAGAGTTACATTCCCATGATATCCTTCGATTTTTCCTCCTAAAATATTAAGCAAAGTAGATTTTCCTGTTCCACTTTCTCCCATAATGACATATTTATGGTTTTTGAATAAGGTTTTACTAAAAGGTTTCAACACGATAGCATCTCCATAAGCAAACTGAAGATTTTCTATGTTGTATAATACTTCTGCATTATCAAGTGTTTCTACTGCATTCTCCTCTGATCGTGCTGAAGGCGTTAATGTATGAATTTTTTCAAATAATGGTTTGGCACTAGTAACCATCGCTAATTCTTGACTCATATTTCCAACGGCATTGAAAATAGTTCCTGCTAAACTTGTCGTTGCCAAAATAGCCCCTACAGTTACAATTCCCTTAGTCACTAAATATCCTGTAAATAAAAAAATGGAAATTTGACTAAGGACATTCCCAAAGCCACCTAAAACTGCTACTTTTGCAAAAGATTTACTATAATTTCTTCGAGTAAATCCCAATTGTTCAGAAGCTTGATGAATTTTTTCTTTAAAATATTTCCATTGTTGAAACACAAAAATTGTATCGTACGCTAATAATACATCAGAAATAATTTGATTCAATCGTTCATTTTCCTTGGTTTTATGCACGGTTTTCTTAGATAGTTCTTTAGCATAAACCTTCGGCAATAGAAGTAAAACACCAATTTCAACCATCACAACAACGACTAAACTCCAATGAATACTCCATAACCCAATCGTTGAAAATACGATTCCTAAAATTCCCCTTAACAAGGAAAAACTTGGATTGACTGCCATTTCTTGAATTTGATCCATATCACTTGTAAACCAAGCAATATAATCATGATTCTTCTTTTGATGAAAATGACCATAAGATGTATTGGAAATAGCTTCACTCACTTCATCTCTCCAAATCGTTGCAATTTTTTGCTTTACAAAGGAGCGATAACGAAGATCCATATACGTTACTACTAGAAAAACAGCATATACCGCTACTAGTAATAATGCTCCCATTCCGAATTGATGAAAATCCAAATCCACCAGAGAATTTAATAAGTCTGCATGGATAAAGCTTGTCCATAACTCTAATCCCTCTAAGCTACAAAAGATGATGAAAATAGTTATGAGTTGTAATGTTAACTTTCGAATCATGTCATACTCCCCTTAAAAAAACGAATGTTTACTTACAGTATACTTTCCCCATAAATACTTTGAAAAATATCATCCTATAGTTGGATTTATTCTATTTCACACAAAACACACTCTAAATATTCTCGATATTGAGAAGCCTTCTTCACTTCCTTTAAATTCTTAAAAACATCAATCATCTTCAAACACTCTTGTTCCCCTTTTTCTACATAACCTTGATAAATGTGAAGAATCCCTTGCAAATAGTTGAAACGAATTTTCTCGTAATAAAATTCTTCATCTTGTAATACCTCTATTAAATACTTTTCTACTTGGCTAGCTTCAGATGAATTTGCTTCAATATCTTCTAAAAAAATATTTAATAAAATACGACACAACATTCGTTTATGCATCATGTCCTGTTTTCCTAAACGAGCTTTTCTAAAGATAGAATCTATATATAAATGTGTTTCTTTAGTGGAAAGACAAAAAACAATATTCCCGAATAATTCCCATTCATAATCTCCCCATTCTTCTACTTCAAATAAATAGGATTGAATCACTCTTTTTTGCTTCACCTCAAGATTGTTACCTTGTAAATACTGTAGATGAGCTTCCACCAAAATTTGATTATGAAGATGTCGTCTATTTCTATCAGCTTGAAATAATTGTTTTTCTTCCGCTTTTAAAATTTCCAATAAATAAACGTCTTTTTGACTTTTAAAAGTGTCTAATTTTTGTAGGAATTCCTTTTGAGAATGTTTTGAAGTCACTAATTGTTCGAATTCATCTAAGGAGACATTTAATCGTTCCAACAAATTCAAAAAAATTTCACTCGTTATTTTACTTTCTCCTCTTTCAAACTTCGATAAAAAGTTTTTACTTAAAATACCTTCCGCTAACTCTTTTTGAGTTAAATGCTTTTCTTGTCTGATTTTTTTAATAAATTCTCCATGTCCCATAACTTCTCCCCCAAGTCATCCTATAAGATTACTTTTTACACAATAATTTAGTTTTTATTATAATCATTTTTAAAAAGGAGTAAAGAATATGACAGAAAAAATCATTGAGAATTCAACAAAAAATCCAAAACCACGCCCAAACTTATCCGAAATTATACAATCTCTAAAATAAAAACTATCGAGTTCAGTTACCCGATAGTTTCTTTTAGTTTAAATCTATAGTTTTATATATTTTGTAGAACGACCATTTCCTACTTGTTGTATCTTTTCTAAATCCTGTAATTCTTTTAGAGCTCGTTCAATTGTTCTTTGTGAAATATCTGGGCAAAGAATCATAATATCCTTTTTAGAAAGTGGCGATAAAGATTTTTGAATTACTGTTAATACTCTTTCGGGAGATGTTAATTGTTTTTCTCCTATTAATCTAAATCTATCATCACATTCTTTATATGCTTTCAAGATAACACCTAGCATATATTTGATAAATGGCAATTCATCGTTTTCTCCAGTATGCCATTTTTCACTTGAATGTTGTAATTCTTCATAATAAGACTCTTTTGTTTCCTCAATCAGCATTTCTATACTAATATACCGCCCTACAAAATATCCAAATTTATAGAGTAATAATAATGTTAAAATTCTACTCATTCTTCCATTTCCATCATCAAACGGATGAATACATAGGAAATCATGAATGAGCGCTGGAATTAAAATAAGTGGAGGAACATTTTCCTTTATCGCTTCGTTATAAGCCTTCACCATTTCATCAACATACATTTCTGTTTCAAAACTACTAACTGGTTGAAATCGAACTTTTTGATTTCCAAAAGCATCTACTTCTATAATACTATTATCCAATTTCTTAAACTTCCCGTTATGATTCACGAAAGAATAAGAATACAACTGATTATGCAGTGTTAAAATATCATTTTTATTAAACTCGATATAATCATAATTTTCATGAATTAGATCAAGCACATGCCTATATCCTGCAATTTCTTCTTCATTTCTATTTTGAGGCTCTGCCTTTTGATTCATCAATTCCTTCAGTCTTGCATCATTTGTATAAATCCCTTCAATCGCATTAGAGGATTTTGTACTTTGAATTTTAGCAACATCCACCATTTTTTCCAGTACATCCGGATAGTTTTCTACATAAAGCTCTTGTTTTCCTTTATATTCATGAATTTTAGCAATATGATGATAAATATTTACAGGTATAGATAATTCCATCAGTTTTAAATAATTAAATTGTCTCAAAATATCCCCTCCATCTTTTTCTACGCCATTATATCACATTTGGCGTAGAAAAACTATGAATGGCGAGATTAATCTACGCCATTTTTAACGTTTTGGCTATGAAAATTTAGCGATGGCGAGATTAGCATCTATAAACACAAAAAAACTACCGAGCTCGTTGACCCGATAGTTACGATATATTATTCTTCTGTTTCTTCTTCGTTTTCTTCTTGTTCGTACGCTTCTACTTCTTCTGGAGTTAGTAAGTGAACATGAATACGACGAATTCTTCCATTTTCTACTAATGTTGGTTTTAATAAGACATTCTCGTTACGAACTTCTACCACTTCGTCATCTTCTGGGAAATATCCTAAGTCTTCTAAAATAATTCCCGCCATTGTGTCCACTTCATCTGAATCAATCGTTGTCTGGAATGTTTGATTGAATTTTTCTAATGTCATTCCCGCATCAATTAAGAAATTCTTCTCATCAATTTCACGGTAACTCATTTCTTCCACATCATACTCATCTTCAATTTCACCGACAATTTCTTCGATTAAGTCTTCCAATGTTACGACACCTTCGACTCCACCGTATTCATCTTTTAAAATCGCCATATGTTGACGTGTTTTTCTAAATTCGACTAATAAATCATCTACGAAAATCGTTGACGGAACAAATAATGGCTGATGCGCTAAATCCATTAATTGGATTTGATCGAAACCTTGTTCTTTTGCCGCTCTTAAAACATCTTTAGAGTGTAAAACTCCAATGACATTATCTTTATCTTCTTCATAAATTGGGAAACGTGAATAAGAACTACTTAAAATGATTTCGATATTTTCTGCTAAATCATCTTCCACATCAAGCATTAATGTGTCCGTTCTTGGTACCATCACTTCTCTAGCTAGTTTTGAATCAAGAGATAAAACTCCTTGAAGCATTGTAAATTCTTCTTTATCAATCGCTCCATCATTACGACTATTCGCTAGAAGAGATTTCATTTCACTACGCGTTAATTTTTCTTGCTCATTATTAAATTCAATTGGTGTCATTCGTTTTAAAATACCCGTTGAAACGGTTAAAATCCATACAAATGGTTTGGAAACTTTTTTAACAAATAAAATAATTCCTGCCGTATGTAAGGCAATCGGTTCCGCCAATTGTAAAGCAACTTGTTTTGGATACAATTCCCCAAACACTAATGTTAAATAAGATAAGATGATAGTCACAATCAAAATTGCTAATGTTTCTGCACCCGGTACATTCTCCAATAATGGTTGAATACGTGAAGCAAAACTTGTTGCTGCAGAAGCACTTGAGAAGAATCCTGCTAACGTAATCGCTACTTGAATCGTTGCTAAAAATTCATCCGAATTTTCTAATAAACGCATCACTCGTTGCGCCTTCTTATCTCCTTCACTCGCTTTTTGACTCATCTTTCCTTGATTGACCGATACAAAAGCAATTTCCGCTGCTGCAAAAAATGCATTTATGGCAGTTAATAGTACAATAATTAAAATCTGGATTCCCAGCGAACTCCCATCAGAATCTGCTGTCATCATTCAGTTATCCCCTTTACTTTGTTAATTTTTTAAAAATATACAAATATCATACTCACTTTTGCGTGAAAATGCAAGATATGTCCATCATATAGAGATTTTTGCCCCCTATTTTAATAAATTTCTCGTTACTTTTTAATCAAAAAGTGGTATTATCAATAATGAAAACGTGTCTATATTTTACAAAACACGAAAATTGATTTCAAGAAAGGGGCATGTCTATGCTATTAAAATCACTTGTTATTCCGAAAAAGAGTTTAACGGTTGTTAAAGAATCTTGTACTCTTGAAGAAGCGATTGTTATTTTAGAAAACTCTGGATATCGTTGCGTTCCAGTTTTAGATGAAACAGAAACTTTCTTCCGTGGAAATATTTATAAAATGCACATCTATCGTCATAAAGCAAATGGGGGCGATATGAGCTTACCGGTTACTCATTTAATTAAAAATACTACGAAATTTATCAATATTACGAGTTCGTTCTTCAAAGTGTTCTTTACGATTAAAGAATTACCTTATATTGCGGTGTTAGATGATTCTCAACATTTTTATGGTATTTTAACGCATAGTAGTTTATTAAATATGCTTCAAGAATCTTGGAGTGTGAATAATGGTTCTTATGTTTTAACGATTATTTCTGGTGGTGAAAAGGGTTCGTTAGCTCAAATTTCTAAGATTATTAATCAATATGCTTCTATTGCCAATGTGATGACATTAGATACGGAAAGAGATCGTACACTTCGTCGTCTGTTAATTACGCTTCCAGCGGGAGTTTCAAACGAAACATTGAATCAAATTATTGCAGCGCTAGAGAAAAAAGACTTCTCAATTGCTGAAGTGGAAGATTTGAACGACTACTAAAAACAAAAATAAAAACAGAAAAAGTCTACGCTTTTGTAGCTAGGGACGCCAGCAGCTTCGCTTTGCGAATCTCATGGCTAAAAATTGAGCCTCGGTCTCAATTTTTCCCGTACCATAAGCCCCTGTGGCTTATAGTACCAAAGCTACAGCGCTCCAACTTTTTCTGTTTTTATTTTTTTGTCCCTTTACTCTTTTCATCCGTAATAAAATTTTCTTCTGTTAATCTTAGTAATTTTTATATACAATAATCCATGAAAGAAATCCTCCTTTGATTGGTTTTGGTCGACTTAATCATAATCTGGATTTCTCTTTTTTGCATATAAAAAATCCTGTCGGTGATTTCTCACCAACAGGATTTGTCAAATAACCTAAAAATTAGAGTTAACTAATTATCCTTTGAGGTGTTTCTATTACGTTTTTATTTCGAGAACTAAACGAATTATAATAATAAATTTGGAGTATAGATATTATTCACTTCGTAATGATTCAACTGGATCTTTCTTCGCGGCGATACGTGAAGGGATAAGACCAGCTAACATGGTAAGGATAATTGAGATACCGATAAGGATAAGTGCTGCAGACAACGGTAATTGTGCCACATTCTTAACTTTTGCTATTTTCTCAACAATCGCATTAATTGGGAAAACAGCAAGTACTGTAATTCCGATACCGAGTAGCCCGGAAATAAATCCTTCGATGACGGTTTCGGCCGTGAAGATGCGACGGATGTCTTTCTTCGAAGCCCCCATTGCACGTAGAATTCCAATTTCTTTTGTACGTTCGAGAACCGAGATGTACGTGATAATCGCAATCATAATCGATGATACAATAAGCGAGATAGCCACGAAGCCAACAAGTACGGTTGTAATCACACCCACCATTGTCGTAATCGAAGACATGATGGTTTGAATATCGTCGGAGTAGGCGAGCACTTTGTCGTCTTCGCCGGCGTCTTTTTTCGCCGTGTTATAGGCGTTGATGAAGTCCTTTAACTCTTGTTTTTGTTGGAACGAAGATGTGTAGAACTCGATAGCAGCCGGTTTGGATTTGTCGATAACACCCAATTTCGCTAAGTTTTCCTCGTAAGTAGCAGCTGAGTTTTCGTTGTATTGTTGGATATATTGCGCTTGTTGTTCAGGCGTCAATTTTACCAACTGGATTTTTTCTTCTTCGGTTAAATTAGCTGAATTGAATGGTTTTGGATCTTTGGCAAATTCTTTTCCAGTAAATACATTGATGTTTGGGTTGACTTCTTGCTCTTTTACGATGTCACTATTTTGAATTTGCTCAGAAGTATAATCGATAAGAGCGCTTGTATAAGCCACACCACCAGAAGGAGTGTTCACACCAGAACTGGTGCCTTCTTTTTGACGAAGAACGCCGACAATTGTAAGATTGAGCCCATTCTCGATTTGCGTCTTCATATAGGCTTCGTCGTTAATTTTATTCATCCATTGGTTATTTTCTTTGGCGAATCTGTTCGTGTTCACAACGGCTTTGAATGTTTTTCCGATGAAATCACTATATTGATATATTTGTGATTTAAGTTCATCGAGTTTCTTCACATCGTTTAATTCGCTAGGGTCTTTAATGCGTAAGCTATAAAGGAGCAAGTCGCTAATTTGATTATCTTCATCCACTATAAGGACGATTTCAGATTTATCATTTGGAAGTCGACCTTCTAGCACGTCATATTGCGTATTAAGCATCTCCTCGTCGCTTGAAAGTTGGCTCCAGTAGTCAATATTTTGCAAGTAACCTTTAATCGTTTGGTTCGACGTGTCGATTTCTTCCGATAAGTTTGACGGAAGAATGCTCTTTGGACCGCTCGATGTATCACTAGCGTAAATGTACGGTTGTAAATTGTATTGGTAACGAATGTCTTTGGTAAGGGTTGCGACTTCGGATGCGTGTTCATCCAAGTAAGTCTTGAAAGGCGCGAGGTCGTTTTTCCCAATTTGTTTTTTCAATAAATTCGTCAACACCGTATTGACTCCGAGTTCGTTATTGTCTTTATAAGGTTTATCACTCAAATCCGGAGAGGTTGCAAGCAAATTACTGTGGTTCTGTTCTCTAATCGTCAGAGGAAGAGAAACGAGGGTGTCTTCTTGCACTTTCTTCACGTAGTTGCTCACACCGTTCGAAAGGGCCAGAATAAGGGCAATCCCGATAATCCCAATAGAACCGGCAAAGGCAGTCAGGAAGGTACGGCCCTTCTTCGTCAATAGGTTATTAAACGAGAGGGCTAGAGCTGTCATAAAGCTCATCTTCGTCTTCGTGAACTGAATATCGCCTTGTTTGGTTTCTTCGGTTGATTCGTATGGATTCGAGTCGCTTAAGATGTTTCCATCTAATACTTGTACGATACGAGTGGAGTACGCCTGTGCCAACTCTGGGTTATGCGTCACCATGATAACGAGACGTTCCTTGGCGATGTCTTTTAACAACTCCATGATTTGAAGTGAAGTCTCAGAATCAAGCGCTCCAGTCGGTTCATCGGCTAAAACGACTTTTGGATTATTGACAAGGGCACGTGCAATCGCGATTCGTTGCATTTGTCCCCCAGACATTTGGTTTGGTTTCTTATATAAATGATCTTTCAATCCAACTCGTTCTAGCGCTTCGATGGCACATTTCTTACGTTCTGCTTTAGAAACACCAGAGAGCGTCATCGCAATCTCGACGTTTGAGAGTGCCGTTTGGTGGCCGATAAGATTATAGGATTGGAAGACGAAACCAATTGTGTGGTTTCTGTAGCTATCCCAATCTCGGTCTTTAAATTGTTTTGTTGATTTTCCTTGGATAAGTAAATCACCCGATGTGTATTGGTCGAGTCCGCCGATGATATTTAATAGGGTGGTTTTCCCTGAACCCGATTGTCCGAGAATTGAGACGAACTCATTTTCACGGAAACGGATCGAGATATCTTTCAACGCGTGAAATTCTTGATTTCCAGTTTTATATATTTTTGAAATATGTTGTAACTGTAACATTGTCTAACTTCCTTTTAGTTTTTTATTAAGTCTAATAACATAATTTTTCTTCGTAACGATAGAGAATATTGCCTAAAATTATTACCTAGAAAAGTCATTCATCATTTATTTGCTAATTTTATATGAATACACTATAGTAATCCCAATCGTTAGCAATAAAACGCTACTTACAAGAATCATTGCTAATTGATTCGCCACAAATAATGAAATTAAAATAAAGATAATTCCACAAATCATACTCGCAAATCCGAAGAATCGTTGTGTTTTACGAAAAGCTTCATCATTATTCATAATCCAAGGCACACGGAATCCAAAGTGCTTGTTCATTTCTTTAATTTTAGGACTAACATTTCCAACGAATATCATAAATAACCCTATAAGAAATGCCATCAAACGTCCCATTTGGGATACCATACTATACCCTGTTAAAATTAAGAAAAATTGGAAAAAGGCGATAGCGTTAAACAATAGTAATGTTACTCTGAAAATATAACGGCTAATTTCCTTGTTATGACTTCCGACTAATTCTTTATAATCAATCCATTTGATCAAGCCAGATAATAATAAAATGAAAATTGGTAATATTAGAATCGTCCAACGGGAAGCTGTTGCGACAATATTGCCTTCTAAGTCAAAACGAGAAACGATTGTCTCAGGTGCATACCAAACAACGCATAAAGCAAGTAATATAGGTAAAAAAGTCAAAATGACATCTAATAAATAAATTTTTCTTTGTTCAACTAACATATTATTTTCCTCCAATAATTGAATTCATCCAAACAATTGCCTCTTCTAAAACTGTTAAATTTAATTCATAATAAATAAAGTTTTTTTCCTTTGTTTCATAAATTAAATTCGCCTGTTTTAACTTTTTTAAATGATACGACAATGCTTGCGGTGTGATTTGTAAGCTCTGTGCTAAGTCTCCAGTATTCATTCCTCCCTGTCGTAAAATTTCTAAAATCTTCCGACGGTTTTCATCCGATAATGCAGACAAAATATCATTTACAGACATATGATCATCTCTTTCTATTTAAAATTTTCTTTAAATAGATAATACTCCTTGTGAAATCAAAATGCAAGAATTATTTAAAAATATTTTTAAATAGATGTTTAAATTTTTTACAATAAAAAACGCCGGTATTTTTGAAGTGAATAAAAATGAAAATACTAATAGCCGTAGCATTGGAGAGATTCGCTTCGCGAAGCTGCTTGCGTCCATTGCTACAGCTATTCCAGTCTTTTTTCATTTTCAATCAACAGACTTCAAGGCCTCTAACATATCAACCTTTTTCAGCATATGGTTCACTAATATTCCTAGCACTGCTAAAATCAATAAGATAAAAATACACGGCCAAATATAAACATCCAAGCCGACTTGCGGATTGAACCGCACAAATGCAGGTGCCACCGCTTCAATAATCACACGATGCAATACCTTCCCCAACAATAGCCCTACTCCAATCCCAATCAAAGAAAGAACCATCGTTTCACGATAAATGTACAATGTCACCTCTCGATTCAAAAAGCCTAACACCTTAATCGTCGACAATTCTCGAATCCGCTCTGCCACATTAATCGTTGTTAAATTATATAAAATCACAATAGCTAACAGAACCGACACAATCGTTAATAAAATCATCACTCGACTCAATGAACCAACAATCGTTTCAATTCGATGAATCATAGAAGTATTTTGTATAACTGCCTTCACTCCATCTTGAGCTAATAATTGAGCAGACATCTTACGTACACTATCCGCATCTTTTTCTTTAAAGCTAACAAAGCTTGCGTTTTTTGTTAGTGTTTCTTGAGTTAACGTTTCATAAACCGTTGGCGACATGATCATAAAGTGGCCCGCATACATTTCAATAATGCCTGACACAACCATTTCTTTCGTAACACCGTCTTTAATCGGCAAACGAACCGTTTCTCCTTCGTGAACATTCAACAACTGCGCTAATTTTTTCGATAAAAACACTCCATCATTTGAAAGTGTCTTCGCTTGCTTCGTTTTCGCATCATACAACTGTAAATAACGACTTAACTCGGCTTCTTCTCCTACTAATACTGTCACTGATTGTTCTTCATGTACGCCAGGAATTTTAGTGGTAATCGTTTCACTATGTACATCACTATAATGCTCAATTTCTTTTGTTGCTAATAATTGGTTCAAGGCTTCTTGTTCTTTTCCCGTCATCACCGCTTCTTTGACAACAATAGCATCATACGTAATGATTTCCCCAAATTGACGTTGAGCAATGCCTGATAAGGAAGACAAAATTCCTCTTCCAGCAAATAATAAAGCGACCGAACCCGCTACTCCAAATATCGTCATCAACATTCGTTGTTTATAACGGAAAATATTTCGTGCTGTAACTTTTTGAGTAAAACTAAATCTCTTCCAAATAAACGGTATATACTCCAACCAAATTTTAGAACCCACACTCGGAGCTTTTGGTAATAGTAAACTTGCCGAACTTTCTTTTAATTCTCGATAAGCAATCCATACTGGTGGAATAACACTACACCCAATCGAACATAGTAAGGCTACAATCGTAATTCGCAAATTAAACAATAGCGAAATCGAAGGAAGAATCGTTTCTTTTAATAAAGTAACGCCTAATATACTTGGTAAAAAGTAAGTTCCTAAACCAATACCTAGTATTGTTCCAATCATCCCTGCACTAAAACCATAAAAGGCAAATTTCTTCATCACATCAAATGTACTATAACCTAGCGCTTTTAAAATGCCGGCATTCATTCGTTCTTCATTCACAAAACGAGTCATCGTTGTCACTGTCACCAAAGCTGCTACAGCATATAACACAACAGGAAATAAATTCGCTACAGAAATAATTCCATCTGCGGTAGACTTCATATTTAAATAGCCTTCACTGCCTAGCATAGTTGAGCGAGTATAAACAGAATAACGAGGTTTCGTTAGTTTTGAAGCTTTGACTTTTGCATCTTCTAAATCTGTTTCAGCTTGACTCATCTTTCCTTCAGCTTTTTCTTTTTCATCTGTATATTGGTTTTGTTTGTCAATAAGTTCTTGTTTTGCTTTCGCTATAGCTTCCTCACCAGCAGCAATTTGTCTTTTACCTTCTGCTAATGCCCTTTGTCCAGCATCTAGCGTATTTTGTTTAGACTGAATGATTGCTAATCCTTCTTGGTACTGTTTCAAGCCTTCTTGATAACTAGACCATCCGCTCTCATATTGCCTCATGCCTTGTTCATAAGCGGTAGTCCCAGCTTCTAATTTTTGTTTTTGTTGAAGGATTTTTTCTTGCATAGCAGATAATGCTGTTTGAGGAAGTCCTTTTTCTTTTTGAGCTTCTAATTGTTGCTCTGCTTCCGCTACTTTCTTTCTTCCTTCTTGCAAGGCACTATTTTGTTGATCCAACGTTTGTTTGGAGGTTTCTAACTGTATTCGATTAGCTTCCAGTAATTCAAACTGACTTTGTAAGTTTTGTTTTGCTTGTTGAATTTCTTGATTCCCTCTATTTAGAGAGCCCTGATTTTGTGCGAGTTCGTTTTGACTTCGAACTAATTTACCTTCTTGATTGGCTAATTGTTGTTTCCCATCTTCTAGCTTCGTTTTTCCCTCTTCTAGTTGATTTTTAGCTTGAGAAATTTGTTCTTCGCCCTCTTGGATTTTTCCATCTGCTTCCTCTTTTAAATCATTCAGCCTTACGGTTCCATTATCGGATAATTTTTCTTCGATAGATTGTTGAATCCCAACCACTTCATCTAAGTATTCCCTACTAAATGTTTTCAAATTACGTAAATTCGAATAACGTAAACGGGCAATTGTATAAACAGAGCTGTCAAAACTTTCTTGTAGAACAACTGCAAATCCTGATAAATCTCCACTTCCTGCAGTCGAGACTCCTTTACTATTTTTCGATAAAATTTCACTCGAATGAGCAAATCCCACAATTTTAAACTCGTGTTGTTTTAACAATGACGGAGACTTTACTTCATTTAAACTTATGAAATCCCCGATTTGATAATTTTTCGATAGCTGTTCATCTAATACCACTTCATCAAGATTACTTGGATAAGACCCACTCACTAATTCCACTTCCGATTGTTGAGCAGTCTTAGAAAATACTCGAATCGCTTGTGGGCTATCCTCTATTACAGTATCCACAAAATATCCAAATTCTACCTCTGCATTTTCTTCTTTTAAATCTTCTTGATCTTTTGGACTTAATCCATAATCTGCCAACACAAAAATATCCGCTGTATGATACTTCTCCAAATATTGGTGAACCGTTTCTTGAATATCCGGACCCGAAACTTTTAATCCTACTAATGCAAATGAACCAAGCATCATTAAACATAAGATTGATAAAAATCTTCCCTTCGATTCCTTCAATGAAGAAAGAATCGCTTTATTCAATATTTTTTTCTTCACGATTCTTCTCCTCTCAATATTCCAATTCCTCAATCGCTTGCGGAGATTCATTCAGTACAATACTTTTTACCCTAGCATCATGCATATGAATGACACGATTCGCTAATGGCGCTAATGCCGTATTATGGGTAACGATAATAACAGTTGCTCCATAATCTCTCGACATTTCTTGTAAAATCTTCAATACTTGCTTGCCTGTTTGATAATCTAATGCCCCTGTAGGCTCATCACAGAGTAAAATCTTCGGCTTTTTCGCAATCGCTCTAGCAATCGATACTCTTTGTTGTTCCCCACCCGATAATTGTGCAGGAAAATTATGAAGACGATGTCCTAAACCTACTGCTTCCAAAGCTTCTTCTGCGTCCCAAGCATCCTTCACAATTTCAGCAGCTAATTCTACATTTTCTTTTGCTGTTAAATTTGGTACTAAATTATAAAACTGAAACACAAAACCTACATCATCTCGACGATAATACGTTAATTGCTTCTCATCAAAGTTTGAAATATTGACACCATCAATCCATACTTCTCCTTCATCATTAGTGTCCATCCCCCCTAAAATATTTAGGACAGTGGATTTTCCTGCTCCGGATGCACCAAGAATAATGACGAATTCACCTTTCTCAATTTCAAAATTCACATCATGATTCGCAATAATTTCAGTTTCTCCTACTTGATATCGTTTAAAACTATTTTTTACTTGTATATATGTCATCACTTTTCCCTCTACTTATTAAATGAACAACGTGTTGATTATTGTTTAAATTTACTATATAATAGCGCTACAGAAATTTCAATGCGCAATTAGAAGCTGTGTGTTGATTTAAGAAGGATGAGACGATGGAAGTTCAAAAACGACAAACTCAAACGAAAGAAATTTTAAAAACAGCCTTAATTCAACTTCTTCAAGAAAAAGATTTTGAAGCTATTACGGTTAGTGACATTTCTCGCACTGCAGGCGTGAATCGTGGAACTTTTTATTTACATTATGTGGATAAATTCGATATGATGAATCAGTTAGAAGAAGAAATTTTGCATCATATTTTAACGATTTTGCATCAGTATCCTATTACTCAAAAACAAGAAGCCTATCCTGCAGTCGTTCAAATTTTCGAATATTTAAAAGAAGAATTTGAATTTATACACGCAGTCGCTACGAGCCGTTTCACGTATACGAATCAACTCGTTCGAAAATTTTTAATCGAACTAATGGAAAAAATGGATTCAATTAAGCAAAATTTAAAACAAGAACTACCTATGCCAGAAGACTATGCTAGAGAAGTATTCATTTATAGCAATAGCGCGATTATTTTCCACTGGATTTTAAAAGGGGGAGTAGAATCCCCTGAAGAAATTACTAAAATATTTCTTGGAATGTGCCAAGAATAAAGGAGACAAGTATGAAAAAAGATATTGTTAAAGACCCATTTTTCTTATCACAAAAAGCAATCCCTGCTAATCCTATTACTGACAAACAAGTCATTATTGACTTACAAGATACATTACGTGCCAATCGTGACCGTTGTGTCGGCTTAGCGGCAAATATGATTGGAAGTAATAAATCAATTATTATCGTTGCTGCTGGCCCATTTGATATCGTGATGGTCAATCCAGTTATTACTAAAAAATCCCAACCGTATCAAACAGAAGAAGGTTGTCTCTCTCATACAGGAATGAAGAGCACCACTCGCTATCAAAAAATCGAAGTTCGCTATCAAGATGCTATGGGTAAAACTCACACAGGCACCTTCACAGAGTTTACTGCTCAAGTCATCCAACATGAGATGGATCATTTACAGGGAATTTTGATTTAACTCTTTCAAATCCATACAAAAACGAGCATCTCCGAAAAGGAAATGCTCGTTTTTCAATTTCTAACTTTCTATTAACGAACGACCGAACTTGCCATTCTTGCAACAGTATGTCTCATGCCTCGAATCGCAACGGATAAAGCAAAGATATTATTCACATCAGCTAAACCACCATAACCCGCGTCCCCAATATGTTGAATATCGACTCCACAAATTTTATTGCGAATCGCAATTTGTTCAATGACTTCCTTAGAAGAGCCTTCTTGACTAGTTCCAATGGCAGATAACACAAGTGTTTCATGTTCATGTGCAAACTGGACAATATCAATGAGCGCTTCTTCTGTGAATCCAGGAACTGTTCCTACTGCTGGAACCAATAAAATATCTGCTCCCGCTTCAATCAGTTCCTTTGCAATTGCTCGATTCATTACCGGTTCTTTGGATCCTGCTCCATGCATTTTTCCTGCAATAATAACTCCTGTAAAATATTTTTTTGCTTTTTGAATTGCTTGGGCAATTGCTTGATTCGTTACTCCTGTACCAGGATTTCCTGTTAAGCAAATAAAGTCTAAGCCTAATGCTTCTGCTGATTTCAATGTTTCTTTTGAACAAATCCTTCCCGCTGGAATCACTAATCGAGTCTCCAACATTTCTGCTTCTAAATCGACTGGTTCTAAGTTGGCACCGATAGGACGTCCGCATAATTCTTTTAATCGTTCAATTGGATTGGAGCTACCTTCTACTCCGTATAATTTTGGATTTAAACAATCAAATCCATTTAAAAGCATTAAGTCTCCCCCGAATGCACTGGCGATTTCCGCATGTGTTAATTCAGGAATAATAGGGCGATGATGAATCGCCATTTCACAGCATACCGTTCTACCCTCACCTGCCTGAATGGCTAATTTTAATTCTTCTGCTGAAAATTTTCTAAAATCACTTGCCACACAGCTTAAAATTCGTTTTCCCATTGTAAAGTCCCCTTTATTTTAAAATAGTAACTGCTTCTTTCATACTTTCTAAATGACACAAATCATAGTCTCCGCTATCAGAATAGCGATAAGAAACTTCTCCATTCGTTGTCGTTGGATCCACTGCCCAAGATTTAAAACTTCCATGAAGTTGTTCTAATCCTGTTTTTTCTAGAATTTCTGTTAGATTAGCAAGAGAAACACCACATCCTCCTAAAAATTCGATTTGATTTCCATATTGTTTTTGCCACTTAGCTAAATTTTCCAAGCCAGACATAATATTTTTTCCTTGTCCACTTGTTAAAATGCGAGTGCAACCTAACTCAATTAATGTTTCAAGTGTTTCTTCCGGATTTTTCACACAATCAAAGGCACGATGAACTACGCTGTCGGCATTATAGGTTTTACATAGCTCAATCATTTTCTTTGTAGCATCCCAATCCATGTCCCCTTCTGGAGTTAAAAAACCAAAAGCTAAGCCTTTTGCTCCTGCTTCTAAGAAAATTTTCGCATCTTCAAACATTACTTCTTTTTCCAATTCGTTATAACAAAAACCAGCTCCCCTTGGTCGAACCATACAAACAATAGGAATATCGATTTTTTTAACAGCCTGCGTTAAAACAGCTAATGAAGGACTTAATCCTCCTAAATGTAACGCACTATTTAATTCAATTCGATCGGCTCCTGCAGTTTGAGCATTGATACAGTCCTCAATCCCTCCTGCACAAATTTCTAAAGTTGTCATCCTTTCCCTCCTTCTCATTATTTTGTTATGAAACTTAATTTATACAATGCTAATCCATAAATAATAGTATTCACTTTTAAATCTTCGATTCCTATCCACTCATTTGGAAGATGAGCAATATCTCTTTGCCCTGGAAAACTTGGGCCATAAGCAATAATATTTGGAATAATTTTCGCGTAAGTTCCACCCGTTGTCGTAACAGGTGTTGCATTGCCATCAACGACTTCTTGATACACTTTTTGTAAAGTTTGCACATAAATCGAATCTTTATCATACAACACTGGCTTCCACGAACTAATTTCTTCTAAAAGACTTCCTTCTGGAATATGTTTTTGAATATCCGATAATAATTGTTCTTTTGTCACAGAGGCTGGATAACACATCGTCCACTCAATAAAGTGTCTTCCTTCCTCTATTCCGACTGTATATCCTCTTAATTGCATCATTCCAAAGTCTTCATCGGAATAATTGATTCCTAATTCTACTCCTTGATGAGTCGTATGAAGTAAGTACTGATTCATAAAAGCATATAATGCTGAAATCTGTTCTAAAGAAGTACTCAATCGAACTTTCAATCGTCCTCTCTCTCCGTAAACAACTGGCCATTTACAATCTGGAGTCCAACCAAACGTAGGGGGCTGTTCTTTTGTTAAATAATGTTTTACACAGCCAAATCCCGTTTCCTCATTTGTTCCAAATACAATTCGAATTGGACGGTCAAATGAAACTCCCTTTTCTTTTAATACATATAAGGCGAATAAATTCGACAAAATCGGTCCTTTATTATCCAGCACACCACGTCCGAAAATTTTCCCCTCTCGCTTCGTTGCTTTTAACGCAGGACTTTCCCATCCTGTTCCTAATGGCATGACATCGACATGTCCAAAAATGCCATAATACGCTCCGTCTTCACGGGATTCCCCATATTGTGCATAGCCAATTTTATTATCTAAATTTTTCGTTTCAAATCCTAATTCTTCAGCGAGTGTTAATACTTCTACTAAAGCTTTTTTGGGACCTTCTCCATAAGGAGCTTCTGGCAATGATTCTCCCCGAACACTTTTAATAGCAACTAATCGCTCGATAGCTTTATGTAATTCAGGTTGAATTTCTTCCAAAGTTTTAACTATTTCTTCTTTTATTCCCATTTATTTCACCTCAAGTGGCTTCATTCGTTCTCTTAAATAGTCATCCAACCATTCTTGAGTCGCTATTTCATGAATCATTGTGCCATCTTCTTGTGGATGTACTCGATAAACCGTTAATGGTTCTTTTTCAGTTGCTACTACAAAAGAGAAATTGGCAATATTTGTTGCTGCTCCCCATTCTCCTTTGTGGTTCATTGCTACGACTGATAAATCTCCTGCACTACCTCTTCGTCGCACTAATTTTTCTGCCAAATTCTTCACAGCTATTTCACACGCTTGTTGAGGATGCATTCCTTGTTCCATTAATCGAACAATTTCATAGGAAATAATTCCCTTCATCAAATCTTCCCCTAAACCTGTAGCAGTTGCACCACCAACTGTGCTATCCACATATAAGCCAGAACCAATAAATGGAGAATCTCCAACACGTCCTCTTTTTTTCATAAATAGTCCACTTGTAGAAGTTCCTGCGACCATTTTTCCAGCTGTATCTAGGCTAACCATCCCAACCGTATCATGACCTGCATAAGGTGCTAAAGATTCCGTTTGTAAATCTTTAACTCGATTATGATAATGAATTTTCGCGCGATCTGTTAACATATTTTTCCGTTCAAATCCCTGCTTTTGTGCGTAAGCTTGAGCACCAATTCCAACTAATACATTATTCACCGATTGCAAGCTTAATTGACGAGCCACTGAAATGGGATTCGCCACATCTTGAATGGCACATACCGCTCCAAAATCAAGAGTTGTTCCATCCATATAAGCTGCATCTAATTCCACTTCCATCACTTCATTAGGAAGTCCACCATAACCGACTGATTTATAATAGGGAAAATCTTCAACTGCTTTAATCGCTACTTCAATTGCATCTCCAGAAGATGCCTGTTGTTCTAATGTCTGCACAGCCTCTTGGACTCCTTCTAACGCCATTCTCCAAGTGGCAATCATTCCCCACATAGTCACTCCTCCATTCCATATTGATAATTGTGTTCTAATATTTGATAGTATTTTTTCATCGTTAAATCTTCGCAAATCGCACACATTAATCGAAGAGTTGCTTCAATATCGCCTAAATGCACAATACTTTGATGTGTATGCATATAACGAATTGGAATTGATAAAGTTGTCGCTAAAATTCCCGTTTCAGACTTGTAAATATTTCCCGCATCTGTTCCACCCTTTGTAAAACAACCAATTTGATAAGGAATTTGATGTTTCTTACAAAGATTTTCTAAATAAATAAGTAACCCTCGATTTGTTACCGTCATATTATCAATAGCTGTAAGAGAGACGCCTTTTCCAAGTTTCGTATGATTTTGATTAGCTGGAGTATCTCCTGCTAATGTTGTATCAACCGCAAAAGCCACTAATGGCTTTTCTTGGAAAGCTGTCGTCCGTGCCCCTCTTAGTCCGACTTCTTCTTGAATCGTTGTTGCTAGTGTCACTCTTTTAGATAGATGATGACGTTCTAAAGCTTGCATGAGCCAAATTCCTAAAGAAACACTTACCCGATTATCGAGCGCTTTTCCAATCATATATTCCTGATTCAAACCAATCGTTTGGCAAGTACTCACTAAACTCACGATATCTCCTACTTCAATGCCCATTTTTTGAATAGCTTCTCGATTCTCAACACCCAAATCGACAAATAAATCCTCCATAGCAACGACTTTTTTACGAACTTCCGGAGAAATTGCATGCGTTTGAGGGCCACCAATAATTCCCGTCCATGTTCGACCATCACTCGTTGTAATCGTAACTAATTGTTGTAATAACGTATGCGCCCACATATTTCCTACAGGTTGAATCGATACATAGCCCTTGTCATTAATGGCTGAAACAATAAAACCCACTTCATCCATATGAGTCGCAAACATAATGGAAAGTTCGCCTTCCCCTAACGAAAATAATCCTGATCCTAATTTGTCTTGTTCTTTAGCACAAAACGGGAGTTGTTCTGATACAAATTGTAAAATTGGCTCTTCATGTCCTGAAACACCTACAAGATTACTCAATGTTTTTAATAGTTCTATTTGATGATATTCTAACATTGCTTCACCAACTTTCTTGAAAAGCAAGTTGCTGAACTTTTTGGAAAGTTAGATTTTCTAAAAATACTTGAAGCGTATGAATAACAGGTTTCAAATCTTCCTTATTTAATAATTGGACAAATTGTCCTTCTTCTTTTAAGGGAATCACCACAACCACCGTTGGTGTTCCTGCTAAAGATTTATGAATAAACGATCCATCCGTCCCTTTTTCTTGAACATTTGCCTTCACTTCGTATCCTAAACTTTGAGCAACTTCTTTAATTTCTTTGACTAACGAAACATTTGGTAATAATGTCTTATCAAAATAACGAATATAAACTGTTTGTTCTGCATAATCTCTAACCGGCGCTACATCTAATACAATCGACACATCTGGTAATATCGTATTTGTTGCAGTAATCGCTCCTCTATATCCCACAATAGATTGAGTAATTCCTCCAATGCTAAGCGTATACGGTAGAGGAGGCATTGTTTTCATCAACTGATAAGCAGCATAAACTCCAGCTCGATTGGAGATATTTTTACTTAATATCATTTGTTCTGTTTCAATCGCTGAAATTTCTAAGACAAAAGTATCTCCTACTTGAACCCCAATTTGTTCCACTTCTTGTAGTGATTTAGCTCCTATATGAATCCAATAGTGTTCTTGTTTTTGTAGTACATATCCATAAACTCGTTGATGATGTCGTGTCAACAGACAAACTCTTTGGTGGAGAAAATCTTTTGGTGCAACATCTCCAATGGTTACAAAAGACAATAATCCATTCTCATGAATATCATCAATCATCCCTCCACATTCATCAATATTTGAACTAATCATCACTTTAAAAGGACTATTCTCAACTTGTCTCTCCCCAAAAATCGAACCTAATTTATCTCTTTTCAAGTCTAAATTCAATGTTTGATATTCATGAGACAAATATTGATGAACTTCATACTCGTCTCCAGAAACTCCAGGTAGACTACATAAGGTACGTAACTCCACTTCACTCGCTTCCCTTCTAACGATAAATTCGATTTGACTTTTGTTGATCATGCGCAATAATTAGTGCGATGTCTTTCAACGCATCATTCAAACCAACTGCACCTTTTTTAGGCATTTCAATCATAGTCGTATGTTCCTTGAATTGTTGAATGATTTCTTCATTTTCTTTCGAACAAGCGACATACGTTTTACAATCCGTCTGATGTTCAATAAAAGAAGCTACATTTGCTGCCATTTCTGTATAACTTTCATCATTAAAACACGGACCTGCAAATAACACTTCTGCTTTTGTTTTTAAAATCAAATTATGAATTTTATGAAGCACTTCTTCCTTATGATTCGCAAAATAATCTGGACCACAATAGACAGTCGCTAATACTTGTAAATTTTCTTTTAAAAAGTAATCTTTATACATTAAGTAAGAACCAATTCCTCCTTTTTCTAACCCAAGAGGAGTATCTGCTCTTTCCTTTCCACCATAACCCGCTTGTATTTGATTCAAAAATAATATCACTCGCATATGCATTCTCCCTTCAAAAAAAGTGGGAATAACGACAGAAATTGATTCATTTCTGTTGTCTTCCCACCTCCGCACGTTCAACTTTTCTACTCGCTTATTACTTTTTATAAATCATCAAAACTTAAATCATCTAATGACAATTCATCTAATTCATCACTTAATGAATTAGCAGCTTGATGTTCTTCATGAAGATATTGTTTATCAATCACTCTAAAGAATGGATAGTAAATTCCCATTCCAATAATAATTAATACAATTTGGAATAAACCTGCAACGATACTTCCTGTAGATAACCAACCAGAGAAGAAGAATGGAGTTGTCCAAGGAAGAGCTGCTCCTGTAGTATATGGAATTAAACCAATTAATGTAGCAATAGTCGCTAAAATTGTATTTACTAATGGCGTTAAAATAAATGGAATCACGATTAATGGATTTAATACAACTGGTAATCCAAAAATAATCATTTCATTAATCCCAAAAATACCAGGAATAATAGCTAAACGTCCTAATTTTTTCATACGTTCTGATTTTCCAAAGAATACCATTAAGAAAACAAGTGACAATGTACTACCGCCACCACCAAAGTTTCCAAAGAAATCTCCAAATGGCCCTGTAAAGATATTAGGAAGTGTAGCACCTTGTTTGAAAGCTTCTAAGTTTTCCGCTGTTAAAGCTAAATGAATTGGATTAAATACCGTATTCGTTACAGCAGGACCATTAATACCAAAGAACCAGAATAAAGTAGATAAGAACTGATAAATCGGCTCAAAAATCAAACTTTGTCCGAATCCCATTAACGGTGCTTGTAAAATTTTATAAATAAAATTGTGAGCGTATTGATAATCTGTTGCTGAGAACACTAAATACACTACAAAGAAGAAGAACATTGCAAATGCACTTGGAATTAATGCTGCAAATGATTGAGTGACAGCTGGTGGAACCCCATCAGGCATTTTAATAACCCAGCCTTTGTTTTTAATCGTTACAAAAATTTTTACAGAAATAATAGCTGTTAACATTGCCAAAAACATTCCTGCTGACCCTAAATGTGCTAATGCAAATCCATTAAAAGCTTTGCCATTTGCTGCATTTACGAAATCAGCATGAACCTTTGGTGTAATAATTAGGAAACATACAAGAGAAACGGCTCCACCCGCAATTGGATCACTTTCTAATTGACGTGCATATGCATAACCAATCCCAACTGCTCCTAATAGCCCTAAAACACTAAATGTTGAATCAATAACCGCATCCATTTTACTTGGCCAACCTTGACCAAAAAATTGAGCTAAGAAATCAACATAACCTGGTATTGGAAAGTTCGCAATAACAAGGAAAATAGAAGCCACAATAATTAATGGTGTGGATACTAAGAAACCATCACGAATTGCAATTAAGACTTTATTATTACCTAATTTTTCCGCGGAACTTCCCATTACTTTTTCTAACGAAGCAAACATAACAATTCCTCCTATTTTTTATTTTTAATCAGTTGAATCGCGCGTTTCAAAATACGTTCCCCATTAACATTCCCATAATCTTCCAAATTAATTACTTCTACAGGAATACCAGTAGGCTCATATTTCTCACGAGTAGCATTAAATTTGAATTTCACTTGAGGTCCTAAAAGAATAACATCAGGATGAAATTCTTGAACTACAGAATCTAGCTGAACATCAGGAAATGCTTTGACTTCTATTGGCAATTGATGTTGATTTGCAACTTCCTGCATCTTACTTGCCACTAGACTAGTAGACATCCCTGCATTACAAAATAAATACACACGTTTCATACATATACCCCCAGTTATTTTGTTATGTTATTAAGCTTTTTCAATTTTATCCAATCGTTGATATAAGGCTAAAATCTCTTCACTTGTTACTTGTAAGATTTCTGCACTCATCAATTGATCTTCTGAATGTAATAAAAGCAACGAAAAAGGTACTTTATTTCCTGAACTATCTTTTTGTAATAATTCAAAATGAATTTCATGTCCTTTTAATCGTTGCTGTTGTCCTTCCTCAATCAAAGATTGAGCTTCTTCAAAATTTCCTTTTTTTGCTGCTACCATTGCTTCCATAAAAGCAGAACGAGCTGCCCCTAATGCACTAATCATTTTAAAGCAAACTAATTCTATTTCATTCATGATTGTTCCTCCTTTCACAATCTTTTCAAAAACGCTTTCTTTCTGAAGTCATTATAAACCGTTTTCAAGAAAAATCCTAGTCTTTTATCTTAAAATCCTTCAATTATTCCATTTTTTCACAAAATGAAAACAAAAAAACTCTTAGAACAATAGATCTACTATCATTCTGAGAGTTCATTTTAACTAATTGTCTTTTCATAAGGAGACTTCACAAATTGAATAGCTTTTAAAATCGCCATAATTGGATTTATCAATACTAGTGCATATTGCACCATCCCAAGCAATCTCATTAATAAAATCATTGGACTAGATAAATGAAGAATCCATCCTAAACTTAATACTTCTGCCATATAACGATACGACATAAAAAAGATTGGTGTTAACATAATCGCAAACATCATTTCTCCTAATATGATTAATGGAGAATTTTTCCATGTTTTCCCATTCCATTGTTCTGCAATCATAATCAACAAAGCCATTAAGGACACAAATAAAACGACTTCCCCATCTTTAGCTAATAGTGAATTTCCTTGATTCATTGCATATACTGTTATTACACTCGTTAGTACTATCATTCCCATGATGAATTTCCAATAATATGTACTAAACTTTTTCATCACCTTTGCTCCTTTCTCTAACTCCCACCTTTACGACCATCATCACGGACTAGCCCCTTTAAATCAAGAGTATCTGAGAAAATTTAATAAAAATTTAGGAAATAAAAAAGACAGCCGAAGCTGTCTATCCTACTGGGGTAGCTGGATTCGAACCAACGAATGACGGAGTCAAAGTCCGTTGCCTTACCGCTTGGCTATACCCCAATGGTGGAGGGGGGCAGATTCGAACTGCCGAACCCTAAGGAGCGGATTTACAGTCCGCCGCGTTTAGCCACTTCGCTACCCCTCCAGCTGCTATTAAAATAACGTACTCATATATAGTACACTAGACCCAAACTTTTTGCAATACCTTTTTTTAAAAAAATATTTATTTTTATATAAGCGTAAAGTTTCAGAGTAACTTCTAGTTAAGTATCAAAACTAGAAGTTAGTATGAGACAAAAACAAAGAACACAAACATTTAACGTTATCCGATTGCACTGAAATTGAATTAGGTATTACACAAGGTTCTTCATTTTGATTAGATTATCAAGAGTATGACTACTTTTAATCTCCTATAGGTCCAGTGAATTGAGTAATTAAAAAAATATGTTCATACATTTTTACCTTATCTAGATGATTCACATCTTTAAATCCACCTAAAACCAAAAGTGGTACAAATCCAAAACACTGTGTATAATCAAGCGAACCATATTTTTCAATTGCCTCATGATAAAGCGGTAAGTCAAAATAATCATCTATAAAACTTTTATCAGGTAAAAACTTGATAAAAAGTGATAAATTTTCTAAAAAAATATCAAATGTACCTTCTTTATATTTAATAATCCCCAAAAGCTGTCACAAAAATTGGAATGGAAGTACCCCCTCTGAAGTAAGTTTCCTGAACCAGTTCAAGATACTCATCTGGATTAATGACCTTCAGATAACCGTCTAAAAAAGTCCCCAAACCGCATTCTTCCCAGATTTGAACTAGCTCTTCTGGAACTTGGTCTTTGTACTTTTTAATTACTTCTTGAGGCATGACCGCCACTCTTGTAAAATCTTTTAACATATATACTCCTAATTTAATAAGTTAAGTGAACATATAGATAGGTATTTTGTAATTGTTCTGTCATCATCCATAGCTATAGCGACTGTCAAGGCTGTTTTTCTGTGAATCATAAATCAACCACATTTCAGTTGGGTGTTCACGATTGTATTCTTGGCAAACATCAAGCATTTTTTGTATATCTTCAAAACCAAAGCGTTGTACTGCTACCATCATATTTTTTGACGTGTCTACTTTTCTATTAATAATTTCATTCACTGCATACATTTTTGTCAAAATTCCATTAATTTTATAAAAAACATCAAAAGAAAGTAATGCTTCTTCAGAAATACAATAAATATATACTTTTTCTGCTTGATTTTGGACATATTCCATTGCTAGCGAAATCATACTAGCCTGAACTTTCATAAATTTATCTTCAAATTATAAAACCTTATAGTACCCCTTGGTATAACCTCAAGGAATGTAGCCTGTTTGGTATAAAGCATTCAAATCATCATAAAATGTTGACTCAGCTTGAGGGAACCTCTTTTTTGATAGTCAAGTAGATAGTCAAGCCAATGATATCGAATATAATCTGGTCTTTCATAGCTCTACCAACAACTTGTGGGGCTAGCAAACTTTTATATTATAGAACGAAAGTGATAGAGTTGTTGTTTAAAATTAAACTTTAGAATGAAAATATTTAAAAAAAGTATATCACTTTTAGAAGTGTCCTACTTGTATTATTTTCATTTAAAAAGGGATAAATCCTAAACAAAAGGGTGCTACTCCCGCGGCTGCGGGAAGGACAGAAAAGAAATAGCGACAAATCAAGGTTTTATTTTTGAAATTTACCAGAGAATACCCACTCTTTTTTTACTTACAATTATTTTAATAAGAAAGAACTCGCCTGTCAAACAAAACGTTAATTTATATCATCTTTGTCTATCTTAGTTATAATGTTTATCAAATCTGATTTGAGCATTTCTTTTTCTTATCTTATTAAGACCACGACCGCCCCGATTGGCACTTCCGCTTGATCATAGGCTTTCTGCGCTTCTTTCAACGCTTCCCTCATAAAGAATTCTTTTTCCTGAAGTTCCATGTTCTTACTGATAGACGCGCTTCGTCACGACTAGACTATGCGGTCTCTCAAACTCCTTATCTAAGTAATCTTGGTACGTCCCTGGGGAAATAAATCCACGGGCGCTTAAAATATCCGTTCCTGCTTTCCCGACAATCGTATCGGCTAGCAGTACGCAGTTTGTACTCATGACAAAATACGTCTTGAATTTTGAAGAGGTAAATTTATACAAGCGGCCATCTGCTTCTTGTTTTAGCTTGTAGGCATACATTGGTTCTTCTTTGTCGATTCCAGGACGTGCTGGTTTCACCATTTGCGGTGGATCCCAAGGCACTGTCAGCGACATCAGTTTGGCGATTTCCTTATCGACAGCTGCGAGTTGTTCCGGAGACAAGGCGAGACCATATCCCAGTAAGGTCTTATGGTTTTCGCGTTTACAAAATTCAATGTATTTTTCACGGTCGGCACTAAAAAGAACCCCATCCCCCATCGCTCCAAAGAGTCGCTCTGAATTCGTATCGTAGTTTCCGAATGAAATAATGCGTCCCTTGTAACACAGGTCGACATGCCCGATTGCCCCAAATCCGTCTTTTGTGACGTGAATAAACATTTCTAAGTTTGGTTCGGCATTTTCTTTAGCACGGTCGTAAATTTCTGAAGCCGTTTCGCCTTCTCCAAGTTCCAACGCATCATTGATTTTCTGCAAGGTTACGCGAGGGATCAGTGCAGCAAACACGAGCGGCATCCCACGACGCAAGCGTCTGCGAAGGACTTTCTTTCCAACTTCGGCCTCAAAGAACCAGCCGTCTCGAATATTGGTAATCCCAAGCCCCACGAAATAAAGCGAAAGGAAGAACATTTGCAAGTTGCCGTCGCCCCCAAGCGCAATTAAAGTGGCTATCCCGACAACTGAAAGCCAAATGGTATCAATAAGCAAGCGGAATCGCGGACGGATGCCGTCTTTGACATAAATATAGTACGTCACACCACTAATTCCCGCGTTCATCACTTCATTGAGCCCCATCAAGAAGCTTACAATCGCAACCGGCAATGACAGGAAGAATTGATTTCCTGCTAAAAATCCGTAAAGGAAAAATTTAGTAATATTCAGCCATAACGGGTCTTTAGCCTCCGCCTTACTAAACCAACGGAACAAGAAATTCCATAGTTCACGAATCCATAAGAATGTTAAAAACAGACGTAACATCAAATCTGGGAAGTTTGGTCCGAATATAAGGAGCAACATCCCAACAACAAGGAACCCAATTCCTTCAAAGAGGAGCTTTTTCCCCGTAATTCCTAAGTCACTAATTTTCTTCATCAATAATACCTCCTACAGCTACCACTGAAGCAGCTTGTTCATATTTCTCCACCCATTCTTTCACTAGACGGTAAATCACGGCAAAAATTGGTATGAAGAAAATCATTCCTACTAAACCAAACCAGGATATAAGGCCATTCACAATCAATAATGCCCCCTTCGGTACCATTACTAGTTCCAATTTTAAAATATCCTTACAAAATGACTGTAAAAGTGATGGTGTCACCTTTGTAGGAGGCAAAGAGACGCCCTTTAAATAATTTGACCATGCTTTGAGCCATGGATAGGCCTATGCCGAAACCTTTATTTTCCTTGTTATTATGAGATTCTTCGATACGATAAAAACGCTCAAAAAACTTACTATAATCGACTGCCTTACCATCTTTATAGGTATTTGACACTTCTAAGCGAGCCCGTTTACGTGTTCTTCCGACTTGACGGAGCCTTATCGTAACCGTTCCTTCAGGGTCACAATACTTGTTAGCATTATCCACAAGAAGAGTTACAAGTTCAAAGAGAGATTTTTCCTCGGCTTTTACATGGATATCCGGGGTGATATCCATAACGAAGGATTTGCCATCTCGGACGACAGGTCCCTTAAAGTCCTCGGCTGCATCCTCTGTAATATAGGAAAAATCCACATCTTGAAGAACAATGTCCGGCTGCTCCTCCAGACGAGATAAAACCACAAGAGAATTAATTAGATTGGTCAAACGTGTCACCTGGTCATTAGTTGACTTGGTCCATTCATTCTCCCCTGTCATGAGTTCCTGTAACTCAGTATTAGCAGAAATAATAGCTAACGGGGTTTTCAATTCATGACCGGCATTGGTGATAAAACGTCGCTGCTTTTCGTAATTTCGAATGAAGGGGCGAATGACCATTCCTGATAAGGCACTGACAATGATGACAAAAAAGATGAAAGCAAGCAGTGATAAAAGAATGGAAAGATTGAACAAGGCTTGGGAAGAATTATAATAAGCAGACGTATCCAAAAAGACTACCAAAACCTTATTTTTACTGACCTTACTAACTTGATAGCTAAGATTGATATTTTTTTCTCTAATCGTTCCCAGATTATTGTTCAAACGACTAACTGCCAAGGCATATGTAGCCGCCTCCTCATCGTTTATTAGAGACGTATGGCTGGTATCTTGGCTAACAACCTTATCACCAGACAAGGTCACGCTGAAAAAAAGAAAACTGTCCGAAGGAATCTCAAGTCCTTGATTGGTCTTAATTTTTGTGGTTTTTCCGAAGCTTCCATTATTTTCCGTGAGTGTGTTAAGGACCTTGGTAATTTCTTGTTCCGTCTGAAATGAACTCACAGCATTGATGATTCCTACCGTAAAGATCAAGATAAAGAGGATAGCCAAAGAAGCAATTGTTATAAACTGAAGTCGTAAACGTCTATACATGGACTACTCCTTTCTAAATTTGCAGAAGGCAGAAGTCGCCACCCTTTTCACCAAGAATACTGATATCAGCTTGAATAGCTTGCAATTTCTGGCGCAGATAGGAAATATAAACCCAGACAATTGACTCGTCCACATCTTCCTCATCATCCCAGATAGTTTTAAAAAGGTGATCAGTGGTTAATTGCTTAGCAGGGTTGAGCATGAAGTGGGCCATTAACTTAGTCTCTCTACTTGAAAGTCTTATGGCGTTACCAGCTACCAACTCTTGTTCCTCTTGGTCCAAGCGAACAGAACCAAGGGTCAAAATTTTGGCAGTAAAGGTCTCACTAACACGACGCTCTAGCGACCGCAGACGAGCCAAAAGTTCCTTTAGGGAAATCGGCTTGGTCAGGTAATCATCTGCCCCAGCATCAAGTCCTGTCACACGATCGGCAACTTCAGCCATGGCGGTCAACATAATGACATGAGTAGTATCCCCAGAGGATCGAATCTCTTTCAGGGCCTCAATACCTGTTTTGATAGGCATCATAATATCCATAATGATTACTTGATAGGCATTCTGTGCAGCTAGGTCGACTGCCTCTTGACCATTAAAAGCCTGATCAACTTCAAAACCTTGATGCTCAAGTGCCGCCTTGTAAACTCGAGATAAGGCTTTCTCGTCCTCAGCCAATAAAATTTTCAGAGCCATTCTAGTCACTTCCTTCTTGAATTAAGTTACGGATGGTCTGCATGGTCAGGTCACATGAAGCTAATTCATCTGCACAGCGCTTAAGCTCACGGGTAATCATTTCTGAATTCTTGATGTCATGTTTATACTTCATCTGATGCTCTAAACTGGCCCACGAGTCCTGAGCGATGGTCCGAAGCTGAACCTCAACAAAATAGGTCCCTTTATCATTGCCTAGGACATCTGGAAAATTTGTCTCCATTTGCAAAATGAGGTGATAAGAGCGATAGCCGTTAGGCTTGGCAGTTGAAATATAATCCTTCTCATTGTAGACCATGACACCAGGAATAGCCTTGATTACTTCGATGGTCTTGTAAATATCATTGACAAAACCACAAATAATACGGATTCCAATGCTGTCACGAATTTCCTTAAGGGCAGACTGGCTGGTCTCAGGCAAATTCTTCCTACGACACTTTACACGCATGGAGTCGCTTTCCTTAATCCGTGAAATGAAATGTTCATAGAGTTTAAAACCTGTTTCTTTTTTGCTAGCAATATTAGCCGCAATAATGGGGTCTGTTATTTCTTGTAAAATTTTGGGGAGGTATTGAGCATACTCCCCATAAATATTTTGATTTGACATATACACCTTCTCTAATAGCTTTTCTTCATTATAACATAGATTGGCTTAAAAACAAGGAATGAGCATGAGATTGTGACTATGACTTTTATGCCCACCAAATCCAAACTTACTTAGTCCATCATTAACAAGCAAATCACCGTATCTAATCAACAGGGCTAGGCATTCCTCTCTTGAACAACCATCAATATAATAAACATCCTTATGGGATTCCTTGATAATATTCTTTGCTATCAGTTTTTCTCTATCAATACTGACAGGCAATTCCAAAAAAAAAAACAATGGCTCGTCATGAATCGCAATAAAGTGTTGAAAAACCTCTAATATTTTTTCTGCGTGTACATTCGCCGTCAAATGATGTTCAGTTAACTTTGTAAATGATTCAAACAGGTTTTCTACCAAGCTAACTCGGTGACCTTTTACTAAATTCAACATTATACGTCCTCCAGAGAATTTAAACAATATTCACATTTATAATTTCATTATATCAATAAAAACGTAAAGTTTCAAAGTAACTTCTAGTTAAGTATCAAAACTAGAAGTTAGTATGAG
>NZ_CAURVV010000011.1:0-52008 GCF_963528315.1 uncultured Granulicatella sp. | reverse complement strand
ATTGCATTCTCAAAACCCCCTTTTATTTTCTAACTCTATTTTACCGCTTTCATCCTTATAAAACAAATTATTTTTCTATTATTCTTTGTTTTTTTCCGAAAAAAATAAAGTCATTTAGATATGGTATCCAAACAACTTTAATTTAATCATTATTCTTTTATTTTTATATAGCATTAGCCATGAGATTCGCAAAGCGAAGCTGCTGGCGTCCTCCTGCTACTATTTCAAAAAGTCACTATTTTATACGTACTCTCATTCGATTTCCGTTTAAATAAAAATGACTTTTTATAGTAGTATGAGTGATAGAAACCACGAAATGTGGTTTCTTTCACAGGAAACTTTGAGACCCAAGGCTCAAAGTTTAGCCATGAGATTCACAAAGCGAAGCTGCTGGCGTCCTTTTTACTACTATATCCAAAAAGTCAATTTTTATTCCGTCTCGCCGGATAGTGTCCATTTTAAGTACGCATCCATAAATGAATCTAAATCTCCATCCATGACAGCACCAATATTCCCTGTTTCATGACCCGAACGCAAATCTTTCACTAATGAATACGGATGGAACACATAATTTCGAATTTGAGAACCCCAAGCAATCTCTTTTTGCTCCCCACGAATTTCCGCTAATTCAGCTGCCTTCTTTTCTTCTTCTAATTGATATAATTTCGTTTTTAACATCGCCATCGCTTGATCTTTATTTTTAAATTGCGAACGCTGAGCCTGACTTTGAGTTACAATCCCAGTCGGAATATGTGTAATACGAACAGCTGATGAAGTTTTATTAATATGTTGCCCACCAGCACCACTCGCACGATACACATCAATTTTTAAATCATCCGGATTAATTTCAATATCAATATCCCCTTCTAATTGAGGCATAATATCAATGGAACAAAATGATGTATGGCGTTTTCCAGCAGCATCAAATGGTGAAATTCTCACTAAACGATGCACTCCTTTTTCGCTCTTTAAATAACCATAAGCATTTAATCCTTCAATAGATAAAGTCACAGACTTAATTCCAGCTTCTTCTCCATCTTGATAATCGACTGTTTCGATACGGTATCCATGTTGTTCAGCCCATCTTGTATACATTCTTAACAACATACTTCCCCAGTCTTGTGATTCTGTTCCACCAGCACCTGGATGAATTTCTAAAATCGCACTACATTTATCATGAGGCCCACTTAGTAACATACTTAATTCATATTTTTCTAGTGCTTTTTCAACACTTTGAACATGTTCCACTAATTCCTCATGAATTTCTTCTTCCGGATCTTCCTTATACATTTCAAATAAAAGTTCTACTTCTTCTACTTGCAGTTCTAATTGATGAAATGTATCATACACAGCTTTTAACTCATTACTTTTTTGAATAACAGACTGTGCTTTTTCATTATCATCCCAAAATCCAGGTTCAGACATTTGTTGTTCATATGAAGCGATATCTTCTTCTAAATGATCTAAGTCAAAGAGACCCCCTATAACTTATCATCTGAGTAGTCATTTTTTCTAACGCATTTCTGATTTCACTAATTTCCATACCATTCTCCTATCTAATTGTAAAAAGGTAGGCTGGACTTTTGCCCAGCCTACTTCTTATTATGCTTGTTCTGGTTCTTCAGTTGGACGATCATGCCCTTGAGCAATCACACTTCTAGCACCTTGCACTTGTTCACGTTGTAAGTTTTGACGAATTTGAGATTTCATCAAAATACGTGTTACATCATAATCAATAGCTGCAATCATTTGTTGGAAACGATTGAAACCTTCTGTTTGATATTCTGTTAATGGGTCGATTTGTGCATATCCACGTAAACCTACACCCTCACGTAATTGATCCATATCATCGATATGATCCGTCCATTTACGGTCAACTACTCGTAAAATAACAACTTTTTCAAACTCAAGCATTTGAGAATCCCCATTTAATTGCTCTTGTTTTTCTTTGTAAATTTCCATTGCTTTTTCATTCAATAGACCTTCGATTTCAGAAGGAGTTTTACCTTTTAAGTCTGATAATGAAATGTCTTCTGGATGACAAATCGCATTTGCTGCAAAATCTACTAAGCTTTCTAAATCCCAAGTTTTCTTTTCACCTAATGTGTGATTTTCTACCATACGGTGAATTGTTCTACGAATCATTGCTTTTGTTACTTTTTCTAATGAATTTTCTTCATTAATAATTTGTAATCTTTGTGAATAAATGATTTCACGTTGCTCACGCATGACTTCGTCATATTGTAATACGTTTTTACGTGTATCATAGTTATTTCCTTCTACACGTTTTTGAGAAGATTCTACTTGACGAGATAACATTTTACTTTGGATGAAGTTGTCATCTCCATTTTCGTCAATATTTAATCTTTCCCAGATTGCTTGCATTCTTTCTCCACCGAAACGTTTCATTAAGTCATCTTCTAATGATAGGTAGAATTGAGTCTCACCTGGGTCCCCTTGACGTCCAGAACGTCCACGTAACTGATTATCGATACGACGGCTTTCATGACGTTCTGTTCCGATAACGCATAATCCACCTAATTCTTTAACGCCTTTACCTAACTTAATGTCTGTTCCACGTCCTGCCATGTTTGTCGCAATTGTAACGGCACCACGTTGTCCAGCCATCATAACGATTTCTGCTTCTTTAAAGTGGTTTTTAGCGTTTAACACTTCATGAGGAATTCCTTCTTGATGAAGCATTTGTGATAATAATTCACTTGTTTCAACGGCTACTGTACCGACAAGAATTGGTTGTCCTTTTGCATGACGTTCTTTAATATCACGTACTACCGCTTTGAATTTACTCTTCAATGATGGATAAATCACATCGTGATTATCAATACGTTGAACTGGACGGTTTGTTGGAATCGTAATAACGTTCATATTATAAATTTCACGGAATTCTTCTTCTTCTGTTTTAGCTGTCCCTGTCATCCCTGACAATTTACGATACATACGGAAGAAGTTTTGGTAAGTAATTGTCGCCATTGTTTTAGATTCATTTTCAACTTCTACACCTTCTTTTGCTTCAATTGCTTGGTGTAAACCATCTGAATAACGACGTCCTTCCATTATACGACCTGTAAATCCATCTACGATTTTTACTTGTCCTTCATCTACTACATAATCGATATCTCGGATCATAATGTAGTTTGCACGTAATGCTTGATCAATATGGTGAACTAATGCTGAATTGTCCACATCATATAAGTTTGGTAAACGGAAAGTTTGTTCTGCTTTATTAATCCCTTCGTCTGTTAATGAAATAGATTTAGAAGTTAAATCAATCGTATAATCTTCATCTTCTTTTAATGCTTTAACGAAGAAATCTGCACGTTGGTATAAAACTGTAGATTTTTCAGCTTGTCCTGAAATAATCAATGGTGTACGAGCTTCGTCAATTAAAATTGAGTCAGTTTCGTCAACTACCGCATAGTTTAATGGACGTTGTACCATTTGTGATTTATAAACCACCATGTTATCACGTAAATAGTCAAATCCTAACTCACTGTTTGTACTATAAGTGATATCTGCGTAATAAGCTGCACGTTTTTCTTCTGGAGATTGTCCTGTTAAGTTTACCCCTACACTTAAGCCTAAGAAGTTGTATAATTCTCCCATTTCTTTCGCATCACGTGTAGATAAGTATTCATTAACCGTTACTACGTGTACACCATCACCTGAAAGTGCATTTAAATATACAGGCATTGTCGCTGTTAAAGTTTTACCTTCCCCTGTACGCATCTCCGCAATATTCCCATTATGTAGAGTAATTCCTCCCATAATTTGAACTTTATAAGGGAATAAACCTAGTACACGTTTAGCACCTTCACGTACTAAAGCGAACGCTTCTGGTAATAATTTATCTAATGATTCTCCTGAAGCATATCTTGCTTTAAATTCTTCTGTTTTCACTGGAAAGTCTGCATCGCTTAATGCTTCCATTTTACTTTCCAAACTAATTACTTTATCCGCTAATTTTTCAAGTTTACGAACTTCGCGTTTGTTATTTTCAACTAATTGCTTTAAAAAATTTGCCATTCTATGACTCCTTTATTTTATTCTTTCCTAATCATCTATCTTGCAAATGAGTATACCAATTGCATCTTATTCATTTTACCATCATTATTCAAAATAGAAAAGAAAAAAAGGCAGAGTTGGAAAATTTTTTCCAACTCTACCCTAAAAAGAAGGTACTTTTTTATGCATTTGTTTCAATTAAGCCATATTTTCCATCTTTACGGCGATAAACAATATGTGTTTCATTTGTTTCTGCATCTTGATAAATAAAGAAGTTATGACCTAACATATTCATTTGTAAAACTGCTTCTTCACTATCCATTGGTTTTAAATCAACACGTTTTGTACGTACAATCTCTAATACTGATTCATCTTCTTCAACTGGTTCTGGCACAACTGGTGCAACAGGAATATCGAATCCTTTTTCACGAGATTTGCGATTAATTTTTGTTTTGTATTTACGAACTTGTCTTTCTAGTTTATCAATCACCAAGTCAATACTACCATATAGGTCTCCAGAAGTTTCTTCTGCACGTAAGACTAAGTAAGGAAGAGGAATTGTTACTTCAACTTTTGCTGTTTTTTCAGAATATACTTTTAAATTTACATGAACAGTAGCATTAGCAACATCACCGAAGTATTTTTCTAATTTTGAAAGTTTCTTTTCAGCATAATTACGAATTGCTTCTGTAACTTCAATGTTTTCTCCGCGAATATTATATTTGAACATAATAATCTCCCCTTTCATCTGGCTTTGCCAGACTGAAGAAATCTCTTAAGGACCACTCTTAAGAATCCCTTCTTTTGATTTCTTTCTATGCTTAAATTATAAACCTTTTTCTTATTTTTTACAACCGTTTACAATAAACTTTAGGAATTCCTAAACATTTTATGAAAACTTTTTAATAAGTTGAATTTAATCTAATTATATTTGTTAACTTTTTCTCAATGTTCATTATTTTTCCGATTTAAACAACTAAAAACACCCTCTATTCCATTGACAGAAACCGTTTACAGTAGTACAGTTAAGATATCTTATAACACAAAGGAGTGTTGTTTTATGGAAAAAGTTTTTGCAAGTCCATCTCGTTATGTTCAAGGAAAAGATGTTTTTAAAACAGGGCTTTCACATGTTTTAGCATTAGGGAATCGACTACTTCTTCTATGTGACCCAATCGTTTATGATTTAGTCGGAAAAGAATTAGAAGAATATTTAGTTACTTCCGGAGCAACTGTTTACCATGAAAGTTTCAATGGTGAAGCTTCGAACAAAGAAGTTAGTCGTGTTGCTGAAATCGCTAAAGAACATGAATTAACAGTCATTGTTGGTTTAGGTGGTGGTAAAACAATCGACACTGCTAAAGCAATCGCAGATGACTGTCAATGTCCTGTAGCTATTTTACCAACAGTTGCTTCGACAGATGCACCAACTTCTGCTTTATCCGTTATTTATTCTCCAGAAGGAGTATTTGAACGCTATCGTTTCTATACAAAAAATCCAGAATTAGTTTTAATTGATACAAATGTTATCGCTCACTCTCCTGTTCGTCTACTTGTTTCAGGAATTGCAGATGCTCTAGCAACTTGGGTTGAAGCTCGTGCAGTAATCGAAGCTCAAGGAAAAACAATGGTAGGAGATACTCCAACTATCGCTTCAGAAGCTATTGCTCGTGCTTGCGAAGCTACTTTATTTGAAAACGGACTTCAAGCATTAGCTGCAGCAAATGCAAAAGTAGTCACTCCTGCATTAGAAAAAGTTGTTGAAGCAAACACATTATTAAGTGGTATTGGATTTGAATCTGCTGGTTTAGCAGCTGCTCACGCCATCCATAATGGATTTACAGCTTTACATGGCGATATTCACACTCTTACTCACGGTGAAAAAGTAGCTTATGGTACATTAACACAGCTTTTATTAGAAAATCGTCCTAAAGAAGAATTAGATAAATATATTACATTCTATAAAGAATTGGGCTTACCAACGACATTAAAAGAAGTAAAATTAGATACTGTACCATATGAAGATTTACTAAAAATCGGTCGTTTAGCTACACAAGATGGTGAAACAATCCACCAAATGGTCGTTCAATACACTGCTGAAGATGTAGCCAATGCTCTAATTGCTCTTGATCAGTACGTGACAACTCGATTTTAATTTGTGAGGAATACATTCTATTCAAAATCACACCCAATCAGCTCAAGCAGATATCTGCTTCTGCTGATTTTTTTGTTTATTTCCTAAATAATTCATAGTCACCTATATAAATCTTCATCAAACATAGTATAATATAGGTGAAAATTTCATCAGACTATATCGTAATGACTAAAATTGAACGGAGGGTTATTATGTTAAAAAGAATCATTGCTTCTGCTAGTTTATTATTATATCTATTATTACCTTTTTTCAACATTCAAATAATGAACATATTTTATCCTAATTTTTTAAGAGCAAATCATACTGCTCTTTTCGGAATAACCATTTTGTTTATCTTAAATATTGTATTAACAATTTTAGTCATTACTCTATCAATCAAAACAAACCTACTGAAATCTCGTATGATAACAGTTGGAATCTATCTTTTTATGGGATTACTCCTTCTTGTTTTGATTATTGGAATTCCAAAAGTTATACAAACCTATATTTTTACCCAATTGATTACATCCCTTTTTTCATTTGCTTTTGTTTTTGGAGTAGTTATTTCTTTAACTGTTTTATCAAAATTTTAAACAATATCTATATTAAAATTTAAAAGGAATTAAGTAACTTTAAATGACTTAATTCCTTTTTTATTTCATCCTTTTATCTAAACACCGTAAACAACTTAATATCCTCTACCCCTTTATCCTGTAATAACTTAGCAGCTAGTCGAATTGTTTTTCCTGTTGTATAAATATCATCAAACAATAAAATTTTAACTGGTAACTTTACTTTTTCTTTCAACACAAAAGGTTGTTGGAGTTTCATCCTCTCTTCCCTTGTCTTTTCAGATTGTTTTTTTCCTTTTCCAATATGTTGAAAGAGTTGCTGATATGGAATTTTTGAGAGTTCTAAAAGATATTCAACCGATTCAAATTCTCTTTTTTCTAAACTCTGTTTAGAAGTTGGCAGTGGACAAACCGAATACCCTTGCTTTAAATATTTCTTCAATACCCTTTTCAAATCTTCTTTTATTAAAAATGCTACAGCACAATCGCCTATAAATTTATATCGTTCCATAAATTCTTTTGCCTGCTCATCATAAACATATAATGCTTGATTCATAGGAAAATAAGAATCCATCTCTTTCCAGCGAATACAGTCATAACAAAGTGTCTCTTCCTCCATTAAACGCCCACATCCCGTACAAATTGGTTCCATTTCTAATGAGTGGAATAAATTTTGACACTGACGACAAATCGGTCTTGAATTCCATAGGAATAAAGAACTAATTCCTGAATCTGCTGTTACATCATTTCTACACCATACACAACGCATTTTAGTCACCTTCTATTAATCCTCTTTTTCTAGCTTCTTCATTTAATGATTCAATTTCTTTTTTCGCTTGTTTCATTGCTCGACTTATTCCTTCATAAAAATAGACGACTTCTCCCCCTGGATGATCCACACTTCTACCTACTCTTCCTGCAATTTGTACTAATACTTCCCTTGTAAAAATCTCCTCATGAGCTTCTATTACCGCTACATCAATGCCATAAAAAGTAACGCCTCTTTCAAGAATTGTTGTTGTAATTAAAAACTCTAACTTTCCTTCTCTCATTAATTGTATTCTTTCTTGTCGCTGTTCCTCTTGAGAGGAAACACTGGAGAAACTTGCAATTGGAAAAGCTCGACTCATCATCTCTTCCACTACTGGGATTTGCCTAATCGTTGATATAAATACTAAAAACGGAATTTTTTTATCGAGTCGCTTCTTCATCCAGAGAAACAACTCTTGCGGAATTTTTTTCTTTTCTAAAGCTCTATCCCAATTTCTTAATTCCTTAAATAGAGGAACAACAAGGGGATGCTTATGAAATCTTGCCGGTAATAAAGAATAAGATAATTGCTGATGTTGAATGTTGTACAATTCTAACTTAGAAGGTGTTGCTGTCATAAAGACTAATCTTCCCGTTGGTTTAACCGCACGATGAACGGCAAATTGTAACATCTCACTATTGGAATAAGGAAAAGCATCCACTTCATCTACAATAAGTACATCAAATGCATGATAAAATCGTAGCATTTGATGAGTCGTTGCAATGGTAATTGGTGTTCTTTTATACGCGACATCTGTTAATCCATGTAAAACAATTACTTCTTCTAAAGGAAAGGCTTCTTTAATTCTGGGAGCTAATTCGTTACACACATCAATTCTTGGAGCTGCTAATCCAACTCTTCCTCCCTTTTCTAATACAGTTCGTATTAATTCAAAAATCATCTCCGTTTTCCCTGCTCCAGTTACAGCCCATACTAAATGCTCCTTATCCGTTACTTTTACTAATTCTTGCGAAAGTTTTTCCTGTTCTTTAGACATCGTATGTTTATAATATAACTGAACAGAATGTGGTGAAAATGCCGGAGTTTTCTCCTCAATAGCAACTAGTACACAACATTCTTTAACTTTCCCCATATTCAAGCATTTTAAACAATAATGACACTTTTTATTGCATATAATACAAGGGCCTACTGCAAAATCTTCTCTATTTTGATTCCCACAACGATTGCAAGTAAATTTTCCTTTTTCTTTATGAAAGCCAGGCAACACCTCACTCGTCCCTTCTAATTCTGAATCTCTTTTTGACTGAAATCTTACTTGAATTCTCCCTTGATTTTCCATAACCCACCTCCAATCTTTATATACGAAAAAAACAGCGAAAAAATTCGCTGCTACAATAAAAATGTATAAAAAAACAAACATCCCTTTCGGGATGTTTGCTTTACATACGATTAAATTCATTCAAGATGAAGATTATTTAGCAGCTACACCTTTATCAGCTACTAACTCAACTTCTTCCCATCCAGTTCCTTTATCTGGAGTGATATTAATTTTCTTAACACGTTTATTAACGGCTGTTAATTCAAATGTATTGAAACGAGGAATTGCAAATGGGTTTTCTTGAACGTATTGTTGCCATTCTAAGAATAATTGTTTTTTAACTTTTTCGTCGAATGTTTCATTAGAAGAAATACGTTCTAATAATGCTGTATGTTTAGGTTCTACAAAGTGACCAAAGTTGAACGCAGCTTTAGGTCCATATAATCCATCTGGAGATGGGTTATAACCAATTGTAAATCCACCTGTCCACATATCGAAGTCATCAGCATATTTTTGTAATTTTTCAGCATAAGTTTGGAAGTCTAATGTACGACCAGTTAATAATTGTACATTTAATCCAACTTCTTTCCACCAAGCGATATATTGTTGTAATACTGCTTCAGCAGTTTCACTACCTTTAGCTGCTAATAATGTGATTGTTAATGGTTTACCTTCTTTATCTTCTACATAGCCATCGCCATCAACGTCTTTATAACCAGCATCTTTTAAGATTTCTTTAGCTTTTTCAGGATTGTATTCAAATCCAGGAACAACATCTTTACCTACATATAAATCTTTGAAGAATGGAGATAATAATGTATTTGCACGAACTGATAAACCGTGGTAAGTATCTTTACCAACTGTATCATTATCGATTGCATAACCGATTGCTTTACGTAAAGCAACATCATTCATTTTCTTAGAAGGATCTACAACGTGTTCACCTTTAGCTGCATCCCAATGTCCAACATTGAAACCAGTATAGCTGATTGAGTTAGTCATTAATCCTAATAATGAAATGTTATCTAAATCTTTAAATGTTTCATATTGATCAGAAGGCATACCACTTACATAGTCATAGTGACCTGCTTTTAATTCTGAAACGATTTGTTCACTACTTACAACATCTAATTTCACGTCAATTTTTGGTTGACCTTTATAGTAATAAGGGTTTTTCTCGAAGCTTACAGATTCACCAGGTACGATGTTTTTGATAACGAATGGTCCGCTACCAACTACTTTTGTACGAGAGTAATCTGAAGTAATCATTTCTTGATAAGTCATATCTTTATAAATATGTTTTGGAATCATTAAAGTATTGATAGCTTCTCCACCAAACTCTAATGCTGGATAAACTTCTTTTAAGTGAAGTTTAACAGTTTGATCATCAATTTTTTCTAAACCAGAAATTGATGATGCTTTTCCTTCATGGAATTCTTGTACCCCTTCAACATTTAAAATATCTTCAGAGAAACGAACACCTTCATAGTCTGGACGACTAATTGCTTCATATGTGAAGATATAGTCATCAATTGTTAAAGGTTCTCCGTCTGACCATTTATAATCGCCTTTTTTCAAGTGAATTGTAAATGTTTTGTTTTCAACATCTAACTTGTAATCAGCCATCCCTTTGCTGTTATCAATTTTTTGGTTTGCATCATAGTCAAATAAGTTTGAGAAAGCCATGTTGACTACTGAACCATCCCCAGAATCTAAGAATAGAATTGGGTTGAACAAGCCTTTGAATGGTGAGTTAGATACTTGTGCCATATTTAGTGTCCCACCACTAATTGGCGTACCTTCGTTTACCACTTCTGTTTTAAATCCATCTTCAACAGGTGCTTGTAATGATGAAGAAGATTGTTGTTTGTTACCACATGCCGCTAATGCTAATGCAGCAGTAACGCTAAGAAATCCTGTATATAATTTCTTGTTATTCATATTATCCCTCCTAAGTTAAAAAAACTAATGAATGTTTCGATACTAACACCGTTTATGATGCATTTCAACATTTTTTTCGTTTTTTAATGTTTTTTTCATCTATTTTTAATGAATTTTCCATATCTATATGTTATAATTATAACCTTTTATAGTTATAATCAATTTTTATAAACCAAAAAAAAACGAGCTTAGGCTCGTTTTTTTCTTATGCTTGTTGACTAACAATATAGTTCACAGCATCTCCAATTGTAACAATTTGTTCCGCATCTTCATCAGAAATCTGAATTCCGAATGCATCTTCTAATTCCATGACTAATTCAACAACATCTAATGAATCAGCACCTAAGTCTTCTTGGAATGTTGTATCTTTTGTAATTTTTAATACATCGACACTAAAACGTTCCGAAATTAATTGAATTACCTTGTCTAATACTTCTTGCTCTGACATTTGTAGTCCTCCTTGTCTAAGCGATTTCTCCCTACACTCCTAATCAGTGTACCTCTATTTTACTCAAATTTATCATTATTGTCTATCATTTCTTTTGAAAGCACTTTATTTTATATAGTACTATGATAAACTATTTTTCCAAATTTCAGCTTGCTCTTTCGTAGTTAGTACAAAATGTCCTGGAGTAATTTCAAACATTTCTTCTGGTTCATTTTGAACAGTTGGTTGATAAATCACTCTTTTACGATTTCTTTCATACTGAGGATCTGGTAAAGGAATTGCTGATAATAGACTCTTCGTATACGGATGGAATGGTTGATGATAAACAGCATCAGCAGTTCCTAACTCAACGATTTTCCCTTGATACATTACTGCAATTCGGTCACTAATATATTTAACCATTGATAAATCATGCGCAATAAATAAATACGTTAATTGTTGCTCTTTTTGTAATTTTTTTAGTAAATTCACGATTTGAGCTTGAATCGATACATCTAGTGCTGAAATTGGCTCATCACAAACGATAAAGCGTGGATTTACTGCTAGAGCTCTTGCAATCCCGATTCTTTGACGTTGTCCGCCAGAAAATTCATGCGGATAACGATTCGCATGTTCTGGATTCAATCCTACCATTTTCAACAATTCGTTTACTTTTGCATCTCTTTCTGCACGAGTTTTAACGATACCATGGATATCCATTCCTTCAGCAATAATATCTCTAACTTTCATTCTTCCATTTAAAGAAGCATACGGATCTTGGAAAATCATTTGTGCCTGTTTTCTAAAATCTTTCAAGTCTTTTGTTTTTGTTGGAATTTCTTTTCCATCAAATAAAATTTGTCCGTCTGTTGCATCATTCAATCGCAAAATCGAACGACCTGTTGTAGACTTTCCTGAACCGGATTCTCCAACAAGACCGAAAGTCTCACCTTCAAAAATTTCAAAACTAATATCATCGACTGCTTTTACAACTTGTTTCGAAGAAGAACCAAAGTAACACTTTAAGCCTTTAACTTCGACTAATTTACATTTACTCATTTGTCACTCTCCTACTTTCAAATTGTGCCCAGCGTTTTTGAATTTCTTCCGGCGGCTCTACTTTTGGAGCACGTTCATCTAATAACCATGTTGCTGCAGCATGTGTATTCGATACAGCAAACATTGGTGGCATTTCTTCAAAATCAATATCTAATGCATAATCGCTTCTTAGAGCAAATGCATCTCCTACTGGAGGATTTAATAAATCTGGTGGTGTTCCAGGAATCGTATATAATGCCCCTTCCTCTTCTAAAGAAGGCATTGAGCATAATAATCCCCATGTATATGGATGTCTTGGATTGTAAAAAATTTCATCGACTAGTCCATATTCTACAATCTTCCCAGCATACATTACAGCCACTCTATCTGCAACATTAGCTACAACACCTAAATCATGCGTAATAAAAATAATAGAAGTGCCGTTTTTTTGTTGAATTTCTTTTAATAATTCTAAAATTTGTGCTTGAATCGTTACATCCAATGCAGTCGTTGGTTCGTCCGCAATTAAAATATCTGGATTACAAGCTAATGCAATCGCAATAACAATTCTTTGTCTTTGTCCACCAGAAAATTGATGCGGATAATCATTCACTCTTGTTTCCGCATTTGGAATTCCGACTTGTTCTAATAATTGAACGGCTTGTTGCAAGGCTTCTTTTTTCGATAATTTTAAATGCTTGATCATTGATTCCGCCACTTGCATACCAACTTTCATCGTTGGGTCTAATGACGTCATTGGATCTTGGAAAATCATCGCAATTTTCTTCCCACGAATTTGTTGCATTTCAGTTTCTGATTTTTCTAAAATATTTTCTTGTTCGAAAATAATTTCTCCATTTTCAACTAAAGCATTGGCAGATAATAATTGCATAATGGATCTAGTCGTAACAGATTTACCTGAACCAGACTCACCAACAATCGCTAAAGTTTCTCCTTTTTTCAAGTCAAAATCTATCCCTCGAACCGCTTGAACTTTTCCATCAAATGTTTGAAAGGATACTTGTAAATTTTTTACACTTAAAATTGTTTCACTCATACATTTCTCCTATTCTTTCATTTTTGGATCAAAGGCATCTCTTAATCCATCTGCTAATAAATTAAAACTAATCATTAAAATACATAATACAATTGCCGGGAACCACATTAAGTGTGGTAAAAATCTAAATGTTTTATACCCATCATTTATGAGCGAACCTAATGAAGCATTTGGTACTGGAACCCCAATTCCTAAGAAACTTAAAAATGCTTCAAAGAAAATTGCAGAAGGAATGGAAAACATCGTTTGAATAATAATAATTCCAGCAATATTTGGTAATAGGTGTTTCAATGCAATTTTCCAAAAACTTTGTCCTAATGATTTAGACGCTAGGACATATTCTAAATTTTTTAATTTTAATGTTTGCGCACGAACAACACGGGCCATTGTTAACCAACTTGTAACCCCAATGGCTAAAATAATTGTACCGACACCTGGTTGTAAAAATAACAACATTAACACTAAGATAACTAAGTTTGGAATAGCTGTCATAATTTCTAAAATACGTTGCATCACTGTGTCTACACGACCACCAAACCAACCAGAAATCAAGCCATATAATACCCCTACTGTTAAATCAAACATTGCTGCAGCAAAGGCAATTAATAATGATAATCTTGTTCCATATAAAATTCGAGATAATAAATCTCTTCCTAAACCATCTGTTCCTAAATAGTAATAAGTCCCTTCAGGAACTCCTGCTTGAGCATATGCATCTACTCCTGCTCTCATCCCTTTAAAAATACCAGGAATTTTAGCTGGTAAATTCGCAAATTGAACATTTTGTTCCAATGGATCATGCGGACTAATAAAAGGAGCTAATAAAGCAAGAATGATAAAGAGAACTACAATTCCTAACGATACAACAGCTCCCTTATTTTTTTTCAATCGTCTCCATGCATCTTGTAAAAAACTTTGAGGAGGAAGTGAAATGTTTTCCACTTGTTCAAAAGATGATGCCACACGTTTGAATTCTACTTTTTCTGTCATTATGAAGCTTCTCCTCCTTGTGTTAAACGAATTCTAGGATCAATGAATCCATATAGTAAATCAACAATTAAAATGGTTACAACTAGTAAAAATGAATACATCATCGTCACACCCATAATCGTTGGATAATCATTTGTTAAAATGGATTTCACAAATTGCTCCCCAATACCAGGAATGGCAAAAATATTTTCAATTACCATTGAACCTGTCATTAAACCTACTAACATTGGACCTGCAATTGTCACTAAAGGAATTAATGCATTACGCACACCATGTTTCATGACTACTTCCATACGGCTCAATCCTTTGGCACGTGCTAATTCCATATAATCAGACTGTAACACTTCGACCATTTCCGTACGAATAAAACGAGCAGAATCTGCTACTGGAGAAATCGATAATGCTAAAGTTGGTAAAATCGAAGAAATAAATCCTTGATTCCATAATGCAATTGGTAAAATCGGGAAAATAACGCCGAACACTAATTGTAAAATAACCGCAAATACGAAACTTGGAACTGAACGTCCAATAATCGCAAAGAAAGTTGCCCCAGTATCTACAATTGTATTTTGTTTCATCGCTGCCACTAATCCAAGCAAGGTTCCCATTCCCATACCGAAAATCAATGCTTGTAGCCCAATTTGAAACGATGGGCCTACACGACTAGATAATAAATTTAAAACCGTTGAATTATATTGGAATGACATTCCCAAATCTAAACGGACTAAACCACCTAGATAAATGAAATATTGCATCCAAACAGGTTTATCCAAGCCATATTTTGCATTCATAATTTGTAATTGAGCATCTGTTAAATTCTCTTCATTCGCATAAGGCGAACCCGGTAATAATTTCATTAAGAAAAACGTGATTGTCGCAATTAAAAACAATGTAATAATCATGTAGAAAATCCGTTTTAAAATATATTTCGTATATTGATTCATGTACGTCCTCCTGAAAATACTCTTCACTTTTTAATAAAGAATGTTTTAACTATCATACTATTTTTAGCTTTTATAATTCAATTATTTTGTTTGAAAATTTTTGAAAATGTAGTGTAATGAACAAAAAAAGACACCTAAGTGTCCTTTTTAATGATTATGGAAGAAATAAGCTTTCATTCCATTTATTTTTTATTCTGTTACTCTTAACTTCCCATCTTCCAATACATAAATTTTATGATAGTCCTCTGGATGCTTTGGCATACGATGAGATATTTCTATGAAACTCATTTGTCTTTCTTTTAATAAGTCTCGAATAAAAGTGGTTGTTTCTTCATCCACTGCAGAAGAAAATTCATCGATTAATAACATTTCATAAGAACGAAGTAGTAATCGTGCTAAGCATAATCGAGCTTTTTCTCCCCCTGATAAATTGTCAACTAAATTTACCGTTTCATCCATTAAATCATATCGTTCTAGTAAATAAGACAAATGAACTTCATTTAAAACATTTTTCATTTGTTCTTCAGAATACTCTTCACCAAGTGTTAGGTTAAACGCTAATGAATTCATGAAAATATTAGTCTCTTGCATAAAATAACCAATCTTAACTTTTTGAAACGTATTATTCGTTTCGGATACTTCGACTCCTGCAAATCTTATTTTCCCAACTTGTGGATGGATATCTCCATAAATACAATCTAATAAAGTTGTTTTTCCACTTCCTGAAGACCCCATCAATAAAATTCGGTCGCCTTTATTCATCATAAAGTGTAACTCATTCAAAATCGTATGTTCTTTTACTTTTAAATGAATATTCGTTAATTGAATCGGAAAAACATCTGTGACAAGTACTTCTTCTTCCTTCATCGGTTCAAATTCCAAATATTTGTTCATTCGTTGAACCATTGGAATTGTTGTATTCATTTTTTGATAAAAATCCATCGCATTTAATAATGGACTAATAATACGATCGCTTGCCAAATAAATTGCCATGACAACGGATAATTTCAAATCGCCCTGAATAGAAAAATAAACACCAATTGCCAACGGAAGAAAAGAACTTATTCCAGATACTAAATTTGCTAATATTTTTGAAAGAAAACGCAAATGGTTCATCTGATAATAATCTTCTTCAGTAGCACGAATTTTACTACCTAAATTCGAAATGGCAATCGATTCTACTCGAAAATTTTTAATCACACGCTTATAATCAATGAACTCATGTTGTCGTGCAATATATTGTTGATTATTCTGCGACCACTCTTGCGCCTTCACTTTAATTTTCTTCGTAAACAAATGCGGAATTAACAAAGGTAAAATCGCAAAAGCTAAGAAAATAATCGTCATTTTCAAATCTAAAATAGTGATATAAATAAAAGTAACAAACGAAAAAGTCAGACAATATACAAAACTAATAAACGAAACAATTCCTTGTTGTTGAATCACATTCCACTCCGTTAGTAGAATGGACTCTACTTCACTTTGTTCGAAGTCCCCTTCATAATAATTCGTAATCAGTTTTTCCTTCGTTTGAATCGATAATAATTTTAATAGTCGTTGTTGAAATTCATCCCAAATAAACACTCCAAAACGAACAAAACCATACCCTAATATCCCAACAATCGAAATAAGAATTAAATCCAAAACATTTTTAGAAGTCCCCACTTCAATTAAATTGGAAATAAAATACGGAATTACAATCCCATCCAATGCCGTAATACTCATTCCAATAACAATGAGTAAAAGAATTCTCTTTGGAATCGATTGGAATAATTTTAGTAAGCTCAGCATATTTGATTTCTCCCTTTTTTTCAGTATTATTGTTCACTATATCCCAAAGTAAAGTTTTAGTAAATAGTTTTCTAAAAAGTAATGACTTTTCATAGAAAAAGCAGTAATAGAAGTCACTTCGACTTCCATTACTGCTGACGTCCTTACTGCAACTATAGACAAAGTATTTACGCTTTTATCTCTCTCATCACAATGTTTCCATCTTTAATTTCTAAGCAATAATCAAATTGTTGCATAAATTCTTCATCATATTGGTGTGTACTGTAAACAATTAATTTATTTTCTAAATGACTCACTACTTCTTCTACTTTCAAGCGATTCTGAGCATCCAAACCAGCAGTTGGTTCATCAAATAATAAAATCTCTCTATCAAAGAATAATAATCTCGCCAAATCAATTCTTCTCTTTTCACCACCTGATGCAGTTGAAAGAATATTATCAAACTCCGTTGACTGATTAATCCATTTTTCTAATCCAACTTGCTTACATAACACTTGAAACTGAGAATCAGTAATTGAATTTTGCAAACTTATATTCTCTTTTAATGATAATTGAAAGAGTGAAGTTTCTTGACCAATATAAGAAATTTGATGAGAAATTTTTTCTAATTCAGAACTATCCAACAATTTCCCATTTTCTAATTGAAATTTCAATGACTGATTATCAACAGGGATTGAACCAATGAGCGATTTTAAAAATGTTGATTTTCCACTACCACTTTCACCGATTAAAAGATACTTCTTCCCTTTTTCTAATTGAAGATTCAACTGTTGAAATATTAGTTTTTCATCAAAATTTACCGAAAAATCTTCAAAAATAATTTTTTGAATATTAGATTCTTCTTTTACGACTTCAATTTTTCTTTGATCAATAATTTCAAACACTTTATCTTTCACACTTTTAGCAGCGACTACTTCCGTATAACTCGCCCCAAATCCTTGAATCGGATATGCTACATATTGTGTTAATTGTTTAATTGTAAAGAATACTGCTAAAGTAACCGAATGATTTAATACAAAATATCCTCCTAATACCCAAGAAAATACATTTACAAACATTCTTAATCCATAGGAAATAGCATAAACAAATTTATTCGTATGAGTGACAAAAACCTTTGCTTCTACTAACTCACGACTTTTACTTCTTAAACGTTTATTAAATAACGGAAAAACATCATATACTTTTAAAGTTGTAAAAGAATCGAGTATTTCTGTTAATAACGATAAATACTTTTCATTTGTTTGAGATAAATTTAATTTTGCATTTCCTAAAATTTTTCTTGAAAAATATGGCAACGCAAATGGTAACGAACTTAATCCAATCATTAAAATAGCAAATAAAGGACTAATGACTATAGCAGATACAAATCCTAAAATAAATACCCATACATCATTGTACATACTTAACAATTCTTTAATATAATCATTTTCAATAGTTTCTAAATCTTTTGTGTACATATTTAAGTAGTAATCTCTACCTAATTGTTCAAATTTCACAATCGATTGACTTTCTATTGATTCAACTAAATCTTCTCGAATATGATACATCAATTCTTGCGTAAGTCTTTCATTTACAACGTCTACTGCATAATCTAAATATGAATCAATTAATACATAAACAAATGATAAGACGGCAATCCAGACAAAATTTTCAAATTTCCCTTCAGTGATAGTTTCTACTAATAAATTAATAATATAAGCCATAAAAACAACCGATACTGCCCCAAGCATGCTAACAAAAGAAAAGGCAATAAATGGTTTCATACTTTTACGAATATAACGATACATTAAAATTCCTCCATAAAAATCTAAAATACATACAATACTTTATTAAAAAACATGATGTTACCTCCTTCACATTAGTTATTAGAAGAATAAACTCCTTCCAATTCAGATTATAGTTCAATTAAAAAAAAAAAAAAACAATACAATTAGAATTTTTTCTACAAGAAACACATTTTGACAATGAACAATGACTTATCATAGTAACAATGAGACTCTCCTTACGAGGCTACTTGCGTCCTCTCTGCTACTATAGACAAAGTCATTTACACTTTACTCAATCTACATCAAACCATTATTCCCTTACATAAAACAAGTAATGACTTTTCATAGTAGCAGTAGTAATAGAAGTCGCTCCGACTTCTATTACAGGAAACTTTGAGACCTTAGGCTCAAAGTTTAGGCATGAAACCGAAGGTTTGCTGCCGTTCATACTGCTACTATCAGACAAAGTCATTTACGCTTTACGTACTCCACATCAATCCGTTATCCCCTTGAACAAACAAGTAATGACTTTTCATAGTAGCACTAGTATTAGAAGTCGGTCCGACTTCTAATACAGGAAACTTTGAGACCCTAGGCTCAAAGTTTAGGCATGAAACCAAAGGTTTGCTGCCGTCCTTTGCTACTATAGATAAAGTCATTTACGACAAAAAAACATCTCATAAATGCTCTCTACATTTACAAGATGTTTTTTTTGAAATTAATTATTATTGTTGTTATCTAAGAAATAAATCAAAGTTTGTAATTCATTTGTTAAGTCAACGTTTTGAACACGAATATGTTCTGGTGCAGTTAGACGAAGCGGCGTGAAGTTTAAAATTCCACGTACATTTGCTTCCACTAATAAATTAGCAGTTTCTTGAGCAACTTCTTGAGGAACTGTTAAAATCGCCACTTGAATTTGTTGCACACGAAGTTGTTCTACTAAATCGTTCATAGAATAAACCGGAACTCCGCTCACAATTTTTCCTACCATATTTTCGTCTACTTCAAACGCTGCACTAATTCTTACATGATTACTTTGGTGGAAATTATAGTTTAATAAAGCTTGCCCTAAATTTCCTACTCCTACTAAAGCAACATTTGTTAAACGATCATGATTTAATTGTTGACTGAAGAAGTCTAATAAATACTCCACATCATAACCATATCCACGTTTTCCTAACGCTCCAAAATATGAGAAATCACGACGAATTGTTGCACTATCTACTTTAACTGCATCACTTAATTCTGTTGATGAAATACGACGTTTTCCTGCATCATGTAAAAATCTTAAATAACGATGATAAATTGCCAAGCGCTTTGCGGTAGCTTTTGGAATTTCAACTTTTTTCATTTTTCAATCTCCTTTATATCAAATTTCATAAATATTCTAGCATAAGTTTCATAAATTTCACAAGCGATATGCTTGTTTTTAGATAAAAATATTGTATTTGTACATTTTATTCTACATATTCCTTATAATGTACATTTCTCAAGAACATTGTGATTTTTTCTCAATCTTACATCTATATTAAGAACATTAAAAACTTTTGTCCTCATCATATGTATGATAGAATAAAATTGAAACTGCATAGAAAGAGGATTATGACATGATTTTATTACAAGGTCAAGGGCTAGCTAGACATTTTGGCCCAGATGTACTATTTGAAAATATTTCCCTTGAAGTTCAAGAACGTTCTCGTATTGCATTAGTAGGAAGAAACGGAACAGGAAAATCAACATTATTAAAAATTTTAGCCGGAATCGAAGAACCTAGTTTAGGGATGGTCAGTAAGAAAAAAGACCTTTCCATCGGTTACTTAGATCAATATGCTTCAGTCGATTCTGAAAATACCATTTGGGAAGAAATGATTGAATTATTTAAAGGAGTCGAAGCTCTAAAAAAAGAAGCACTTTTAATGGCTGATAAATTAGGAAATCCAGACGTATTAGCCAATGAATCACTCTATCAACAAACATTAGCTCGATATGATGATTTACAAGAACAATTAAATAAAATGAATGCCTATGGATATGAAGGAGAAATCCGCTCTGTCTTACATGGATTCCAATTTTATCCTGAAGATTATGATAAACCGATTCAACAATTATCCGGTGGACAAAGAACTCGTTTAGCGTTAGCTAAAATTTTATTAGAAAAACATGATGTCTTAATTTTAGACGAACCTACGAACCACTTAGATATTGAAACATTAACATGGTTAGAAGATTACTTAAAATCTTCACCCATATCCCTTCTAATTGTCAGCCATGACCAATACTTTTTAGATAAAGTTTGTCAAGAAGTGTATGAAATTCATCATCACACTTGCGAATATTATAAGGGCAATTATTCATACTATGTTACGGAACGTGAAAATCGCTTCTTACTACAACAAAAAGCATATGAAAAACAACAAGAGAAAATTCAAAAATTAGAAGAATTTGTTGCGAAAAATATTGTTCGTGCCTCTACTACGAAACGAGCACAGTCACGTAGAAAACAATTAGAAAAAATGGAACGAATTGAAAAACCACAATCAGATTCAAGATTCGCTCGTTTTTCATTTTCTGTTCAAAAAGAATCTGGAAATCAAGTGTTAAATGTGCAAGATGCTTATATTGGCTATGACGGACAAACGCTAGCTGGTCCAATTAATTTAAACATCCGCAAACAAGAAGCAATTGCGATTGTTGGTCCAAATGGAATTGGTAAATCAACATTTTTAAAATCTCTAATACAAGAAATTCCATGGATTTCTGGAGAAAGTTCATTAGGGGCTAATGTTCAAGTCGGTTACTATGATCAAAATTTAAGTGGATTAAACTCTAAAACAACTGTTTTAGAAGAGCTTTGGAGCCGACATACAACGATGCCTGAAAAAGACATTCGTACGATTTTAGGAAGCTTCCTATTTTCAGGAAAAGATGTAGAAAAATCAACTGCCCAATTAAGTGGGGGCGAAAAGGCAAGGCTTGCTTTAGCAAAACTTTCATTAGAACATGATAATTTCTTATTACTCGACGAACCTACCAACCACTTAGATATCGATAGTAAGGAAGTTCTTGAACAAGCTCTTATTGAATATGATGGTACGATTTGTTTTGTTTCACACGACCGTTATTTCATTAATCAAGTCGCAACTTCTATTTTAGAAATCACTCCTGAAGGTAGTACCTTATATTTAGGCGATTATGATTACTATATTGAAAAGAAACAAGAGCTTGAAGCTTTAAAACAAGAAGAAGCCACTCCTGTCGTTCAAGCAGAAGTCGCTTTAACCGATACAAAGAAAAATTACTTAAGCTCAAAAGAAGAACAAAAACAACTTCGTACTCTGACAAGACAAGTAGAACAACTAGAAGAAAAACTTCATCAAATCGAACAAGAAATTTCTTCCGTTCACGAAGAATTAACATTAGAAGAAGTTTATACGAACCCTACTCGTTCAGCAGAACTTCAACAAACTTTACAAACATTAAATGAATCATTAGAAGAAGTAATGATGGAATGGGAAGAAGCAAGCTTAGCTTTAGAAGAATTCCAAGCTTAATGACTTCTCTCAAATAAAAATCAAAAGACTTTTCCTCGTAGCTTACGACATGTTCTGCTACTGAAGAAAAGTCTTTTTTACTCTTACTCACTCATCCATTGGCTTTGATACAGATGTTTGTAGAACCCTTGCTGAGCAATCAGTTCTTCATGTGTTCCTTGTTCAATGACTTGCCCATCTTTCAACACTAATATTTTATCTGCATTTTGAATCGTTGAAAGTCTGTGAGCTACAATAAAACTTGTTTTCCCTTCCATTAATGTCTGAAAAGCTTGTTGAATTTTCAACTCTGTTCTTGTATCAATGGAAGACGTCGCTTCATCAAGAATGAGCATCGATGGCTTGCTTAACATTACTCGAGCAATAGATAAGAGTTGTCGTTGCCCTTGTGAGAAGTCTTCTCCTTGTCGATGAAGAGGTGTTTCTAATCCTTGAGGTAGCTTTCCAATCATTTTATCTAATTGGCATTGAATTAATACTTGTTGAATTTCTTCATCTGTTGCATTCGGGTTTCCTAATAGTAAATTCTCTCGGATAGTCCCCGATTGCAACCATGTTTCTTGTAATACCATTCCAAATAATTGTCTCAGTTGCTGTCTACTCATATCTTTTATTGAAATACCATCAATAGTAATATTCCCTTTGTCAACTTCATAAAATCGCATTAATAAATTAATGAGTGTACTCTTACCACTTCCAGTTGGCCCTACAATCGCAATTTTTTCTCCAGAATTTACTTCTAAAGAAAAATTCTCGATTAGTGATTGGTCTTTTTGATAAGAAAATGACACATTTTCAAAGAGTACTTCCCCTTTAATCATTTCTGGCAATTGAATTTCTGTTTCTTCTTCAGATTCCATAGGTTCTTCCATCAATTCAAACACACGACTTGCACATGCAATTGAATTTTGAAACTCAGTCATCACACCTGAAATTTCATTAAAAGGTTTTGTATACTGATTCGCATACGTTAAAAATGCTGCCAATTGTCCAATACTTAATTGAGCTTTCAATACAAAAAATGCTCCCACTAATCCTACTACTGTATACACTAAGCTGTTTACAAAGCGAGTTGCTGGATTCGTAATCGAAGAATAGAAAATAGCCTTTAAGGAACGTTCTGCTAAATTTTCATTCATTTCATCAAAAGTTTCTAACACATTTTTTTCTTGACTATACGCTTGAACTACTTTTATTCCAGTAATCGTTTCATGAGTAAAGGCTGTTTGTTCCGCTCTTAATGTTGATTGATCATGAAATAAATCGTATGTTTTTTTAGCAATAAAGGATGCAACGACAAATGAAATAGGCGTTAAAAGAAGAACGACTACTGTCATTGTCAATTGAATACTAAACATCCAAAATAATGTACTTATAATCGTTAAGATTCCTGTAAATAATTGAGAAAATCCTAATAACAATCCATCTGCCATTTGTTCTGTATCCGAAATAACAATGCTTTGAAGTGAGCCATGTGCTTTTAAATCTAAGTAACTTAAGGGCATTTTAGATAAATGAATAAAGACATCATCCCTCAATGACTTCACCATGCCATAAGCAATATGATTATGACATAAACTCATCACATATTGACTCACCATACTGATTAATGCTAGCACTAAAATCCATAATAAGCCATTTGTGACAATCGAAAATTGTACCTCTCCCACTCCTATCATCGCATCAATAGTTTGACCGATTACTTTTGGAATCCATACACTAGATAACACACTCACCATTGCTAAAAATAGAGAAAATAGTAAGAGAAAACCATATGGTTTTAAATAAGGAAATAATTTTTTATACACTTCCATTTTTTCATACTTCATACTACTGTTCCTCCTTTTGAAATTGTGAGGCAGTTATTTCTTGATAAATCGCATTTGTTTCTAGTAACTCTTCATGAGTTCCAATTCCTACGATTTTTCCTTTTTCCATCACAATAATTTGATGAGCTTGCATTACTGAAGCCGCCCTTTGAGAGACAATAATGGTTGTTGGTTTAAACGGAGCTTTTGAAATGGCTTTTCTTAATGCTGCATCTGTTGCATAATCTAAAGCAGAAAAACTATCATCTAATATCAAAATTTCTGGTTTTCTAACCATTGCTCGAGCAATCGTCAAGCGTTGTTTTTGTCCACCCGATAGATTTCTTCCTTCTTGTTCCAATACATACTCTAATTGATTTGTTTTTTGCTCAACCATTTCTTTTGCTTGGGCAATTTCTAATGCTTCATATAACTCTTGAGTTGTAGCATCTGATTTACCCCATCTTAAATTTTCAGCAATCGTTCCTCTAAATAAAGCTGCCTTTTGAGGAACAATCCCTATCTTCTGTCTTAATTCTTCTGTTGGAATCATTTCTATGGGTTGACCATTTATACGAATCGTTCCACTTGTTGGAAGATAAAATTTTGGAATCAGTGAAATTAGTGAAGTTTTCCCACTTCCTGTTCCACCAATAATGCCTAAAGTTTCGCCTTTTTTTAGAGAGAACGTTAAGTTTTCTAACACTTCATGACTATCTCCTTCATATTTAAGCGAAACATTTTCAAATGAAAGTAAAATATCTGTCTCTTCTTCTGAAGATAAACTACCCATCACTTCTGCATATTCATCAGGTTGTTCAATCGTCAATATTGCTTCAATTCGCTTAGCACTTGCAATGGAACGTGTCACTTGAATGGTTAGATTCGCTAATTTAATAAGCTCTAATAAAATTTGCGACATATAATTTACTAAGGCAATCACTTGTCCCTTTGTTAAGATTCCTGTATCAATTTGTACCGCTCCTAATTGTAATAACACAATAATCGCAATATTAATGATAATCATTGTAATCGGATTGGTTAAACTCGATAGATGACTCACGAATTTTTGTTGTTTCGCTAATGCATCTGTCTCAGTTTGAAACGTATGTTGTTCGATTTCTACTCTATTGAACGCACGAAGAACTCTCACTCCTGTTAAATTCTCCATTGTTTTTTGAGTGATACGATCCATTCCTTCTTGTACTTTTGTAAATAAAGGAATTGTTTTTAATAAAATGGCATAAATAATCATCGCTAAAACTGGAATCGTCACAACAAATATCCAAGCAGCTTGTACATTTACAATAAATGCCATCAGCATTGCCCCGAAAACTACAAAAGGTGAACGAAGTAATAGTCGTAAAAATAAATTCCAACCTGTTTGAACTTGTTGAATATCACTTGTCATTTTTGTAATGAGTGAATCCGTTCCTAGTTGATCAATCGTTGAAAAATTCATTTCGGTGATTTTTTCTAATAAAGCATAGCGTAATTTCTTAGCAAAGCCAGTCGCTGATTTAGCGGCAAAATACTGCGCAGTAATCGAAACTACTAAACCAATCACCGCAAGAAGAATTAACAAACCGCACATCGTTACAATATAAGACGGACGATTTTGAGCAATTCCAATATCCATTAATTGGGCCATCACTAATGGCACAAACAATTCAAAACTAGCTTCTAACAATTTAAATAGAGGTGCTAGAAAACTTTCTTTTTTATAATAACGAACATATTTCCATAACGTCTTCAAAAACTTACTCCTTATCCAAAAATTTAATAATTAAATTGTAACAAAGTCTATAAAAAATGCAAATGAGGACACAAAAAAACTTTTCAGGAAATAGCATCATTTGCTATTTCCCGAAAAGTTATTATCTACGCAATTCTTTTTCTTCAATTAACTCCGCAATTTGTACTGCATTACTTGCTGCACCTTTACGAATATTATCTCCCACACACCAAATATGGAAACTATTCGGTTGAGAAATATCACGACGAATTCTTCCAACAAACACTTCATCATGACCAGTTGCCATTAAAGGTGTTGGATATTCATTATTAGCAGGATTATCCACTACTACAACACCAGGAGCTTTTGATAAAATTTCACGAATTTCTTCTGGAGTAGTATCTTTTTCAAAAGTGACATTAATTTCTACTGAATGTGAATTCATCACAGGCACACGCACACAAGTTGCAGTAATTGCCACTGATTCATCTAACCCTAAAATTTTACGAGTTTCTTGAATCATTTTCATTTCTTCTTTTGTATATCCATTTTCTAAGAAAACATCAATATGTGGTAATACATTATTATAAATTGGATGAGGATAATTTGTTGGTGCTAATCCTTTTTCTCCATTTACTAAATCATTAATTCCTGCTTGCCCTGAACCTGATACTGCTTGATAAGTTGTGTAAGCCACTCTCTTTAACCCGAACGCTTCATGTAGTGGTTTTAATGGCACTACTGATTGAATTGTAGAACAGTTTGGGTTTGCAATAATTTTTCTTTCTAATGTTGGTGCATTACATTCTGGAACTACTAAGTCAATCTCAGGATCCATTCTCCATGCACTTGAATTATCAATAACAATCACGCCATCTTTTTCTGCGATTGGAGCAAATTTTAATGAAGTACCTCCACCAGCTGAAAAAATCGCATAATCAATCTCACGTTTAAAAGAATTTTCTGTTAATTCTTCGACAACATAATCTTTTCCTCTAAATTGTAATACTTTTCCTGCTGAACGAGCAGAAGCTAATAAGTATAAATTTTCCACTGGAAGGTTACTTTCTGCTAATCTTTCAATCATTTTTGTACCTACAACACCTGTTGCACCTACAATTGCAATATTTACCATAATGATTCTCCTCTTTACTATAAGTCTATGTGATGAAAATTATATCGAATGTTTCTAAAAATGTAAAGAAATTGTCCTTCTAACGAACACATTTGTAACTGTTTTCGATACACTTCTGAATGAATGCTTCATCCTTACAAACATTCAGCGCAATAGAAATCCAATGCTTTTTGTTCATGTGATATGCTTCGAACACTCCCTCTTTTTGAAGGAGAATTTCCTTTTCTTCTGGAGAAATCTTCACATTTAAAATTAGTGCTGTTTCATCACTTGTAATTCCTAATTTACTAAATGGTATTTCATTCATTAACGCATACCATTTTCCGTTTTCTTTCACATTGTATACGGTAGCTTCTGATTTTTTAAAGGGCATTGCTGAAAAAGGCGTTATATGTTCCAATATCCAACAATTCCATTTTTCTTTTAACGCAACTAAAGATGTATCTATTGAATAACACCATTGAAATACCATCTCTTCTGCTTCTTGCCTTAATTGCTGTGCAATTTTACTATTTGTAGTTGTCACATCAAATAAAGAATAGCGTTCATGAGATTCATCCTTTACAATCATTTCTAAGCCTTTTTCCATCGAAGCACTCACAATATAAAAATAAAATCCGTCTATTTTGCTAGGAATTGTTTTTCCTTCATATTCTTTTAAATCTGAAGTTAATGTCCATTTCATTTCTTTATCCTTATTCCTATAATTTATATTGCGCTCGAAGTTCTAAAATCATATCTCGAAGTTGTGCCGCTTTTTCAAAGTTCAAGTCTTTAGCTGCAGCACGCATTTCTAATTCCATCACTTCAATAGCTTCTCTTCTTTGTTGAACAGTCATTTGTTTGAAATCAGTCTGAGTTGTTTCTTCTTTTTCAACTGCATGAGTAATCGCAATTAAATCACGAATATTTTTATGAATCGTTTTTGGTGTGATTCCATGTTCTTTATTATAAGCTTCTTGAATAGTTCTACGACGATTCGTTTCGTCAATTGCATATTTCATAGAATCTGTAATCTTATCGGCGTACATAATCACTCGTCCATTCGCATTTCTTGCGGCACGTCCAATTGTTTGAACTAAGGAACGTTCACTTCTTAAAAATCCTTCCTTATCCGCATCTAAAATCGCAACTAGGGAAACTTCTGGTACATCTAACCCTTCTCTTAATAAGTTAATACCAACTAATACATCAAATTCACCTAAACGTAAATTTCGAATAATTTCTGTTCTTTCTAATGTTTTAATATCACTATGAAGATATTTTACACGAATACCGACTTCTTTTAAGTAATCCGTTAAATCTTCTGACATTTTCTTCGTTAACGTTGTAATAAATACACGTTCATTCTTTTCAATTCGGTCATGAATTTCACGAATTAAGTCATCAATTTGTCCATTAATTGGTCGAACTTCAATTAATGGATCTAATAAACCTGTTGGTCGAATAATTTGTTCTGTAACAGTTGGAGTATGAGCCATTTCATAAGGCCCTGGAGTTGCAGAAACATAAATCATTTGTGGAATTCTTTCTTCAAATTCTTCAAATCGCAATGGTCGATTATCCAAAGCGCTCGGTAATCGGAATCCATATTGAATTAATTGTTCTTTACGAGCTCGGTCTCCATTAAACATTGCTCTAATTTGTGACATGGTAATATGCGACTCATCCACAACATATAATGCATCTTTAGGGAAGAAGTCTAATAAAGTATACGGTGCTTCACCTGGTTTTCTTCCGTCCATATGTCTTGAGTAATTTTCAATTCCATTACAATAACCCATTTCTAATAACATCTCAATATCATAGTTCGTTCGTTGTTCTAAGCGTTGTGCTTCTAATAATTGGTTATTTTCTCTTAATTCTTCTAAACGTTCTTTCAATTCTGCTTTGATCGTAGCAACTGCTCGACTAATTTCATCTTCATTCGATACAAAGTGGGCTGCTGGGAAAATAGGTACATGTTCTACAGTAGCTTTCACTTCTCCTGTTAAAACATCTATTTCTTTTAACGCTTCAATTTCATCGCCAAAAAATTCTACACGAATAGCAGAAGAATCATGACCAGGAGGAAAAATATCTACAATATCTCCTCTTACTCGAAAACTACCTCTTCGAAAATCAATATCATTTCTCTCAAATTGCATTTCTACTAATCGAGTAAGCAACTGATTACGTTCAACTTCCATTCCTTCTCGTAAAGATAGAACGTGCTCTCTATAATTTTCAGGATTTACTAATCCATAAATACATGAAACAGAGGCCACTACAATAACATCTCTTCTTTCAAGCAAAGCGCTTGTAGCAGAATGGCGTAATTTATCAATTTCATCATTGACACTAGATTCTTTTTCAATATAAGTATCACTAGAAGGAACATAGGCTTCAGGTTGGTAATAATCATAATAAGATACAAAATATTCTACGGCATTATTCGGGAAGAATTCTTTTAATTCTCCATACAACTGCCCTGCTAATGTTTTGTTGTGCGCTAATACTAAAGTAGGCTTATTCACTTCTTTAATCACATTAGCAATCGTAAAAGTTTTACCCGTTCCTGTTGCTCCTAATAAGGTTTGTTCATGTTTTCCTTCTAAAATTCCAGAGACTAATTCTTTAATCGCTTGTGGTTGATCTCCCTGCGGTTGATAGGGAGAATGTAATTCAAAATGATCCATTCTTCCACTCCTTTTTCTATATTCCTAATTAGTATAGCATGCTCGAAGTGGAAAACAAACCAGAGCGAATTATCAAAATATCGATTCTTCATTGATAGAAAAGTCCCCCAAATCCACTTGTTTTATATACTATTTCATCGCAAGACTTGCATTTTTATAAGGACTTTTGTATAATAATTCCTGTTGGAGACAACTGATCAGTGATTATATAAATGTAAGAAAGAGGGGTGAACCCATTGCCAAATATCGCATCACAAATCAAACGTGTTCGTACAAACAAAAAGTCAACACTAGCAAACAACTCACAAACTTCTGCTATGCGTACTGCTATCAAAAAATTTGAAGCTGCAGTAGCTGAAGGTGCTGAAAATGCTGAAGAATTATTACGTGCTGCTCACAAAGCAATCGACGGAGCTGCTTCTAAAGGATTAATCCACAAAAACAAAGCTTCTCGTGATAAATCACGTCTTGCTTCAAAATTAAGCAAATAATAAAAAGCCTGAGAAATCATTCTCGGGCCTTTTTTGTACTTTTTATTTTCATTTCAACCTACTTATGCACTCTTTTGACAAAACTTCAAAATAAATGTTTCTAATTGCAATTCTTTCATTCCAAGTCCTGTTTTCAATGCATACTCTGTTTCAACTAATAATCGATACGCTGCTTCTAATAAAGCAATCGAAAATTTTCTAGATTGTCCTAAAGCGAGTTTTACACGGTATGGATGAATCCCTAATACCTTTTGCATTTCAGGTTCGTGATAGCCTTCTTTTTGTAAGTAGCTTACTTGCAATAATAAGCGAAATTGCCCTAATAAAATGGCATTCATTTTAATCGGGTCTTCTTTTTGTAATAGTAAATCTCGATAAATTTCAATTGCCACTTTACTATCTTTTCGAAGAACAGCCTCTCCTAGTTCAAAAATATTTTGTTCTAAACTTTTTGGAACTAATGTTGCCACTAAGTCACTATCAATCACTTTCGTATCCATAGCAGATAAAATTAACTTATCAATTTCTCTCATCGCATCGGTTAGAGAATAGTGTAATTTTTCTAAAAATAACTGTAGAACTGAAGTTTCCATCGAAATGCCCTGTTCTTGTACTTTATGTTGAACCATCGCTCTTACATCTTTTTCTTCTAATGAAGAAGCATCTAATAAGACTGCAACTTTTTTTAATTGCTTCACGATTTTTTTACGAGCATCTAATTTTTCATAAGGTGCAAAAAATACAACAACAGAAGAATCTAATGGATTTTCTAAATAAAACTGTAGTCTTTCAAGTTGATGATCAATTTTTGCTTTTTCTTTTTCTCCTGTTAAAAAATACGGTTTATCAATCATGACTAAGCGTCTATCTCCAAAAAATGGAACAGATTCTGCATCTTCAATGGCTGTTTGAACAGCTGTTTCTTCCATATTAAATCGAGCAACATTTAATTCTTGGTCTTCAGGAGCCACTACAGATTCTAAAAATACTTGTCTTGCCCAGTTTTGTAAATAGTCTTCTTTTCCTTTCACAATATAAATAGGCGACAATTTCCCGGATTTAATTTCTTCTATTTTCTTTTGAAATTCCATTCATGACTCCCCTTTCTCTTAGTCTAGTGTATCGTGAAGTGTTCTTTTTGTCCATGCTTTCACTCATCTTTATGGCTTTTTATTGTGTGGTATTTTTGTAGTTCCTTTTCTTGCATCATATGAACTGCTCCATCTTCTTCTGAAATCCATATATGAGGTATTTGTTGTTCTAGCTGATCTAATAAGCGTGAACTAATATGCGATTTTACAGTCCCTCTTCCTTTTTCTAAAATTAAACTTTTCGTTTGCATTTGTTTAAATCCATTCAGTTTTTCAATTACCTCTGCATTTTTCTTACTAGCTATGACAATATCAGCTTTATGAGGTAGATAATTCAGCTTCTCATCTACTATCAAAATTCGTTTTTCATCTAATGTAAAAATGGAATTTTGAGCTTCTTTCTTACCCCCATTTGCTGGAATCAACTCCCATTGTACGCCAGAATTTAATTGTTTTTTTCCTACTTCATGAAACTGTGTCGTAACGTTCCATTCTCCCAACTCTCTTTTTTCAGAAGGATTTTTAGAAATAACGACCTCACCTACTGAAAAATCTTGTATCAACTCTTTTAACTCCTCACTATCTTCCACACTTGCATTCGTTAACACAATGGAATCCAACTGAGAAATTCCTTCGACTAAAACATTATTCGTAACAATTTTAGAAAAAGATTGCTTACGAATGGTATTCCCCTTCGAATCCATGAATGAATTTCCTCCCCTCACTATTAAAGTAGCATGATTAAATCCTTTTGGAATATACAATACCGAAACTTGCGACCCCGTACTTAAAAAGATGATTTGCTCATGCAGATGATAAGGAATGCTGAGAGCAATAAGACAAGAACCTATTGCAGACAAAACACTCGAATAAGGACGAAACCAAGATTTTTCATAACAAACAAGCGCTCCATAAAGAGCAAGCCAATACAATATCCAAGTTATTGTTGACCATGTTCCAAATGTAAATCGTAAAAACAAAAATTGCTCACAAAAAGTAAAAATATGATTCAATCCATTTAATAACGCATCTAAAAAGAAAACTATGCCGTTAGAAATCCACACCCACTCTATTACGACTGCTAAAGCATAAAGCAAAATTCCTGGAATAAGAATACTTTCAAACAACAACACTACTAAACTAGCTAATAATACACTTAACAGATTCCACGTAAAAAAATAGTGACAAATTAACGGCAAAGCTATGATAGGCGTCAAAAAAGCAATCCAAATCATCTTCTTCGATTTCCCTTGAAGATTATGTTCAGCAAAATAACTCGTCAATAATAAAATAGCCGTTAATCCATAACTCAGTTGAAATGCTACATTTTCGATGATACTCGTTCGATAAAACAGTGACAGCAAGAACAAAATCCCCAAACAATCCGATGTTGACAGTTTCCAATGAAACTTTTTAGAGCTTTGTGCTAAAACATACATCAAAATAGCTCGTGTGCCACTAATATTCCAATGAATGAAGTATCCATAAATCACTAAGCCAATGATGATAACAGCAACACTTGTTTCTCGAGTGATTTTCCATTTCCATAATACTTTTTCAAGCATATGAATAAACAGTGTAATATGAAGTCCTGAAATGGCTAAAACATGCATAATCCCCAGTCTCTTATAATGCTGAATCACCGTTGCATCCGCATCCTTCGTTTTACCGAACAGTAATAATAAAGCATAAGTTCGAACGAAACTTTCTGGCTGTTTATTAATTTTTAAATAAAATATTCTACGCAAATTTTGAAACAACGACATCCATGAAGGTTTATTTACCAGTCGTTTAAAACCTTTCACTTCAAACATACGAAGAATTCCAATACTTCGATAATAACTGGGTGCATTAAAATCCCCTCTATTTTTAGGTTCATTTACAGGCTTACTCTTTCCAATAACGGATAAAGTAAGATTCGCCTCCTCTTCTTCAAATAAAGCTCTCTCTTTTTCAGAATGCATTTTATATTGAAATAATACTTTATGCTTAGAAGAAGGTAGCTCTAGTTCAGCAATTCCCGTTACAAAGTCTCCATTAATTTTCAAATCATCTCGGTTCAATCTTATGATTCCAACTAACTCCCCTTCTGGGACAACTGTAGGATGATAAACTTGATAAGATCGTAATCCTACAAAGATAAGTATCATAAACACCCAGAATAGTTGTTCTTTACTTCGAAAATGAAGAACAAACGTCCATATTCCTATCAAAACATAAATTCCTTTTAAAAGAAATGAAGACTCAAAAAGAATTAAACTTCCCAATATGATTTCTAAGACCGTTACCCAAATCCACCTTTTCATTGGAAAATCACTTGGCTTTCAATCACTTCTAAAGCTTTCTTTCCAATTCCCTTCACTTGTAATAAGTCTTCTTTTGTACGAAAGGCTCCATGTTCTTTTCGATATTGTAAAATGGCTTCTGCTTTTTTCTTTCCAATTCCTTTTATCGTTTGTAATTCTTCTAAAGTTGCCGTATTAATATTGATTGTTCCTTGTTTTGAATTAGACACACTTGTATTTGTTGAACTTCCTTTTCCAGAATTTTCTTCTGTCACGCCACTTTCTTGTTTAGAATGTACATTAGGCACGATAATTTGCATTTGATCGGTAATTTTTTGTGCTAAATTAATTTTTGTTTCATCTGCTTCTTCAGTAAACCCTCCTGCTTTTTTAATCACTTCTTGAATGCGACTCTCACAAGAAAACTCATACACTCCCGGCCTTAGAACTGCTCCTTTAACATCCACATAACAATTTTGAGGCATCATCACCGTTGTTTCTTCCACTCTTGTTGTATTGACCGCATTTGTTACCATCACTTTTTCTTTTGGTGGTGAAGCCACCATTCCTCTTCCTACAAGGATTATAACGATAACTGCTAATACACCTCCAATAATTGACAGAACTTTTTTATATTCCATCAATAAACGCCTTACTTGCATAAAAAAATAAAACATCATTTTTCCCTCCTCTAACTATAGATACGAAAAAAATGACGTTTTATATTTTATTTTTCTAAAATTTTTACTGCATCTTCAAATTTTTTTACTGGATACACTTGAATATTGGATTTTATCTTCTCAGCGGTTAATTTAGCTTCTTCATAATTGGATAAAATATTGGGATTTTTTTCTCTCATTTCATCCGTAATTTCATCATCAGGTGCTAGGAAAATAGTTGCTCCTGCTCGAACAGCTGCCACTAATTTCTTGTCTACTCCACCGATTCGTCCAACTTCTCCTTTTTCATTCATCGTCCCAGTACCAGCAACGATTCTACCTTGTTTTAAATTATTATCCGTTAACTGATTATAAATTTCTAATGTAAACATCAAACCAGCTGATGGCCCACTAACCCCATGTGGATCAAAATCGACTTTAGGTGATTCATGCAATTTCGAATGGGTCACTAATTGAATGCCTAACATTGGTTTTCCTGTATCAGGATTTTCTACTAGAACTCCAGTTTTTTCAATAGTCTCTTGATTACGATTAATTTCAATCGTAACCTGATCACCAATTTTTTTAGAACTAATCGCTTGAATCATTTCTTGTGCAGATGAAAATGATTCCCCATCCACTTTTGTCACAATATCTCCCACTTGTATTTTCTCTTTAAAATCAGATTCAGGGACAACTGTCATAACGTATACACCTAAAAATTCTTCTTCAACAGATTTACCGGCTGCCTTATATGCTACTGAAACGGCAGCATTTCTAGCCTGTTGCATATAATATTCCTGAATTTTATTGTATTCCTTACTAGGAGTTGTTCCATACACTTTTTCTTTTGGAATCATCTCAACATGAGGAAGCAATGATTGAAGGGCTAATAAAGGAGTTGCTTGTTGTGAAAATACCGTCATTACTCGAAACGAGCCTTCCTTCTTCTCATTAACTCCTTCAATGGTTATAAAATCCTCTACTTTTTCAGCACTCCCTGGCATTTCTATCACATAAGGTAAAGGATAAAATGCAAGGATTCCTAAAACTAATACACTAACAAGCGCAATCACAATCGTTCGAAAAGAAATTTTCTTCATTCTTACTCACTTCTTTCTTGAAGCTTCATTTGTTGAAACTCTTGTCCCGCATAAATTTTTTTCAAAATCTTTGCTACAGACTCTGGAACTAAAGAATCAAATTCTCCACCAAATTTAGCTAATTCTTTCACCATTGTTGAACTGACATATTCATAGGCTGGTTCACTCATAAGTAGGACAGTTTCAATCTTTTCATCTAATCGATGATTATGATATGCTAATGTCTTTTCTAATTCTAAATCTTGACTATTGCGAACGCCTCTTAACAGAACGGTTGCCCCTAATTGTTTTGCAGCTTCGACCGTTAAACCACCGTCCTGTACAACAACTCGAACATTTTTCCAGTTTGATACAGCTTCCTGAACCGTTTGAACTCTCTCTTCTTTTGTTAAAGCATACTGCTTTTGATGATTATGAGAGATTAACACAATCACTTCATCAAATAATACTGTCGCACGTTGAATTAAATGAAGATGACCCTTTGTAATGGGATCAAAACTTCCTGCATAAATTGCTTTTACCATATAAATCTCCTATTCAAATTCAAAGAAAACTAATGCTGTAATTCCATACTCTACTCGTTTCCATTGAGTAAATCGTCCAATTTTTTCTGGTAATTGAACTGCTTTATCTACTTCAGCAACAACTACAGCATCTTCTGCTACTAATGATAGCTTTTCCAATTGTTCAATATCATTGATTATTTCTTGCAGTCGATACGGTGGATCCATAAAGACTAAAGAAACAGGTTCAAAGTCTTCTCTTGTCGCTAATGTTTTCAATCCATGCTTCACATTTTGTTTTAGTAATGTAAATTGATCCGGACTTTTTGTAATTTCGATATTTTGTTCAATCGTTTGAATCGCTTGTCGATTATTTTCAAATAAGAAGGCATGGTCCATTCCTCTAGAAACAGCTTCAATCGCTACTCCTCCACTGCCTGCATACATATCCAACATCACACCGCCATCAAAATATCCTCCTAAAATATTAAATAAGGATTCTTTAATTTTATCAGTTGTAGGTCTTGTGTTCTTTCCTGGAACAGCACGAAGATGTCTTCCACCAAATTCGCCAGAAATAATTCTCATCTGTGTTCCTCCTTTAATATGATTCTCTTTATTATATACGCTCAAAAAAAGAATAACAACTCACAAGAAGTAGAAGAAATCTCACAATTAATCATTTAAACCTCTCGAATTCGATAGGTTTAATCTTCTAAAAAAAGTCATGACCATCTGTCTAACGGATAGTCATGACTTTTTTACACATAAACATTACGCTTCTGTAGCTAATGCTTGTTTTTCTTTTTCAATTTCCTCACGCAATTCTGGTAAGATTTGTGTAAAATCCATTCGAACTTCATGGCGAGGAGAGACTTCAACTTTTCGAACAAAGTGAAATTTGCTAACTTTATCCATCACACTTTCCACTTCATCTTCATTAACATACAAGTAAATATATTTTAAACGTTTAGAAATATAATGAATATTGCCGAAACGTTTTAATTGTTTAATCGGTTTTAATGTATAGAGCCATACAATAATCGCTCTTCTTTCTACTTGTTCCATGTTTACTCCTCTCTTTATTATTTTTTACGGATTGTTAATAGTAAATCACTAACATCAATCATATCTTGTTCTTTAACAGCAATCGTTTCAACAACGCCATCAAATGGTGCTTGAATCGTTGTTTCCATCTTCATTGCTTCTGTTACAAGTAGCACTTGTCCTTTACGAACAGCTTCACCTTTTGTAACAAATACTTTTAGGACACTACCTGGCATTGTTGCCCCAATTTGTCCAAAGTCATTCGCATCTGCTTTTTGACGTTTAACAGTGGTCATTGTCGCACTTGCATCATGCACAACAATTTCTCGACTTTGTCCATTGAATCGATAGAACATAATACGATTTCCATCTTGGTCTGGTTCCCCAATTTGAACTAATGTAATCATGAAGACTTTACCTGGAGCATATTCCATTTGAATCGTCTCACCCATACGCATTCCATAGAAGAATGTCTGCGTATCTAATTTACTTAAGTCCCCATATAATTCTTTTCTCTCTTGGTATTCCTTATACACTTTTGGATACATGAGATAACTTAGTACTTGTTGGTCTTTTGGTTTATGCCCTAGTAAATCTTCTAATTCTTTACGAACTTCTTCAAAATCTACTTCAGGAGCTAATAATCCTGGGCGAACCGTAATTGGCTCAATCTCTTTTAATACAACTTTTTGAAGTTTTTCATTAAAGCCTCCAACTGGTTGCCCTAAATCACCTCTAAAGAATTGAATCACAGACTCTGGGAAGGATAGTGTTAATCCTTTTTCATAAATATTTTCTTCATTGAGTTCATTTTGAATACAGAATAACGCCATATCTCCAACTACTTTAGAAGAAGGAGTTACTTTAATAATATCTCCGAATAATTGGTTCACACGGTGATACATATCTTTCACTTCTTCAAAACGTTCTCCTAAACCAACTGATTTAGCTTGTTGGTATAAATTCGTATATTGTCCACCTGGCATTTCATGATAGTAAACTTCAGGACTTGGAGAAACTTGTACTTGATCAAATGCATGATAAGATTTGCGGATTGTTCCCCAATAACGGTTTAATGTTGTTACATTTTCCATCTCTAATTCAGGTTGACGAGTCGTACCCTCTAATCCGTGATATAGAGTTTCCATACTTGGGTTAGAAGTTCCACCTGCTAATGCACTGAAGGCTACATCGACTACATCCACTCCAGCATCAATTGCTGTTGCCAATGTTAAAATACCATTTCCACTTGTATCATGAGTGTGTAAATGAATTGGAATATCCACTGATTCTTTTAAAGTTGTAATCAATTGTTTAGCTGCTTGAGGTTTTAATAATCCTGCCATATCTTTAATGGCAATCATATGCGCACCCGCTTTTTCTAAATCTTTTGCAAACTGTTTATAATATTCTAATGTATATTTTGTTTGTATTGGATTTAATACATCACCTGTATAACACATTGTCGCTTCTGCAATTTTCCCTGCTTCACGAACGGCTTGAATACTCACTTCCATTTGAGGTAACCAGTTTAAGCTATCAAAAATTCTGAACACATCAATACCTGCTGTAGCTGCTTCTAAAATAAACGTACGAATAATCGCATCTGGATAATTCGAATAGCCTACTGCGTTAGAACCACGCAATAACATTTGTAATAGGGTATTTGGCATTGCTTTACGAATTTTTTCTAATCGATTCCAAGGATTTTCTGTTAAGAAACGATATGCTGTATCAAAAGTTGCCCCACCCCAAACCTCTGCTGAAAATAACTGAGGTACTGCAGCTTCATATTGTTGCGCTGCTTGAATTAAATCAATCGAACGCATTCTTGTAGCCATCAAACTTTGATGCGCATCTCTAAAACTTGTATCCGTTAAAAGAACTTTTTCTTGTTCTAATACCCATTTAGAAACTGTATCCGCACCTTTTTCATCTAGCAACTGCTTAGCAGTTATTTCTGGTTTTGAAACAGGCTTCAATGTTTCGATATAAGTTGGTCTCTCAAATGCCTTTGTTTCTTGTGGGATTCCTGGATACCCATTTACCGTAATTTCAGAAATATATTTTAAAATTTTATTTCCACGATTACTTTCCTTTGGAAACTTAAATAATTCAGGTGTTGTATCAATAAACGTTGTTTTAGCTGTCCCTGTTAAGAAATCATCATGATGAATCACATTTTTTAAAAATGGAATATTCGTCTTCACTCCACGAATTCTAAACTCTTTTAACGCACGTTGCATTGTTGTAACTGCTTGAGAAAAATCACGCCCATACGTACAAACTTTTACTAATAGCGAGTCAAAATATGGCGTAACCACATTTCCTTGGAAGGCATTTCCCGCATCTAAACGAATACCCAATCCACCTGGTGAACGATACGTATTAATTTTACCAGTATCTGGCAAGAAGTTATTTTCAGGATTTTCAGTAGTAATACGACATTGAATTGCAGCTCCACTAAATGTTAAGTTTTCTTGTGTAGGTATACCAATTTCTTGATGCAAATCCATTCCTTGCGCAATTTTTAATTGTGCTTGAACAATATCAATTCCTGTAATCAATTCTGTAATGGTATGCTCTACTTGGATTCTTGGATTCACTTCAATAAAGTAAAATTGATTTCCATCTAATAAAAACTCAACTGTCCCTGCATTGACATAACCAATTTCTTTCATAAAGCTAGCGGCAGCATTACAAATTTTGGAGCGCATCTCTTCTGAAAGTGAAATACATGGCGCAACTTCAATCACTTTTTGATGACGTCTTTGAACAGAGCAATCACGTTCAAATAAATGAACAACATTTCCATGCTCATCCCCTAGAATTTGTACTTCTATATGTTGTGGATTTTCAATATATTTTTCTACATAACACTCTCCAGCACCAAAAGCTTTAATCGCTTCTCCAACGGCACGGTCATAACTATCTTGAACATCTTCCTTACGATAAACAACACGCATCCCACGACCGCCGCCACCAAGTGCAGCTTTAATCATAATCGGATAACCAAATTGTTCTCCAAAATCATAAATTTCTTGAACAGAAGACACTGTCCCTTCTGTCCCAGGAATCGATTGTAAACCAGCTTTATGCGCAGCAGTTTTTGCTTTTAATTTATCTCCTAAAATATCTAAATGTTCTAAATGAGGCCCAACAAAGGTTAGTCCTGCTTCTTGACATTTTCTAGCGAAATCAATATTTTCAGATAAAAAACCATAACCAGGATGAACAGCATCTGCCCCTGATTGTTTCGCAATACGAATAATATCATCCATATCTAAGTAAGCTTCTGTTGGCTTCTTACCTTCTCCAACTAAATAGGCTTCATCCGCTTTGAAACGGTGCAATGAATGATCATCTTCCTTGGCAAAAATACCAACCGTTTCAATCCCTAATTCCGAAGCGGCACGAAATACACGAATCGCAATTTCTCCACGATTAGCCACCAGTAATTTCTTCATGCTCATCCTCCTTTTCATCAATCAATTCTTTATTTTCTTGAAATGTTTCTTCTTGAGAACCTTCATTATTTTCATCTTCCACAAGTTCAAATTCATTCATTCTGATTTTATTCATTATATCTTCTTGGTATTCCTTGTCATATTTTAATGCAAAAAGTACCATTCCTATCGCAATACTCGAAACAATAAAACTTGAACCACCATAACTTAAAAATGGTAGTGGAACCCCAGTAATTGGCGCTAACCCAAGTAACGCTCCAATATTCACTCCACTTTGTACTAATAGAAATATTCCAACGCCTAGACATAAGTATCGAGAAAATAATGATCGACAAAATTGAGCCTTCCAAAAAATATATATAATTAAGAAGAATAGAACGACTAATACAAGCCACACAACAATGAATCCTAGTTCTTCTCCAACAATCGCTAAAATAAAGTCTGTATGAGCTTCTGGTAAAAATCCTGTTTTTTGGATAGAGCTAGATAAACCAGTACCTGTTAATCCACCCCTAGCCAAAGCTAAGAATCCTTGAATCGATTGATAACCTACTCCGCTCGTATCATCCCATGGGTTATGGAATGAAAGAAATCGGCCAACTTGATAAGCCTTAAACGGTAAGTGCTGAATAATAGAAATCGGTAAATAGGTAAACAAATAACCAATGACAAAAGCTACTCCAGAATATTTAATCGCTTTTTTAGAATATCCTGTTGTTAATGCTAATAACCACATCATCAAGACTGTAATCATTACTGTTCCAAAATCTGGTTGCATTAAAACTAATATACTTACTAATAACAACATCCCCATTGGATACATATATAATTGTTTCCAATCACGATTATCTTTAAATTTATGATAATAAAAAGCACTTGCCCATATTAAAATAACTTTAGCAAATTCAGAAGGTTGTAAATTAAAAATTCGTAAATTAATCCAACTTTTAGCACCCTTAATTCCTGATTGAGTGAAAACGAATAAGAGTAATAAAATTAATATTACATATACTATCTGTAATATTCGTTCATTAAAAAAGAATTTTTTTCCATTATTTGCAATTCCAATAGCTATAGCAATTCCTGCCACAACAAAAGCAAATTGGCGAATTAAAAAATATTCAGAATTACCTACAGATGTTAATGAAAAATAACTACTTGCACTATAAATCATTACAAGACCAAATGCAGATAATAAAATAAAAATAACTAAAATGATTTTATCTACTTGGAAGAGATTTTTTATTTTATCTTGTACTTTCAAAACAATAATTCCTCTAACTTTCCTTAAGATTGCCAGTTTTTCTCATATACATCGCTATATACTTCATTTAATGCATATTCCAAATCAGCCATTAATTGATGTCCTTCATTCGCTTCTACAACACCAATCGCTACAGCAAATTCTACTTGTTTTGATAATCCAAACAATTGAGTATCCACTACTTCTTCAAAAGCTGGGCATTTAGCAATACATAAATGATTCTTTTGTTGATTAATTAATTGGTAAATTTTATTAGCATTTTCTTTTAATTGCTCAAGAGCATGATTTTGATTAATCTCTGACATTTTCTTTCTCCTTTTGAATAAAATAACTCAAAATAATTATACCATAAAGCATCAATTTTTCTAAAGAATGATGAGAAATTAATTCAAATTTAAATACAGAATCACAAAAAACTCCATCTGAGGCATCAAACCTTAAATGGAGTTTAAAAATTATTTTTTATTTTCTTTTGGCGGAAGCATAGATAAGCCTACTCTGCCTTTTTTCATATCAATTTCAGTAACCCATACTGTTACAATATCACCCACTGCAACGACATCACTAGGATGCTTCACGAATCCTTGTTTCATTCTTGAGATATGAACTAAGCCATCTTGTTTCACACCGATATCCACGAATGCTCCAAAATCGACTACATTACGAATCGTTCCTTGTAATTCCATTCCGACTTGAATATCTTCCATAGATAATACATCACTTCTTAAAATTGGAGGATCAACTTCTTCACGAGGATCTCTTCCCGGTTTGGTTAATCCGGCAAAAATTAATTCTAACGTTTCAAATCCAATTCCTAGTTCAGTAGATAATGCCTTTTTATCTAAAACAGACAGTGCTTGTTCTACTTTTTCTGTGCCAATCTCTACTTTTGTTGCTTGAATTTTTTCTAAAATCTTTTCTGCAAATTCATAAGACTCTGGGTGGATATCTGTTCCATCCAGTGGGTTTTTACCATCTACAATTCTTAAAAATCCTACTGCTTGTTCAAAAGCTTTTGGTCCTAAGCGAGGAACTTTTTTCAATTGTGAACGATTGGTGAATTTTCCATTTTCATCACGGTAAGCAACCACATTTGCAGCAGTCGTTTTAGTTAGTCCTGCAATATGTTCTAATAGAGCAGCACTTGCTGTATTGACATTGACACCAACTTTATTCACGGCAGTTTCAACCACAATGTCTAATTTGGCATCTAATTGTTTTTGACTCACATCATGTTGATATTGTCCTACTCCTACTGCTTTTGGATCAATTTTCACTAATTCTGCTAATGGATCTTGCAATCGACGAGCAATACTTACCGCTGAACGTTCTTCTACTTGATAATCCGGGAATTCTTTTCGTGCAATCTCACTAGCAGAATAAACAGATGCTCCTGCTTCACTAACAATTGTGTAATAAATTTTACGATTTATCCCTTTAATCTGTTCACTCACGAAAGCTTCTGATTCTCGGCTTGCAGTACCATTTCCAATAGCGACTAAAGTGACCTGATAATCTTCCAATAATTTCTTGAATGTTGTTCCTGCTTGAGCACGCTTAAAGTCACTTGCTCCTTGGTGAGGGTAAATGACTGCTTTATCCAATACTTTCCCGGTTTCATCTATAATGGCTAACTTACACCCTGTTCGATACGCTGGGTCTAATCCTAGGATCACATGTCCTTTCATCGGTGCTTGTAATAACAGATTTTGTAAATTTTCTCCAAAAATCTCAATTGCTTGAGTTTGAGCCTTCTCTGTTAATTCAGAACGAATTTCACGCTCAATAGCTGGTGCAATGAAACGTTTAACACTATCCTCAATTGCGGCTTTTATATAAGTCGCAGATGGAGAAGCTGTATTTGAAATTTCTTTCTTCATAATTTTTTCTAATGGAATCGTTGTATCAACTTCCAAGCTAACTTTAACCACGCCTTCTTTTTCAGCACGATTCACTGCTAAAATACGATGTGGCACAATTGTTTTTACCAATTCTTGATAATCATAATACATTTCGTATACGTGTTTTTCATCTTTTTCTTCATCTTTTAAACTTGTCACAAGCATTGCTTTTTGAACTGTGTATTCACGTAATAATTTTCTGTAATGAGCATTATCGGAGACTTTTTCAGCAATAATTTCTAACGCTCCATTTAACGCATCTTCTACTGTCAGAATTTCTTTTTCTTCGTTAACGAATGTTGCAGCTTTTGCTTCAACATCATCTGCTGTACATGCTAATAAAAATTCAGCTAGCGGCTCTAATCCTGCTTCTTTGGCAATCGTCGCTTTTGTACGTTTCTTTTGTTTAAATGGACGATAAATATCTTCTAAAGCGGTTAAAGTTTTTGCTTTCATTAAATCATTTAAGATTTCATCTGTTAATTTTTCTTGTTCATCAATTAATCGAATGACTTCGTCTTTTCTTTTCTCAAAATTTACTAAATAACGATGTCTTTCTTCAATTTCACGAATTTGAACTTCATCCAAACTCCCTGTTTGATCTTTACGATAACGTGCAATAAAAGGAACTGTATTGCCATCTTCTAACAAAGCTAATACTGTATCAATTTGCTTTGGTGAATATTGATTTAGTTCTTGCTTTACAATATCCAAGGCACGTTGTTCAATAGTTAATTCTGTCTCTGTCATAAAAACCTCCTAATCTTTTTTATCCTAACATAAATTTAGTTTGATTGAAAGAAGTTACATTTTCACTGGAAAGGTAGATTTCTCTTAATAAAAAAATATTTTCCGAGAATTTTTTCGTATATAGAAGATAAAGACAGAATGCTCACCACTATTCCACTTCAAAATAAAATGAAGGAGTGTTAACAATGAAAGAACGGATAAAAGATGCAAGACCCATGATGGATTTAATGGCAAAGAAAGTGTTCAGTAATACTGAAATAACAGCACAATTTATTCGAGATATCCTAGACTTACCTGTGCACCATGTGAAAATACTCGATGGAACACAAATACACAATCATCAATTCGAAGATATAAAGACTTATGTCACCAGTATCGATGTATTAGCAGCATTAAACGATGGTACACAGGTCATTATCGAAATCCAAGTAGCCTATCAATTTGACTTTATTAAGCGTTTATGGTTATATCTATGTAACCAAGTGACTAAAAATGCAGATGAACATAAAAAAGATGGAGTGGAAACACATAAACTCGCAGAAGAATTATTACCTGTGTACACCATTGCCATCACACAAAAAAGATATTTTAAGGACGAGGAAATGATTCATGTATTCTGCTTCAAAGAAAAAAATACAAACGATGAATTGAAAGTTTATTTTAAAGGCTTTGAAGAAGAACAAGACTTAGCCTTAATGGCATTTTTAGAATTAGAGAAGTATAATAAAGATAAGATACAAGAATACAAAAAAGTTAGATGGATTGAGTTTTTTGGGAACCAACCCTATACACAAAGTCCGGAGAAAATTTTGGAACAAGCGGATCGAATTGTGAGCCGAATAGACTGGACAAAGGAGGAACAAAAAATGTATGACGAAAGAACAAGATATCTCCAAGCCTATTCAAGTTTTTTAGCGACTATAGAAAAAGACAAGAAAGATGCAATCAATCAAGCTATGACAGAAGGATTAGAAAAAGGAATAGCGAAAGGATTAGAGGAAGGAAAAGCACACGGTATCGAGCACGGAAAGAAAATGATGATTATCAGTTTGATTAAAGATGGTCTTCTCTCTAAAGAAGAAGGTGCAAAACGATTAAGCATTTCCGTATTTGAATTAGATGACTATTTGTCTACTGACGAATAGTAGAATAACAATATTTTAAGACGACTTTGGTCGTCTTTTTTGTTACAAAATATTCAGGAAACTTCAAAATCCTAAGATATAAGTTTAGGCATGAGACCGAAGGCCTGCTGCCGTCGTTTATTACTATAAAACAAAATCTAACTCTCAAAACGCCCTCTCATAAATATCCGTCCAATAGAAAAGACTTTGCATAGTAGCTCTAGCGATATAATCAGCGACTGCTGATTATATCACGGGAAAAATTGAGACCTAGGCTCAATTTTTAGGCATGAAATACCGAAGGTATTTGCTCCCGTTCCTAGCTACTAAAATCAAACTCTATCTTCCAAACGTCCTCTCATAAATACCCGTCCAAATAGAAAAGACTTTGCATAGTAGCTCTAGCGATATAATCAGCGAACGCTGATTATATCACGGGAAACTTCGAAACCTAAGGCTCGAAGTTTAGCAATGAGACCGTAGGCCTGCTGCTGTCCCCAGCTACGATATAGCAAAGTCTAATTCATTTACGCACTCTCATAAATATCCGTCCAAAGAAATTGACTTTTCGCTGTAGTAAAAGTAATGGTAGCCGAACTGGCTACCATTACTCAGGGAACTTCGAGACCAAGGCTCGAAGTTTAGCCAAGAAACAGCAACAGCTGTCTACTGGCGGTCCCTTACTACAACAGAAAAGTCATATTTCTTCTAAATCAGTCTAAATCAAGCTGTCCTGTATACAATTGATAGTACACATCTTGTTTTTCCATTAAACTTTCATGGTTCCCACGCTCAATAATCTCACCATGATCCATTACCATAATCACATCTGCATTCCGAATCGTTGATAAACGATGGGCAATTACAAATGAAGTTCTACCTTCCATCAATTGGTCCATCCCTTTACTAATCAACGCTTCCGTATGACTATCAATCGAACTAGTCGCTTCATCCAAAATTAACACCTTCGGATTTGCCACAGCAGCCCTAGCAATCGCAAGTAACTGTCTTTGCCCTTGAGAAAGACCTTCCCCATCACCTGTAATCTCCGTTTGATACCCATGTGGCAAACGTTTAATAAATCCATGTGCATTCGCTAATTTTGCAGCTTTTACCACTTCATCATCCGTCGCATCTAAATTCCCATAACGAATATTATCCGCAATCGAACCCGTAAACAAATGTGTATCTTGTAATACAATCGAAATTGTTTTACGTAAATCGTCTTTCTTAATATCCGTAACAGGAATCGTATCAAACGTAATTTCTCCATTATTAATTTCATAAAAACGATTAATCAAATTCGTAATCGTAGTTTTCCCAGCACCTGTAGCACCAACAAAAGCTACTTTCAATCCAGGCTCAGCCCAAACATTGATTTTCTTCAAAATTGGCACATCTGGAACATAACTGAAATCCACTTCATTCAATTGAATATTTCCAACAACAGGGATTCTTTCTTCCCCTTTTACCCAATACCATTGTTTTGGATCTGTTTGATCTAATGTCACAGTTCCTTCATCTACTTCAGACTCTTCTTTTAATATCGCAAAAATTCGTTCTGCCCCAGCCATTGCAGCTAATAAGACATTTGTTTGTTGCGACATTTGTGCTAATGGTTGAGCAAATGTTCTTGAGTACTGTAAAAATGAAGCTAATGCCCCAACGTCCATTCCTTGGAATACAACTAAATATCCACCAACTGAAGCTGTCAATGCATAATTGATATAACTAATATTTCCTAAAATAGGGAACATAATATTCGAGTTAAATTGCGCTTGGTTTGCTGCTTCTCTTAATTGAGCATTTAAAGTTTCAAATTCTTTTAAGACTAAGTTTTCATGGTTAAATACTTTCACAACTTTTTGTCCTTCAATATGTTCTTCGACAAATCCATTCACTTGCCCTAAAACTTTTTGTTGTTCCGCGAAGAATTTACCAGAACGACCAGCTACAACTCTTACAATCGCAAACATAATGAAGACCATAATGATTAACATTACTGTTAAAATCGGAGATAAAATAATCATCATCACAAATGTCAATACCAATTGTAATAAAGAGCTAACAATCATCAACATACTATTATTAAACGCTTGTTGAATATTTTCGAAATCATTTGTAAAGCGAGACATTAAATCCCCATGTTTATTTGTATCAAAGAAACGAATTGGCAATGTTTGAATATGGTCAAATAAATCTTTTCTCATTGTTTCAATCGTTTGTTGGCCAATCGTAATCATAATTTTCCCAGAGAAATAATTCGCAATTGCTCCGACAATATAAATTAAGCCAATAACTCCTAGCATTTTTGCTAGACCAGCTACATCTTTTGTCGCAATAAAATCATTAATTAAAGGGCGAATAAAGTAAGTCCCTACAATTCCTGCAGCACTTCCTAAAACGACTAATAAAAGAACAGCGAAAAGACTCCACTTACTTTTCCATAAATAGCTCCATAAGTCGGCTAATGTTTGCTTTAAATTTTCAGGACGTTTTGGTCCTATTTTTTTAGCGCTCATCTACTTTCGCTCCTTCCATTTGAGTTTCATAAATTTCACGATACAGTTCGTTATTTTCCATTAATGTTTCGTGTGTTCCAATTCCATTCATTTTTCCATCTTCTAACACAACAATCTTATCAGCACCTTGGATAGAAGAAATTCTTTGTGCAATAATAATAACGGTTGTATCTGGTAAATGATTAAAGAACGCTTCACGAATTAATGAATCTGTTGATGTATCCACCGCAGAAGTTGAATCATCTAAAATTAATACAGCTGGTTTTCTTAACATCGCTCTTGCAATACATAAACGTTGTTTTTGACCCCCAGAGAAATTTCTTCCTCCTTGTTCTACTTTTGTATCATAGCCATCTGGCATTTCCATGATAAAATTGTGAGCCTGAGCGTATTTTGCTACTTGAATCATTTCTTCTTCGGTTGCATGAGGATTTCCCCATAATAAGTTTTCTCGAATCGTTCCAGAAAACAGTGTGTTCTTTTGAAGAACCATCGCTACTTGACTTCTTAAATCAGAAAAGGCATAGTCTCGAACATCTTTACCTGCAACTCGAACACTTCCTGCCGTTGCATCATACAATCGAGGAATTAATTGAACAAGAGATGTTTTACCTGAACCGGTTGGCCCAATAATTCCAAGAACTTGTCCACTTTTCACTGAAAAATGAATATCATTTAACACTTCTTCTTGTTGATCTTTTCCGTATGAGAAATGAACATGATCAAACTCTACATCGCCACGAGTAATTTCAGTTGGAATAACATTTTCTGGTTCCACAATATCTACTTCTGTTTCAATCACTTCAAAAATACGATCCATTGAAGCTTTTGTCATTGTTAACATAACAAAGACAAAGGAAATCATCATTAAGGACATTAGGATTTGTGTAATATAAGAAATGAAACTAATCAATTCTCCAGTTGTCATTTCACCATGCATTACAAATTTTCCACCAAACCACATAACTGCAATTGTACAAGCGTAAACCGTTAATTGCATGATAGGGTTATTCCAAACGATGACATACATTGCATGTAAAGCACGTGTTTTAAAGTTTGTATTTTCAACACCAAACTTCACACGTTCGAAAGGTTCACGAACAAAAGATTTTACCACTCGAATTCCAATAAAGTTTTCTTGAAGAATTCGGTTAATCCCATCCGTTGCCTGTTGTAATAATCTAAAACGAGGAAATGCTGTTGAAATAATAAGCGCCAAGCTCACTACTAAAAATGGAACGGCCACAACAAAGACTAATGACAATTGTGCATTCAATGACACTGCAAAGAAGAATGCAAATAAAAACATCATTGGTGCACGTGCTAAAATACGCATCGTCATAATCGCTGTATTTTGAACATTTGTCACATCACTCGTCATACGTGTAATTAAGGATGCATTAGAGAAGAAGTCTAAATTCTTAAATGAAAATTCTTGAATCTTCTTCATTTGCGCACTTCTTAATTCACTTGCTACTCCTGTTCCAGCAATGGATGCAAATTTTGCACCTAACACCCCTGCCCCAAGGGAAATCATCGCAACGATAATCATTAAAATTCCATACCATAAAATCATCGAAGTATCTCGATTTGGAATTCCTTCGTCAATAATTTTTAACATAATAATTGGTTGCCCAACTTCGCAGACAACTTCCACTAAAATGGATAAAAATGCTAAAAATGGGAAATATTTATATTTTGAAAAATAGGGAACTATTTTCTTTAACATCTCTTCACTCCTCTTCTTATTTCATAAAAAGTATTGTATCTATTCTATCAAGGCTTAGAGTGTTTTTCAAACAATTCTATCAAACATTTTGTAAAAAAAGATTGACAATATATCAAAACTCTTTTATATTGTTACCATGTTCAAGTTTAGGAGGTTAACAATTATGAACAAAACATATTCTTTAACATTAATCGCATTGGGAGCAGCGCTAGTGGCAGCATTGTCACCCTTTCAAATCCCTTTAGGGCCTATTCCCATTACTTTACAAACATTAGCCATTGGATTAGTTGCAACCGTCTATCGTCCAAAAGAAGCCACATTTGCCATTTTACTTTATTTATTATTAGGCGCTATTGGACTTCCTGTTTTTGCAGGTGGAAAAGGTGGATTTCAAGCTTTCTTTGGACCAACTGCTGGTTTTTTAGTGTTCTTCCCAGTTCGTGCATTCGTCACTTCAATTATTGCACAAAGAAAACAAAATGCAGTTCGTCTATTTGTAGCGAATCTTTTAGGAGAAGTTGCCCTATTTATTGGTGGATTGATTGGATTTATTCTGATTACACATGCTGATTTTTCAAAAGCTATCAATCTCGTAGTACTTCCATTTATTTTGCCAGATTTGATTAAAATCAGTTTCACAACAATCTTCGGACTATTATTATTAAAGAGTCTAAAAAACAAACCTTATTTTAGACAGTAAGCATAATTTTTTATGAGGTTAGAATCTAAAATTCTAACCTCTTTTTTTATAGATTCTCTTTTATTCAACTTAGTAGGCACATGGAAAAACTTATGGTAAAATACAAAGCATTAGAAGAGAAAAAGGAGGATAACTTGTGACAGAATTACACTATATTAGTACTCGAGATAAAAACAATCGTGTAACAGCTTCTCAAGCAATTTTAAAAGGAATTGCTGAAGATGGAGGGTTATACGTTCCAACGACAATGCCACAATTATCATTGAACTGGGAAACATTACAACACCAATCTTATCAAGAAATTGCATTCCCTATTTTAAAAGCATTTTTAACTGATTTTTCCGATGAAGAATTACAACATTGTATTCACTCTGCATATGACACAACTTTTGACGATCCAGCTATTGCTCCTGTTAAAAAAGTTGGTAATGCCTACATTATGGAATTATTCCATGGACGTACAATTGCCTTTAAAGATATGGCTTTATCAATCTTGCCGTATTTATTAACAACTGCAGCTAAGAAAAATCAACAAGACAAAGATATCGTCATTTTAACAGCTACTTCTGGAGACACAGGAAAAGCTGCCTTAGCAGGATTTGCAGATGTACCGCATACAAAAATTATTGTCTTTTATCCAAAAGGTGGCGTAAGTACGATTCAAGAACGTCAAATGGTCACTCAAGCTGGAGAAAATACATTTGTTTATGGTGTAAAAGGAAACTTTGATGATGCTCAAACAATGGTGAAAAAACTATTTAATGATGCCGACTTAAACCAAACATTAGCAGAAAAAGGATTCCAACTTTCTTCCGCTAACTCAATCAATATTGGTCGTTTATGCCCTCAAGTGGTGTATTATGTTTATGCGTATGCACAATTAGTAAAACAAGGCGTACTTAAAATTGGTGAAGCTATGAATGTTGTCGTTCCAACAGGAAACTTCGGAAATATTTTAGCAGCATATTATGCAAAACAATTAGGTGTTCCAATTCAAACATTAGTCTGCGCTTCAAATGAAAATGATGTATTAGTAGACTTCTTCCATACAGGGACATACAATCGTCAAAGAAAATTCGAAGTAACAAGTTCACCAAGTATGGATATTTTAGTATCTAGTAACTTAGAACGATTAATTTTTGAAATGACTGGAAGCAATGCTGAAGAAACAAAAGCATTAATGGATTCATTAACGAATAATGGTCAGTATCATATCGAAAAAGACGTATTAAACTCATATGAAGAGTTTTATGCTGCTCGTGCTAGTCAAGAAGAAACAGCACAAACGATTGAATCTGTTTTATCAAAAGAAAACTATTTATTAGATCCACATACAGCTGTAGCTCAATGTGCTTATGATAAATATCAACAAGAAACAAAAGACAACACTCCTACAGTCATTGTCTCAACAGCAAGTCCATACAAATTCCCACAAAGTGTTGTATCAGCTGTAAAAGACTCAGATGTTACTGCTTTAAGTGATCAACAATTAATTGATGAAGTACGTCAATTAAGCGGAGTAGAAATTCCTCTAGCCGTTACAAGTGTATTAGAAGCAGAAATCCGACACACAAGAGTACTTGAAATTTCAGAAATGAAACAATCTGTTTATGACAGTTTAAATATTTAAAGTCAAAAAAGAGGCTGGGCAGTAAGTCTCAAAAATAGAAGAAAGCACGTCCCGATTTT
>NZ_CAURVV010000010.1:0-55954 GCF_963528315.1 uncultured Granulicatella sp. | reverse complement strand
CACTTACTACTATTTATCTGACTTATTATAGCTTATTTTGGGATAATTTTATAGTGAAGTGAGAAATTCAAACTAAATAATTTGAAAAGATTTGTCAAGGACATAAACAAAATTTCTTTGATAAATTTATATCTTCTCTGTTTCTCTCTTGATTAACTTCAGTATTTTATCTTTGTATGTTTCGCCTGTACTTTCTTAAAATGTAAATTTACAGTATATTTTGTTTTTTCAATATCCATTATTAGCTGTTTATGTTGTAGTTTTTTTATATCTCTTTTTTCTTCTTCTATGTGTCCTCCTTTCCATTTTTAGACAAAGAAAAAACAGTAAACCTTTTTCGATTTACTGTTTCATAAGTTGCTATATTATTGTTTTTATTTAATTGTTTTACTTTGACAAACTGGGATTTGTAACTATCTTTTTTTGAACAAATATCTGTACATTTACTATCAGAACCCGTGAAATTATATCGTAATTATTTTAATACACTATTCAATTACCAGCTCTACATAATCCCCATCTTCCTTATTGTATACATGCTTATTTACGATTCCAAGTAGTTTCTGTATATCTTCCATATCTGAAGCAGAAAATTCCAAATAACAAGTCTCATCACTGGTATAATTCAAATCTTCATAAAAATCCTGAATTGCCACATAAAATTTGTCTAAAACATCTTCCAATGGATATTGGGAAATATTCCTCGGACTAACTCCTTCTCCTAATTCTGGTTCTTGAACAAATTTTAATGAAGTAACAAAGCAATCACTTTTCATAAAATCGTCATACGTTTTATAGATATGTTCTGCTACCTTTTCGTAATCAGCTTTGTTATATTTTTCATGTACAAAAATATCTATATTTTTCATCTCAACCTCCTTAATGTGGTGTGAAAATTATCATTAGTCCCCCACAACTTCTAATTTTTATTTATCTACTTTAGCTTTTTTAGTAATTCTACAAAAGGTACTTTATCCTCAACAAATTCAAGTTTATTTCACTCGACATTCATAATATTATACCATATTTCAACCCAGTTTTATAGGTCTAACTCGTTCCTCTTTACCTGTGTTAGTCTTCTGTTTTCTTGTATAAAGTTTCAAAGTAAGTTCTAGTTAAGTATCAAAACTAGAACTTAGATTGAGAATTTACTAAAAAAGGTGTTTTGACTATAAAGTCAAAACACCTAATTCGCCCTTACACAGCCTTCTTTGCTAGTTTTGCTAAAAAGATTTCTTTACGTGTTGGATTTAATACAATTAAGTTTACTAAGAATAACCCTACTAACCAAGCTAATGCTACACCAATTGTTTCAAAACTTAACTCAAAACTTTCTTTTGTAAAGAAGTCTACGTAAACACCCATAAATGTATAATGAGCAATTTTAGAAGCAGTCTCACTTAATCCAGAGAACAATGGTAAGAATGAAATAGCCATCATAGGAACTAAACCATTCACTTGCGCTTGAGATTGAGTATTAGAAAGTGAAGCAATTAATAAGTTTAATAAAACAATACATAGTCCCACAACAATCGCTACTACAAAATATTCTCCTGAGTGTTTCCCAAAGTCTGCATTTACAATCATTGGAAAACTTACAATTGTTACAAGTCCAACAACGACTGGATAAAATAGTGCAGATAATAAATATTCTCCATTTCTAACACCACTGAGTAATAAAGATTTCAAGTTTTTCTTTTCCTTATCTTCTGCAATGGTTAAAGAAGTCAAACTTCCTAGTGAAACTGAGAATGCTAATGATAAACACATGAATACCATATACGAAGAATGTTGTCCATCTGCATTCATAAATTGATTATATAACACTAACAATCCATACGGTAATAGAATAGTTGCTAATAAAGTGCTGTTACTTAATAATACTTGTGTGCGTAGCCAAATTAAGGCAGTTAATCGTTTAATCATTTAATTTCTCTCCTGTCAATTGAATAAATATTTCTTCTAAAGTTGGTTCACATGAGTGAATCGCAACGACTTGTGCTAAATCTGTTTGTCCTAATGCTTCAAATGTAATTTCTGTTTGTGTTTCATCTGCGAATGTTAATTGAACTTTTTTCTCGTGATTATACTTTTGAATAATCGAAGAAGGTGTGCCATATTCAATTAAATGTCCTCGATTCAATAAACTTAGACGGTCACATAATAATGTTGCTTCGTTCATATCGTGTGTTGTTAAGAAAATCGTAGTTCCTGATTCTTTCAGGTCTAATAATAATTCATGGATTTTCTTAGAAGTGGTTGGATCTAATCCGCTTGTTGGCTCATCTAAAAATAATACTTGTGGCTTATTGATTAAAGCTCTTGCTAGAAACATTCTTTGTTTCATTCCTGTCGATAGTTTTTCTGCTGCTAAATTTTTACTATCGTATAAATCAACTTGTTTTAACACTTCATCTACTCGTGCATTTGGTTTTCCATATAATTTTGCATAAGCTTGTAAATTTTTATATAGGCTTAGTTTTTCATAAAATCCACTCGTATCACTCACTAATCCGATTTGTTCTAAATCTGCTGGAGTTAGCTTCTCAGATACTTTTCCTAACAATTCTGTTTGTCCTTTATCGGAATTTAATTGACCCGTTAAAATTTTAATCATTGTTGTTTTCCCTGAACCAGACGGCCCTAAGAATCCAAAAATTTCTCCTTTCTTCACTTCAAAAGAAATTTCTTCTAAAGCTACTTTTTGTCCAAATTTTTTTGTTACATTTTTTACTACAATCATGTTTATCCCCTCTTTACTGATTTCCTAACTGATGAATTTATTATAGAAAAAAATTCTTTTTCTCAGTAGTGCCTAGAGTCACTACCTACAATGACTTTAGTCACGACTTCTCGTGCAAATCGTCACGACAAAAAAAGCATACCGAAATCGGTATGCCTTCCCTATCATCTATTTAACTTTCTACCACAATATGCCTCGATACGATAATAAAACCAATAGAACATACAGTAATTCAAACCCTATAAAGAGTTTTTTCATTTTCACACACATCGCTACATATTCACGAATAAAAGCGGACGGAATATAATAACTTGCAGTGGAGCAACCTAAACCATCCCCTTGCATTCCAATTTGTCGAGCATACGTACTCGTACGAAATACATGATAATCATTTGTCACAAATAAAAATCGAGGATTTTCCACTAATTGCTCACCTAGTTCTTTAGAGAACAGTAAATTTTCATAAGTAGTTGTAGATTTTTCTTCTAATATAATAGCTTCTTTTGGCACATCTGTATGTTCCACTAAATAGTTATACATCGCTTGTGCTTCAGATATTTTTTCATCACTACCTTGTCCACCACTTGCAATAAGTCGAATCTGAGGATTTTTTGATTGATGAAATGCTTGTACAGCTTTATCAATTCTCTTTTTTAGAAGAGGCGTAACTCTTTCCCCATCTAACAATCCGGCACCATGAATAATAATAAAATCATAATGCTGTTTCTTCGGTACCCATAAATAGACACAGGAGTACATCATAAATCCTACAAATGCAAATCCAAAAATAATATAAGAATAAATGATAAACATAAATAGTATATTAAACCACGGATTATAAATGAAAAAATTATTTGTAACTAGCCCCACTCGAATCCACATAAAAACAAAGAATAATAAAATCACAATCCCCATAATAGGAGAAAGAAGATTCGCTTTAGAAAAACCTTCTTTTTTTAACAAAATAAAGCCATTAACGATTAAAAATAAACCACTCAAAAGAATCAGAACAGGAATGAGTAAAATTCCTACTATCATCACCAAATGAGCATTTTCATACCCAGAGCTGAAAAAGAGATTCGCAATGGATAGATATAAAAACAACACTTCAATGACTAATAAAGCTGGATTCCATAAACTGCGATTATCCTTCCACATTGAAAAAAGTAGAGCTATCAATACGATTGTCGTAATTCCATATAAAAACATATCCGCCTACCTTCTTACTCTGCTAAAATTTTTTCAAAATCAAAAGCTTCACCTTTTTGTTTATCACTTAAAATCAAAGCAATCACGATTCCTACTAAAGCTGGAACAATCCACCCTAATGATAAAGTAGAAAATGGTAATTGGTGCATCACAGTAGATAATGCAGATAATTTTAAAGTGTCTCCTAATACTGTTAATACGGATACTAGAACTGTTAACCCAACCGTTAACTGCATTCCAATTTTAGAAAGAGGAACAAATTTATTTAAAAGAATTAATATAACCATAATAATTGTAATTGGATATAAAATTAATAATACCGGCAATGAAAACTTAATTACTGTATTTAATCCTAAATTAGAAATTCCAAATCCAATGAAAGAGAAAACTGTTGCATATACTTTATAAGAATATTTAGGGAATAATTCTTCAAAGAATTCTCCAGTTGAAACAATTAATCCGACTGTTGTTGTAAAGCACGTTAAAATAACCATTGCGCCTAAAAATATTTGTCCAAATACTCCAAAAATATCTTTTGAAGCAGCTGCCAAAATATAAGACCCTTTATTAACTGCATTATCTGCTAATACATCTGCTGGCACTGTAAAATGATTTCCAAGATTTGCTAATCCTAAATATAAAATACTAAATCCTACAGCCGTTACTAAACCTACACCGATAATCGTTTTTGTAAATTCTTCTTTTGAAGAAAAATGGAATTTCTTCAATGTATTTACCGCTACCACACAAAAGGCAACAGAAGCTAGGGCATCTAATGTATTGTACCCTTCAATAAATCCATTTCCAAACGAACCACCATTTTGATACGCCGTTGCTGCTTGCATTGGTGCTACTCCTGCGTATTTAATCGCTCCTAATAACACTAAAACTAAAATTAATCCTGCAAATAATGGTGTTAAAATTTTCCCGATACTATTTAAAATCGTTGAACGATGAATTGCAATCCAATATGCTGCAGCAAAATATAACACTGTATAAATAAATGATGATAAAGTACCTGAAATTCCCATTGAGGCTAAAGCTGACTCAAATGGCTGAATACTAATCGAATACGAAACAGTTGCTGTTCTTGGAATCGCAAAGAATGGTCCAATCGATAAATATAAAATAGCTAAAAATGCTACCGCAAATACTGAATGAACTTTAGTTTCTAATTCATGTTTAAAACTTCCATTACTCGTTGCACCTACAATTAATGTAATAATGGGAATACCGACACCGGATAAAATAAATCCCGCAATCGCTGGCCAGAAATACTCACCAGAAAACAATCCTAATGAAGGCGGAAAGATTAAATTTCCTGCCCCAAAAAAGAAACCAAATAATAATAAACCTGTTAACAAGCCCTTCTTCATCTTACCTTCTCCTTTTCTCTTATAATATGCGAAAGAGTACGTTGTAAAGCAACGTACTCTCCCTACAATAATTGTGTTCTCTATTGATTATGAAACAAATGAACCATTTGGCATTTCTTGAGGAGCTAAAACTACTTGTAATACTCCATCTTTTTCTGCCGATAAGATCATTCCTTGACTAATTTGTCCTCTCATCTTACGTGGTTTTAAGTTTGCGACAATCACTACTTTTTTACCGATAAACTCTTCTGGATTTGGATACCATTGAGCGATACCAGATAAAATTTGACGGTGTCCGCCAGCATCTCCTGCATCTAATCGGAATTGTAATAATTTATCTGCACCTTCCACTGGTTTACAGTCAATGACTTCTGCAACTTTTAATTCTAACTTGTCAAAGTCATCATATTTGATGGCTTCTTTTTCAGTTGTTAATTCCACTTCTTCTGGGTTCCATTCTGTCGCTACTTCTTCTTTCACCGTTCCACCCATTTTACCTTGAATATAAGCAACTTCTTCTTCCATATCTAAACGTGGGAAAATTGGTTGTCCTTTTTCAACAACTGTTGTACCTGCTGGAATCACTCCAAATGTATGAAGCGAAGGATAGTCACGTAAAGCTTCGTCGTGAATTCCTAATTGTGCTAAGATTTCTCCTGGCGTTTGTGTTAAGAATGGTTGTAAAGCCACCGCAATAATACGTAAGCTTTCTGCTAAATAACTCATTGTACGAGCTAATTCTTCTTGACGAGCTTCATCTTTTACAGCTGCCCATGGAGTTGTTTCATCAATATATTTATTTGTACGAGAAACAAATTTCCAAATCGCTGATAATGCAACTGAGAATTGCATTTCTTCCATTGCTGCTTCTACTTCTTCAATCATCACTTTTGAAGCTTCTACTAATTCATGGTCGAAGCTTGAAACTGGAGCAGAATAAGTTGGAATTGTTCCATCAAAATATTTATTAATCATCGCTACTGTACGGTTTAATAAGTTTCCTAAGTCATTTGCTAAGTCATAATTAATACGTTCTACAAATGATTCTGGAGTGAAAATACCATCTGAACCAAATGGTACTTCACGTAATAAATAGTAACGTAAAGCATCTAAACCATAACGTTCAATTAATGTGTTAGGGTCAACGACATTTCCTTTAGATTTAGACATTTTACCGTCTTTCATTAATAACCAACCATGGGCAAAAATTTTCTTCGGTAATGGTAAATCTAATGCCATTAACATAATTGGCCAATAAATCGTATGGAAACGAACGATTTCTTTCCCGATAAAGTGTACATCTGCTGGCCAATAACGGTTAAATAATGTTTCGTCATCACTTCCATAGCCTAAAGCTGTAATATAGTTTGATAACGCATCAATCCATACATAAATGACATGTTTTGGATCATTCGGTACTGGAATTCCCCAGTCAAATGATGTACGAGAAACGGCTAAATCTTCCAAACCTGGTTTAATGAAATTATTAATCATTTCATTTTTACGAGATTCAGGTTGAATAAATTCTGGATGTTCTTCATAGTATTGTAATAAGCGATCCGCATATTTACTCATTCTGAAGAAATAAGATTCTTCTTTCACTAATTGAACTTCATGACCACTTGGAGCCACTCCCCCAATCATTTTTCCATCTGCATCACGATACACTTCCACTAATTGAGATTCTGTAAAGTATTCTTCATCACTCACAGAATACCATCCTTCATATTCTCCTAAGTAAATATCGCCATTATCCACTAATTTTTGGAAAATTTTCTGTACAGATTTTTTATGACGAGGTTGTGTTGTACGAATAAAATCATCATAAGAAACATCTAATTTTTTCCATAAATCTTGAATCCCAAAAATAATATTATCAACAAATTCAATTTCGCTCACTCCTGCTTCTTGAGCTTTTTGTTGAATTTTTTGTCCATGTTCATCTGTTCCTGTTAAGAAATAAGTATCATAACCTTGTAATTTTTTATAACGAATCATTGCATCACTTGCTACAGTTGTATATGCATGTCCGATATGTAATTGTCCACTTGGGTAATAAATTGGTGTTGTTAAATAAAAAGTTTTCTTATCTTCCGCCATTTGGCAGTATCCCCCTTAAATCTATAGATAGTGTTATTTTACCATAACGATTACTAGAATTAAACAACTAACTCTTTTCTGAGCAAGTCATTATTTTAAGTCTTTTTTTGGTGAAAAAGCCCAAAATCTTTGTCCGATATAATTAAATGCAACAAATAAAACCATTCCTACCAATAACGCAATATTTCCTTGTACATTTGTAGAGAGTCCTGATAATAACCATATAACAAATGGTTTCGCGAAGCTATAAGCAAGGACGTAACAAATAGTAATATTCACGATAAATTTCAAAATAGTATTCCAATCATGGCCTTTTTGCTGGAAAGTATATCGCTTATTCAACAAATAACTCACGATGCTTCCCACTATATAATTCAACGCACTTGAAATCCAATAACTCCATGCTAATACATTGAAGCAAAAAAACATAATCGCTGTTCCAACCAGTGTATTGACGACTCCTACTAATATAAATCTTAGAAAAGTCGCATCAAAAAAAGATGATAAAATTTTTTTCAAAACTTTTCCTCCCTATAAAAAAGAGGAGCGCTACGCACTCCCACTTTCTAATCTATTCGTTATCGTTTGTAGATGAACGAGGAATTATAATTCATCCTCTTCTTCGTCAAAATCACTATCTAACTCGTCATCACTAATAATAGATAAATCTTCATCTGCACTAACTTCTTCATCTAAGTCTTCGTCAGCACCTAATTCACTTAAATCTGAACGATATGCATCTAATTCTGTTTCTTCTTCATCATCTACATCATCGTCTAAGTCGATAACATCATCATCTTCTTCGTCTTCTAACAAGCCATCTTCATCTTCTGGATCATCATCATTGTAATCGATAAGATCTTCTTCAGTTCCAAAAGCATTAACTTTTTTACGTTTTTTACGACGTTTTTTCAAGTCTTCATCATCCATTGATGAAACAATTTCTTCATCGATTGAATCAATTGGATACCATGAACGTAAGCCCCAACGATTTTCTCCAAGTGAAATGAAGCTTCCATCAATATTTAAATCTGTATAAAAACGAGCCATGCGTGCTTCTAATTGCTCATCGCTTAACTCCATATATGATTGAACTTCTACTAATAATTGATTAAAGTCCATCACTTCTTGTTTTACTTCCAAGATAGCATGTGCTACTTCAACCATTGATAATTCATTTTTGTTGATTCCATCCAGTGCTTTTAATTCCAAAGGATACACTTCCTTTCCACATATTCCTTAACAGTATAGCACACAAAAGCCATGATACGCTACTATTGCACAATGTTTTCTTTAAGAATTTCCATATTTACTGTAAATTCTCCTAAATTTTCTCCTAATTGAGATAATTGGTATTCAAAGGAAATTTGTTTCCAATCAGACGAAACTTCTACATTCTTCGTTTTAATCTCAAATAAAATTTCTTGTCCTTGAGCTAATTGATAACGACCCTTTGTTTTCTTTTGATGTTGGAATACTAATTGACTAGCTACTTCACCTTTACGGAATAATTGGATTTCTCCATCAGATACAAGTAAATCTACTTTTGTTTGAGTTTCTTTTTCGTGATAAGACAACGCTAATTGTTTCTGTTCAGTCTTCCATTCAATTGATTCAATCGGTGCTTCTAATTTCGTTTGTAAAGTTTCTCCGGCTTGGATAATTTTTGTATGAACTCGAATCATTTTGACACCTCCATTCATTCTTTATGAAAAAGAGAGAAGGAGTGAATAAAAGTCGGAAATTTCATTCCGTTTTCTATTCACCCCCAGTGACTATTTCACTTGTAAACAGTAGAAGACTATCTACTGCATTCAAGTTCTCTCAGTTATTAATATTTTGCTAATTCTTCTTGTAATAATTGGTTTACAACTCCAGGATTTGCTTTTCCTTTTGTTTGTTTCATAATTTGACCCACTAAGAAACCAACTGCACGATCTTTACCATTTTTGAAGTCTTCAATAGACTGTGCGTTATTAGCTAACACATCTTGAATAATTGGTAATAATTGTGATGGATCACTTAATTGAATCATACCATGTTTTTCAACAACTTGACGAGCAGTTCCGCCTTCTTCAGCTAATAATAAGAATACTTTCTTCGCTAATTTAGAGCTGATTGTTCCGTCGCCAATTAATTGAATCATTTCTGCTAAACTTTGTGGAGTTAATAATAAATCATGTAATTCTAATTTTTTACTATTTAAATGAGCAGAAATATCTCCCATCAACCAGTTAGAAGCTAATTTTGGATCGCTACCTGCTGCAACTGTTTCATCAAAGAAATCAGACATTTCTTTTGATAAAGTTAATACCATTGCATCATATTCTGGTAAACCAAATTCACGAACATAACGTTCACGACGAACCGTTGGCATTTCAGGAATCGATTGACGAACTTCTTCCACCCATTCATCTGAAATTTCTAAGTTTGGTAGGTCTGGTTCTGGGAAGTAACGGTAGTCACTTGACCCTTCTTTCACACGCATTAAAATTGTTTGCCCGTTCGATTCATCAAAACGTCTTGTTTCTTGACCAATAACGCCACCGCTACGTAATACTTGAGCTTGACGCACTTCTTCAAATGCTAACCCTTTACGAACGTTGTTAAATGAGTTTAAGTTTTTCAACTCTGTTTTTGTACCGAATTTTTCTTGCCCATAAGGACGTAGAGAAATATTCGCATCACAACGCATTGATCCTTCTTCCATTTTCACATCTGATACGCCTGTAAACATAATAATTTGACGTAATGCTTCTAAATAAGCATAGGCTTCTTCAGGAGAACGCATATCCGCTTCAGATACAATCTCAATTAATGGAGTTCCTTGACGGTTTAAGTCTACATATGAGAAACCATCCGTTCCGTGAGTATTTTTACCAGCATCTTCTTCTAAGTGAACACGCTCGATACGGATACGTTTTGTTTTTCCTTCTACTTCAATATCAATCCATCCATCATGACCAATTGGGTAATCAAATTGAGAAATTTGATACGCTTTTGGATTATCAGGGTAGAAATAGTTTTTACGGTCAAATTTTGTATGTTGTGAAATTTCACAGTTTAAGGCTAATGCTGCACGCATTCCAAATTCAATGGCACGTTTGTTAATAACTGGAAGTACCCCTGGATATCCCCAGTCAATAACGGTTGTATTTGTATTTGGCTCTGCTCCAAAATGAGCTGGTGAAGGAGAGAAGATTTTTGAATCTGTTTTTAACTCTACGTGAACTTCTAGCCCAATAATTGTTTCAAAATTCATCTTATTTTCCTCCTTATACGTTTGCTTGTTTTAAGTAATAGTCATTTGCTTGTTCAAATGCAAATGCAGCTTGATAAATAGTTTGTTCTTGGAAGTAATTTCCGATTAATTGGATACCAATTGGTAAACCTTCACTAGAGAATCCAGCAGGTACAGAAATCGCTGGAAGACCTGCTAAGTTTACAGGAACTGTTAATAAGTCTGCCATATACATTTCAATTGGATCATCATTTCTTTCGCCAATTCCATAAGCAGTTGAAGTTGTTACAGGTCCTAAAATTAAATCATAGTTAGCAAATACATTCGCAAAATCTTGTTTAATTAATGTACGAACTTGTCCTGCTTTTTTGAAGTAAGCATCATAGTAACCAGAACTTAATGAAAATGTTCCTAACATAATACGACGTTTTACTTCCATACCGAATCCCTCAGTACGGCTCATAACATATAAATCTTCTAAAGTTTTCGCTTCAGCTGAACGGTGTCCATAACGAATACCGTCAAAACGTTGTAAGTTAGAAGACGCTTCTGAAGAAGCAATAATATAGTATGCAGGAATACCATATTTAGAATAAGGTAAGCTCACTTCTTCTACCGTTGCTCCTAATGCACGATATTGTTCAGCTGCTTTTAAGACTGCTTTACGAATTTCAGGATCAATTCCATCTCCTAAATATTCTACTGGTAAAGCAATTTTTAATCCTTTAATATTCCCATTAATTTGTTGGTAATAATTTGGAACAGGTACATTCACACTTGTAGAATCACGGTGATCATATCCACTGATTGCTTCTAATACTAATGCATTATCTTTAACTGTACGAGTTAATGGTCCAATTTGGTCTAAGCTTGATGCAAAGGCAATTAATCCATAACGAGATACACGACCATATGTTGGTTTCATTCCAACAATCCCTGTAAAACTTGCAGGTTGACGAATCGAACCACCTGTATCAGAACCTAAAGTGGCTAATACTTCTCCAGCTGCTACAGCTGCTGCAGAACCACCTGAAGATCCTCCAGGAACTTTTGTTAAATCCCAAGGGTTTCTAGTTTTCTTGAAATAAGAATTTTCTGTCGAACCACCCATGGCAAATTCATCCATGTTTAATTTCCCTACATTCACGGCACCTGTTTTTTTCAACAAGTCCATTACATGTGCATCATAAATTGGATTGAAATCTTCCAACATACGACTTGCAGCTGTTGTGATTAAATCACGAGTTACAATATTATCTTTAATCCCGATTGGTAATCCTTGAAGAGAAAGAGTTGAATCATAACCTTTTTCATCCGCAGCTTTTGCTTGAGCCATTGCTTCTTCTTCATTTAATGCTAAGAAAGCTCCAACTTTATCATCTAGTGCTTGAATTTTTTCAAATGTTGCACTTGTTAATTCTTGAGAAGTAAATTTCTTTTGAACTAAACCTTCATGCAAGCTTACTAATGTTTGATTTTCTAATAAACTCATGCGTCTTACTCCTCTCCTTCACCCATAATTGCAGGTACTTGGATAAATCCATCCTCGCTTGTTTTTACATTTCTCATTAACAAATCACGATCTGTTCCTTTTACCGGCACATCTTCACGTAAAACATTCACTAATGAATATCCATGAGTTGTCACTTCTACTCCTGTTGTATCCACTTCTTTTAATTGTTCTACCATATCGATGATATCACTCATTTGCTCTGTGAAATGTAAAATCTCATGATCTGCAAATGATAATTTCGCCAATTTTGCAACGTGACGTACTTCTGATTCTTCAATTGCCATGACTGTTCCTCACTTTCTACTTTTCTTTCGTTTCTATTGTAAAAGGCACGTACCTTTTATGTCAATCTTTAATCAAAAACATGATACGTAAACACACCTTGAGTTGTATCTTGCATTAAGAATGCTTCCATACCATTAATCGATGAAATACGAACTTCTACCGGTGTTGTTTTTGGTAAGTATTTATTCGCAACATCTGTTACATGTTGCGCTAAAGCAATAATTTCTGATTCTCCATAAAATTGAGTCATAATATTAACAACCATTTTTTTAGGCGCATTTTCTTGATAATAAACTTTTGCGGTTACTCCTGACAAATTCGGGAAGAAGTTTTGAACTTCTGTTCTAAAGTTTTCAAAAGCTGATGATTCTTCTGTTGGATTACCATCAATTAATGGTAATACTACAATTTTTTGATTCATATTTGTCCAATTTGTAATTTCAGTACCTTCTACTGAAGTAGCTTCTAAAATATAAACTCCTCCACCGATATCGTCTTTAGGAGCTTGCTTAAAGATTCCAAACACAATCGGCACTGTCTTTAATGCATCATTTTGACGTAAACGAGTTAATACTGTATTAGCAATTGATTTTGCTTGTTTCAACATTTCTTCATTAGAAATTTCTTGTTCTGCATCTTTATCTCCAGCAGTGTAATAATCTACTGAATTCATCGCAAGACCGATACTAATCCCACCTAGTTCATAATTATTTTCTGTTTGAATCATGAAATCTTGTTCTAAAATTTGCGCTAAATAATATGGATTTCTCTTACTTGGATCTGTTTCACCATTATCTTCTGGGTTTAATCCATCTGGATTTTTCTCAGATTTACGAGCGACCCATTGATTTGTTGTTGTTGAATCAATAACTTGTCCTTCTCTAAAGAAATATTGATTCGTTGGAAAAACTGCACGTGATAATTCAATTAATCCTGATTCAAAATTTCTTAAGTTAAATCCAGTATTTAAACTTAATGTTGCTCCACGAGTTTTACTTACTTGATACTTACCATTCGTAATCAACGCTCGATAAAATTGATTCGACAATTGGTTTGTTGTTGGTTGAGCCACTTTTGCACGTGAAGATTCTGATTCAACATTTTTTTGTGTTGCCTGATTAATATTCGCACACCCTGCTAATAACATCATTGTTGCACTAGCCAGAGTGATGATTTTTTTCTTCATAACGATTCCTTTCCTTCAATGATTGTTCTAAATTGTTCTTCATCCCATACTAAAATCCCTAAAGATTCTGCCTTTGTTAACTTACTTCCTGCTTGAGCTCCAGCAATCACTAAGTCTGTTTTTTTAGAAACAGATCCCGTCACTTTTCCACCTAGAGACTCAATCGCTTCTTTAGCTTCTTGTCGTGTCATCTGTTCTAACGTTCCTGTTAACACAACTGTTTTTCCAGCTAATAAAGAATCTTCTAAAACGACTGACTTAGCTTTCCCTAAATAACGCATATTAACGCCTGCTGTTTTTAATTCTTCTAACATTTCTTGAACGGTTTCTTGGTTAAAATAAGCAAGAACGCTATGCGCAATAACTTCTCCTAACCCTTCAATGGCAACCAATTCTTCCGCAGTCGATTTTTGAAGGTTCTCCATTGTTTCAAAATGCATTGCTAAATCTTTCGCTGCTTTTGATCCGACATTTCGAATACCTAAACCTGTTAATAAACGCTCTAGTGAATTTTTTTTACTCGTTTCAATCGCCTGTAAAATTTTCTGCGCAGATTTTTCTTGAATTTTATCGAGTGTTAATAATTGTTCCATTGTTAAGTGATATAAATCTGCCACATCTTGAACCAATCCACTTTCAAATAATTGATGAATGATTCTTGTTCCAACTCCAGACATATTCATCGCATCTCTCGATACAAAATGAGTTAATCCTTCTTTTAGAAGAGCAGGACATTTTGGATTCATACATCTTAAAGCAACCTCTTCTTCTAAATGAACGAGTGGGTTCGAACACGAAGGACATTTTTCTGGAATTTCATACGGTGGTAATCCTTCTGGACGTTTTTCTAAAATCACTCGAGTTACTTCTGGAATAATATCGCCCGCTTTATGAACGACAACCGTATCTCCAATTCGAATATCTCTTTCTCGAATTAAATCTACATTATGTAAGCTAGCACGTTTCACAGTAGTTCCTGCAAGAAATACCGGATCCATGACGGCTGTCGGCGTGACTACTCCTGTACGTCCTACTGTCCATTCAATCTCTCGCACAATGGTCTGTGCTTCTTCTGCAGGGAATTTATAAGCAATTGCCCATTTTGGAGCTTTTACGGTAAATCCAATTTCTTCTTGCGCTTTAAAGTCATTGACCTTAATCACAATTCCATCAATTTCATAAGGAAGATTATTTCTCTCCACTGTCATTTTTTCAATAAATGCCCATACTTCATCAATCGAGTGACATAAAGCTCTTTCTTGATTCGTCACAAAGCCTAATGCTTGCATTTTTTCTAGCACCTCCATTTGAGAAGCTACTTCTAAAGCTTCTACACTAGGGCTTTGATATAGAAATACTGCTAAATTTCTACTAGCTGCTACTTTAGAATCTAATTGTCTTAAACTTCCTGCAGCTGCATTTCTAGGATTTGCAAATACTTCTAACCCTTCTTCTTCCCTTGATTGATTTAGTTGTTGGAACGATTTCTTCGGCATATAACATTCCCCACGAACTTCAATCGACCATGGTTGTTCTAATGAAAGAGGAACAGATTTAACCGTTCGAATATTATGCGTAATATCTTCCCCTATTACCCCATCTCCTCTTGTAGCACCTAGAACTAACTGACCTTCTTGATACGTTAGCGCTACAGATAAACCGTCAATTTTCAATTCGCACACATAGTCAATTGTGCGATTCGTTAATTTTTTAATTCGATCATCAAATGCTTGTAAATCTTCTTTTGAAAAAGCATTTGATAAACTCAACATTGGGTTTTGATGGGTAACTTTTTCAAAACTGTCTAACACAATTCCTCCAACACGTTGAGTTGGAGAATCTGGAGTAATCAATTCTGGATACTCCGTTTCTAATCGCACTAGTTCATGATACGCTTCATCATACTCATGATCCGTAACGGTTGGACGATCTTGAACATAATATTCATGACTCCAACGATTCAATTGTTCTCTTAATTGTTGGATTTTTTGTTCTACTGAAGTATCCATTTACGACTCCTCTATTCTTTCAATTGGTGCAAAACTTGCTAATAATCGTTTAATGCCCATTCCTGCAAAAGCAACATCAATTTCTTGATTCGTACCTTCACCCGTTACTTTAACGACTGTTCCAACATTCCATTTCTTATGCATGACTTTGTCGCCCACTTTCCATACAGCACCATCATTTGCAGCCACGGTCTGTTTACGAACTGGTTGGATGCTTGAAGGTTGCACTGCTTTTGGTTGATAAGCAGTTGCCTGAGATTTCGCTCTATATTTATCAAATAATGAACCCGAAGACGAAGTTTTCGAAACAAATGAGGAAGACTCTCTACTTGTATGTCCATAGGATTGCTGTTGTTTAGAATCAAACAATTCTTCTCCAATTTCTAAAATGAATCTTGATGGACGATTGGATTGTGTTCGTCCATATAATAATCTGGAATACGCATTTGTTAAATATAATTTTTGTTCTGCACGGGTAATTCCTACATACGCTAAACGACGTTCTTCTTCCACATCGTCGCCATTCTCCATCATACTTCTTAAACTTGGGAAAATCCCTTCTTCCAAACCGATAATAAATACAACTGGGAACTCAAGTCCTTTAGCAGCGTGAAGGGTCATCAATGTTACCATACGTCCATCACCTTCATCACTATCTGCATCAGAAACTAAAGATAAATCTGTTAAAAATTGTAATAATGGCGAATCTTCTGACTCTTCTTCTAATCGATCTTGTTCGAATTGTTTTGCCACTGAGATAAACTCTTGAATATTTTCAATTCTCGCATCAGCTTCCATTGTATGTTGTTGCTCTAAAGAGGCAAGATATCCTGTTTTTTCAATCACTTGTTCTACAAACTCACTTATTGATAGAAATTCTTGCATTTTTCTTAAATCTTCAATCATTTCAGCAAATTTTTCTAAAGCCTTTGCCGCTTTTCCTGATAGAGGAGAAAGTGCAGTTTGCGAACTGGCTTCTAATAATGAAAATTGATGCATAGAAGCAAAATCATTTAATTTATCTAAAGAAGTTGCTCCTATTCCTCGTTTTGGACTATTCACAATTCTTCTAAAACTTAAATCATCTTGAGGATTTACAATTAAACGTAAATACGCTAGTAAATCCTTAATTTCTAGTCTCTCGAAGAATCGTTGCCCACCGACTAAACGGAATGGAATATTTGATTTTAATAAATTTTCTTCCATCACACGAGATTGCGCATTTGTACGATATAAAATCGCAAAATCATCATAGTTATATCCATCTCTTAATAGACTTTGAATTTGTGACAATACATAACGCCCTTCATCTTGCTCCGATTGAGCACGATAATACGTAATCGGTTGTCCTTCATCATTTTCAGTCCATAATTTCTTCACTTTACGATTAAAGTTATTTTCAATGACATGGTTCGCTGCTTGTAAAATCGTTTTTGTTGAACGATAATTTTGTTCTAATAAAACAACTTTTGCGTTTTGATAATCTTTTTCAAATTCTAAAATATTACTCATGTCAGCACCACGCCAACCATAAATACTTTGGTCTGCATCCCCAACGACACAAATATTTTTGAATTTCTTCGCTAACATCGTTACTAATCGATATTGAGCATGGTTTGTATCTTGATACTCATCTACATGGATATATTGGAATTTTTGTTGATAATACTGCAATGTTTCCGGATGTTTTTGGAATAATTGTACCGTCAACATAATTAAATCATCAAAATCTAGCGTCATACTTTTGGCTAATTCTTTTTGATATTCACGATAACATTTCGCAATAATTTGTTCCACATATCCCGTATATTTTTCACTAAATTTTTCTACATCTTCTAAATCATTTTTTGCTTGGCTAATTCGATTTAAAATCATGCGATAATCATATTTTTCACTATCAATATCTAATTTCTTTAAAATTCGTTTCATTGCCGTTTGTTGTTCACTTGGGTCACAAATTGTAAAAGAACGTTGATAGCCTAATAATTCGATATCCCTTCTTAAAATACGCACACACATCGAGTGGAAAGTAGATACCCACATATCTTCTGCTTGCGGTCCAACTAATTGACTCACTCGCTCTTTCATTTCACGTGCTGCTTTATTCGTAAAGGTAATCGCTAAAATATTCCAAGGATGAACCTCTTCTTCTGCTAAAATATACGCCATACGGTGCGTCAGTACTCTTGTTTTCCCACTACCAGCACCTGCCATAATCAACAATGGGCCTTGAGTATGTTGAACCGCCTCTTTTTGACGTTCATTCATTCCTTCTAGTAATTTCGCCGAAATACTCACAAAGTCATCCTTTCTCTTGTTACATTCTAATCGTGTAATCCACTTAATTCTAATTCATTGACTAAATCCACACTTGAAGCACCTGTTAATCGAATCACTCCGACTGCTTCTTGGAGTTTCCCTCCTACTACTTGGAAATATTCAAATTCCCAATGAGGTTTTACTACTGTTAAAATATGCGCTTTTTCTAACATTTCTTGATAAATCGGAACAATTAATCCTTCCTCTATCAATCCACTTTCTAATACGCCTAATCCTGTTGCCAATCGTAAAACAATTTCACTAAATGATTGAGGAATTTGTCTTGCGCTAAATTGATGTTGAAGAAGCGGTAATTGATCTACTTTTTTTACATAAAAAATTCCACTTTTTGCCATTACAACTTGAATCGATACTAGAGTTGAGCCTGAGATTGAACGCATAATTTTTGATGCAATTGTACGAAGCTCTCCAACCCACTCAGGATTCATTCGTTTTGAGGCAATTGAATATTTTAATTTTCCATCTACATATACATCTTCCGTAATCGGTAAAATCGTAATATGATCTTCATAATCTCGTAAAATCGTCATACTAAAATGACGTTGACCGGGAACAAATGCTGTTACCATACAAGATTGTTCCTCTACTAGTTGGAATACATGATCATCCATATCATGGTCATATATCATCATTTCCTTTTGTTTTTTATCGAAACGATTTGTCTCTAATACAGCGGGAAATCCAATACTTGATAATAAGCTTGGTAATTCACCAATACTTGTAATCATTCCATAAGGAGCTACATTAATCGCATGTTCTTCTAAAAATAACTTTTCAACCATTCGATTTTGAGAAATTTCTGCTAATTCAAACGATTGATAATAACGAGTTTTCCCACTTAAGGCTATAATCGTATCTATTTCAATTTGATTTGTTAAAACATAAATCGTATCCACTTGCATTGCAAAATCTGATAATGCATGTTTATTCGAATAACGAGCAACCACTTCTTTATCTGCTAACAAAACACTAGGTTCATCTTCTTCGCGGAAATGGTGAACACGATACCCTAAACGTTTCGCCATTAAAATAACGGATGAAATTTGAGAATCTCCACCAATAATTCCAATAATACTTCCTGGTAATAATTGACTCATGTGTTTTCTACTCCTTTACAGATTTTTCTTGAAGTTGATCATATTGTGATAAATGATATGTTTCAATGACCGTAATAATTTTTTGTGCATAAGTTGGATCTGTAGCATATCCTGCTTTTTGAAGGGCGTGTGCTGCTTCTTTATAATTTTTTGCTTTTAAAACAGGCTCATATAGTTTAGGGTTCCAGTCCACTCCATACGTTAATAACTTAGCGTGAGCTTCCACGGATTCTGCCCAACTATTATAAACTCGAAAAGGTGCCATAATGGTAATCCATTGACCATTGATAAATTCACTCGTTTCTAATTGGACACTTGGTTCTGCAGCACCAGCTTTCATCCCATATAAATTATAATAGTCCTTCGAAAGTCCACTTTCTCCCCAATCAGACTCTAATATAGCCTGAGCTAAACTAATACTCGGTAAAACTTTATATAATTGATATGCTTTTTGAGAAGACGGGACAAGCGTTTGAATAAATTGTTGGTGTGCAACTTCTGTAGGATCTTGCCTTGTTTCTTGAAACTGTAATGTACCCATAATAATGACACTACAAAGAGCCACAAATACTAAAATAATTCCAACTGTTAATCTCTTAGCTCCTAATTTCATATGCGATTTCCATTTGATTGATTTTCGTCTTCCCACAGCAACACCACTTTCTATACATACCTCTAATTCTATCATAAACCTTAATTTTACGCTTGAATTTTCCATGTTTTTTATAAAATTAATTACATTTTAAACCTAACTTTAATCGACATTCTTACTCGTTGTCGCTTTATGCATTTTATGATATGATATTCAAGAATTTTAACCAACGAGGTGAAAGTGTGCCTAATCAACAACAAAGTCCATTTCACATTGGACTCCGAACTTTAAAAACAGCCGTATCTGCCTTTATCTGTATTGTTCTTTTTAAAGTGCTTCATCGTGGGTCTCCAATGTTAGCAGTGTTATCTGCCGTATTTAGTTTAAGAACAGATCATAAACAAACTTGGAAATTTGGAATTTCTCGCTTTTATGGGAATATGTCTGGAGGGATATTAGCCATTATCCTTCTTCAATCATATCGATATTTCACTCTTCCAGACTACACTGACTTACTATTAGTTCCTCTTGGAATTATTTTATTAATTTTATTTTGCAATCGATTCAACAAGACAGCGGTCATTAACTCTTCGGCAACTTTCTTAGTTATTTTTTACAATATCGAAGCTGCTGTTAATGTGGAATACGCGATTCAACGAGTATTAGATACATTAATCGGAGCAGTTATTGCGATGCTTGTCAACCGACTATTACCAAGTCCACATTTACAAGAAAAATAGAGCATCCCAAAACGGAATGCTCTTTTTTGTCAACTAATTTTTCTATAATTTTTTTATTTCGGATAATAATTAATTCCAATCCAGAAAACTCCAAATACAAGCACTAAAATACCGTTACACAATAAATAACGAGCAAAATTTCGACGATTAATATTAGAATTATCAAAACTATAATATAACATCATCACAAAACCCACAATCGGAATTGCTACAAGAAGCCCATACCCAAAATATTCCCATGCACTTAATGGTCTATATTCAGGTGGTCCATCATAATAATTTTTATGCATTTTTTCTCCTCCATTTTGTATCTTCAAAGCTATTATATCTTCTATTAATGAAATTTCAAACAATTTTATAAGCCTTTTAATTCACCTTCAGTATCAAACCCTTAATGAAGATTAAAAAAGGCACCCCATACGGAGTGCCATTAATAAATAGTCGGACGGAGTCGCACCGTCATCTCCTCTCTATTACTAGAAAGGCGTCTTCCTTTTTGAACTACTGCCCTATTTATTACTTTGATTGTACTATATTTACAACCTATTAGTAAATCACATAGTCACGTTTTCTTTGGAAATATAACTTCGCATCTGCTTTTGGTGTGATTTTTGCTGAGAAAACTTCTTCTTTCTTATTCAAATCAAACACACGTAGTGCATTTTGACCTTGATCAAGTCCAACATATACTAATGTATCTTTGTTTAGTACTTCTTCTGAAGAATATGAATCACGTTGAAGTGTTCCAATTTTTTCTAAAGATAATTCTGCTGTAGCGCGATACACCGTTTCTAACTCTGCTTGACGATCTTTAGCCGCAACATATTCCGGACGTTCAACCGCATGGTCTCTTCCTGATTTTCTACCACTTACTCTTGGATGAGCCGTTTCTACTGCATAAATTTGAGAACCTGAAATGTAGAAACTTGCTGAATTTTTTAGTGAAGTAGTATCCAATTTGCGGAATGTATTTGTAAACAAATCATATTGATAATACTCCTCTTCCTCTGGTTTTTCAGAAGGTTTTGGTCCATCTTTTATAGGGAGCACATTAAACACAATTGTTTCGGGATTATAAGAACGATTTCCAAATGCTGCATTGAGCATTAAACCATCTTTTTCAAGTGTTAATTCTCCCACATCTTTCACAGTACCTTCTTCGAAAGATAAAATAAACTTCAAGAATTTTCTTTCATTCGCTTTTCTTTCTATGATAGGAATAATGACCCCTAACTCTTTTCCCTTACGTTGGAAGATTGGCTCTTCTCCCCAGGCTATTGATTGATCTATATGAATCGGAATTTGTTTATCAATGATTCGTTTATTTTCATTAGAGTACAACGCATAATTAAATTTAAAATCTGTTCTACTACTGAAATATGAATCCCAATGAATATCATAAAATAGTGAAGAATTGTCTAATTGTAATACGTGTCTATGATTGACAAGTAATGAACGTTCCAAAAGAGGGATTTTGCTTAATGTCGCTTGTTCTCTCATCTGTCCATTCCAAGTTCCTACTGTTTGAAATAGTTTTTCCACTTTCCCATCAACAATGGCTGATGTCGAAACATTATTACTTAATTTTCCAGCGCCTTCTTTTCCTACTTCAAAAACTGTCCCTTTTAAATATTGATTGCCTTCTGCTGAAGATTCTATTGTATATGGAGCATCTGACATTGACGTCCAAACCATATTCCCAATTCCTAAAACTAGAAAACCAACAACAATTACGAGTAATCCCCATGCAAATTTAATTGATTTCATATTCTCACCCCCATTAAACACTAACTTTACGTTCTAATAAATAATAATCGACGAACCAATGAATACCCATAAACACGACTGCATACAAGATTGTCACAAAATATTGCTCCGTTTGAGTAAACGATAAGTTTATCATCACTTGAACATAACTTGCTAAAATACCACAACAAATGACAAAGTAACCCACTAAAGATGCCACCATCAATGCCCAACCATACGCTTTCAATCCTTCTTCTAAAATCGCTAATTGGAAGAAGAAAACAATGACAACCATTAAAAATGCCATACACCATGCATAAGCAGTTCCATTTAACGGTAATAAATATTGTAACATTGAACCCGAATTCAAGAAGTCCGTGTAATGAATATGGTCTGCTAAAACTGGGAATCTCCAAATCAATAGCGCCTTATTCACTCCAAGAATGATAAATTGTGTTATTTGAAGTACTAAAATGTAAGACAAAATTGTTAGGAATTTTGCAAAATACACTTGCATTCGATTCCCTGGTAGTAAGAATAATCGATTAATAAAATTCCCTTTACTACGAAATTCTTTGACCCAAATATAAACCGAAGCAATAATAATAATGATAAAAGCTGCCATCAGTGCTAAATTCATTCCAAATCTTGATTGCACTAAATCCGTCACGCTTCTTGTATCTTCGACATTCAGATTTTTAGGATCTATTCTTAAAATACGCATCAGATGAACTAATACTTGAATGATAAAGAACACAATCATTAGAAATCCTAACATAAATTTACTTTTTCCCAACTCATACAACCATAAATTAAAAATTTTTTTCATGATTGATACACCTCCCTCATCACATCTACAATGGACTTACCTTCTTCTTCACGCACTTGTTCTGCGTAAAATTCTTTAATTACTTTTCCTTCATCTAATAAGATGGCTTTATCAACGATATATTCAATATCTTCGATTTCATGCGAAGTTAAAATAACTCCAATTCCTTCTAATAAATCTGAAGTAAATAATTGTACAATTTGTTCTCTTGAAAAAATATCAATTCCTGAAAATGGTTCATCCATTAATACAAAATCAACATCTAAAGATAATCCTAATAACAAGTTAACTTTTGCAACATTTCCTTTTGATAATTGTTGAATCACTTCATTTCCTTTGAATTTGAAGAAATGTAATAATTTTTTAGCTTTCTCATCATTCCAATTCGGATAAAAAGTTCTCATAAAAGCAATTGCTTCAAAAATCGTTTCACCTTTATTCACAACAATCTGATCACAAATGTAAGCTAACTTCTTCGAGCGATCTCCTTTGATTACTTGTCCATCAATACTTACTTCCCCTTTTTTGATTGGAATTAATCCCATGATCATATTCATAATCGTTGTTTTCCCAATCCCATTAACTCCGATTAATACGGTAATTTCTCCACGTTCTGCTGTAAAAGAAATTCCATTTAACACCGCTTTGTTGCCAAATCTCTTATGTAAATGTTTCACTTCTAACATGCTACTCTCCCTCTCTTCTCTTCATCGCTTGTTCCAACTGTTCCATGACTTCCTCATTCGAAACATGTAATGGATAAATCGAATCTGCAAAAATTTGTATTGCTTCTTGTAACATTTCTTGTTTTAATTGCCCAATTAATTCGGGATTATCTGTCACTCGACTCATGACATTATTTCCTGTTGAAATCAACCCCATCTCCTCCATTTCTCGAAATGCCCTTTGAACAGTATTCGGATTCACTTGAAGTTGACTAGCAAATTCTCTTCGACTTGGCAATTCTCTTCCTAATTCCCATTCACCTGATACAATTTGCTTTTTAACATAGTCAATAATCTGTTCATATACCGGCAATCGTTTATCAAATTGGATCATAACATTTCATCCCCTCCTTGTACTATTGTGTTAATGCATTAATACACTTTATTCCTTGACTGTATTATACGCTTGATACACTCATTTCGTCAATCATTTTTTGAAAACATTTTTAAAAAATCCGAAAAATTCTTTTGCTGGCTGTTTTTTGTAATAGATTTGTTGAACGAATAGCGATTTTGGCAATAAAAAAACTTTAGACCGGAAATTCCCATCTAAAGTTTTCACTAAGCATTAGCCACGTAATTGACCGTTTTGCCCTAAATTTTCATGTTTAATTTCTTGAATAATAATGTGAATGTGTTCTGTAGGAGCTCCCGTGTTTTTAGAAACAACTTCTGTTACTTCTTTGACAAGCGCTTCTTTTTGTTCACGTGTACGTCCTTCTAACATTTCAATATGAATAAATGGCATTGCTATCCCTCCTTATTGTATGAATAGTATACGCCTATACTCGATATTTCTCAATGATCTGTTGCATGGTTTGATTACGAAACAGCACATATAAAATCACAGTATTCAACGGTAAGCTGATGATATTTTTCAAAATTCGAAGTCCCATAAAGGCTGAAAAAGCTTTTTGCGTTATCATATAAATCCAAAGCGAATTCAATCCTAAATTAATCACAAATGTAATGATTAATACCGTCACAAAAATACGTGGAAGTGTTAATTCTTTACGATACAGGCAATAGCCATAAATTAATCCACCTAAAACGGCTGTTAAAGTAAATCCAGGGAAAAAGGTACTCGCTTCCCCTCTTAGGAAATTTCCTAAAATATCTACAAAAAATCCTACAACAGCTGCTCGATAAGGTCCTAAAATCACCCCAGCAAGTGCCGCTCCGATAAATCCGAATCCGATTTGTACGAGATTCCCCATTTTAATCGATGGAATCATCTCAATAATTAAACGCATGGCAATCATTAATGCCGTTACCGTTAATGTTCGTGTTAATTGTGTTTGTTTGTTCATATTAGCATCTCCTTTTATCTGTCATAAAGAGCTGCTCCATTTAATAAATGGTCTGTCATTAAATGCAGCGAATGCGAATACACTACCGCAAAGAGTTCTCTTTTTCGTCCAATCGGCAACATCCCATCCGTTTGGCACTTAACGCAATGTATTCTACTCTGATTTGTAGTGGTTCATCTCTTCGATTGACGAAACCTTTTCCATACACTCCTTTCTACCAAAAATAGCATACCTGGTTTTTAAGTTGGCGTCAACGAAACTGTCATTCTTCGGTTTCTTTCTATCTTTTCCTAAAGAGAATTGATGAAAAAGGCGCTTTCAAGTATAATGAAAGTAACAGATAAGGATGTGAAAAGTATGAGTAATGAACGTTATTTAGTAATCGAATCGAATATGCGAAGTTTATCCTTCCATTTAGAATCTATTACAAAATCAAAATATGATAGCGACTGGCACAGCACAATCCATTCTCATCCATTTATGGAATTATTTTATGTTTTAGATGGAAAGGGAGAATTTTTAATTGAAAACCAACGTTTCCCAGTAAAGGCACAAGATTTCGTTATTATTAATCCACAAGTCGATCATACAGAAGTTTCTTCACCTGAAGAACCTCTCGAATATATTGTATTAGGAATTACAGGACTTTCTTTTTCTAACTTTTTTAATACGCAAACAAATGTCGAGCAACCTTTTTCATTTTTCAACTTACGAGACGAACAAAAGGATATTTTAGTGTATTTAAACGCAATGGTAACTGAAGCAACTAATCACTCGATGAGCTATGAATTAGTTTGTCATAATTTATTAGAAATATTGCTCATTAAAATTCTTCGAAATAAATCGTTTGAAATTGATGTTAGTCCAATTAATAAAACGACAAAAGATATTAGTCTCATTAAACACTATTTAAAAACACATTATCGAGAACAAATCTCCTTACAGGATTTAGCTGATTTAACACACTTAAGCAGATTTTATATCTCACACAGTTTTAAAAATGAAATGAATCAAACACCAATGGAATATTTGACAGATATTCGAATTGAAGAAAGTAAAGTACTCCTCTCTACAACGAATTACTCAATGTCACAAATTGCATCTATTGTTGGATTTTCAACTCAAGCATATTTTTCAAAACAATTTAAACAAAAAATGGGTATGACCCCACTCGCATACCGTAAATCTCAACTAGAATAAGGTGAAACAATGATCCGACAACCCAAACCCGAAGAAAGAAAGCAAATCATTCCGCTCATTCAAACCATTATCGAAGATATGGAGTTACCCATTTTAAAAGTAGTATCACTCAACACTCTTCATGCGATGCTAGAAGAAGCTATGCTACAAGAGAACTTTCGCTACAGTTTAACGAATACTCTTGTTTATATCGAAGACGGAACGGTTGCTGGAGCCATCTTCGGATATCATGGACATCTCGAACCAAGTATTGATGAACCATTTTATCAATTGTATGAAACGTACAATATTCCTTCTTCCATTCGTCTCTATGAAGATTCTGAAACACAAGCCGGTGAATGGTATATTGATATTCTTTCAGTACATCCAAATTATCGCAGAAAAGGAATTGGCATAAAATTACTACAAGCAGCTGAAGACTTAGCTAAACAACAAGGTGCTAGTGTCATTGCTCTAAATTGCGAAGAAATCAATGACAAAGCCTATCAACTCTATCAAAAACTAGGCTATACAGCGACTAGTACAAAAATCTTAAGTGGACATTCTTATTATCATATGACAAAAAAACTTGAGTGATATTTAATCACTCAAGTTTTTTGTTTTATATTCTATTATTGCACACTTGCTTGACGTAAGTTCACTGTACGTCCAAATGGTAAAACTTCAAAGCCTTTTACATTTTCAGCTAATAAATAGCTTTGAGAAGCTTGGTAAATTGGAGCTACTACTGCATCATTCATAATAATTTTTTCTGCAGCTAGCATTTGATTCCAACGATTTTCTGGTTGAGTCGCATAAGTAGATTTCACAGTATCTACTGCTTTATCATATTCAGGATTAGAGTATTTCCCAAAGTTAATACCGCCACCTGTAATATATTGCTCTAAGAAGTTCAATGGATCTTGATAATCTGGAGCCCAAGTTCCGTAAAAAATATCATAGTCGCTTGCACGTTGTAATTCTAAGCGATTTTTCAATGGAACAGGTTGTAATTTAAATGTTACACCTGGTAAGTTCTTTTGAATTTGCGCTTGTAAATATTCCCCTACAAGTTTTGAAGTTCCTGTATCAGAAGTTAATAAAGTAACCGTTACTTCACTAACACCTAATTCTTTTTTCGCTAATTCCCATTCTTTTTGAGCTTCTTGTACATCAAATTTCAAGAAATCGCCTGATTCATCTACAAAATCTTTTCCAGTGACTTCATTTGTTGCAAAACTTTTTGGAATTAATCCTGTTGAAGGGATTGAACCATCTTTTAAGACATTATTTGTTAATGCTTGTTTGTCATAAGCCATCGCAATGGCACGACGGAAGTGTTGATTTGCTGTTGTTGGTTTCAATGTATTAAAATTCATATATCCCATTGTTGCTTTTGGTTGCGCATGGAATGTTGGTTGAGATTTATATTGATCCACAAATTGGTCACTAATCGTTGTATATTGAACTTGTTTTGAATCAAATAATTGAACAGAAGTTGCTACTTCTTTCGATACATTCACTGTTACTTCGTTTAAAGCAACATTACTTGCATCCCAATAATCAGCATTTTTCACTAATTTCCAAGTTAATTCTGAACCTGTCCATCCTTCTAATTTGAATGGTCCATTTACGACTACATTCGAAACATTTGAACCATATTGATCACCTAATTTTTGAGCGACTGCTTCAGATTGCGGTAAGAAACGTGAACCAGTTAATAATTTTGGTAAATATGGAGCTGGATTTTCAAGTGTAATTTCTAATGTTTTATCATCAAGAGCTTTAACTCCTAATTCTTCCACTGGTAATTCTCCACTACGAATTTTTTTCGCATTTTTGAACACATCCGCTGATTGCGCTACATGTCCTTCTTGAGGATTGACTAATTTACGATAAGTAAATACAAAATCTTGTGCTTTTACAGCAGAACCGTCAGACCATTTTGCATCACGTAATATGAACGTATAGACTAAACCATCTTCACTCACTTTTGGCTCTTGCGCAGCCATTCCTAATTCCACTTTATTATTCGCAGCTACACGATATAATCCTTCAAAAATTTGTCCCATCATATCTGAACTTGGCACATCATCATAATCTGCACTATCTAATGTTGTTAATTCTCCAAAGGTTGTCATTGTTAAGCGATTCGCAGCATTCGTAGAACTTGATGAATTGCTGCCACAAGCAGCCAAACCTACCGCCACTAATAAACTGGTCGCTAACATTTTGGTTGTTTTTTTCATAACAATTCTCCTTTTCATTTCATTCATCGTTATTACGATACAGCTATCGTAACAGATTTTACGCGATTTCCCAATTATTCTGCTCACGGTTTTGAAAATTTTCTGAAAATAAAAAAGGCTGCCCTTACAGGCAACCCTTAGTTTCATTATTCATGATATACACTTTTTGTTTTATTTAAGAATGCGTATGCTAATCCAACGATAACACCACCACTGATAGTATTACCAATGAAAGCTACTACCCAGTGACGAATTAAGTTAAACCAATTCATAAATTCTAAAGATGGAGAAACTGCTGAGAACTTAACAATTGAGAATGAAGCAAAGTTTGCCACAACGTGTTCTTCTCCTAAAAATACAAACATGAAAATTGCTGAAATAATAATCCACATTTTAGCAGCATCATCTTTAATTAATAAGAATGCTAAGATTGCAACGTTAACAAAGATATTCGCTAAAACAGCTTCTAGAAGAACTTGTCCATTTCCTCTTAATGCTTTCCCTTTAACAAGACCAACGATGAAGTGTTGTACATCCATTGCATTAAAAGCTGAACTATATGCAAATGCTGCCCCAATAATCATCGCTCCAATCAAGTTGAAGATTCCGCAGTATAATAAAATTGTTACAGCTTTTGATAGGCGAATATTTTTTTGATAAACTCCTGCTGTTAAATACATCATATTAGATGTTGCTAATTCAGAATTTAAGAATAAGATATAAACTAATCCCCAAGTAAAAATAAATGCAAAGAAAAATTTACTTAACGCTGGATTTAATCCTGCAATCACTTGTGCTGCTGCCGCCCCTGCTGCTGTACTCATTGTTAGAAAAGCTCCTGCAAACATTGAACGTAATGCATAACGTGCTTTACTTTCGTCAAACAACGCTTCTTTCTTTTGACAAGCTTTCGCTACTTTTTCTGAAAATTCATAACCTTGTGCCATATAGGTCATTTCCTCCTTTTTAATTACTCTTCCTTTTTGGAATAATACTTTGTCAGTATACCACTTTTTTCACAAGGTGAGAAGATAAGATTTTATATTTTTTTAATTTCTTCATAGAATATAAATGGCTTTACATTCTATCTCGCTTTCGCTATGATGGTATAGGTTTAAAAGAACACTCTAGGAGGATTTTATGAAAAAATTATTAGCTTTAGCTTTATTAACCGTATCTTTAGGAGCATGTGCACAACCAGCAGCCCCTACTAAACAAACATCTCAAGAAACAACAACTACAGTAAAAGCTGAACAAACGATTACTGTCAATGTTAAAAAAGATGGAGAACCAATTTCAGGCAGCCCATTTACATTAACATTCAAAGATGGAGATAAATTATTAACCGTTATGAAAGAACAAATGCAAATCGTTGAAAAAGATGGTTTCGTATCTGCGATTAACGGAATTGAACAAGAACCAGCTAACCAAAAATATTGGTTATTTGATGTCAATGGTGAAATGAGCCCAGTCGGAGCTAACCAAGTTGACTTAAAACAAGGTGACGTTATCGATTGGAAATTAGAAGCATTTAAACAATAATGAAAAATACGCCTATTTTTTCCATTAGAAAAATCACACTGATCGCATTACTATCAACACTAGCCTACATTGGTAGACTGCTATTTGCCTGGATTCCAAATGTTCAACCGGTGACTGTGATTCTATTAATCATTACCCTTGAAATGGGATTAGTAGAAGGAATTTTAACTGCCAGTTTATCTATGATTCTATCTAATATCTTTTTAGGAATGGGACCATGGACCTTGTATCAAATTGCTAGTTTTGCGATTGTCATTCTTGTATTTTCTTGTTTGAAACCTTTCTGGAGACAAACTTGGAAACAACCCTTATTGAAATTAGCCTTTTTTACAATCATGGCTGGTTTAACGGGATATTTATACGGATTTGTCATTTCGATTTTTTCTGTATATTTTTATCATATTCCTAAATTTTGGGTATATTATTTACAAGGACTACCATTTGATACGCTACATGCTTTGGGAAATATTGGTTTTTGGATACTCTTATCGCCATTATTGCCACGTATTATTCAAAAGTATCAAACTAAATTTCAGTAATATAAAAAGGAGATTGAATGCCGTTCAATCTCCTTCTTTTTTGATTTCTATCGATTGACAACATTGGCAAGTTCGCTTTTTTCGATAGTCTTTATGTCGTCTTACTGTAAATTCGTCTGGAACTGGATCTTGTCCTCCTAAAATAAATGGATGACATCTCATAATTCTGCCAATTCCCATTATTACACCCTTGATAACGCCATGTTTTTCAATTGCTTGAATCATATACGTTGAACAAGTTGGTCGATAGATACAAGTTGGTGGAAATAATGGTGAAATCCACTTTTGATATCCTCGAACCAATCCAATCATGATTTTTCTCACTGAAACACCTCTACCCTTGAATCCATTTAAAAAGAACTTGTACTCCTTCTGCTGCAATCAATGTATACACATATAGTGTGACAGGTTTTGCCACTAAACAAATCGCTACGAATTTTTTAAATGTCATCTTCCCTAATCCTGCTACCATACATAAGAAATCATCAGGGAATCCTGGCAACACTAATGCCCAAAAGAAGAAACGTTCGAATTTCTTCCCATCATTTAAATAGCCAATATATTTATCATAAGTTGCTTGAGAAACAAATGCTTGAACAACTGTTTCTCCATACCGTCTTGCTAACCAAAAATTGATCATTGAACCAATCATAATGCCAATAAAATTATAAATAAACCCATATAAAGGTCCGAATACAAGATGCCCAACGACACAAGTTAAGCCACCCGGAATAATCGGATAAACCACTTGTACAATTTGAATGAAGATAAAGAATAATACTCCATACATTCCCCAATTGCCGACCAACTGCTGGAATGCTCCTCCAACTTCAAAATAATGATGTTTAGCAATGATATATCCTAAATAAATCGTTAGGATAATTCCCGCTATTGTAAAGAATTGAATTAACTTTCTATTAAATTCAATGGCACTTTGTTTATTCATAATTTCCTCCAGTAATCTTTTCAGTGTGAATCATTTGATAAGACTACTTTAACAAATCAAATATGAAAAATCCTTGATTTTTTCTAACAAAAACAGTGATAACCTTACATTACTGTCACAATGATTCCATCCAAGGTTTATGAACAGAAACATGATTCATTAATTCTTCTTGTCGTTTCAATTGTTCTAATCGAGCTAAACGTCTGTCTTCATAGCCACTACAAATGAATTTCTCTTCTGCAGTTTCCGGTTCGATCGCTGGAACTGCAAAATCCGTTTCCCCTTCTCGAGGTAAAGCTACAAATGTCCAAAAACTAGTCGCTGCCAAATAACGTTCACCTGTTAAAACATCTTCCCCTACTACTTTACAAAAGACTTCCATACTTTTCTTTCCAACACCAGAAATATACGTTTCCACACAAACAGAATGTCCTAATGGTAATGGTTTTAAATAATTCATAGCATCAACTGAAGCAGTCACTGCTAAACGGCGACAATGACGAGACACCGTAATGGATGCACAATCGTCAATAATACGAGTTAAATTCCCTCCAAATAATGTTTGATGCATATTCACATCAAATGGAAAAATTCTTCTAGACTGAATCGCACGTGTTTGTGCGCATGTTTTGATTGTTGTATTCATACTAACTCCTCTAATATTCGATAACGCTATTGTACCATTCCTTTTCTTTTTTTCAAAAAGTATGGCTTTGAAGTTGGAATAGGTACTCTAAAATTACTTAACTAACTTCAACAAGCTTTTGTATAGCTCCTGCTATACAGAAATAGTTATTAGTGATAAAATAAGCTAAAAGGAGGAATTAGAATGTATAGCTTAGAAAAAAATACTCAAGTTAACTTTAGAACAAATAGTGATTTGCTTGAAAGAGCAAAAGAAATTATCTCTGAATATAATCTGGATATGACAGCTAGTTTCAATCTTTTTTTAGAAAATATTGTACAAAATAAAAAATTACCCTTTGAGACAGATACCGATAAAGAACGAGAAGAATTATTGACACAATTAAGATCTGAAATCACTCAAAGTTTCAAAGATTTAGAACAAGGTAGAATCTATACTGTAAACGAAGTGAGGGCTAACCTTGGAATTTGAATCAAACTCGTATAGCTTAATAATTCCAGAATATGTTCAAAATCAACTTCGAACTATTAAAAACTACATTGAAACTATGTACTTTTCAGAGCAAGCAGGAATTAATACGGTTAATAATATTCTTCACGGATTAGAACGCTTAACAAATTTCCCTGAAGCCGGGTTTAATGCAGATGAAAGAGTCGGAAAAATCATCTATCCCCCATACAAAACTCGCTGTATCGTTTTAGGAAATTATTTAGCCTTCTATCAAATCTTAGAAGATAGAAAATCCATCTTTATTTCTAATATTATACATAGTAAACAAGATTATATTAGATTATTTAAAAGAAAATCTTAACGAGAATGGTAAACGTCCGATGACCAAGTATATTGAAAAAGAGAGCACTTCATGATATAGGACATTTTTACTTGTGTTTCATTGAGACATTATCACTTGGATTGGCGAAGTTTGCAATTCGTTTTGTTTTTGGTATAATGAAGATACAAAAAGAGCCGAGCAGCAACTCGACTCTGATGTAGACCGTTGAAAAGACGGTGGCAGAATTTTGGTGCATAACACCGCTAACTCTCCAAAGTTAGAGCGGTGTTATTTTTTTGTCTTTATTTCTATTAGTTTAACAATGAGTGCCACTAACGCAACTAGTAAAGTCGCAAAAGAACACACTAATGTCAATGCTTCATAGACTGACAAAGTGCAACCTCCTTTCGATAGATTTAATGAAGATGCTCATAAGCATCACCTACCTTTATAGAGATTGCCACCGCTTTAAAACTTTCTACGCTGAGAGTGTACCATAAACGAAATAAAAATAATAGTTAAATGTGCAAAATATCACGTTGCTATAATATTATTATTTGAGACATTTTTACTTGTGTTTGATACAAATTCCCCACACAAAAAAAGAGAGCAACTTTCGTTACTCTCCCTTTCAAACTTCAATTCTTAATCTAATCCAATCTCTTGACGAACGACATCTGCGATACGTGTTACATAATCATGACATAATTCATCTGTTGGTGCTTCTACCATGACACGTACTAATGGTTCTGTTCCACTTGGACGAACAAGCACACGACCATTTCCTGCCATTTCAGCTTCCACTGTATCGATAATTTCTTTAATCGCTGGAACTTCCATTGCACCATTTTTATCGCTCACTCGAATATTTACTAATTCTTGTGGGTAAGTTGGTACTTCACTAGCTAATTCACTTAATTTTTTACCTGTTTGTTTCATAACATTCATCAATTGAATTCCTGATAACAATCCATCCCCTGTTGTATTTAAATCTAAGAATACAATATGTCCTGATTGTTCTCCCCCGAAGTTATAGCCATTTTTACGCATTTCTTCTACAACATAGCGATCTCCTACCGCTGTTTGAAGAGCGACCATTCCTTCTTCTTCAACTGCTTTATGGAATCCTAAGTTACTCATAACTGTTGACACAATCGTATCTTGATTCAATTGTCCTACACTGCGTAAATATTTTCCGCAAATGAACATAATTTTATCGCCATCCACGATTTCACCATTTTCATCAACAGCAATACAACGGTCTCCATCTCCATCGAAACTTAATCCTAAATCTGCGCCATTTTCTTTTACAAATTCTGCTAAAGCTTCTGGATGTGTTGAACCCACTCCATCATTAATGTTCACACCATTTGGTTTATTTCCCATTGTGTAAAACTCTGTTTCTAAATCTGCAAATAAACGATTTAGGACTGCTGAAGTTGCTCCATTTGCACCATCTAACGCTACTTTCATATCTGTTAGAGGGCCGTCAATTGTTTGTTGTAAAAATTGACTATATTTCATTGTTCCTTCTAAATAATCATCCACAGTTCCTAATTCATCTGTTGAAGGACGTGGTAATGTATCTTCTGGACTATCTAATAAAGCTTCAATTTCTGCTTCTGTTTCATCAGATAATTTAAAACCATCTGCTCCGAAGAATTTAATTCCGTTATCCTGTGCTGGATTGTGAGATGCAGAAATCATAACCCCTGCAACAGCTCCTTGCACACGTGTTAAATAAGAAACTCCTGGTGTTGGAATAACTCCTAATTGCATGACTTCAATCCCTACAGATAATAATCCAGCAATTAAAGCATGTTCTAATAATTGTCCTGAAATACGAGTATCTCTTCCGACTAACACACGTGGATGTTTATCCCCACCTGCTTGTTGTAATAAGACATAGCCACCAAAACGTCCTAATTTAAACGCTAATTCTGGGGTTAATTCTGCATTTGCTACTCCTCTTACACCATCTGTTCCAAAATATTTGCCCATGTTCAATCTCCTTTAAATCTCTATCAATTTCTATTGTCTTGTTGTTTGTGTAGTTTGCGTTGTCTGCGTCGTTTCTGTTGTTTCTGGTGTTGTAGATGTGACAACCACTTCAACAGAAATATTTTCTGGATTGATACTATCCACTCCAGTTGGAAGAGTTATCTTCACAACTTGTGTTGTTGTTTTAGTTACTTGACTGACATCTACCACTACAGGAATGGCTGTCAATTTATCCAACACTTCTTGAGCTCCTAAAATTGTAACCTCTTTGGTATCAGATTTCAACTGATAGGAATATTGCGTACCCGCACTTCCTGTTGTCGTTAATATAATAGGAACTTTTTTGCTATTCGTTGTAATTGGTACTCTTACTTGAACTTGTTCCGGTTCCATCTTTAGTGCCAGAGGTTTTCCTGTTGCATCCAATGCTTGTACGGCAACGGAAGAAGTATAGTCTGCTTTTGTATTTTCTGGTACTGTCACATTTGCGACAACCTTTTCTACTTGATTGATCAGTGATTCTGGTCCAGAAATCGTTACTCTAGCAGGACTCACTAAAGCTTGTCCATTTTTATAAGCTCCTGGTAAATTTGCACGATTCACATTTACTGAAACGGGTAATTCAACCGTCGCTTTCTTTTCAATCATAATCTCAACTGTCTCAGGAGAAACGGATCCTTTTACTCCTGAAGGTAAACCTGTTACTTGTAAGGTAATCATATGTTTTCCTGTTCCTAGTTCATTTAAATTAGGAGTTTTTACACGATAGGAACCATTTCCTACAACCGTTAATAAGGAACTACTAAATCCTTCTACCCTTAGCGTAACAGCTTCCGGCAAGCCAGTAACTGTATATAACTGACTATCGATATCAACATACACCGGAACATTGCCAATTGTATTCGAAGTTGTCTGAACGGATACTGACGACGATTGTCTACTTGGACTTGATTCACTTGCATATACAAATAAAGCCATTGTCAAAATAAAGGATATAAACACTAAAAATGATTTCTTCGTCATCCATTTACTAATCATTTATACGACCTCCTCTAAAGAAATCGATAATCATTGTTAGAATAGTCGAATCTTTTTGAGAAGTTTCTTTTGTAATTAAATGTTCACTTAACACTTCTACAAATTCATCCGGAGTTAGCTCACGTAATAATTTTTCACGCAAAGCGACACTAACCTTCCCTGTTTCTTCTGAAATAACAATAATTAAAGCATCTGTTACTTCACTTAATCCGATAGCTGCACGGTGTCTTGTTCCTAATTCTTTAGGAATAAATTTACTTTCTGATAATGGTAAATAACATGCCGCTGCTTCCACTTCATGACCACGAATAATCACCGCACCATCATGAAGAGGTGTATTCGGAATAAAAATTTGCGTCATTAATTGATTTGAAATTCGTGATTGTAAAGGAATCCCCGTATTAATATATTCTTCTAAAGAATTCGATTGTTCAATACAAATTAATGCACCGATTCTTCGTTTCGCCATATATTGTACAGAAATATTTAACTCTTCAATCATCCTTTGAGCTTGATTCGTTCCCGAAGCTCTCCTTGAGAAAAAGTTCGAACGACCAATATGTTCCAACCCTCTTCGAATTTCTGGTTGAAAGACGACAATAGCTCCCACAACTCCCCATTGGATTACTAAATTCATAATCCAGTCAAGAGTAATTAGCCCAAACATATAACTGATGAATTTTACCCCAGCAATAACTGCCAATCCCTTCATCAAATGTACAGCCCTTGTACCTTTCATGATGAGTAATAGATTATATAATAAGTACCAAACAATCACAATATCGACAATATTACGAATGCTACTCCAAGCACCTAAACTACTCCAATTAAATTGCATCACTCAACCCCCATTTCTATATCTTCTTTAGTTTATACCTTTTCTAAAAACATTACAACTGCCCCTAGCATGAACTTATTTATATCTTTATTTTTTGACAGTAAATTCCTCTGCATGCTACACTACAATCAACTAATTAAGGGAGGATTTATTATGCAAAAAAGTTATTTTGACGGTGGAATACTAACGTATATTTTCAGTTGTATTATTTCATTTTTTATTATCACATTTACCTTTGGATTAGGAACTCCTTGGGCAATTTGCATTTTTTATAAATGGGAAATTGAACATACCGTTGTTGAAGGCCGTCGTCTTGGATTTAATGGCACTGCACTCGAATTGTTTAGAAACTGGGTCAAATGGTTTTTCTTATGTATTATCACATTAGGAATCTATGGATTCTGGGTTCATATTAAAATACTAGAATGGAAAGCTGAACATACTTATTTCTTAGATTAAATAGAAAAACCACTCCGTTTAATATTGCGGAGTGGTTTTGGTTATCTATCTACTTTATCCAACATTTTTGTCTTTTTGCTGAACTCGTTTAGCGATATACGCCGTTAAAATTGGTGTTAAAATAGCCGTTACAATAACAGAAGCTGTAATTTGAGTCGTAGCAGTCGCTTCAATTGCTTTAAAGGAAGCATCCACCGCAGAAAGTGCAGCTGGTGTCGCAATAGCACTTGCAGCCGTACTAGAAATCGCAGCACCTGCAACTCCATTTCCTCCAGACAACTTATCTGCAGCAATCGCTGCAACCCCACCAATTAAGGTTGTAATCACCCCTAGTAAAATACCAGGAAGTCCACCTTCAAGAATTTGTCCAAAGTTCATATTTGCCCCTAGACAAAATCCTACGACAATAATAATTGCTGTAATCCCATTTGATAGAACCTTCTTCATATAAGGGAAGGCATTTCCTAAAATAATCCCAATAACTAGCGGTAAGATCGTTCCAATCAAATTCCAAATGGAAATGTTCGCAAGTCCTGCAGTACTTAACACTGCCATTGTTACCATTGGACCAACACTTAAAGTCGTAATCCCAACAGCACCAGCATCAATTTCATCTCCATAAACTTCGACTATTCCAGCATACATGGCATTATTCGCTACTGAAATCGCCCCAATCACCGCTACTGCACTCAATCCTAAGAAATTATCATTGAACACTTTCGCTACCAATAGTCCTAGAATAATTGATACAATAATTTTGGCGATAATAATGGACGCCCCACGAACAACAGCTTTCGGTGTATTTTTAAGGGAAATCGTTCCCCCAATGACAAATAAGAACGCCCCAACTAATGGCCCTGCACCTTTTACAATCGGAGTGGTAAACCCACCAATTTGCAAAATTTGAGGAATAAATGTATTAATAAAACATCCAATAAACATTGGAACAATAATAGTATCCCCAGGAATTTTAATCTTTTTCATTGCATTCACATACCTTTTTGAAAATTTTACTAAACGGAAAAAAATCAACCATCTAATGTAATACCGCCATCGCAGTCGCCGATTTCGCCAGTAATAAAGCTTGCTAAATCACTAGCAAAGAATAAAATCATTTGAGCAATTTCAACAGGTTCTGCACGACGTCCTAAAGGAATCATACTAATCACTTTTTGACTCTTTTCTTTATCTTCAGAAAGTACCGTTGTCATATCTGTTCTTGTAAAGGATGGACATACTGCATTACAAGCAATATTGTATTTTCCGCCTTCTTTAGCAACTGCTTTTGTCAAACCATTCAAGCCTGCTTTTGAAGAAGCATACGCTGCAGTTCCTAGAAGACCTCCCCCTAATTTTGCAGCAACGGAAGAAACATTGACAATTCTACCGCCTTTATTTTCAATAAAGTGAGGGAAAATCGTACTAATCGTTGAGAAACATCCAGAAAGATTAATACGAATTGTTCTTTCCCATTCTTCATAAGTTAATTGATCAAAAGGTTTCGCACTAATCACTCCTGCACAATTGACTAAAATATCCACTTTACGTTCAGAGAGAATCTTCTTCATACTTGCAACAATGGATTCATGATTTCCTAAATCCATGTATTCAAATGCAGTATGTTCTGCTCCAAACTCGGCTACTGTTTTTGTAGCAGCAGCTTCATTAATATCTGCAATAACTACAAAACCTCCACCTTCAACAATTCCTCTTACTACTTCTTTTCCAATCCCATTTGCTCCACCTGTCACGATAGCAACTTTTCCTGAAAAATTCATAAAAATCACTTCCTTTGATTGATTGTTTACATTCTATTCCTATGAAAAAATCAGTTTGTTATCATTTGTTACTATTTTCACAGTTTTTGCAAATTTTTTATGGAAAATCCGTGAAACTAAAAAAACCTGCTGGATTCACCAACAGGTTACGAAATTGTTCCAATTAATCTAAATATCTTTCTGGTACTTTTAGAACGGCACAGATTTTCTTCAAATCTTCTTTTGATAGAACATTACTTTCATAAATGCTCTTACCACTAACTCTTTGAACATCTAATGCAATATGAGCAGCTTTATCAGCAGTTTCAATTAATCCGAAGCAATCTTGATAATCTACACCAGTAGAAAGCACTCCGTGTTTACTCCAAACAACTAAACGATGAGTTTCCAATTCTTTTGCTGTAGCAGAACCAATTTGTTGAGTTCCCGGTACTTCCCAAGGTAGAACAGCAATTCCATCAGGGAATACTACGATTGATTCAGTTAACACTGACCATAAATCTAAAGATAAAGATTCAGTTGTTACATCATTTAATAAGCAGTATGTTACAACATTTGTTGCATGGTTATGAATGACTACTCTATGATTTGGATTTTGTTTTAATCTAGCTGCATGAGATAATACATGCATGAAGATTTCACTTGTAGGACGTTTTCCTGTAACAAAACCTGCAACTACTTGATAACCTTTATCTGTTAATTGAATGATACCAGTATCCGCATGTGGTTGTGAATGTAATGTTCTAAAATGACTTCCAGAAGCTGTAATTAAAATATATTCTCCTCTCACATGTTCTGGAACATCTAAAACTTCCACTTCTTTTCTATTTTCAGCATAGTACGTATATTCTGTACCTGCTAAGCTGCTTTCAAGATTCTCAGCTTCTTCAACTGTTAAACGATAACTAACATTTCCTCCGTTATATTCGTCCCAGCCTTTATTCCACATATCATATGTCACTTGACATAATCCTTCAATAAACTTAGGATACCCCATAATTATTCCCCTTCTTTAACTATAATATTTTTCAGCCGTACCTGAAAAAAATTTTTTTGTTTATCCAACATAATAGTAACCGTTTTCTTGTTCATCGTCAACCTAATTTGTTTAATTTTAGCAATTTATACTTATTTTATTTCACTGGTTGAATAATATGGATTTTTATTGAGATTAAGTATTCAATTAAAAAACTCTATGAACGATTCCTAATATTAATTCTACAAAAAGAACGGATCCCTATAATGAGATCCATTCTTTTATTTCTTCAAATTTTTCCCATTCAACCAAATTCATTGATTCTTCTATTCCATCTATTTCTGAACCAATCCTTTGAAATTTCGTCTTATTTACGATTCTTTTTTCATGTTACGGAATTTTTTTAATCTGCTTTCATCAAATTCCTTGAATAAATTTTGCTTATCCAAGTAGATTGCGACAGGTAAAATTAAGACCGTTAACCAAATTATTTGAGAGATAATAGAATAGACAAATAGTATTCCTAATACTAAAACAAGCAATTTCTTCATTCTATTCGCCTACTTCTAATGTTTCATTATATTTCTTTCTATCTTTTAATAACCATACGTATAGTGCCAACCATACAACTCCTAATACAATAGCAATAACATCCCCATTAAATCCATTAGCTAAAATATAACGAATATCTGGACCTTCAAAAGTTGCCCATGAAATTAAACCACTTTGATTTAACGTTTTTGTTTCTTCTGCTAAACGAGTCATATATGGAGTGAAGTAAGTTGCTCCATATAAGAATAAAGGAGTAGAAATTAAACCATGAATAATCATTCTTAATACATTACCATTTGTTAATAATAGTGCTCCTACTACAAATGATAAATTAATAATACCTGCAAAAGGTAATACAATATTATTTGGTAAAACGATAGATCCTATCAATAGGAATGGAATAGTAAAGATAACAGCTACCCATAATTCATTACGTCCACCAAGTACTGGCCAGTCTAAACCAATATAAACTTCACGATCTTCAAATTTTTCACGCATAAAGTCAGATACTGCTTCTGAAATTGGTGATAAAGCTTGAGAGAATAATTTTGATACCATTGGGAATAAAGTTAAAGCTGTTGCAGCTTGAACTGAAAGAGTTAATGCATATTTAATACCATTACCAGATGCAGCTCCTAATGCAAATCCAATAATAGCTCCCATTACTCCATTTTCACCAAATACACCAATTTTTTCTTTTAATGTATCTGCATCAAATTGTTTATTTAATACAGGAATTTTTTTCAATAATTCATCAATTGGATGTAAAATTACTGCAATCATACAAATGAAGTGAGGTACTGTAATCCCTGGAACTCCAGTTAAACGTTCTACTTCTGGTGCAAATACATCTCCAAGTTTTAGTTCTAATACAATAATAATAGCCGCTGCAATAAATCCTAGGAAAATGTTATTTGTAAAGTACGTTACAATTACTGCTGTGAAAATTTTATTCCACACATTCCATAAGTCTACATTTAATGTTTTTGTTTGTTTAGTTACTAACATTACGAAGTTAATCGCTAATTGTAATGGGAAAACTAAGAACGCATATGGCCAAGCCCAACTAATTGCTGCTGCACCAGGCCAACCAATATCAACCGCTGGTAAACTTAATCCAGTATGAGTTGTTAAATCATTTGCTGCTGCACCCATACTTGTCATGATAAAGTTTACAAGAATTCCCATACCTGTAAATGCAATCCCTAGAGTTAACGCTGCTGTGAAAGCTTCTCTGAACTTCATTTTCATTGCTAATCCAACAATTAACATTAAAAATGGAACAAATACTGCCGCTCCTAAATCCAAAATATATTGAATAATGACTTGCAAGGTTTCCATATTATTTCCTCCTAACTATTTAAAAAATCAATAATTTTTTGTAACTCTTGTTTTTGACCCATTCCTGTTAAAAATGCAATTCCATTAAATACTGGAACACCATAATCTTTTTTTGCTTTAACGATTGAAATATATCCGTCTGCTGATTTCAAATGCGTTTCTAATGCCTTCATATCTACAGCTTCAATTTCACAAGGTACGTTAGCTTCTTTTAATAATCTTTCAACTTTTGATGCTACTGTTTGAGAAGTAGCCACTCCTGATCCACATGCAACAATTAATTTTTTCATAACTCTTCCTCCATTTCTACTGTTACAAATAATTGATAAACTTCTTCTTCAGATTTTGCGTTTTGTAATTTTGTAATAAATTCATCTTGTCCAAAAATATTCATTAGTTCGACTAACAAACCTGTTTGATTTTTTGGCTCAGAAATTCCTAATACAATTACAAAATTTACAGGAACCTCTTCATCTGATGTCCCCATCTGAATAAAAGTTATAGGTTTTGATAATTTTACAATGTAAATAAACGGTTTTTTCACATACTCACTATACGTATGCGGAATTGCTACTGCTGTTTTTTCTAATCTCAATCCTGTTGGAAATTCCTCCTCTCTTTCCACAATTGCAGTTGCAAATCCATCAGTTACAAACCCTTTATCAAACAAAGTTTTTGATAATTGCTGTAATAAATCTTTTTGGTTTTCACCCACTCCTTCTAAATTAATTAATTGTTTATTGACTAACTGTGATATAATTGTCATCTTTTTCACTCCTTATAAAATTGATTCAAAGTTAGCTTCTGAAAATAATGCCGTCATAAAACTCTCATAATCTTCGCTCTTCCATAAGTTCTGTATATAAGAAGAACTATCAATCTTAGAATAAATAACTTTTAAAGCATCTTTATAAAACTCTAATTCCTTTTCTGCAATTGCAATTAACATTACGACTTTAATTAAATTTTGTCCCCAATAGATTGGTTTCTCTAATGTCATCATAATCAGTTCACTAGTTTGAACCTCTTTTGGATTTGCATGAGGAAGTGCTATACCTGTATAAGTACTTGTAATTCCTAAATTTTCTCTATGTCGTATAGTCTTTTCAAATTTTATATTTTCAAGATTTTTCTCATTAGCCAATTGAATAATCTTTGATAAACACTTTTCCACACTGCTTACTTTTTCTCTGATATATACTGATTTTCCAAGTAATTTTTTTATAAGTCGATTCGTATATTCTTCATCATTTTTCGTTAAAAAGTTATATTGTGTTTGCTCCATTGTATTGGCTAAAAATTTTCTTTGGATTTTTAGTAAATCATCTTCTTTCATAATCGTTCCAACATGAATGTAAGGAAACGACACATTCTTTAATTCCACAGAACTAATCACTAAGTCGTTTATGCTAATATCTAAAGAGCTTGCTTTGGAATACTCAACTTTATGAATATGTTCGTATTGACCTGTTATTTTTCTAACTTGATTCAATAATAATTCCGATGTTGCTAAACTATGAGGGCATATCACATAGATATTCATTGGTTTTTTTATCTTTTCTACTGATATCTCCAAATGTATGGTTAAAAGCGCTGCTTCATTATCTGTTAATTCAACGTTAAAATTATTCTTAAAAACTTTTCCTGATAACCAAACAAAGTTATACAAGACTCCATACTGGTACTTAATTTCTTCCATCAAATCACTCTTCAAATGAATTTTATTTCGCAATCTCATAATCATTGCTGGGATATGATTGATTAACATTCCTCGTAAATAATCGTCTTGCTCAAAATGAATACCCGCTAACTCACCAACTAAGGCTATAAATTCATCGACTGTTTTCTCAATTTGAGCATTGGACTCTAAATAAGTATTTTCATAATTTCCAATAGTAATTAAGCTCTGAGAAAGAGAAATGATTTCTTTCTCGGCAACTTCTTTTCCAGAAACTTCATTCAATAAATCTCTAGCTAATAAATAAGTTTCAATAATTTTTGGGTTATTACTATCTAAATCATTTTGCTGTTCTATAAAATAGCCGTTTTTCCAACGAATATCGAAAATAATCAAGTCCATTAATAAGTAATGACGATATTCATAACAAACTGAAAATTTATATTTTTCTAACAAATGATTCATAATTTGAATAATTTCTTGAACTCTATTCTGATTAATACATCCATAATTCGATAATCCTGTTAAATTAAAATGAATTAATCCACTTAACAGCTTGTTACGAAAGAATTTTCTAATATTATCTTCCAAACCATCCAATGAAATTTTCCCTTGATGTTTAATCAATTTGATTCCATTCTTATTAATTTCTTTTTCCAATTCATGAACTTCTCTTCTTATAGTAGATTCACTCGTGAAGTTTTCAATTGAACAATCTAAAATATCAACTTCATTTTTTAGCATAAATGTAGATAATAGTTTATACTCTTCATTTTGCTTATTCGTCTTTTGTGAAGTTTGAAAAGTTTTCTTCAATTGTTCTTTGTATTTTTCATCTATTTCAATATAAATCCCCGTACTAGGTTTTTTCTTTATTTCTGAAGAAAAAGCTTTTAAATATTGATTAATTACTGAAATATCATTGTAAATCGTTTTAGTGGAAACTAAATACTGTTGAGCTAACACCTTCCCTGTAACAGGCTCGTTTTCTTGAATTAACCGATTCAATAGATCCACCTGTCTATTATTCATTAAAATCACCCTCCAACTATTTCCACATTTCCATTTTAAACCGCTTGCAAAAATATATTAAGTCAACTTTTTTCCAGAACATTGTGGAAGTTTTATTTTCCACTCATCAAATTACAAATTTCAATTATAGAAATGCAGAATTTATTTCCTATTATTTTCCTACTTTATCCCTTCTTAATCAATACCTTCCATCAAATTTGTAAATCAAAATATAAAAACGACTTTTAACTATTAGAAAAAATCTAACAGTAAAAGTCGTTAATTCATCCTAAATTCTACTCTTCCCCTAAACCAGGTCGATACGCCATCACGCCTAACCCCATAAAGATGACTAATGTAACAATTAAGAATACAACCTGTTCCTGAATCGTTCCTGCCATCGAAATCGTTTGTCGTAATCCTGATACTGAATAACTCATTGGAAGCCATGGGTTAATACTCTTGAAGAAATCATTCGTCAATGCAAGAGGATAAGTTCCTGCACTTGAGGCTAATTGTAATAATAAGAGTATTAATGAGAAGAATGCTCCCACACGAGAATTCCATGTTGTTAATGCCGTTACCATTGCCATAAATGTGACACTTGCTAATAGAATAAGAACTAGAGTTTTCATTTCATGGACTGCTGTTAATCCAATCATGTGTACTCCACCATAAACAAGTATTCCTGCTAATACAGCAATCATTCCATTAATTTCGAATCGAGCTTTAAACCAAGCCCAACGTGTTTCTGGATGTCTTCCAGATGGAAGTTTTGCAAAAATCATATTCGTTGATAATGCTGCCACAAATAATGCAACAGAAATCATATATGGAGCCATTGCAATCCCATTGACTGCTACGACATCATGATCTGTTTTTGATAATGCCAATGGATTAGATAAAGTTTTCGCATTTGTTTCTTCTGTCGAAGCTAATGCTAATTGTTCATTGGCATCCATTAATCCTGTACTTAAAGTAGTCACTCCACCATATAAAGTTTCCAATCCAGCTGAAAGGGTATTTCCTCCATCAGCAAGTTTTTCTGAACCTTCTGCAATTTTTTGTGATCCATCTGTTAATTTAGAAGAACCTGAAAGAAGTTGTTCAGATTTTTGATTTAACTGGCTTGTTCCAGATTGTAAGGTAGTGATTCCAGATACTAATTCTGAAGATTTTTGGTTTAACTGATTACTTCCAGAAGAAATTTTTTCAATCCCTGCGACTAGTTCAGGAGCTTTTTGTGCTAATTGTCCAACTCCAGAAGTTAACGTAGAAGATTTTTGGGCTAATTGAGAAGAACCTGATGCTAACTGACTCACACTACCGTTTAAAGTACTGTTTTTAGAACTTAAAGTATTAGCTCCTTGTGCTACTTTATCCACTCCACTTGTATAAGCACCAACACCGCTTTGAATTGCTTGACTTGCTGGAACAAGTTGTTGACTGACTGCAGCTTGTAGTGTTCCAATTCCTCCTGATAATTGTGTTAATGAAGAAGATGCTAATGGCAACACTTGTCCTGCTGCAGATTGTAATTTAGCGACACTCTCCGCTTGAGATTTTGCATGTTCCAAATTCCCTTTTAATGCTTGAATTGTCGATAAAATTTCTTTTGCAGATTGTGCACTCGTATTCGTTTGATTCGATACAGCTGCTGTTAATTCTGCTTGTTGTTCCGCACTTAAAGTGCTATAAGCATTGGTTGATTGAATGGCTGTTAATGCAGCTTGTTGAGAAGCTTGACTATTCACCATTACACTTTGTGCTGAAGCAGCAATTGTAGATAAAGCATTCGTTACTTCACCCATTAATGCTGTACTTTCAGTTGCATTCGCTGATTGAATGGCTTGATTTAATTGATCTAATCCAGCTGCCAATTGAGAAACTTGACTACTCTTTTGTGCAGACGCCTCTAATTGACTCGATAATTGCTGAATTCCTTGGTTCAATTGTTGAACTCCATTTCGCAAAGTATCTGATTGCCCTGCCAATTGACTTGCCCCTGAAGATAAGCTATCTACTCCAGAAGTGTATGCTTGAACTCCACTAGATAATTGATTCAACCCAGAGTCTAGTTTTACAACTCCTCCAGCATACGCTTGAACCCCGTCGTTTAATTGTTGGATTCCAGATGCTAATTCTGGAGTTTTAGAAGATAATTGATTTAAACCATTATCTAACTGAGATACAGCTCCTGTGTAAGTTAGCAATCCATTATGGAAGCTTGCTACACCTGAATCGATTTTTTTAACGGCATCTGTATAAGTCGTTAATCCACTCGTAAATTGCTCTGCTCCATTTGAAAAAGTAACACTTGATTGAGCTAAAGTTTGTAGATTATCAGCTAATTGTTGGCTTCCCTCTTTTAATTGATTGGAACCTGAAGCAAGAGTTTGACTTCCTTGCGAAGCTTGTTCCATTCCATCTTTTAAAGTACCCATTTTTTCAAATAAAGCTTTTGTATAAGTTTCTGTCACGTTTTTCGCAACAGTTTGCTTTAATTGAACCATTGCTGAATCACTCATTTTACTAGCAATAAAACTATGCCCACTAGAAGTTTGATAATCAATGTTCATTTGTTCTGGATGATTCGTTAAAATCGATGCAGCTTTTTGGGATAAATCACTAGGTAATGTCACAACCATATAATAAGTCCCATTTTCTAGTCCTTCTACCCCTTCTTCTTCTGTTACAAAATGAAAATTCAACGCATCATTATCTTTCAAATTCGAAACCATATCTTCGCCAATATTCATCGACTCTCCATTATACGAAGCAGCCTGGTCTTTATTCACAACCGCTACTGGTAATTCAGATAACTTTCCATATGGATCCCACATAGAAGATAAAAATATAATGTTATATAAGGCAGGAATCAGTGCAATTCCTATCATCACAATAATGAAAGTTGGTTTTTTCAAAATGGCTTTCCACTCTCTAAACATATAACTCCTCTTTTCTGTACATACTGTCTAATTTTTGATAAAATAGATTATACATCAGTAAAAAAAGATATCAAGTAATAAAATTCATTTTTAGACACAGTGTATAAAAATGTGCATAAAGGAGACATTATGACAGAGAGTAATAAACGACAAAAAACAAAACAAGCTATTGAAAATGCCATGGTACAATTACTAACAGAACAACCTTTCGATCAAATTAGTACGGTAAAATTAGCTGAAACAGCTGGAATCAGTCGTTCAAGTTTTTATACGCATTACAAAGATAAGTACGACATGATTGATCACTATCAAAGTAGACTATTTCATACGCTAGAATATATATTTGGGAAATATGCTAACCATAAACAACAAGCTATTTTAGAAGTGTTTGAATATTTACAGTCTGAACCACTATTAGCAGCCCTATTATCTGAAAACGGGACAAAAGAAATTCAAAATTTCCTTCGCAATAAATTGCTTATTTTACTAAAAACAGATATTTTAACACGCTCTGCAAATCGCCCGTTAAATGAAACAGATTTAGAATATTGTGGCGTTTATTTAGCCAATGCACTATTTGGTGTTTGTCAAATATGGATTGCTCACGGTAAAAAAGAAAGCCCTCAAGAAATAACAGACTTTTTATTCCCACTAACAAATGCCGTCAGCGAAGTTTTCTCAAAAAAATAGAAAAACGCATGAATCGTACGCTTACGATTCATGCGTTTTTAACATTTATAATTTTTTGTAACGAAAGTTCCCCATGAGACTCACAAACAAAAAGATTTTTCTCTTGTCTTTCTTACTTTTTCAAAAGATTAATCTTCACTAAATACTCTCTAGCAACGTCTTCAGCAGATCTTCCGTTTGCCCCTACTTCAAAGTTCATTTGGCTCATTTCTTCTTCAGAAATTTTACCAGCTAATTGATTTAAAATCCCTTCTAATTCAGGATGTTTTTTCAACAATTCTTGTTTCATTAGAGGAGCCCCTTGATAAGGTGGGAATAATTGTTTATCATCCTCTAATACTTTCAATTGGTAACGTGAAATTTCTGCATCTGTTGAATAAGCATCTGTTACTTGGATATCACCAGATTGAATCGCTTGGTAACGTAATGCAGGTTCCATGGTAGCTACATCCAATTGTAAACCATACATACTTTGCAATCCTTTATTTCCGTCTTCACGATCATTAAATTCTAAGGTAAATCCAGCTTTTAATGGACGATTCACTTTTTTCAAATCAGAAATTTTTGTTAAATTTTCAGCTTCAGCTAATGATTTTGGCACAGCAACGGCATAAGTATTTTGATACGCCATTGGTTTTAAGAATACAAAACCATCTTGTTCTAAAATCCCTTTACGAGCTACTTCATACACTTCTTCAGGTTCATGACTAACTTTTGGTTTATTTTTCAATAAACTTTCTGTAATGGTTCCTGAAAATTCTGGGTAAATATCAATATCTCCCTTTTTCAATGCTTCATATAAGAAATTCGTCTTCCCGAAGTTTGGCTTCACTTCAACTTTTAATTTCGTTTGATCTTCGATTAATAATTTATACATATTCATCAAAATTTCAGGTTCTGGTCCTAATTTTCCTGCGATAACTAGCTTATCTGATGTTTGCATTTTAGCAATTGTTGGAGCATAGGAAGTTCCTAAGCCAATAATCAAGACTAAAAATGCTGCCAAAATCGTTCTTAATTTTGCAGTTTCCATCCATTTTAATAAGAAGTTGAATAAAATGGCTAAAATCGCCGCAGAAATCGCTCCAATCAAGATAAGACTTGAATTATTTCGGTCAATTCCTAATAAAATAAAGCTTCCTAATCCTCCTGCACCAATTAACGCGGCTAAAGTCGCTGTTCCAATAATGAATACAGCTGCGGTACGAATTCCTGACATAATGACAGGCATTGCTAATGCAATTTCAAATTTTTTAAGACGTTCTACTTTTGTCATCCCAAAAGCAATCCCTGCTTCAACAAGACTTTCATCAATTCCTTGAAGTCCTGTAATTGTATTTTGCAAAATTGGGAATAAAGCATATAACACTAAAGTCGTTAAGGCTGGCAATGTTCCAATCCCCATAAACGGAATAAATAATCCAATTAACGCTAAAGATGGTAATGTTTGAATAATCCCTGCAATTTGTAATAAAAATCCAGAAATCTTTTTCGATGGACTCACTAATACTGCAACAGGAATAGCAATTACTACTGCTAATAATAACGCTAATAACGACAGTTGAAGGTGTTGTCCAAGAGCTAACATCCATTCACTATTTCTCTCTTGAAAAGTTCGAATGAATTCATTCATGATGTTCTCCCCCTTTAAATAATTCTTTAACGAATGCATTAGCCGGATTTGTTTGAATTTCGTAAGGAGTGTCTACTTGGACAATTTCTCCATCTTTTAACACAGCAATTCGATCGGCTAATTTTACAGCTTCATCTGTATCATGTGTAACAAATAAAGTTGTCATCTTAAATTCTTGATGCAATTGTTTCGTTAAATCTTGTAATTGTTTACGGCTAATCGCATCTAATGCTGAGAAAGGTTCGTCCATTAATAATATTTTCGGAGTCGCAATAATTGCTCGAACAATCCCTACTCGTTGTTGTTCTCCTCCAGATAATTCTTTTGGATAACGATGCGCGTAATCTTCAAAAGAAAGTCCAACTTTCTCTAATAACACCTTTGTTTGCTCTTGAATTTGTTCTTTTTTCCAACCTTTCATCTCAGGAATTAAGGCAATATTTTCTGCTACCGTTAAATTTGGAAAAAGTGCAATTTGTTGCAAGACATAGCCTGTTTCTAATCGTAATTCTCGTTGATTATGATCTTTAATACGCTTGTCATTCAAGTAAATATTTCCATCTGTTGGTTCGATTAATTGGTTAATCATTTTCATCATCGTCGTTTTCCCTGAACCCGATGGTCCCACTAAAACCATAAATTCACCGTCTTCAATGCGTAAATTAACATCTTTTAAGACAGTTTTTTCTGCGTAGCGCAATGCTACATTTTTGTATTCAATCATTTTAACTCCCCCTTTTAGTAAAAGCAGATTGTATCAACAAACAGCTCCTCTAATTTTACTCCAGTTCTCCATCTTTTAAATTTTGCAAAATTCGATTTAAATAGTTCTCTACTTGAACAATTTCTTCTTCCTTAAATCCTGCATAGAAGATTTCTCCTAACGCTCTGCTAACTCTTTCTCCGATTTCTTTTTGAGATTTTCCTAATTCCGTTAAGTTCACATATTTTCTACGTTTATCTTTCGGACAATCTTCCATGCACACTAAACCTTGTTTTTCTAATTGTTTTAACATACTCGTTAATGTGTTATTTGCTAGTCCTGTTCTACAGCTCAATTCTGAACAGGTAATATACCCTTCCGTATCATTCCATAAAACAGACATTATCTTCCCTTGTTCACTTCTAAAAAGTGCATCCGGTTCTTTACTTAATAACTTTTGATAAAGTCTTCCATTCAATAAACGAATATGGTGAATTAAATATCCCCCATTCTTTCTAGCCCCCATGACATTCATCTCCTTTCTTTTTGTTTCTATATAGAACTATATTCCTTTTTGCTCACTTTGTCAATTACTTCTATGTAGAAACTTTATAAAAAAGAAGAGCGTTCGTACTCGAACACTCCTCTTCGATTCATTAATCTACTTTTTTCATTTCTTCAAACATTTCATCATTGACATAACAACCTAGAGCAGGATTTTCAGATGGGTTAATCACTACATCGAAAGCTTTTGTTACTTGAGATAAAGTCTGAATCATTCCACTCCAGCTTTCATCATAAATTTGTCTCAATCTCTTCCAATCTGTATAGAAGACCATTGCTTCTTTTTCATCTTTCCCTGGTAAAATGGCAACATTTAATTTCTCTCCAGATTGTAAATCAATTTGTGCATTTGGATCTGCATTTTCTAATTTAATTGGTGTTAAGAATTTTGCTTTTGGTAATTCTAAGCATAAGAATCGATAGTATAATCCGTGCATAATTTTTTGTTCTTCTGTCTGCGGAAATCCTAATTGTCCTAATAACAAGATCCATCTCATGGCATCAGGATTTGTAACAGGAATATCTTCTTCTGCTACTCCTGTATAATCAGGTGCAGCAATAATTCCTTCTGCTGCAAGAGATGTTTGTTCTGTTACAAGATGGACTCCTGTAGCTCCGTTTTGGTAGAACGTTTCTAAGAAGAAATTCTCAATTCCTTTTCCATCTTCTCCTTTTTGAATACGACGTAATTCAAAAATTTCTGTGTCTGCAAATCGAGACGCTAATCTTTCTTCATACGCTACTGGAGCAATGAAAATCATTGGCGAACTACAAATGAATCCACCTTCTTCTCTTTGTTGTGTTTGAGAGAATAAATAAGGTTCTTCTGTTTTTTTAGAATACACAGTTACTAACTCATCTGCTTGTAGTAATTTATCACGCACAGCAATCATTAATTGTTCAATTTTGCCGACATTTGCAGCATGCTCTTCTGGTATTTCTTGTGAAGCATTCATATGACAGTATAGTAAAAATACACGTGCAATTTCTGATAAATCTGCTAAGCTTAATGTATCAATATCTCTTTGTGTTAAAACACCTTCTTGACGTCCCACAAAGACATTTCCTAATGTATTGACAAATGTTTTATAGATTTCTTCCTTGTCGGCACCTTCTTCGTGTAATACAGTTCCTTTTTTAATGCCTAAAGGCATTGCATCTTCTAACCAAAGAGCCACTGGTTCATTAGTTACTTCAAACACTTTTTCTCGCTGAGCATTTTCCATTGCGTAAATCGCAGAAGTTGTGACAGTTCCATTGTCATCTCCAAGGTTTGTCAACCAAACAAAGTCCCCTACTTTTAATGTTCCTTCAAGATTTCCTGTTACTACTAGGTCTAGTGAGTCATCACTAATTTTATAAACATCCTCTACTCCTAGTTTGAATGCTGGTTTTTCTTGTGCTGTTTCTTCTGTTTCTTGTTTTTTAAATAAATCTTTTAATCCCATTTTCGTTCCTCCGTCGTTAATTCTTTTCTCCAACTAATATCCATAAATGAACCGTTATCGTTTCTAATGGATGATTTTTACTATATTCTTGATCTTCTTTACTAGATCCCCAATATAAAGGAGTCATTTGTAATAAGTGTTCATACATTTCTGTAGTCAGTTTTACTTGATATGAAACTTCTTCCATCTTCATCGATGAATATTCTTGTTTAAACCGTTCTACAATATCCTCATTCGAATAGTGTTGTTTTTCTTCATTACTTTTATATAATTGTTGTCTTAATTCAATTAAATAGTTACTTCCAGGAATAATTTTAATGAATGTTCCTCCTGGTGCTAGCACACGGTTGAACTCCTTATAATTCGAAGGAGTTAACATATTGATAAGCGTGCCACAGGATTCATCCCCGAAAGGCAGCTGCGCTAAATCTGCCACAATCCACAAAGCTTTTTGAGAGTGATGATGACTAGCAGCCAAAATTCCTTCCTTAGCAATATCCATCCCTAATAAAGGAATATCTTCTAAAAATGACGATAAATAAGCAAGTGGGCTTCCTTCTCCACAACCAATATCAACAATCAGTTTATTCTCCTGTTTTGGAATCCGTGACAAAACTTCGTCTAATAGCGGATTGAAGAAACCACTCTGCGCTAATTCATAACGATGCATAAATAACTTTGCATCATAATCCTCATTCGCTTTTTGTTTCATCAAATGGAGCGTTCCTTTTTTATTAATATCAAAACGATGACGATTCGTACAAACCATACTATACCCATCTATTGTTTCAATAGCTGCATGACAGTAGGGACATGCAAATAAATGTTGATGTTTTTGTATAAAGTCTCGACTCCAGTCGATTTTCTTTTGCATCATCCACACTCCTGCTCCATTTATTCTCAATTGTCAGTATACCATAAAATTACTTTTCTGTTTGATTTTCTTTCTCCATCAAAATAACCGATTTTTTATTTTGACATTTTTTCCTGCAATGATACAATAGAATAGAATCGTAATTATCCCGATTTAATTACATGAATGGAGGAAATCATGATGAGTAGTAAAATTCCAGTAACCATTGTCAGCGGATTTTTAGGAGCAGGTAAAACAACGCTCATTAACAAAGTATTAAAAGAAAAACATGGCGAACATATTGCCGTAGTTATTAACGAATTTGGAGAAATTGGTGTCGACCACCAATTCGTCTTAGATGTAGAAGAAGAAATTTATCAAATGGATAATGGATGTCTATGTTGTACTCTTCGTACAGATATTGCAGACATGTTAAAATCTATTTTAATGGTCAAAGAACAAAACGGTATTAAAGTAGACCGTGTATTATTTGAAACAACTGGTTTAGCAGATCCTGCACCAATTGCTCAAACATTTATCAATGTACCATTTTTAAATGAACATTTTATTTTAGACGCTGTTTTAACAGTTGTCGATTCAAAAAATTTCTTATATCAAACCACTCATCAAACTGAACCAGCAAAACAAGTTGGTTTTGCAGACAAAATCTTTATGTCTAAACATAGTTTAGTAGACGATACAATTTATGCAAAAGTGATTAACGAAGTTCGTTCTATCAATCCTTTTGCAGAAATTCAAGATTTAGATGCTCGTCCAGTTGAAATGAAAGATATGTTTGGCCTTGAATTATTCTATGCTTCTGAAAAGAAAATTTTAGAAATGCAAGAAAATTCTGAAGAAGAATATTGTGAAGCATGTGGACACACTCATGCTCATGGCGAACATGATCACCACCATCATCACGATGAAGAACACTGCGAAGAATGCGGTCATGCTCATGCACACGGTGAACACGATCACGATCACCACCATCATGATGAAGAACATCACCACGACCACGATCACGACCATGATCATCACCATCATGGACATCATCATCACAAACATCACCACCACAGCGGTATTAATTCATTTGTCATTGAAACAGAGAAACCTCTTGTTTTAGCTCATATTAACGAATGGTTGAATGAATTAGTTTATATTTATGGACCTGAATTATATCGTTATAAAGGGATTTTAAGCGTAGAAGGTTTAGATTATCAAATCATTTTCCAAGGGGTTCAAATGAGCTTTGATATTTCTCGTGGACGTGATTGGAATGATACAGAACGTAAGTCGACTTTAGTGTTTATTGGTAAAAACTTGCCAGAAGATACATTAAGAGAAAGCTTTGTCGCTTGTACAAATAAATAATAAGCGTAAGAAAATAAAACAGAAAAAACATTCCTAGCCGTAGCATGGTCGCCAGCAGCCAGCAATGCTGTCTCATGGCTAAAAATCGAGCCTCAGGCTCGATTTTTCCCAGTAATATAAGCTGAAGGCTTATATTACTTTTGCTACGGAGAAATGTTTTTGTCTGTTTTATTTTTTCACATTTCTTCTCACTTTCTTATTGGAGTATTCATATAATTTTCAAAATTGCACTCTATACTTTAGTCATTCCCAAATAAGAAATATTATCCTCCCAAGTTAAATATTTCAAAATCCTTTTTTCCACCGACCGCTGTGTCGGTGGTTTTTTTAATATTCTTGGAGAATAATCATCATTTCCTCTTTCAAAGAATTTTCCCAAAGGTTTAAAGACTCCAATCTAAAATAGATGGCCGCTAAAAAACTTTTATACATTGCTAAACGATAATAACTTTCACGGCTTCCATTTAATTCTTCAAATCTTTGCTTTTTCATCCACTCACACAAAAGTTTTTGAGAAAGATTTCCAGACTCTATTCCAAAAAAGATTGCTAATCCTAATCTTTTTTCTTCTTCATCTATAAATGGTTGTTGACTCTTTTGAAAAATATCGCTAATGACTTCTAATGCTTCTACTACATATTCTTGAGTACAATTCGGATGAGAAATAATGGTTCCTAATAAATCGGCACCATGAGCAAATGCATGTACCCATCCTAACTTCTCATCATATCCCATTCTGTCTTTTTCTCTTTTCAAATAACCAATTCCATTTTGCATCCACGTAACTCTCTCTGAATTTGTTAAACAAGAGTCATATCCACTTGTTTGATCCCCATCAACTTGTAAAATCATTCCCATGACAAGTGCTGAGAATGAACGATAGGCTGTTACACTACCGGTCTCTTCTATTCTATACTCCAAAGGATTCGTGACATTCATTTTTTCAATCAGCCAACGTAATTGTTCTCTTGTTATCAGTTGTTCAAAAATAAATTGTCCAAATAAATTAAAAACTAAGTCATCACGAATTTCTGGATTCGGATTTCCGATATTCTCCCATAACCATTCTAACTCTTCTTGTGTTAATGCTAATTTATTCCCTTGTTTTATTTTTAACTGAGAAATCATTTCTTGTTCTAACATGATATTCACCTC
>NZ_CAURVV010000009.1:0-56925 GCF_963528315.1 uncultured Granulicatella sp. | reverse complement strand
ACGTCGCTTATCGCGACAACTCCTATATATTATCATAGTCGTTTTTCTCTGTCAATAACTTTTTTCATTTTTTGAAAATTATTTCAGAGTCGTTTTTGTTGTTTCGCAACAACGTTTAATAATTTATCATAGATATACTTCATCGTCAACCCTTTTTTTATAAAAATATGCTATAATTTTTTCGAATATTTATTAAGGAGGTTTTTATGCGTCTTGAGCATTTATTAATGAAGCATTTTGATATTTCTCGAAAGCAAATGAAAAAATTGATTTCTTCTGGTGAAGTACTAATCGATTCAATTCCCGCAACTCATGTAAGTAATAATGTCGATCCACAAATTCAAGTGATTACCGTTCAAGGAAGTCGAATTGAAGACAACTCCCAAAAGTATTATTTATTAAATAAACCTAAAGGATTCATCACTGCTACCACCGATTCTCAACTTCCTACAGTTATTGATTTATTTAAAAATGAAAATGTCGAAGGATTATATCCCATTGGACGACTAGATAGAGATACTGAAGGGCTTTTAATCATTACGAATAACGGACCTTTAGGATATCGTTTATTAAATCCTATTCAACATATTGAAAAGGAATATTATGTAGAAGTTAATGGGCCTTTAGACGATTCCTGTATTCAGAGATTTTACGATGGAATTATGTTTCATGATGGAACGATTTGTAAACCTGCTAAATTATCAATTCTTGAATCGTCTCCTTCCTTTAGCAAAGCTACTGTTACGATTTCAGAAGGAAAATTTCATCAAATTAAAAAGATGTTTTTATGTGTTGGGGTTAAAGTCACTTTCCTTAAAAGAATTCGTTTTGGTGAATTTCTTTTAGATGAATCTCTTTTCCCGGGTGAGTATCGACCTTTAAATTTTTCCGAACTCCAAATCTTAAAACAATATTTTTAACACTAAAAAAGGCAAACGAAAATTTCGCTTGCCTTTTATTATTATTTTTAGTTACTTGCACTTGAAGTTGCGTCTGCTGCACCATGACTTGGAGTATCTGATGAAGCTCCTGATGTTGCATCTGCACTTCCATGTGAACCATGTGCTGCTGCAGCTGGAGCATTTCCTCCAACTAAACGTTGACCAGTTGTTTCTAAATACCAATCTAACCATGGTTGGAAGTTAAAGATAATTTCATTAATTCCAGCATATGAGCCATCTGGATAATACATAGCTTTATAGTTATGTGTATTAATAACTCCTTCTGGTGTTCCTGGTACAATTGTACGAACATATTCTTGATCACCGTTACGTAATACTCCTACAACCCACTCAACATTTTTCATTCTTGCTGGTGGTAATGAAGCATGAACAGTTCCTAATCTGCTACCTGCTTGAACACGTACACGTTTACCAAACATTGTGCTTGGTTCTTGATGAGCGTTATTGTAATACAAGAATTGGTTGTTATCATCTGCATATGTTAACTCAAATGGCATTGCTTTTAAGAACATGTCAATTTGGTTAACTGTTAAGATACCGTGGTCTAATTTAACATAAGTGTCTCCAGATACGGCACCTACAATTTCAGCTGCTTTTTCTACCCAATCTGGATCATCTGGATCAACACCTTGAATAGTAGTTGCAATTGGGTTAGTACAATATAAATCTTCTGGTTCAATTGGTTTTGGTTTTTTCAATTTAGAAACGACCTCCACATATTTTACGAAGTTATCTAAACAAGATTCTAAGAACTTCACTGTTCCTTCATTAATGATATTTCCGTTTTCATCAAATGCTTGTTTTGCTTTTCCTAATAAGAATTCATTCCCTGGTAAAGTATATGCATTTACACCTGGAGCATCTAAAATTTTACGTAAGTGTACTTGCGCACGTGATGTACCTTGATCGTGGTATGAAGCACCTACAATCATAACTGGTTTATTTTCGAATGGGTGCACTTTAAATGATAACCATTCTAAAACACTTTTTAGTGATGCTGTAATTGTATGGTTGTGTTCTGGAGTTGCAATGATAACACCATCAGCACGAGTAATTTTGTTATATAAATAACGCAATTGGAAGCAATCATCCCATTTTTCATCTTGATTGAATACTGGAACTTCATCAATTTCAAGAACTTCTAATTCAAATTTTAATTTAAATTCACGTTGAATGAATTGTAATAATTTACGGTTATATGATAGTTCAGCATTTGAACCTACAATCCCTACAAATTTCATAATGTCTTTTCCTCTCTTATTATGATATTAAATATTTTCCCAATCAAAGTTTTCTGCTTCTTTGTGTAATAAATCTTGAGCACTTCTTAATTTTTGAGTAATTTTCACGAATAAACGGAAATCATCAAATAAAGCATCTAATTTTTTGATTGTATCTAAATCGATTAAATCACCTTTTTTATCGAATGCTTGAAGTGAGTGAGATAATAAGAACTCAGATCCTGGCATTACATTTGCTTTTAATTCTGGAGAGTCCAAAATTTGACGTAATTGTAATTGAGCACGAGAAGAACCTAATGTTCCATAAGATGCTCCTGTAATCATTACAGGTTTATTTAATAATGGATGAATACCATATGATAACCATGCTAGTGCGCTCATTAATACAGCTGGAATAGCGTGGTCATATTCTGGAGTACCAATGATTACTCCATCAGCAGCTTCGATTTTAGCAGCAATTTCTGTTACAAGTTCTGGTACTTGTTTATTTGCTGGTTTGTTGAATAATGGAATATCTTTAATTTCCACTAATTCAATTTCAACTTTATCTGCAAAATGTTTTTGCATATATTGTAATAAAGTACGGTTTGTAGAACGTTGTGAGTTTGTTCCTACAAGTGCAATAAATTTTGTCATAATAATTCCTTTCTATACATCTCTGATTAAACGAATTGAATTCCAGATGTATACATCATTTTTTGATTTTTTGTAATCACAAATGCTTCCAGTCCAGGTTGTTGTTCGATTTCTTCGATAATGTCATATGGATTTTGTCCAAACAAACGTGTCGTCCATATTTCGCAATCTACTGATTTTTCAGCTACAATTGTAATGCTTGCAACTTCTGTTTCCATTGGATATCCTGTTTTTCTATCAAAAATGTGATGATAGGTTTTTCCATCTACTACCAATTGACGTTCATAAATCCCTGAAGTTACAACAGACGCATCCGACACAGCAATAACTGCAACATGCTCGCCTCTATCTAATATAGGATTTTGAATTCCAATTCTCCAAGGTCTTTGAAAAGTTGGATTTTCTCCAATCGTAAGAATATTTCCACCTAAATCTATAATTCCTGATTGAACACCTTGTTCTACCAAAAATTCTTTTAATTTATCAGCGATATATCCTTTTGCTAAAGCTCCCAAATCGATTCTCATTCCAACTTTGGATAAATACACTTCCTGTTTTGAGTCATCTAATATAATGTCCTCAGGATTCGTTATTTGTAATAAAGTTTGAATCTCTTCTTTTGAAGGAAGTTTAGCATCTGAAAAACCAATTCTCCACGTTTGAACTAATGGTCCAATCGCAATATTGAGATGACTATTCGTTGCAATACTATGTTTCTTTCCTAACGCAATTAATTCAAATAATTCTGGATGAACTCGAACTGCTTTCTTTCCAGCTTGTAAATTAATCGCCATTAGTTCTGAATCAGCATCATTTGCACTAAAACGATTTTTATAAAGGTGCAACAGTTGCTCACTCTGTAACAATAAATTCTGTGCGTCCTCATGGAAAACCGTTAATGTAATAGACGCCCCCATTAATCGAAGACTGTGACTAGCACTTTGCAAACAATTTCCTCTTTCCTTTTGCATTTACTATTAATATACCAAAACAATGGAGTTTTCTCAAGCTATTTAGCTCATCTACTCACATTGCTTCATATAAAATAAGTACACATTTACACAACTGTTCTGCTTTTTATAACAAAAAAACACCTTCTAAAATAGCCATAAACTATCAAAAAAGGTGTTTATATTTTTATTCATTTATTTTCATTTGAGTAATAGACTCTAATAAATACTCTGCAAATTCTTCCGCTCCTTGATTGTTCGGATGAATCTTATCTTCATAGAACCATTCAGCATGATTTTTTGCTAATTCATACCAATCAATAATATGTACATTTGCATGACGAGTTTTCGCTTCATGCAATTGTTGATTCACTTCATTATTCCATTTCACTGGAGCAAATATTGTCACAAAGTATAACTCTCGGTCTTCTCCAAGAATACGAATATATTCATCGACTTGTTTTTGAGAAAAAGTACCATTCGTTCCTAAAACAGTTACAACTCTATTTGCCATTTTTCCTTTAGAAATTAAGTCTTGTAAAGTTGCCGAACTAGAATATAATTGTCTTCCAATTTTTCCATCGATAATAGCTTTAGGGAATAATTCTTGAACTTTATCTGCTGCTGCTAATAAAATCGAATCCCCTACAAATGTTACTGGCTCTTGAGCAACTTGTTCTTTTAATTCAATTTCTTTATTTGGATCTACTGTCGTACTTTCTTCCTGAGTTGTTTGTTCAATCAGTTCTTGGTTACGTTTAATCACACTTTCTAATTGCTGTGCAACTAAATTGGTTTCCGTCGAGGATTGGAAAAATCCAACAAATGCTAATCCAATTAAAATAATATAAGTAAAAGAAAAGGCCATTCCCATTATTTTTTTAACTGGAGGTAACTCCTTCACCGTAAAATGATGAATACTCATCAAACTAAATGATTGTCCAAAAGGCACCAACCATTTTTTCGTTTCAAATACTTTATAAGTAATTTCAGCTAACACTACTATACATAGCATTTGAGCAACTAAAAATATAAGATTTGATTCTTCACCACTTAGGAAATAAGGCGCAAACATATGCACAGGATAAAACCATAAATAATAAGAGAAACTTCTTCTTCCAAAGATTGTAAATCCTCTAAAACGTAAGAAATAATTTAATACAGAATTTTCATACAAGATACTCCATAAAAATACAATAGAAACAATCGAAAATAATTGCATTCCATATAAGTAAGTTTCATCTTGGACACCATTAAAACTTAATGCCATCCATCCCATTAATAAAAGACTAACCAATCCTATCAATTGAATAAATAATGAGGACGATTTACCCCTAGGCAAACGAAGAGACAATTGCCCTTCTGTAAAATAACTTAAAACTCCTCCTAATAAGAACGAAAAAATCCTAGTCGAAATTGCATAGTATATATAAGAAGGATCCTTTTGTATCATATACATGACAGTCATTAACACTGCTGAAACAGCACTAAGAATCAACAAGACTAAACTTTCCTGCATACGCAATAAGTTTAAACGATGAAATACTTTCCGAATTCCAACAGCTATTAGCATTAATTGTAAATAAAGGGATACATACCATAAATGAACAAATGGACTTGGATTTATCGATTGTACAAAGTAAGATTGTTGATTAATAATTTGATAGTAATTATTGAAAAATACTAAAGACGATAAAGACATCATTCGAATATTTTTTAACTGTTCCGGTAATGCAATAAATAAAAATGCAACCGTCCCAATAATCATAAACAACATTGGAAGCCATAATCGAGATAATTTTGATGACAAATGCCATTCTACTGGTTTTTTATGGAATAAATGCTTATTATCTCGAAAGGCTAAGTAACCACCGATTACAAAGAATGCATTTACCGCAAAAAAACCACCTGGCAAATAATTTTGAAAATAATAATATCCTATAATTGCAAGAATCATCATCCCTTTAAAACCATCAAGGGCTGCTACACGTTTATATTTAGAATTTTTTTGAGATTCTTGCATCACATTTTGTTGAGCCACGTGAATTTTTCCATCCTTTAATTTGTTGTCCTCTCCATTATATTCTCTGGAAAATTTCCCGTCAAACCTCTTTTGAAATATTTTTAAGATTTTTAACAAATCATAAAAGAGCTGAGGATTTCTCCTCAGCTCTTCTAATGAATTAGATTTTTTTTACAAATTCTGATTTTAATTTCATCGCACCGAAACCATCAATTTTACAATCAATATTGTGGTCTCCTTCTACGATACGAATGTTCTTCACACGAGTTCCTTGTTTAATATCTTTTGGAGCACCTTTAACTTTTAAATCTTTAATAACTGTTACAGTATCTCCATTTTCTAAACGGTTTCCATTTGCATCAATGGCAACTACTCCATCTTCTTCAACTTCTTGTCCTGGTTCCCATTCATGAGCACACTCTGGACAAACTAATAATACACCATCTTCATATGTGTATTCTGAACTACATTTTGGACAATTTGGTAATGACATAACCGTCTCCTTTTCTATCAATTATTTTTTATATATTTTACCTTCTTTTTCGAATCATGTCTAATGGTTTCACTGGTTCCGTTACTTTCATTTTACAAATCATCATTGCATGAGGAGCTGCTTCAATTTCTTCCCCATTTTCATCCCATAAAGTTGTTAATACTTCTTCATGATGACGCATTCCTGGTCCATAAAACTCAATATGGTCTCCAACTTTAAAGTTATTTCTTTGTTGGATCGTTGCAATTTGAGTTTCTGGATCATATTCCAACACTTGACCTACGAATGCATATTGTGGAATTTGGCGACGAGCACCAAATAATTGCTCTTCTTCAGTAGGGATTTGATAATAGAATCCTGTTGCTAACTCACGTTGAGCTGCTTTCCATAATTCGTCAACCCATTCTTGCTTACATACATAGTTATCTGGATCTTCACAATAACTATCTACTGCAGCACGATATACATTGGCCACTGTTGAAACATAGTGAATAGACTTCATACGACCTTCAATTTTTAAGCTATCTACTCCAGCTTCAATTAAATCTGGCAAATTGTGAATCATTGATAAGTCAACCGCACTCATAGAGAATTTCTCTTCGATACCTTCTTCACCAGCACCAACCATATTTTTCTCATTTACAAATGGCATATCAAACAAACCATATTTCCAACGACATGATTGCGCACATCCCCCACGGTTCGCATCACGACGTACCATGTGGTTAGATAATACACAACGACCTGAATAAGAAATACACATCGCACCATGAATGAATGCTTCAATTTCAACATCCACTTTTTCTTGCATTTCTTGAATTTCTGCCATAGAAACTTCACGTGCTAATACAACACGTTCTAAACCTTCATCTTTCCAGAAGTTTAATGTTTCCCAGTTTGCAGCAGAAGCTTGTGTCGAAAGGTGAATTGGTAATCCTGGAGCTTCAGAAGCACAAATATCCATTAATGCCATATCACTTATAATCGCTGCATCAATTCCAAGGTCACGAACTGTACGGAAAAATTCACCCGCACCTTTTTCATCTCCTTCGTGAGTCACCATATTTGCTGCAATATATACTTTAGCATTATGGCTATGTGCAAATTCAACGGCTTCTTTCATTTCTTCGAAATCAAAGTTCCCTGCACGACTTCTTAGTCCGTACGCTTCTCCTCCTAAAAATACTGCATCTGCACCATATAAAATTGCTGTTTTTAATTTTTCAAGTGTTCCTGCTGGAGCAAGAACTTCTGGTTTTTTCAAAATTTTTCTTCCCATTCGTCTCTCTCCTATTTCACATCTTCTGGATTTAAAATATAAAATCCTGCATCCAAACCACGTTGTTCTGGATGTAGTTCTCTAACTTGTAATTCTAAGCTTGCACTCTTTTCAACTGTCCAAGTACCTGCTTCGATTTCTTTACGTGCATTATCAAATAATTGAACCACTTTAACAAAGTTTTCCCCTGGAGTTAAAACTCCATCAAATTTCCATTGAGGAACACCCATTTCAGCTAATTCTAATAAGTAAGGAGCTAGAGAAACATCATTGTTGGCGAAAATATGTGTCCCATTAATATCTTGATAGATTGAATAATGAGAATCTTCATCTGCAGGTTCACTGACAAATAATCCACGTTTTTTCTCAACACTCTCTTCTTTCTCAATATAGTTAAAATAATTTTGTAATAATGGACGTTTAGAATGATGGATACATGTTGCACCATAAACTAACACTTCAATTGGAACTTCAACTTGGCTTGCTAAAATTTCCATTTCTGCTCTTGGTATTTCTCTAGCAATTACTGCACCTATTGCCCCACGTTTAGCCCAGAAATTAACTTGACGACTACTTGTTACTAAAACAGCAGCGTCATAATAATAAGGAATTGAGTATTCTAGGTTCTTCATGATTTGAACAACACCAGGATCTCCTACTGTAATCATATCTACATTAATAGATTTTAAAAATTGTAAATATTCTGGAACTTTCGCAATTCCTTCATTATGAAAAATCGCATTAACCGCTACATTTACTTTTTTTCCATAGCGATGTGCTAATTCTGTTAATTCTTTTTGTTCATCTCGTGAAAACGACATTGGTAATCTTAAACCAAATAAGTCTTCACCAAAGCACAATACATCTACTCCTGCTTCAAGTAGTGCTTGCGCTTGTTGGATTGATTCAACTGTTGCAATCAGCTCTATCATTCCAAACGCCTCCTATTCTTTCATTAAAATATACTGATATAGAGTAGCATAAATTTTAAAATATCGCCACTCAAAACCAGCAATCTAGAATGAGAACAGTTATCAATTAGATTTTTTATATAAAAACAAAAAAATCCTCCCAAAAGGGAGGATTGAAAATCAATTTAATAAAAATTATTTTTCGATGTTAGCTACGATACCAGCACCTACAGTACGTCCACCTTCACGGATAGAGAACTTAGTACCTTCTTCGATCGCAACTGGGTGAATTAATTCAACTTCCATAGTTACGTTGTCACCAGGCATTACCATTTCAGTACCTTCTGGTAACACACAAACACCAGTGATGTCTGTTGTACGGAAGTAGAATTGAGGACGGTAGTTAGAGAAGAATGGAGTGTGACGTCCGCCTTCTTCTTTAGTTAATACGTAAACCTCAGCTTTGAATTTTGTATGTGGAGTGATTGTTCCTGGTTTAGAAAGAACTTGTCCACGTTCGATGTTGTCACGTGTAACACCACGTAATAATGTACCAATGTTATCCCCTGCTTCAGCGTAGTCTAACAATTTACGGAACATTTCAACACCTGTAACAGTTGTTTTAGAAGTTTCTTCAGAAATACCAACGATTTCTACTTCGTCACCAACACGAACTTGTCCACGTTCAACACGTCCTGTAGCTACAGTACCACGACCAGTGATTGAGAATACGTCTTCGACTGGCATCATGAATGGTTTGTCAGTGTCACGTTCTGGAGTTGGGATATATTCGTCAACAGCAGCCATTAATTCTAAGATTTTTTCTTCGTAAGCTGCATCGCCTTCTAAAGCGCGTAAAGCAGAACCAGAAACAACTGGAGTGTCGTCTCCTGGGAAATCGTATTCTGATAATAAGTCACGAACTTCCATTTCTACTAATTCTAATAATTCTTCATCGTCAACCATGTCAACTTTGTTTAAGAATACAACGATGTAAGGAACACCTACTTGACGTGATAATAAGATGTGTTCACGTGTTTGAGGCATTGGACCGTCAGCTGCAGATACTACTAAGATAGCACCGTCCATTTGAGCAGCACCAGTGATCATGTTTTTAACGTAGTCCGCGTGTCCTGGGCAGTCAACGTGAGCATAGTGACGAGTGTCAGTTTCATACTCAACGTGAGCAGTGTTGATAGTGATACCACGTTCGCGTTCTTCTGGAGCTTTATCGATTGAACCGTAATCTTGAGCTTGTGCGAAACCTTTCTTAGCTAAAACAGTTGTGATAGCTGCAGTTAAAGTTGTTTTACCGTGGTCAACGTGGCCGATTGTACCAATGTTAACGTGTGGTTTTGAGCGGTCAAATTTTTCTTTTGCCATTTTAAATAATTCCTCCTAAATGTTTGAGTATTTTTGTTAGATTCTATAACAGTATCTACCGATTTGAATTATACCAAAGAATACCTATAAAAATCAACTGGTTACACTAGGTAACCAGTCGACCTAGATTCTTTGATGAAGTTGCGTTTTAAGCGATTAATTATTCGCCATTTCCGCCATTTTTCTTAATGATTTCTTCTGCAATGCTCTTAGGAACATCTTCATAGTGGTCAAATGTCATTGAGAATGTACCACGACCTTGTGTTGCAGAACGTAATGTAGTTGCGTAACCGAACATTTCTGATAAAGGAATCATACCTTTAACGATTTGTGCGTTACCACGAACTTCAGAACCTTCAACGCGTCCACGACGAGCGTTAACGTGACCCATTACATCTCCGAAGTATTCTTCTGGAACTGTAATTTCTACAGCCATCATTGGTTCTAAGATAGATGGTTGTGCTTTCTTAGCAGCAGCTTTCAATGCCATTGAAGCAGCAACTTTGAAGGCAGTTTCTGATGAATCGACATCATGGTAGCTTCCATCATATAATTTAGCTTTAATGTCAACTAATGGATAACCAGCTAATACCCCGTTTTCCATAGCATCTTTCAATCCTGCTTCTACAGCTGGGATGTATTCACGAGGAACTACCCCACCGACAATAGCATTTTCGAATTCGAATCCAGCACCTTCTTCGTTAGGAGCAAATTCAATCCATACGTGACCGTATTGACCTTTACCACCTGATTGACGAACGAATTTACCTTCTGCTTGAGTAGAAGCACGGAATGTTTCACGGTAAGATACTTGAGGAGCACCTACGTTAGCTTCAACTTTGAATTCACGACGCATACGGTCTACGATAATGTCTAAGTGTAACTCACCCATACCAGCGATAACTGTTTCACCAGTTTCTTGGTTAGTGTAAGCACGGAATGTTGGGTCTTCTTCAGCAAGTTTTTGTAATGCAATACCCATTTTATCTTGGTCAGCTTTTGATTTTGGTTCAATCGCTACTTCGATAACTGGATCAGGGAATTCCATAGACTCTAAGATAACTTCTGCTTTTTCATCACATAATGTGTCCCCAGTAGTTGTATCTTTAAGACCTACTGCTGCAGCGATATCTCCTGAGAATACTTCAGGAATTTCTTGACGTGAGTTAGCGTGCATTTGTAAGATACGTCCTACACGTTCACGTTTACCTTTAGTTGAGTTTTTAACGTATGAACCTGATTGTAAAGTACCAGAGTACACACGGAAGAATGTTAAACGACCTACGAATGGGTCAGTCATAACTTTAAATGCTAATGCTGAGAATGGTTCTTCGTCTGAAGAATGACGTTCTACTTCTGCATCAGTGTTAGGGTCAATCCCTTTAATAGCTGGTACGTCTAATGGTGATGGTAAGTAGTCAACTACTGCATCTAACATTAATTGTACCCCTTTGTTTTTGAAAGCTGATCCACATAATACTGGGTAGAATTCAGCAGCACATGTAGCTTTACGGATAGCTGCTTTTAATTCTTCTTGTGAAATTTCATCGCCTTCTAAATAGCGTTCCATTAATTCTTCATCAGTTTCAGCTACTGCTTCCACTAATTTTTCACGCCATTCTTCTGCTAAATCTTGTAAATCTTCAGGGATATCTGTTTCTTGGATATCTGTACCTAAGTCATTAGTATAGATTTCAGCTTTCATTTTAATTAAATCGATGATACCTGAAAACTCATCTTCAGCACCGATTGGTAATTGAATTGGGTGAGCATTTGCTTGTAAACGTTCATGAATTGTACGTACAGAATATAAGAAGTCTGCACCAATTTTGTCCATTTTGTTAGCAAATACGATACGAGGAACACCATATGTTGTAGCTTGACGCCATACAGTTTCTGTTTGAGGTTCAACCCCAGACTGTGCATCAAGTACCGCAACAGCTCCATCTAATACACGTAGAGAACGTTCTACTTCAACTGTGAAGTCCACGTGCCCTGGAGTGTCGATGATGTTGATACGGTGACCTTTCCATTGTGCTGTTGTAGCAGCAGATGTAATAGTGATACCACGTTCTTGTTCTTGTTCCATCCAGTCCATTTGTGAAGCACCTTCGTGAGTTTCACCAATTTTATGGATTTTACCAGTGTAATAAAGTACACGCTCAGTTGTTGTAGTTTTACCTGCGTCAATGTGAGCCATGATACCGATATTACGCGTGTTTTCAAGAGTAAATTCTCTCTTTGCCATCTTCGTTCTACACCTCTTTATTTTATGATTAATTTATGCATAGATTAAAAAGCCCGAAGGCTTTTTGAATCTTACCAACGATAGTGAGCAAACGCTTTGTTTGCTTCTGCCATTTTATGAGTATCTTCACGTTTTTTAACAGAAGCACCTGTGTTGTTCGCAGCATCCATGATTTCACGAGCTAAACGAACTTCCATAGTGTCTTCACCACGTAAGCGTGAGTAGTTTACTAACCAACGTAAACCTAATGTAGTACGACGGTCTGAACGAACTTCAACTGGTACTTGATAGTTAGAACCACCAACACGGCGAGCTTTAACTTCTAATACTGGCATAATGTTCTTCATAGCTTGATCGAACACTTCCATTGGATCATTTCCAGTTTGTTCTTTAACGATGTCAAATGCATTGTATAAAATTGTTGCTGCTTTACCACGTTTACCATCTACCATTAAACGGTTGATTAAACGAGTAACTAATTTTGAATTATAAATTGGATCAGGCAAAACATCACGTTTTGCGACAGGACCTTTACGAGGCATTTATAATCCTCCTTTCATCATTTTGAGTTATTGTTTATTGTTTATTATTTTGTTAACCTAAATTATTTTTTAGGACGTTTTGTACCGTATTTAGAACGACCTTGCATACGGTTGTTAACTCCAGCAGTGTCTAATGCACCACGGATGATGTGGTAACGTACCCCTGGTAAGTCTTTTACACGTCCACCACGGATTAATACTACGCTGTGTTCTTGTAAGTTGTGACCGATACCTGGAATGTACGCAGTTACTTCGATTAAGTTTGATAAACGTACACGGGCATATTTACGTAACGCTGAGTTAGGTTTTTTAGGTGTCATAGTACCTACACGAGTACATACACCACGTTTTTGTGGAGAGTTTGTATTCGTTTGTGATTTTTTAAAGCTGTTATATCCTTTACCTAACGCTGGAGAAGCTGATTTCTCAACTGCTGATTTACGAGGTTTACGGACTAATTGGTTAATTGTTGGCATTTAGCTCTTCCTCCTTCCCTATCGGGTTCTTCTTGGTCCACACATCCTGGTGGTCCATTTTTTTGTAAAAATTAAAAGACACATAAATGTCTCTCTCAGTGGCCTTTTTACCAGTCAGCACGACTGATATGATTTCTAATCAGGAATCAGGTATAAAAGCACCTTTGACATAGTACCATAATTATTCAAGTTCGTCAATGGGTCTAAACTATTTCTTTTTATAGTTTTTGCGTATATTCTAAACCTTTTTTCGAATAGAGTTTATACTCTATTTTAAACCTCTTTTACAAAACAATAGTGATTTTCTTTTGAAATCGATTCATCAAATATATATCCATCTACATCAAAATTTCTTAACACAGCTTTATCTTGAATTTGATGAAGTACTATCCAAGCTGCCATTTTTCCTCTAGCTTTTTTTGAAATAGTAGAATGTTGTTTTAATGCCCCTTCTTTTTTCTCATAAAAGTCAACATCTACCCAATCATATTGTTTTTTATTAAATAACGAAGAAAACTCACTGCTTGCTAAATTGATGATACATTCTTCTTTTTCAAAAGTACTTACAATTCGTTCTTTCCAATATTTTTTCAGAGTTTCTCCCTCTACTTTTAAATTCATCGTTAAATCTAATCGATACGGCTTCACACATTCATCTGGACTGATTGCTCCATATAATGCTGAAAGAATTCTAAGATGTTGCACTGCATAAGCTTTATGTTCTTTCCAATCAGCTACTTGCTTAAAACTACGGAATGCTAATCCTTGATATAAATCCATTGCATGATAAGTAACATTTTCTTGAAATTTTTGAATTTTATCCCAATTTTCTTCTAATAAAGCATCACTAACTTTCAATAATTTCTTCAGTTCTTCCTTACTATAATTCGATAATAAAGATACAATTTTTTGACTATCTTCCGTTAACACCCAATCTTTTTGCACAGGTGCATCTGTTGCCATTTCTTTTGCGGGTGACATAATAATTTTCATCTGATCTTCCTTTCCATTTCAATTTGTTTTATTTTAACTCAAAAAAGAAGCAAGAAACAACTCTCGCTATTTCTTACTTCTTCATTTTTCGTAATATTAGTTTAATTTCCAAATATCACGGTTGTAGTCTTCGATTGTACGGTCACTTGAGAAGAAACCAGCCATTGCAATATTTGTAATTACTTTTGCAATCCAATTTTCACGATCATGATAGTCTACTAACATACGTTCTTTTGTTTGGATATAGTCTTCTAAGTCTAATAAAGTCATGAACCAGTCTTTATTGATTAATTCATTGAATAATCTTTCTAGACGTTCTCTATTTCCTAATGATACTAAAGCATCACTTACGATAAAGTCTACTAATGGACGAATCGCTTCTCTTTCATAGTATGAATGTGAATGATAATCACTATTTTCATAATGTTTAATAACAGTGTCGCTATCTTCACCAAAGACATAAATGTTTTCATCTCCAACTAATTCGTGGATTTCCACATTCGCTCCGTCTAATGTTCCTAATGTTAACGCACCGTTTAACATGAATTTCATATTTCCTGTTCCACTTGCTTCTTTTGAAGCTAATGAAATTTGCTCTGAAATATCTGCTGCAGGAATTAAATGAGTTGCTGCAGTAACATTGTAGTTTTCTACCATCACAACTTGTAAGTGTGGACTTACTTCTGGGTCATTTGCAATTAATTCAGATAAACATAAAATTAAATGAATAATATCTTGCGCAATTACATAGGCAGGAGCAGCTTTCCCTCCAAAGATAATTGTGATTGGTTTTGCAGGAATGTTTCCATTTTTAATGTCTAAGTATTTGTAAATTACATATAATGCATTCATTTGTTGACGTTTATATTCATGCATACGTTTAATTTGAACGTCAAAAATTGAATCTTCTTTCACAGTTACACCTTGGTGTTCTTGTAAGAAGTGTTTCAAACGTAATTTATTGTTACGTTTAATACCTTTTAATGCTTCTTGGAATTCTAAATCATGTGTATGAGCTTTTAGAGCTTCTAATTTAGTTGCATCATGACGATATTCTTTTCCAATTGTACGATCTAATAATTTTGCTAATTCTGGGTTAGCGTGTAATAACCAACGACGGAAAGTAATACCATTTGTTTTGTTATTGAATTTCTCTGGATAAATTTCATAGAAATTCTTCAATTCGCTTTGTTTTAAAATTTCTGTATGCAATGCTGCCACACCATTTACGCTATATCCATAGTGGATATCCATATTCGCCATGTGAACACGGTTATGTTCGTCAATAATGGCTACACTTGCATCATTAAATTGGGCTCTTACACGAGCATCTAATTCTTTAATAATTGGCACTAAGTGAGGTACTACTTGTTCTAAGTAATGTAAAGGCCATTTTTCTAATGCTTCTGCTAAAATTGTGTGGTTTGTATAAGCTGTCATTGAGCGAACAATTTCAACTGCTTCATCAAATTCAATTCCACGTTCGCCTAATAAACGAATTAATTCTGGGATTACCATTGATGGGTGAGTATCATTAATTTGAACTGTTGCATATTCTGCTAAGTCATGTAAGTTACTTCCTTTAGCAACTGCTTCGTCTAATAATAATTGAGCTCCATTACTTACCATGAAGTATTGTTGGTAAATACGTAATAATTCACCTTGCTCATCACTGTCATCTGGATATAAGAATAATGTTAAGTTTTCAGCAATTTTTGTTTTATCAAATGCGATTGAATCATCATGTACTAATGATTCATCAATTGTATCTACATCGAATAAATGTAATTGGTTTTTATGAGATTGTTCATACCCTAAAACATCAATATTGAACATTTTTGATTTCAATGTAAAGTTTGCAAATGGCACTTCGTATGAAACAGAAGTTGGAACTAACCAACTATCTGGAGTTAACCAGTTATTTGGCACTGCATTTTGTTGATTATCTTTGAATTTTTGTTCAAATAATCCAAAGTGATAATTTAACCCAACTCCATCTCCTGCTAAACCAAGAGTTGCGATAGAATCTAAGAAACATGCTGCTAAACGTCCTAATCCGCCGTTTCCTAATGATGGTTCTAATTCAATTTCTTCGATTTCTGCTAAAGTATGACCTTCAGCTTCTAATTCTTCCTTAACTTCATCATAAATTCCTAAGTTGATTAAATTATTTGACAACAATTTACCAATTAAAAATTCTGCAGAAATGTAATATACTTTTTTCTTTCCTTCATTTGATGGTAATGCTGCACTTTTTTCTTTTGTATAGTGTAATAACGCTACATATACTTCTTCTTTTGAACATTCTCCTAATGATTTATGATAATTACTTTCTACATATTGTTTTAATGTTTGCATTTTTGTCTCCTTCTATTTGTTTACCCTACAACTGTTCGTTTGAACGATCATACAATTCTGTAATCTCTAATAGGAAATCTTCCACTTCTTGTGTAATATCTCCTTCTTGCATTCTCCACACCCAATTTCCACCAAGAGTGCTTGGAATATTCATACGAGCTGATGTATCTAATTGTAATAAATCTTGCATTGTTGCTATGGTCATCTTACTTACTGAACCGTATAAACTTCTTAACATAGCATAGCTAATTGGTTCTTCTGTACGGTTTAAATAACGATTACAGAAATCGCGTTCTTCCTCTGATGCAGAATCATACCATCCTAGTACTGTATCATTGTCATGCGTTCCAGTGTATGAAACAGAATTTACTGGATAATAATGAGGTAAATCCGTGCTACTTGGCTCTGAACCCATGAATCCAAATTCTAAAATTTTCATTCCAGGGAAACCAGTTGCTTCACGTAATTCAATAACTGCATCATCCATAAAACCTAAATCTTCAGCAATAATCGGTAAATCACCAAGTTCATTTTTCACCGCTTCAAACAAATCAAATCCTGGACCTTTTACCCATTCACCACCAGTAGCATCTGTTGCACCTGCAGGAATTTCCCAATAAGCTGCAAATCCACGGAAGTGGTCAATTCTGACTACATCAAACAATTCAAAGCTCGCTTTCAATCGTTTAATCCACCAAGTAAAGCCGTCTAACTTCATCGCTCTCCAATTATAAATTGGATTTCCCCATAATTGTCCTAATGGTGAGAAGCCATCTGGCGGGCAACCTGCTACACAAGCTGCATTTCCAACTTCATCTGTTTTAAAGTAATGAGGGGTAGCCCACATTTCTACACTATCTTCGGCTACATAAATCGGCATATCTCCAATAATTTGAATATGATGTTCATTCGCATATTGTTTTAATGCTTTCCATTGTTTATCAAACAAATATTGAGTCACACGATGATACTCCAATTTATCTGCTAATTTTTCACGATAAGTAGCTAAAGCTTCAGGTTTACGACGTTTAATATCTTCATCAGTCCATTTCGACCAACTCTTCATATCAAAACTCTCTTTAATCGCCATATACTCAGCAAATGGTTCTAACCATTCTGCTTTTTCTTCCACAAAACGATGGTAATCTGTTAAATCTTCTTTTTCTAAGAAACGTTGAACTACTTTTTCTAAAATAGGTCTTCTTTTTTCATAAACCAAAGCATAATCAACAGTAGTAGAATCATCTCCCCAATTTCCTGCTAATTCATCTTCAGTTAATAAACCTTCTTTTACAAAAGTCTCAAAATCTAAAAAATGTGTATTCCCAGCAAATGCTGAAAATGATTGGTATGGCGAATCTCCATAACTAGTTGTTCCTAATGGTAAAATTTGCCAATAAGTTTGCTTACTACGTACTAAAAAATCAACAAAATCGTAAGCAGATTTTCCGAATGAACCAATTCCATATTTCCCTGGTAAAGATGAAATATGCATTAACACACCAGATTGTCTTTCCTTCATAAGTATTACTCCTCTTTTCTTTATTAATTTTAGATACGTAGTCTTTCAATTACGCAATCGTTTGCTTTAATACTAGTAGAAAAAAAATAAAAATGCAAGTAGAAATTTATTTTTTTATAAAAGCCATAAAAAAATTGTCACTAAAAAGAAAAAATCTCTTCTATATATAGCTTGATTTTTTTGAATTAAATTCCCTCACCAAAAATGTAAACGCTAAATTTTTTTTATTTTTTTGCAAAAAAACTCTTGCAAACGATTTCTGAAAGGGGTATACTAAAGCCAGTTAAGAAATCGTTTGCGTTAACTGAATATATCTCAAGGGAGGAAAAAATAATGGCAAACACATGGCTTAAAAAATCATTCGTTGTCGGCTTAGCTGGTTTAGCATTAGCAGCTTGCGGCAGCAAATCAACAGACTCTTCAAAAGGAGGATCTTCTGAAGGTAAAAAAGAATTCACTTTATATAGTAACAAGAGTGAAATTCAAGATGCCTTAACAGCATACGCTAAAGAATGGGGCGACAAAAACGGAGTTACAGTAAATATTAAAACATGTTCTGGTTCATGTAAAATTTCAGATCAATTAAAAACTGAATTTACTGCTGGAACTGCTCCAGACGTATTCGTAATTGAAGGTCAAGCTGGATACGACTTATGGAAAGACAACTTACAACCACTTAAAGGTGACTGGATTGACAAAACAGAATTCGAATTCAAACAAGGAAATGACGTTTATGGATTCCCAGTATCTGTTGAAGGTTATGGTTTAGCTTATAATAAAGAAGTATTATCTAAAGCTGGAATCGACCCTGCTTCATTAACTTCATTTGATGCAGTTCAAAAAGCAATGGATACATTAGAAAGCAAAAAAGATGAATTAGGTTTATCTACAGTAGTAGCTACTGCTACTAAAGAAGGTGAAACTTGGATCATGGGTATCCACGACTTCGCTGCTTACTTAAGTTCTGGTTTACCAAACGGCGACCGTACAATTACTCAACAAGTAGTTAAAGGTGAAACTGATCCAGCTCGTTTATCAAACTATGCTGACTGGGTTGAATTATTATTCAAACACACTGAGAAAAAATTATTAACAGTTGGTACACAAGAAGATATGGACTCTGCATTTGCTAGTGGTAAAGCAGCATTCTTACACCAAGGTAACTGGAAAGATCCTAACTTAAAACAATTAAATGCTAAATTCGAAATGGGATTCATCCCTTACCAAACTTTAGGTAAAGACAAAAATGCTGATGGATTATTCATTGGTGCTCCATCTTACTATGTAGTTAACAAAGATACTAAAGCTTTAGATTCAATCAACAAATTCTTCTCTGACTTAGTTGATACTAAAGAAGGTCAAGATTACACAGTAAACAAAGCTAACATGATCTCAGCATTCACTACTTCTAAAGAAATGCCTAGCGCTCCATTATCTAAATTCTTAGCTGAATGGGTTGCTGCTAAAAAACCAGTATATTCATTTGATAACCCATACTTCATGCCTGATAACTTCTTAATGGGTAAATTAGGACCAATCTACGGACAATACGCTCAAGGTTCAATCGACAAAGCTAAATTCCAAGAATTGATCACAAATCAAATCAAAGAAGTACCAAGCTTACTTCAAAAATAACAATTAAGTATGTAACACAGGCCCACAACTACTTACAACGGTCGTTGTGGGTTTGCTGTTATTAATACCTCAGCAATACATAAAAGGAGGAACCCTAACATGTCTAAGAATAAAAAAGCTCTTAGTCGTGACGATCGCGCAAGACGTACCTTTTACTGGCTTGTGCTACCGGCATTTATCATTTTCGCACTCGTAATTATTGTACCTTTCTTCTTAGGTTTCTATTATTCCCTAACAGACTGGAAGAGTGTAACACAAACTAAAATTAACTTTGTTGGATTAAAAAACTTTACAGACAGCTTTGCTGATACTCATTTCCAATATTCATTAATGATTACTGTAATTTTCGCATTATTTAACGTAGTCGTTGTAAACTTTGTATCATTCGGTTTAGCTTTACTAGTATCTAGTAAAATTAAATTAAGTGAAATTTTCAGAGCTGGATTCTTTATTCCTAACCTTATCGGGGGACTTGTATTAGGGTATATTTGGCAATTCATTTATAACTCAGTATTCCCTGCTTTAGGTTCAGCAATTGGTAGTCAGTTCTTAGTAGAAAATCTATTTTTAGGTGACGTTAAATTAGCTGTATTGGCATTAATTATTACAAATACTTGGCAATATGCTGGTTATATTATGATGATTTACTTTGCAGCATTACAAAATGTACCTTCAAGTTTAGTAGAATCTGCTTCTCTTGATGGAGCAAATGCTTTCCAAAGATTAAAACATATTATTATCCCAATGGTAATGCCTGCATTTACGGTATCACTATTCTTAACAATTACAAACTCATTTAAAATTTTCGATGTAAACTTCTCACTTACTGGTGGTGGACCATCTCTATTATGGCATGATAAAGCTATCCAAAGTACAGAGTTTATTACAATGAACATTTATAACACTGCCTCTGGAGATAACTTAATGGCACAAGGTCAAGCTCGTGCAGTTATTCTATTCTTCATCTTAGTAGTTATTAGTGTTGTTCAAACAACAATCACTAAACGGAAGGAGATTGACTTATAATGAAAAAACAAAAACTCGGCTTATTACTTTTAGAAATTTTTGGAGCTGTTTTATTCCTATTATTCTTAAGTCCAATCTTTTTATTAGTGGTTAACTCAGCTAAAAGCTCTGCTGAAATCTTAGCAAGTCCATTATCATGGCCAGCAAGTTTCGGACAACTTTGGACAAATGCGGTAACAATTTGGAACAACCCTTCCATTAAATACCCATCATCATTCTTTGCTTCAACAATTATTACAGTTATTTCTTTAGTAACAATCACTCTATTCTCAGCATTAGCTGCTTGGGGATTAGTTCGTTACCGTTCTAAATTATCAACTGTTGTATTCTTTATCTTTGTAGCATCAATGGTAATTCCATTCCAAGTTGTCATGTATCCATTAGTTACTTGGTTCAAAATTTTAAGTGACACAATTACAAATCCATTATTTGGATTTAGCTTATTACGTACTTATCCAGGTATCATCTTCGCTTATACTGGTTTTGGGATGTCTCTATCAGTATTCATGTTCCATGGATTTATCAAAGGTGTGCCTCTAGAAATCGAAGAAGCTGCTGAATTAGATGGTTGTAATAAAATGCAAACATTCTTCTATGTTGTATTACCAATTTTAAAACCAATCTATGTCACAATTTTAATTTTAAATGGTATTTGGATTTGGAACGACTTCTTATTACCTCTATTATTATTAGGTAAAGGGAACGCAATTCAAACACTTCCAATCGCAGTATCTAACTTTGCAGGATCATTTACAAAACAATGGGATATGATTTTAACATCTACTCTATTAATTATGTTACCAGTCATTATCCTATTCTTAATCGCTCAAAAACATATCATGAAAGGTATGGTTGACGGAGCTATCAAATCTTAAGATGATTTTTACTCTGGGCCGGTTAACTTTGTTTTCCTGCCCAGATTTTTTATGGTTAATTTTTTCAAAAAAAGGAGGAACATAAATGGCTGTCACGATTAAGGATGTTGCACGTCTAGCGGAAGTATCACCTTCAACGGTTACACGAGTAATTCAAGATAAATCAAGTATTAGTCAAGCAACTAAAAAAAGAGTTCGACAAGCAATGGAAACTCTTAATTATCATCCTAATTTCAATGCACGAAGTTTAGCTAGTAATAAAACAAATGTCATTGGCGTTGTTCTTCCAAGGGATACAGATGCGTTTTATCAAAACTCTTTCTTCCCTGAAGTTATTCGAGGGATTTCTCAAATTGCTGCTGACCATCATTATTTAATTCAGTTATGTACAGGGAAAGATGATGAACAACGTCTACGTATTTTAAAAGACACTATTTTAGGGAGACGTGTCGATGGAATTATTTTTCTTTATGGGGAAACAGATGATCCTTTAGTGGAATTAGCAATTGAACAAGAATTCCCTAGTGTTGTCATCGGGAAATCTTTATCTCCATTTATTTCATTTGTCGATAACAATAATGAAAAAGCTGGATTCGACGCTACTGAATACATGATTCAAGAAGGGTGTTCTTCTATTGCATTCGTAAGCGGTCGTCATCAATTATTCGTTTCGCAAGATCGTTTAATTGGTTATCAACGTGCTTTAGAACATTATCATATTCCTTTCAAAGAAGGTTTAATTTCACATGTTGGGGAATTTACAAGAGAACGTGGATATCAAACAATGAAATCAATCATTGAAAGAGAATCGATTGATGGTGTTGTAACAACCGACGCTTTAATTACAGAAGGGGCTTTAAGATATTTAAATGAACAAAAAATAAGTCTTCCTGTTATTACATATGATTCAAATCCACCTCTACTTCCAATGACTGCCTACGTCAATATTCATACATTAGAACTTGGTAGAAGTGCCTTTCAAATGTTATTAAAAGTCATTGACTCATATAATAATAAACAAATGATGTGTTATCGAACATTTGTAGAACATTCTATTGTTCGATTATAAAAAAAAGCATGAAAGTTAACTGCAACTTTCATGCTTTTTTGTTACCTAAAATAACAATGTTATCAATGTTAAAATGGCTAATCCACCTTGTTTTAAGAGAATCATTTTATCACTTGTTAAACTACCATATAATGCTACTAAAATAATATACGCTAATAAAAGAACAAGCCAAGTAATACTCGGAACTACAAAAATTGCAATAAGAATTAATACTCCAATCAATATATTGATTCCTGTTTTTCTTCACCTTTTTTGTTATAGCGTCCATCTAATAAACTAATATTTAAACTTTCCGGTACCTTCGATTTTTTTCTCTGCTCACAGCAAATATTCGACTTGATGCCCTACTTTTTGAAACAAAAGCCCGTATGACGAAAAGTCCTACTATGCGTATTTTCAAAATTCCTTCATTCTCTCTTCTATTCTCCATCCGATAATCCAAGCAAGAACCAGAAGATAATTTTCCACAGCACCGATTAAATTTACCATTTGATGCATCTTTAGATAATGGACAAAATGATTGCTGCCAATGCCGATTCCTCCTAGGATCAGAGCAAGTAAAATGGACTTTAAATAGGTCCAATTGTAATTCCTATATGCCGTAATCAATATAACCAAAACAGCAATATTCCAAAATCCGATTTCTCTTTGCCAGCCTATAGAAATGCCATATGCGGAGTTCCTTCCCATATATTCCGGAGCAAAAATCTGTAGTATTGCCGCCCCTAATATCGCTATGATAAGAAAGATAAATAATACCCGCAAAAATAGATTCATTTTTTTGTGATACATTGACTGTTCCTTATTCATTCCTTTGCCCCCTCTACTAAGACCTTGCTGATAAAATGCATGGTTCCTGATTTTGCCCCTAGAGACTTTTCCAGCATATCAATGTATACCTCTACATCTCTTTCACCAAAAAAACCATAATCAAACATATGTTGACTCATAACAAGGAGCATCTTCACTCGCTCTTCAATATGTGTACACAAAAATATCCCCTGTGCTATACCTTCTTTAACAATCTCTGCAAGAATCGGTACTGCCACCTCTACAATTTTCTTGCAAATTTTATCATGCATAATAATATTTTCTTTTCTTTCCAAAACATTAGTGATGACCGATTCCTCTTTATCAGGACGAAAGGCATCCACAACCGAAACCAACTTTTCCGGTATTGAAAGCTCTGCCGTAAGAATCTCTTTGGCTGCTGTACTATTCTTCTTTATCATCATTTCAATAACCGCTTCCAGTGTTGCCTCTTTACTTTCAAAATAATAATAGTAAGTTCCTTTTGCTATACCGGACTTAGCCACAATCTCATCAATACTTGTATTCTCATATCCTTTTTCTATGAACATATGATAGGCAAGATTTAGAAGTTCCTGTTTTCTTTTTTTACCTTTTTTCATTTCTGTCTCCTTTTTTGACTAACGGTCGGTTTTATTCTAAAACGTTTCTTACTGACTGTCAAGTTTTTTTCGACTGTTAGTCGATAATTTAGAAGAATCCTTCTAGTATATCAAAAGAAATTAAAAAAACATCTAATTGTTAAACAACTAGATGAACATCAAAATCTTCCTCCTTGCTGACGTTTAAATAAATCTCCCATATTGTTGTAATAATTGCAATTTAAGGCTAATAAATGTGGACATTGTAAATAATTCTACCACGTAAAGACAATATGAAGCTGAGTAATCTTCTGCTCATGCAGGAATTGAGCTTAATAAGGAGATTTTTTTGAAATAAATGATGTGTTATCGAACATTTGTAGAACATTCTATTATTCGATTATAAAAAGAAAGCAAGCCATTCAAAGCTTGCTTTCTTTTTTTCTTAAAATAATAATGATATTAATGTTAAAATGGCTAATCCACCTTGTTTTAAGAGAATCATTTTATCACTTGTTAAACTACCATATAATGCTACTAAAATGATATACACTAATAAAAGAACAAGCCAAGTAATACTCGGAATTACAAAAATTGCAATAAGAATTAATACTCCAATCAATCCGTTATATACTCCTTGATTTTTAAATAGTGTAGTCACTGATGGTCGGCTTAATTCTTCTTCCTGCATTTTAAAAACTCTTGCTGTATTGGAAGATGTTGTCGCGATTGTTTCCAAGTAAAAAATATAAAAAAACTCTAAAGCTACTAAACTTCCTAAAATTGTCGTTATCATTGACATGATTCATTCCTCCAAAATATATCCTTTTATTAATTAAATTATATTAAACATTACTATAACCATTGTCAAACATAATGTTTTTTTGATAAAATAGTACCAATTCAAAAAAGACAGGAGGTTTTTTATGAAAACTGATTATCCATTATCTAAAAGACTATGCTATTCTATTTATTCCACTCAAAAACTCGTAAATAAATATTATCAACACGCATTAGCACCTTATCATATAACTTATACACAATTTATTGTTTTAGAAACTTTGTGGGAAGAGGAAAAACTTTCCCTAAATGAAATTGGACAAAGAGTAGGACTGGAAAGTAACACACTGACTCCTCTACTAAAACGATTAGAAGATAAAAAACTCATTATCCGTAAACGTCCTGCAGCCAATAAACGTCAATTAACGATTCGCCTAAGTGCTAACGGAAAGAGACTTCATGATGAATTAGAACAACATTTAAAATCTTGTTTTGCTAACGTAGAAGGGTTTGATTTTGAAAAAGCAAAAGAACTCGTAGCATTAAACAATCAATTAAAACAAACGATCGAAAATTTCATTGCAAATAAGGAGGAAGATTCTAGCCAAGTAGAACAATAAATTTCTACTTGTATGATATGATTATGTTAAAAAAAACATCCGTTAATTTATTAGATGGACCCATATTACGTTCCATCATTGCCTTTGCAATTCCGATTTTAATTTCAAATATATTTCAACAATTATATAATACAGCAGATATTATGATCGTTGGTCGCTATTTGGGGCCAAATGCACTTGCAGGAGTTGGAGCAACTGCTGCAATTTTTGAACTTGTAATTGGTTTTGCCCTTGGTGTTGGAAATGGGATGGGAGTAGTTATTGCGCGCTGTTTTGGTGCACAAGATATGACCCAATTAAAACACGCTGTAGCTTCAACATTAGTCATAGGTTTTGGGCTTAGCTTAATCGTTTCTACTCTAGGTCATTTTGGAATGTATCCACTGCTAGAGTTTTTAGGAACTCCAACTGAAATCATTGATTTATCGTACCAATATATTCATATGATTGTTTTATGCGTTGGTGTTACATTCGCTTATAATCTCTGTGCCGGTTTACTTCGTGCCGTTGGAGATAGTCAAGCTGCATTATATTTCTTAATTTTTTCTGCAATCATTAATATTATTTTAGATATTTTATTTATTACTCAATTACATTTAGGAGTACAATCTGCCGGTTTAGCAACGATTATTTCTCAAGGAATATCTGCTATCCTTTGTTTCTTTTACATTCGAAGAAGAGCAAGTTTTTTACTCCCTCAAAAAGAACACTTTATATGGGATAAAGAATTATATCTTGATTTACTAGGACAAGGTCTGGCAATGGGACTAATGACTTCAATTGTTTCTATCGGAACAGTAACGTTACAAACTTCGATTAATGCACTTGGAGCAACCATTATTAGTGCACAAACATCTGCTAGAAGAATTATGTCATTTTCGATGCTACCTGTATCAGCCATTGCTTCATCCTTAACGACCTTTACTTCTCAAAATCTAGGAGCTAATCGTCCTCAAAGAATTCAACGTGGAATTTATTTAGGAAGTATGGTTGCAATTATATGGACAATTTTTATCGCCATTACATTATTTTTTGCAAGTCCTGCATTAAATGAATTAATTTCTGGTTCAACTGATCCTGAACTAATCTCGAATGCATCTCTTTATAATCGTATTAGTTCATCATTTTATCCGGTATTAGCCGTTTTACTAGTCCTTCGAAATAGTTTGCAAGGATTAGGACAAAAAATTACGCCATTAATTTCAAGTTTCATTGAATTATTTGGAAAAATATTATTTGTGCTATTGATTATTCCATCAACAGGATATATGGGTGTTATCTTCTGCGAACCACTAATTTGGGTTCCAATGACGATTCAGTTATATTATTCTTATAAACATCAACCGATTATTCAATCATTAAAAAAAGCATCTCATTCATAAAATGAGATGCTTTTTTGGTTGTTCGACAAATCCTGTTGGTGAGAAATCACCGACAGGATTTTTTATATGCAAAAAAGAGAAATCCAGGTTATGATTAAGTCGACCAAAACCAATCAAAGGAGGATTTCTCTCATGGACTATTGTATACGAAAATTACTAGGATTAACAGAAAAAAATTTTATTGCGGATGAAAATTGGTTAGAAACGGTGACAGAAAACCACGAAATTGTTCATAAAGTTAAAGGAACTTGGACAAATACTTGTACTTCTTGTCCATATTGTTCTAGTAAAAATGTCATTAAACATTCTCCAATGGAACATAAAATTAGAATTCCACATCTATACGGGAATAAAACTCTTTTAGAATTAAAAGTACAACGATTTATCTGTAAAGATTGTCGTAAAACTTGGGTTACAGATTGCCCTCTTGTTCCTAAAAATAGTAATATTTCTTATGATTTAGCGTGCCAAATTATGTTGTACTTAAAAGAAAACTTTTCTAGAAAAACAATTGCCAAACTTCTTTCAATTTCTGACAAGACAGTCGAAAGAGTGATGAAAAAGTTTAAAATAAAAACAATGCAACGATATAACTATTTACCTAAAGTGCTTTGTTTAGATGAATTTAGAGGCGTTAAAACGCAACAAGGGAAAATGAATTTCATTTGTTTAGATGGAGAAAATCGCCAATTAATTGATATTTTACCTGGTAGAACACTTCATGAATTGATTTCTTTCTTTATGAAGTTCTCCCGTAAACAACGTTTAAAAGTAAAATATTTAGTGATGGATATGAATGCTTCTTATCAAAACCTTATTAAAGCAGTATTTCCAAACGCTGTTATCGTAGTAGATCGATTCCATATTGTCCAACATATGAATCGTAATTTTAATCAACTTCGAGTTGTAATTATGAAGCAATTCTCTGCTAAATCAACACAACAGAAGACATTAAAACGCTACTGGAAACTACTGTTAAAACCAAGTGAAGAATTGGATGAAGAAAAGCTACGCTATAACTATCACTTTAAAACGCATCTCACCCAAGCACAATTAGTGGAAAAACTATTGAGTTTTGATGAAGTGTTATCAGACGCATATGATTTCATTCAAGAACTTAGAAAAGCCTACAAGAAGAAAGATTATGAGGTATTTATGACATGTATAAAACAGATTCCAAAACAATTACCTTATGAATTTAAGAAGAAGTTTGAAGTATTCAAACGCTTTAAGGATGGGATTTATCAAGCATTTATGACAGGATATTCCAATGGAGCGAATAATTTCATTAAAGTGATTAAACGTGTGGCATATGGATATCGAAATTTTGAGAATATGAAATTAAGAATTAAGATTATCAAAGGGTGTTTCTTTACCCCGGTCAATAGAAAGTCATTATGATTTAAGAAAGGTTGTATAGAGTCGTTTTAACTTGACAATGAGCCTCCATGGGCATGTTGAATTGGGGGAAGCGAAAAATAAGATTAAATTTCACAGCCCCCAAACCGCTAATCGCGGATAACATGCCCCTGCTCATTATAAAGTTAAAACTAGATTTCATTCATAGTTATGTTTGTGGTGGATTCATCAATAGACTAAATATTTCAGTTTCTCCCACCTTATTTATTAAAAATTAAATACTTAATTTGGTGTTACATTTGATTCACCAACAGAATTTGTCGATGAGCCTAAAAAAATAACAGCTCGCAAATGCAAACTGTTATTCTTCATTTCATTATTTAGTTGCACGACGTACGTATGTACCTTCTGAAGTGTTTACTTCTAAGTACTCGCCAGCTTCGATGAAGTCTGGAACGTTTACGACTAATCCTGTTTCCATTGTTGCTGGTTTACCAGAACCTGTAACTGTAGCACCTTTAATAGATGGTTGAGTTTCAGTTACTTGTAATACAACTGTTGAAGGTAATGACACCCCAATTACTTCTGTTCCGTAGAATTGGATTTTAACTTCCATGTTTTCCAAAATGTATTTCAATTCGTTTTCGATTGTTTCTTCTGGAATTTCATATTGTTCATAGCTTTCTAAGTCCATGAATACACCAACGTTATCTTGGCTGTATAAGTATTGAACGTCTTTTGTATCAATGTGAGCACGTTCTACTTTTTCATCAGGTCTCATAGTAGTATCAACTGTTGATCCGTTACGAACGTCACGGATTTTCATACGCATTACAGTATTTCCTTTACCTGGTTTGTGGTGGCTGATTTCCAACACTTTAATTAATTTTCCATCAAGAATGAAAGTCATTCCTGCTTTTAAATCACTTACGTTAATCATGTTAACTCTCCTTCATATTTTGTTTACTATACGTTTATACCATATTTTTTAGAAAAATGCACTAGTCAAGTCCAACTCTGTGGAAAATTTCATCAACTTGTCGAATATGATAGTGATAATCAAAGGCATCATTCAATTCTTCAGTCGTTAAATGTGACATAATTTCTTCATGGTTTTCAATAATTTCTCTAAATGAACGTTGTTCATCCCACGCTAATGCTGTACACGGTTGTACTAAGTCATAAGCTTTTTCACGGCTTAATCCTTTATCAATTAATTTTAATAGAACACGTTGGCTATAAATTAATCCAAATGTTGCATCCATGTTTTTAAGCATACGGTCAGGAAATACCGTTAAGTTTTTAACAATATTACCAAAACGATTTAACATATAATTTAGCAAAATTGTGCTATCTGGAATAATAATACGTTCTGCTGAAGAATGCGAAATATCTCTTTCATGCCATAAATTGACATTTTCATACGCTGTTACCATATGTCCACGAATCACTCTTGATAAGCCCGCCATATTTTCTGAACCAATCGGGTTTCTCTTATGTGGCATTGCAGAAGAACCTTTTTGACCTTTTGCAAAAAATTCTTCGACTTCACGTGTTTCTGATTTTTGCAAGCCACGAATTTCAGTGGCGAATTTTTCAATACTAGTCGCAATTAAAGCAATCGTTGAAATATAATCCGCATGTAAATCTCTCGATAAAATTTGTGTTGAAATTTCTTGAGGACGAATTTGTAACTGCCCACATACATACGCTTCTACAGAAGTTGGAATATTGGCAAAAGTTCCAACGGCTCCACTAATTTTTCCAGCTTCAACACCTTGGGCAGCACGTTCAAATCGTTCGATATTACGTTTCATTTCTGAATACCATAATGCAAGCTTCAATCCAAAAGTCGTTGGCTCTGCATGTACCCCATGCGTTCTTCCCATACAGACGGTATATTTATGTTCAAGTGCTTTTTGTTGGATAATCTCTAAGAAACGTCTTAAATCTTTGCGTAAAATATCATTCGCTTGTTTTAATTGATAACCATAGGCAGTATCCACAACGTCTGTACTTGTTAAACCATAATGAACCCATTTTCGTTCTTCCCCTAACGTTTCGCTCACTGCACGAGTAAAAGCTACAACGTCGTGTCTTGTTTCTTCTTCAATTTCTAAAATTCTTTCCACTGAAAAACTAGCATTGTCACGAATTTTTTGGACATCTTCTTTTGGAATCTCTCCCAACTCTGCCCAAGCTTCGCAAGCTAAAATCTCAACTTCTAACCAACAACGATAACGATTTTCATCTGACCAAATATTGGCCATTTCCGGTCTTGTGTAACGAGTAATCATACAAATGCCTCCTATTTTAAAATCATATCTATATGTTCAATTCCAACTAGCTGATAAGGTTGTGACCAAACTTCGAAGCCTAAAGATTCATAAAACTGCTGTAAATACGTTTGTGCATGAATCATAATCGGCTGATCGACATACCATTCTTGACAAATTTCTAACGCTCTTTCCATCAGTGCAGTTCCTTTTCCTTGTCTACGATAAGCTTCATCAACAATAACACGTCCAATATGAGCTCCATCCACTTCTTGGAAAATTCGTAAATAAGCAATCACTTTACCATTTTCATCTGTTTCAAATAAATGCCACGCTCTTTTATCAATCTCATCAATTTCTTGATAATTTAATTGTTGTTCAACAATAAAGGTTTGAATTCTTGCTTTGTAAATTTCAATGACTTCTTTCTTAGATAATTCGTCAAAATTTTTCAAGTACCACATATTTTTCACCATTATTTTTCAAAATATTTTTTAGTATTTACTTCATCTTCTTTTAATTGAGCAATAAGTGCTTCTACTCCATCGAATTTTAATTCGTCTCGTAAATAATGTAACCATTTTACTCTTACAGGAAATTCATAAATATCTCTTTGGAAATCTAAAATATAGACTTCAATGGTAATTTTCGTTACATCATTAAACGTTGGATTCACTCCAATCGAAGCCATCGCAGGATACCACTTATCTTCTACTTGAATTTCTACAATGTAAACTCCTTTTTTCAATAAATAAGTGTCCGTTGAAACATCAATATTCGCTGTTGGAAATCCTAATAAGGCACTTCCACGTCCAAAACCATGAACAACTTTCCCAATCATTGTATATTCATAGCCTAATAAGGCATTTGCTTCTTCAATTTGACCCGTTTCTAAATAGTGTCGAATCGCTGTTGAACCAATTTTTTGATTTTCTGTCTGTTGTTCTGAAATCGTAACAATTGAAAATCTTTCTTTTGCATAAGTGGGTAATAATTCCATATTGGCAATCTCTTTTTTTCCATAAGTGTAATCAAATCCAGCAACAACCGTTACAGCATTTAACCCAACCATGTATTGATCAACAAATTCTTGAGGAGTTAATGAAGCAAATTCCTTTGTAAAATCGATAACGTAAAAAATATCTACTCCAAACTCTTCCAATAACTCTACCTTTCTTTCAAAGGGGGATAGATATTGTAATTCGTCTGGATCTGCTCCTTGGAAAATAATGGAAGGATGATGATCAAATGACATTAACGCTAATTTCACGCCTAATTCTTGAGCTTTTTCCTTTGCCTGTTGAATCACTTCCTGATGTCCTAAATGAATTCCATCAAAAAATCCAAGCGCTAACACAATCGGTTCTTGAACAATTTGAGAAGGTTCATAAGGATGGGTGATTTTTATAATTTGCATGTTATCTCTCTTTCCTTAAAACATTTTAATCGGTTTTAATAGTCCTTTTTTCTCAGGATGTAGCCCGTATAAGGCTATTAATTCACCTTCAATATAAAAAGTTGAAGGTTCTATCACTTGAGGTAATTCTGCTGTTGTTAAAATGGCGCCATTTTTCACTTTTGTAATGAACTCCTCTGGAACATCCACCCTAGGGTATGTTTCAAACACTTCTTCTAAAGGACGAAGAACAGATTGTGCTTGATTTTTTTCTACAAAGTCTTCTAATTGTGATAATGTCACACATTGTTCTGAAACAAATGGTCCACTTTTAATACGCGTTAATTGAGACATATGAGCAGGAACGCCTAGTTTTTCTCCTAAATCAACTGCTAATGTTCGAACATAAGTCCCTTTACTGCAACTAACTTCAAATTCCCATTTTTGTGTTTTAGAAGCTTCATCATAAACAGGAGTCGAAGTTCGTTTAAACTCGTAAATTTTCACTCTTCTTTCTGGACGTTCTACAGTTTCCCCTTTACGAGCATATTCGTATAGTCTTTTACCATTAACTTTTACAGCAGAATACATTGGTGGGATTTGAATAATTTCTCCCTTGAAAGTTTCCATCATGGCATCAATTTCTTCAATTGTAAATGGAGTCATAATCACATCTTGCTTCACGATTTCTCCATGAGCATCTTCTGTTTCAGTTGCGATTCCTAAACAGATTTCTCCTTGATAGACTTTATTGGATTCTAATAAATACTCTACCACTTTTGTTGCTTTTCCAACACAAATTGGTAAAACGCCATCTACTTCTGGATCTAAAGTTCCTGAATGCCCAACTTTTTTCGTTTGTAATAAGCGTCTCACTTTAAAAACACAGTCGAATGAAGTCATTCCTTTTTCTTTCCATAAAGGTAAAATTCCGTCCATTGATTTCTTCCTTTTTCAATAAATTTAACTTAATAACCTTTCATATTTTATCATAGATTTTCTTAAAAACAAACAAATCCTATACTAGAACAAGTGGCTATTCTCAGTAAAAAATATTAATGCTAGGCGTTTGACAAAAAAATATGATATGATAGAAATACATTAAGTTAAAAGGAGTGACAACATGTCTCGTATAATCATAGTGACAGATTCAACTGCTGATTTAACCGAACAAGAAATCCAAGATTTCAATATTCATGTAGTTCCATTAAATATTACAATTCAAGAGGAACATTATTTAGACGGTGAAACTATTACAAAAGAAGAATTCAAAAATAAAATGATTGCAAGTTCTGAATTACCAATGACTGCTCAACCATCTATTGGTCGTTTTGTAGAACTGTATGATGAATTAGGAAAAGATGGTTCACAAATTATTTCGATTCACTTAATGAATTCGATTAGTGGAACTGTAAATGCTGCAAGACAAGCAGCTGATATTACGGAGTCAACTGTAACGGTTGTTGATTCAGACTTCACTTCTCGTTCAATGGGAATTATTGTTCGTGAAGCTGCTCAAGCTGCAAAAGAAGGTAAAAGTGCTGAAGAAGTTTTAGCAGTTATTGAAAGTACTCGTCAACGTACAAAATTATATTTAACTGTTTTAAATTTAGACAATTTAATTAAGGGTGGCCGTATTAGTCGTGTCATGGGAGCATTCTCTAATTTATTAAATATCAAACTTTTCTTAGAAGTTATCAATGGTAAAATTGAGATTGTTCAAAAAGGGAGAGGTTTAAAATCTCTTCAAAAGAAATATGATGAAGTTTTTGAGGAAATGAAAGCTTCCCCTACTGGTATCCAAGAAATTGGGATTATGCATGCTGGATTAAATGAGTTTAATCAAACTCAAATCGATACTTTACGTGAGTTATTCCCTGAGGCTAAACTTACAATTGTAATGACTTCCCCAATTATTATGAGCCATACAGGCGTAGATGCGATGGCGGTTACTTACCTAGAGAAATAATATATCTTTAATAGACTTCCTGTGATAGTAGTATTAGGACGGCAGCAGACCTTCGGTCTCATGCCTAAATTTTGAGCCTTGGGTCTCAAAATTTCCTGAAATATAAGCTTTGGCTTATATTTCCCATACTACTATAGAAAGTCTTTTTCATTAAAATAAGACAAACATCTTCTTAGTTTTTTCGTCTAAGTTGATGTTTGTCTTTTCTGTTACATGAGGAAGTTTCCTACTAATATTCCGATATACGTTCCTAATATATATCCTAATGTTCCTACTAACATAGTTGGTGCTACGAAGCGATGCCAGCCTTTTGATACTGCCATGGCTACTGCTGTTGTTGGTCCTCCAATATTTGCATTTGATGCTAAAATAGCTTCTTCAATCGTAAAGCCAAATACTTTTGCCCCTAAGAAAGTTACGAACATATTTACAAAAACCATAATAGCACAGAACACTAAAAGTAATGGAGATTTTGCAATAATCGCCTCAATGGAAGCTGGTATCCCAATTACAACAAAGAATAAGTAAATTAAGAAAGTTCCAATTTCATTTGCTCCATGAATTTTTTTGAAAAATGAAGAAAAAATCGTTGAAGCTGCCACTGTTAAAGTTGTTAGAATCAAATATTTATTAGAGATAAATTGAACCACACTGTTTTGTCCAAGAGTGGCAATTACTTTTGATAAACTAAAGCTTACTGTTACAATCACTACTGCAATTGCAAATACAAAAGCAATATCTTGTAAAGTTACTACTGTTTTAGATTGAAATTCTTTTGAATCTTCTAACTCTTCAGTTGAATATGCAGATTTAAAATGTTTTTTGAAAAATGCCATAGATGGAATCATTAATAAAATTAAGAAATAAAAGACCATTAATAAATTATCCGCTACAGTAGCTGCAGAAATTAATTCTTTTGGAATATCAAACGCAGAAGCAACTGCCACGAAATTAACTCCACCACCGATATAACTTCCAACCATCATTCCAGCAATATGGTTCAATACCGGAATCATTTTTCCTAAGAAAGCATATCCTACTAAAGCCCCTAAAATAGTTCCTACAGAACTAATTAAGAAAATCATCAATAGACGTCCACTTTCCTTCCAAATTTGTTTTAAATCACATGTAAATAGCAACATTGGAATGGCTAATGGAACCACAACATCCCAGACTTGATCATAAACAGGAGATTCAACAGGAATGATGCCAACATTACTTAATGTAGCTGCTGCTAATAAACCAATAATTGGACCACTAATTTTTGAAGCCCACTCATAATGATTTTCTAAATAAATACTTGCTGTTGCAATGACGATAATAATGGACCAAAGAATCCAAGTCTCATTTGCAGAAATCATAACACACCTCTTTTATTCATAGTGTTTTTATTATACCACAGATAGAATTTTTTTCACGATGTTATTGAAATAAAAAATAATTTACTCTCTGTAGTAGCTTGGGACGCAAGCAGCCTCGCTTTTGCGAGTCTCATTGCTAAAAATTGAGCCTAAGGTCTCAATTTTTCCCGTAATGAAATCCTTCATCAGGATTCCATTACTTTAACTACTACGGAGAGTATTTTTTGTTATATTTTTTTACGTTTCCTACTTAGAAGTATTAATTCTTAAGGTTAATACAAATAAAAAATTCTATAGTAATATGCGTAAAAGTAGCCATCTGGCTACTTTTACTAGGGAAATTTGAGACCTTGGCTCAAATTTTAGCCAAGAGACCCCATAGGGGGCTACTGGCGTCCTATATTACTATAGAAAAACTTTTTTATTTGTATTTAACGCTCTTCGTCCTCTTGTTGGATACTCTTCAACAATTCTTCGATATGGTTTCCATAATCAACAGACTCATCACGTTTAAAAATTAATTCAGGCGTTTTATAGAGAGATAAACGTTTCCCTAATTCACGACGAATTAAACCTTTAGATTTTTCCAATCCACGTTCAGTTGCTTGGCGCTCACTCGCTAAAGTTTGCAAAGTAGTATAATAAACCGTCGCAATTTGTAAATCGCCCGTTACATCTACCTCAGTAATTGTAATTTCTTGCACACGAGGATCACGAACTTTTTTAGACAAAATATCATTCACTTCTCTCAAAATCTCTTGAGAAACACGACCGATACGGAAATTCGCCATTTGATACTCTCCTCTCTTCATTCCATTATTTAATGATTATTTTCTTTTAATTTCAACCATTTCAAATGCTTCGATGATGTCATCTACTTTAATATCATTGTAGCCTTCAATCATAATTCCACATTCAAATCCTAATTTCACTTCTTTAGCATCATCTTTGAAACGTTTCAAGCTTGCTAATTCACCTTCGTAAATAACAATGTTATCACGGATTAAACGAACTTGACTAGAACGTTTAACAACCCCTTCAGTAACATATGAACCAGCAATTGTACCTAATTTAGATACTGTATAAGTTTCACGAACGATAGCAGAACCAGTAATTTTCTCTTCAAATTCAGGATCTAACATACCTTTCATCGCTGTTTCAATTTCATCAATAACATTATAAATAATACGGTGTAAGCGAATATCTACTTGATCAGATTCAGCTTGAATTTTCGCTTGAGGTGTAGGTCTTACGTTGAAACCAATAATAATCGCATTACTTGCTGTGGCTAAAGTAATATCACTTTCATTAATTGCCCCAACAGCTGTATGGATAATTTTCACACGTACGCCTTCCACTTCAATTTTTTGTAAGCTTGAAGCTAAAGCTTCTACAGAACCTTGTACGTCTGCTTTAATAATAACGTTAACTTCTTTCATTTCTCCATCTTTTAATGTTGAGAATAAGTTATCTAATGTAATACGGCTTGATGCATTACGTTGTTCAATTAAAGCACGTTTCGCACGTTCTTCACCGGCAGCACGAGCTGATTTTTCATCTTCAAATACTACGAAGCGGTCTCCAGCTTGTGGTGATGCATTTAACCCTGTAATTTCTACTGGAGTTGCTGGAACAGCTGTTTTTACACGACGTCCTTGGTCATTCACCATTACACGAACACGTCCGAATGTATTTCCGACAACGATTGGATCTCCAACTTTAAGAGTTCCTTCTTGAACTAATAATGTTGCGATAGGTCCTTTTGTTTTATCTAAACGAGCTTCAATAACTGTACCTAATGCTAAACGGTTAGCATTTGCACTTAATTCTTGCATTTCAGCTACTAATAAAATCATTTCTAATAATTCTTCGATATTTTGATTAAATTTAGCAGAGATTTCAACAAAGATTGTATCTCCACCCCATGCTTCAGGAACTAAACCTAAATCAGATAATTCTTGCATTACACGACCTGGGTTAGCAGCTGGTTTATCAATTTTATTTACAGCAACAATAATTGGAACATCTGCAGCTTTCGCATGGTTAATCGCTTCGATTGTTTGTGGCATTACACCGTCATCAGCAGCAACTACAATAATTGTAATATCTGTGATATCCGCACCACGAGCACGCATTGTTGTAAATGCCGCGTGACCTGGTGTATCTAAGAATGTAATTGGTTTGCCGTCAATTTTAATTTGGTAAGCACCAATATGTTGTGTAATTCCTCCAGCTTCTCCAGCTACTACAGAAGAATTTCTTAATTGGTCAAGTAAAGTTGTTTTACCATGGTCAACGTGTCCCATGATTGTAACTACTGGAGGGCGAACGGCATGTGAGTCGCTCTCAGCAGCTGCTTCTTCAAAGTATACATCTAAATCAGAAATATCTTTTTCGATTTTTTCTTCAGCATCCATACCATAGTCTGCTGCTAATAATTCAATCGCATCTTTTGATAATCCTTGATTTAATGTTGCCATTACTCCTAATAAGAATAATTTTTTAATAATTTCTGCTGGTTCACGTTTAATCTTTTTAGCTAATTCAGCAACTGTCATTCCATCTGTATACACTAATACATCTGGTAGTTCATGGAATTTACGTGCTGGAACTGCTGGTTTTTGTTCAGCATTCTTTTGTTGTTTACGGTTATTTTTTTGATGACGATTTTTCTTGTTAAAGTTTTCTTGTTGATTACGTTCGCCACCACGTTTTTGATTTCCACGTTTGAAATCATTATTCTTCTTAGATTCACGATGATTTGAATATGATTCTTCATCATGAGATTGATGTTTTGGTCCTTTGTTTGCTGCTTTTTCTTGTTTTTGCATAAATTCCTTCTTATGTCCATTTTTATTTTGATTTGGTTGATGATTTTTATCCTGTTGTTTTGGTGAATGTGCTGGTTTATGTTCCGCTTTTTTCACTTCTTCTTTTTTTGCAGTTTCCTTCTTAGGTTCCGCTACTTCTTTTTTCGCCTCTACTTTTTTAGACGCAGGAGTTTCTTTCTTTTCAACAACTTTTTTTGGAGCTTCTTTCTTCGTTGAAATGGAAGCTTTAATCTTTGAAACTTCTCCATCTTCCATTGTTGACATATGGCTGTTATAAGTAATGCCTAATTGTTTTGCTTTTTCGATAATGTCCTTACTAGGTAGTTTTAACTCTTTTGCAAGTTCATATACACGTGTTTTTGACATACGTTCACCTTCCTATTCGTTCATATCGTTAAATCCTTTCATCTTCATCAGACTTTTTGTAAAACCTTGATCAGCAATTGCGATAATCGAACGTTGTTTTCCAATCGCCTGAGAAACTTCTTCTGTTGTAAATTGCTGAATAAAAGGGATTTCATAATATTCACATTTATTTTTGATTTTCTTTACGGTATTCTCACTACTATTTGTTGTACAAATAACGAGATTCACTTTTTCTTTTTGAATACTTTGCAGTACTTGCTCTTCTCCAGATATTAGTTTACGAGCACGAGTCGCCATTCCTAATAAATTGAGAGCTTTCTTTTTATCAATGCTTTCCATCACTAAATAACTCTTTTCTAGCTTTTTGGTGATCCACATATTGCAATAGTTCTTCATAGAAACTATCTGGGATTTCGATTTCTAATTGACGTTCAAATAAATGATTCTTCCACGCTTTTTCAACAAGAGTCGGTTCTAATGTAATATAAGCTCCTCTTCCATTGACTTTTCCAGTAGGATCAATTTGAGCGACACCTTCACTGTTACGAACAATCCGTACCAATTCTTTCTTAGGCATCATTTCTCCAGAAGCTATACAACGACGCATTGGAACTTTTCTTTTTTTCATAAGATGCCTCCTTCTTGATTATTCTTCAGTTTGAACTTCTTCACTTGAAGCTTCTTCAACTGTAGGTAATTCTGAATCTAATTGGTCTAAATATTCTTGATAAGCTGATTCTGATTTAATATCAATACGGAATCCTGTTAATTTAGCTGCTAAACGAGCATTTTGTCCACGTTTTCCAATTGCTAATGATAATTGATGATCTGGAACTACAACGATGCAGCTATTACGATCTGAATCAAAATCTACTTTCACAACTTGTGCAGGATTTAATGCATTCGCAATGTATACAGATGGATCTTCGTTCCATTCAACGATATCCATATTTTCCCCATTTAATTCATTTACGATATTTTGAACACGTTGACCACGAGGTCCTACGCAAGTACCAACTGGATCTAAGTTCGTATCTCTAGAGCGTACCGCAACTTTCGCGCGATCTCCAGCTTCACGAGCGATAGAAACAATTTCTACAACTCCTTCGTAAATTTCAGGAACTTCTTGTTCAAATAAACGTTTTAATAAATCTGGATGTGTTCGACTTACGAAAATTAACGGACCTTTAGTTGTGTTATCAACTTTAGAAACTAATACTTTAATACGTTGATCTGGTAAATATTCTTCTGTAGGAATTTGATCTTGTTTCGTCATTCCTGCAACAATTTTACCTAAATTCACATATACATAACGGAAATCTTGACGGTCAACAACACCTGTCATAATTTCATTTTCGTATTCGATAAATTCATTATAAATATTTGTACGTTCAGCATCTCTTAAACGTTGCATAATCACTTGTTTCGCTGTTTGAGCAGCAATACGTCCAAAATCTTTTGGAGTTATTTCAAAACGAATTTTATCTCCAACTTCATAAGCTTTATGTAATTCATGAGCTTCTTCAATACTCACTTCAAGCGTTGAATCAAATACATATTCCACAACTTCTTTTACTGCGTATACATGCATTTTTCCTTTTTTAGCATCAAATTCAACTTCAACATTTTGTGCTTGTCCATAGTTTTTCTTATAAGCAGAAACAAGAGCCGCTTCTAAAGCTGTAATGACAACTTCTTTAGAAATCCCTTTTTCTTCTTCAAGAATATTTAATGCTTTAATCATTTCTTTACTCATAATGTGACTCCTTTGTCAAAAATGTTTCTAATTGATTCCTAGAATTGAATCGCTAATCGAGCTTTTGCAATATTTTCACGTACAATCGTAACTGATTTTTTACGTGTTTTAATTTTCACTTCTAAAGTCACTGACTCATCAGTTACTTCCGTTAAAAATCCTTCTAAAAACTTCTCGCCTTCAACTTGTTGATAGAATGATAAATGAACATACTGTCCAATCGCTTCTTTCAAATCTTTCTCAGTTTTCAGAGGACGTTCAGCACCAGGAGAAGATACTTCAAGGAAATACGCTTGAGGAATCGGATCTGGATTTTGTGCATCTAATAATTCACTAAATTTTTCACTCATAAACGCACAATCATCTAAATCAATTCCACCTGGTTTGTCAAGGTAAAAACGTAAAAACCAATTTTTCCCTTCTTTTACAAACTCTAAATCGACTAATTCAAACCCTTCTGCTTCAATAACTGGCAAAGCGAGTGTTGAAACTAATTCTGCTACTTTACTCATAGATAACCTCCTTTACATAACTGCGTAAAAAGAGTGAGCATTCCTGCTCACTCTCCTTTCCACGTCATCTTAATTCATAAATAGTATAGCACAGATAAAAATATCAATCAAACAAAATGCTCAAACGAATGAGCGAAACAATAATGGGACTACTACCAAACTAACTAACAAGCTTAAATAGCACCCAAATAGGCAGACAGCGCAAAGCGCGCCTCTGCCACACGAAAAAACGTTAATGAGATTTCCGTACTCCACATCCTAAACGTACCCTCATGTTATGACCGAAAAAACATGGGATTGGGCGCCGTTGTGAAAATGAAAGTACTCTATACCAGAGTACTTTCATAGGCAATTTTTGAGACCCTAGGCTCAAAAATTAGCCATGAGACTTGCTTCGCAAGGCTGCTGGCGGCCTCACAACCCCAAGCGCAATCCCAAACCAATTTAAATTCTCGTTTGGTACATAAGTACCCCACTAGCAATCGCTACATTCAACGATTCCGCTTGACCAAACATAGGAATCTGAATGATACAATCCGCAGAATCAATCAATTCGTCACGAACGCCATTTCCTTCATTTCCAACAACAATTGCAACAGATTCTCTACCAGTTAACCATTTGAAATCTTTTGCATCACGATGAAGTGCTGTTACAGCAATTGGAATGCCATTTTCTTTTAACTTTCCATACACATCACTTAAATTCTCATGATAAATCGCTACATGAAATTGGCTTCCTTGCATGGAACGAACGACTTTATCATTATATAAATCCACACAGCCTTCTCCTAACACAACAGCATCAAATCCTGCAGCATCAGCAGTACGAATAATTGTTCCTAAATTACCAGGATCTTGGACAGCATCTGCTAAAAGATAACGTCCCTTAGGAACTTCAACCAATGTTTTCTTTTCTAATGGTACAATCGCTAAAATACCTTGATTCGTTTGAGTCATCGATAACTTCTCAAACACTTCTTTAGAAACAAACATTGTAGGATAGCTTTTTGTCCATTTTTCATAAAGATGAATCGTGTCCTCACTCACCACTAAACGTTGAATTTGAATATTGGATTGAATCGCTTCTTCTACCAAATGTTCTCCTTCTAATAAATAGGCTTCTAATTTTTTTCTACCTTTGGAAGTTTGTAACTTTTGATAATTTTTAACCATTGCATTTTGATGCGAACGAATAATTTCCATGTCCGTCTCCTTTATTGTTCCATCAATACTCGGAACAGTTTTAATTGTTCTTTTTGATTTGAAAAATATTTAGAACGATGAGGGATTTCAAATTGAAACTTTTCTCCCTCTACTTCAAAACTTAATTCATCATTTGATAAAAATTTCTTTTGATATTGTACTTTCTCTACTCGTTCAACAGGAAATAGTAGCGGTCTTGTATCAGAAAAAGTCGCATCATCTTTTAATTCAAAAAATACACATCCCATTGAAGACCAATAACAAATAGCATTTTCTTCATGGATTAATCTTTTAACTTGAATCAACACTGCTTTCTCTTCATAGGGTAAATGATATTCTTCTAAATGATTTTTCAAAAACTCCAATGTAAGCATCTAAGAAACTCCTTTTTACTTTTTCTTTCCTAATAATTTTTTAGGTTTAAAGGATTTTTTATCTTTTGCTGGATAAGATTTTTTAGCGGATCCTTTTTTATCTTTTGGTTTATAAGGTTTCTTTTCCACTACTTTTTTCTTTTGAGCAACTTGTAGTTGACTCGAATGAACTTGGAATGCTTCTAGTTTTACATCAGCTGGAATGAGTTTTTTCAAGTCTCTCACTTCTTTTTCTGTAACAAAAATAATGACTAAGCCACCTTTTCCCATTCTTCCAGTTCTTCCTGAACGGTGAGTATATATCTCTTTATTTTCAGGTAAATCATAATGAATCACTACTGGTAAATCTTCAATATCTAATCCACGTGCTGCCACATCCGTTGTTAATAAAATAGGAACTTCTCCTTTTTTAAAGGCTTGAATGGCAGCTTTACGATTGATTTGATTTTCATTACTCGTTAGTAAAGCGCATGGAATATTGTGGTATTGTAATTTCTCTGCTAAAATTCCTGCATTTGCCAACGAATTTACAAACACTAAGGCTTGATATTCCTTCATATTGGCAAACTTTCTTAACAATTCATCTTTTTTTCGAACAGGAGATTCAATATATACATGTTTTACATTCCCATTTCCTGCCATTTTTTGTTCATTTTCTACCCATTTTGGTGTCATATTAATCCATTGGTGAATAGATTCTAATATTTCATTTTTAGTGGCTGAAAAACAAATCATTTGTCGTTGTGATGGACATTTTTTAACGAAAGAACGAGTTTGTTCTAAATGTTCTTGCGCTAATAAATAATCCGCTTCGTCTAACACTAATGTTTGAACTTTGTGTAGTTTTAATTTCTTTTGATTTGCTAATTCCGTTAATCGACCCGGTGTACCAACAACTAATTCTGGTTTTTTCTTTAGGTTCTCAATTTGACGTTTTACATTAGCTCCTCCAGCTAAAACTAACATCGTTAATTCTGGCAATTTCCATTCACGTATCACTTCACCAATTTGTTGTGCTAACTCTTGACTAGGTACTAAAATGACTGCTTGTAATTCATGATTGACTTCAATTTTTTCTAATAACGGTAACAGATAAGCTAATGTTTTCCCTGTTCCAGTTGGAGAAACTGCTACAACATCTTCCCCATTTTGAATCAATTCCTTTGTTGCTTCTTGAATCGGTGTTAATGCTTTAAAACCTTTTTCATTCCATTTATTTTGAATATATTCTTTCATGATTTCTCCTTAATTAAATGTAATTCCTGCTGAATTTCTTAATGCTTCAATCACTTCTAAAACATTTCGACTGATTAATTTACTTTGTTCATATTGTACTAGTGATTCTGGTGTACGTTCTAAAATGTTAGCAAAAGCAATAGCTTCCCATTCTAATGGATTTTTACGCAGTTCATATTCCTTTGTTTCTTGAACTTCACTCATATAAAGAGTTTTTACTTCTTTAATTTCTTGGCAATCATTGATTTGTAACGTTTCTTTTCCAAAGTAGATTTCTTGAGGAAGACATACGTTCAACACTTTTCCTACAAAAATTGTTACATCAAATGTTGGATACGCCAACGATACGATTCCTTGTCCATCCGCTTGATTCTCTAATTTACGAGCTTGATAATGAACATTTTCCGGCATTCCAAACCAACTAATCGCATTGTAAATAGGATAAACTCCTAAATCCATTAAGGCTCCACCACCTGAAGCTAATGAAAATGAACTTGCAACTTCACCTTTTAAAAATGCATCATATTTTGAAGAATATTTTGCATAAGATAAAACCGCTCCTTTTACTTTATCCATTCTAGGAGCAATGAATTTGCCAATTTCTTGAAAGGCTGGCTCGTAATAATGACGAATAGCCTCCATTACGAATAAGTTTTTTCCAGCCGCTAATTGATGAACTTCATCCCACTCTTCAACAGATAAAAAGGATGGTTTTTCAACAATAATATTTTTCTGATGTTCTAATAATTGTTTTGAATAGTCACCATGAGTATGGTTTGGTGATCCAATATAGACAACATCCCAATTTTCTAATAAAAATTCATTCCATTGATTTGTCCAAGAAGGAATCTGATGTTTTGTGGCAAATTCTTCTGCTTTTTCAATTGTTCTACTATATACAGAAACTACTTCAAAACTGTTTGTTTGTTGGACTGCTTCCACAAAAGAAGAAGATATCCACCCTGTGCCTATAATCGCTAATTTTTTCATGATCACCACTCCTTTTCTTCCTGGATAGTCTATCATATTTTCCTTAAAATCTCTAGCAATCCTCGTTGCAAGCAAAAAGAGGCTGGAAATCCAACCTCTTCATCTTTAATATAATGATAATCTTTTTTCTAAAATTTTCTGACCTTGTTCAAACACTAAACAGATGCACCAGTAGATTAAAGCTACTAAAATATACATCGTCATATAGTCGAACTCTCGTCCTCCAACAATTTTAGCATTTTGAAAAATATCCGGTACCGTAATCATTGCTGCCAATGATGTTCCTTTAATCATATCTAATAACACATTACTTAAAGGTGGAACTGAGATTCTAAACGCTTGAGGAACAATGACTCTTCTTAATGTTTGAAAATAATTCAATCCTAAGGAAGTAGAAGCTTCCCATTGTCCATAGTCGACTGCATCAATAGAAGAACGTAATACTTCACAAATATATGCACTACTTGCAATACTAAAACATAAGATTGCACAGACTAGAGCTGGAAGTTGAATTTTTAAATAAGGTAATCCGAAATATAATAAGAATAAAAATACTAATGTAGGAGTTCCTCTCATAAAAGAAACATGGAAATTAGCAATCATTCTTAAAATTCTTATGTTCGAACGTTTCATTAAAACAAACATGAAACCTAAGATTGTTCCAAAAATAAAACTTACTCCAGCAATTCCTAATGTATATTGTAAACCACTTAATACAAAGGAAAGACTATGAATCGCTAACTTAAGATTAAACAATCGTCATCGCCTCTTATTCTACATCAGAAAAATCAATTTTTTCTAATTTCAAGTCTTTTGGTTGAGTTACATCTTCACCAGCAAAGAATGTTTTAGAAATTTCAGTTAAAGTTCCATCTTCTTTCATTGATTTTAATGCTTCATTGAATTTTTGTTGGATAACGTCATTTCCTAATTTAATAGAGAAGCTTGCGCTATATGGGTTTGCATAAACACCTTCGTTAATTTTAATTGGGAAAGTATCTTTACCGAATGCTACTGCAATTTTTTGTAAATAGTAGTCATTTATGATAACATCTGTACGACCATTTACTAAATCTGACATATAAACATCATTTGTAACATTGTCATAGATGACTAATTCTGCACCTAATTTTTTAGCAATTTTCATATAGTTTGTACTTGCAGCACCTGCAGCTTTTTTACCTTTTACATCAGCCCAAGAATAAATTCCTGAATTGTCGCTTTCACGAACTACCATTGATGTAAATGAATATTTATGAGGTTCAGTACGTAAATATTTATCAATATATTTTGAACCTTCTTCGATTGAGTAGTTCGCAATATCCACTTGACCGCTATCTAAAGCTGTTAACATTCCGTCAACACCCATTTCAGTGAAGTCAACTTCTAAGTTTAAGCGTTTAGCTACTTCTTTTACGATTTCAACATCATAACCAGTTAAAGAGTTGTCTTTATCTGTATGGAATGATTGTGGATATAAAGTACCCGCTGTTGCAACTTTAATCTTTCCTGATTTTTCAATTGCATCCCAATTCTTTTGTGCTTGTGATACAGTATCTTTGCTTGTAGTAGTACTTGTTGAAGTAGAACAAGCTCCTAAAAATAATGTTGCAGCAACTGCACTTAGTTTAAACCATTTGTTCATGATTTTACCTACCTTTTTTCATATATTTTTGACTAACATAAAATAGCACATACTGAGAAGGAAATCAATCATTTTTTACTATTTTTGTAAAAAAATATAACAGATTGAAAAATCTGTTATATAAACACTTAAACATTATTGAAACTTTTTATAACAATTAAAGGTACAGATTGGAACACATGGGATTTATCGCAGTTGTGAAATATCATGAGACTCGCTTTGCGAGGCTGCTGGCGGCCTCCCCCCCCAAGAGAAAGCCCTTTATTATATTCCTAATAGGCAAACAGCGCAAAGCGCGCCTTTGCCACACGTAAGAACATTAAGGATATTCACGTAAAGAACATCCTAAACGTATCCAAAGTTAATGAATGAAACTCATGGGATTTATCGCAGTTGTGGTATAAAAGCTTCCTGACATCAGGAAGCTTTTAAGGCAACATTTGAGACCATAGGCTCAAATGTTAGCCATGAGACTCGCTTCGCGAGGCTGCTGGCGGCCTCACAACTTTCAGAGAAATCCCTATAATTCTATTTAACTGATTCTTTGATTCTCTTTGCCACTTTCTCAGAAATTCCTAGTTTTTGAATCTCCTCGACTGTTGCCTCCTGGATTCCCTTCATCGTTTTAAAATGCTGTAATAATTTCGTACGAGTTTTTGGTCCAACTCCTTCAATGTCATCAAGAATCGAAGAAAAAGCATTTTTACTTCGTACTTGACGATGGAATGTAATCGCATATCGATGGACTTCCTCTTGAATTCTTTGTAAAAGATGGAAAGCTTGACTCGTTGGATCTAATTCAATTTGTTCATAATCTTCCCCATACAGTAAATGAGCAGTCTTATGTTTCTCATCCTTTACCATTCCGGCAATCGGAATATATAATCCAAGTTCATCTTCTAAAACTTCCATCGCAGCTCTCATCTGAACTTTTCCACCATCCATCAAAATTAAATCCGGTAAAGGTTTCTGTTCTTTTAATAATCTAGAATATCGTCTTCTAACAACTTCTTGCGTCGTTAAAAATTCATGACTCCCTTGTACGGTCTTAATATTGAATTTTCGATAACTTTTCTTCTCTGGTTTTCCATCTCGATAAACGACCATTGCTGATACAGGATTTGTCCCTTGAATATTCGAGTGGTCAAATGACTCAATGACGCTTAATCGACTTAAATCAAGTGCTTTTCGTAATTGTTCCACTGCACCTAATGTTTTTTGCTGACTATTCTCATCAATCTTGAATTTCTCCAGTAAAGCTACTTCACTATTTTGTGTCGCTAAATCAAGCATTCGCTTCTTCGGACCTCTTTGAGGAGTTAAAACTTTGACTTCTAATACTTCAGCTAGTAACTCCTTATCAATTTCTGCTGGTACTAATATTTCTTTTGGCAAAATATGATTTTGTTCTTGATAAAATTGTACGATAAAAGATGTTAATTCCTCTTCCGCTGAATTATAAATAGGGAATAAAGCTGCTTCTCTCTTAATAATGGTTGATTGTCTGAGTAAGAAGACTTGAATAGAAATCCATCCTCTATCCATATAAAATGAGAATACATCACGATTTGTAAAGTCTTGAGACATAATATGCTGTTTCTCTACGGTTGTTTCGATATATTGAATTTGATTTCGATAATCAATCGCTCGTTCAAATTCTAATTGTTCTGAAGCTTCATCCATTTTCTTTTGCAAATCTTGCTTAATTTCTTTTACATCACCTTCAAGAAAACGTTGAATTTTTTTCTTTTGTTGTTGGTAAATTTCTGGTGAAACTTCATGATCGCAACAGCCAATACATTGCCCTAAATGGTAATAGAAACAAGCACGTGTTTCATTCTTTCCACATTTTCTCAATGGATAAATCTTTTGAATCAATTGTTGAGTTTCTGTTGCAGCATAAACATTCGGATAAGGTCCAAAATACATGCCTCCATCTTTTTCAACAGTACTTGTAATCACTAGTTGAGGATCTCGCTCATTTGTAATTTTTAAATAAGGATACATCGTTCCTTGTTTTAATTTAATATTATAATAAGGTTGGTATTTCTTAATTAAATTAATTTCCAACAGTAATGATTCTTTATTCGTTTTTGTGACAATAAATTCAAAATGATGAATTTCACTCACTAATTTTTCAGTTTTAGTATTATGTGCTCCACGGAAATAGGAGCGAACTCTATTTTTTAAGTTTTTTGCTTTACCAATATAAATAATTTCATCCTCTTGATTTTTCATCAAGTAGCATCCTGGTAAATCAGGCAATTGTTTTAACTTTTCTTCAATTAATTCACTTGCCATCTTTTCGCTCCCTTCCCATTCTATAATGCAGTTTGATATATGATTCTTGCATCTCCTAATTCTAAATTATGATGCTCAGATAAATGAATTTTCTCGTGACGTCCTAAGCCTTCCACTAATGCTTCAATCACTGATTCATCTAATGAAACATCTTTAAAGCGAATCGGTGCTCCTAATGATGAAAAGAATTCTTCTGTTTTTTCAATGGCACCATTGACGATTTCTTCAGGTGTTCCTGACAAATCCCAAACTCGTTTTCCATATTGAATCAATTTGTCCCATTTTTGTTCTTTACGAACTTTCATCATAGCTGGTAATACAATTGATAATGTACGTCCGTGGTCGATTCCATGATTTAATGTAATTTCATGTCCTAAAGCATGAGTTGCCCAGTCTGTCGGTACTCCTGCAGAAATTGTTCCATTTAATGCATTTGTAGCACACCACATAAAGTTCGCTCTAGCTGCAAAGTCATGATTTTCTTCATCAATGACTGTTGGTGCAATTTCAATTAATGTTTGTAAAATCCCTTCTGCATATCTGTCTTGTAATTTTGCATCTACAGGGTATGTTAAATAGTTTTCCATCGTATGAATAAAGGTATCTAAAACCCCATTGACTAATTGACGTTTTGGTAATGTATAGGTTAATTCAGGTTCCAATACTGAAAATTGAGGGAATGTTACATCTGGTCTAAAACTTACTTTTGCTTTTAATTCTACAAAGGTAATTACCGCTCCACTATTCATTTCTGAAGCAGTTGCAGGTAATGTTAAAATCGTTCCAAACGGAACAGCCTTTGTAACAGGAAGCCCTTTTCCAAATCCGCCTCGAAACATATCTAATGGATTACCATCGAAAACACTTGCTGCAGCGACAAATTTTGTTCCATCAATGACAGAACCTCCACCAATCGCTAGTAAATAAGTAAAACCTTCTTCTTTTACTCGTGCAACAGCTTTGATTAATGTTTCGTAAGTTGGGTTTGCTTCGATTCCTCCAAACTCATCCCATTCACGATTTCCTAATGCTTGGACAGCACGATCAAAGGCTCCATTGCGTTTAACGGAACCTCCTCCATATAAAATTAATACTTTAGCATCTTTTGGAATTTCTCCATCAATGTCCTTAATACGATCTTTTCCAAATAAAATTTTTGTTGGGTTTCTAAATGTAAAATTACGAATTCCTAATTCCATAGTATCTCCTACCTTTCTATTTGATGATATCAAGCTCTAGTTGTAGAGGCAAATCACACGACTTAAAAAGAAAAAAACTCCTGCAGGAATTTCCAACAGGAGTTGTTACAGATTACACTTCATCCATTATTTAAAATATCTTATTTGAAATAAATTTCTAAATATTTATCCAATCTCTCGGCTGAAATTTCTTTTTCTAATTTTGATATTTCAGTTGGACTTAAACTAATCTCGCCATGACATACACCAGCTTCATCATATGCAACAATTACTTCGCCAATGTCTTCCCGTTGTTCTCTTTGAACTTTTGCAAAGTGCTGTAGTAAAGTTTGTTCTACTTCGGTCGCACAATGCTCACGTAATAGGCAAAAATGTTCTGCAATTGCTGTTGGGATATAGTAACAATCCACTAATGTCATTGCTTCTTTTGAATTTTTAGATGCTTTACCTTTAGGTTTATTTTTTTGACGCTTCATGAATAACCTCTCTTGATTTCTCTTCATCTAGTATACAAAAAAATCATCCATAAGGCAAAAAGTTATCGTTAAAATTTTTAAATATCAAAACTTTTTTAAGATTTCAATAGCTATTTTCCAAATTGTTAATTTCATGGTAGAATAGTAAACGAAATTGTTTCTTAAAGGAGTCAATATGTTAACGATCAATATGCTTACACGAGCAGATAGTGTAAAAGGACAAGGTGTTCTATCTGCTACAGAAGAACAAATTAATCTCGTAACAGAAGGTCTAAAAGACTATCAAGTCGTAGTGAATCAATTAAAAACATATGATATTACTCATATTCATACGATTAATCCAGATTTTTTAATTAAATCTGTTATCACAAGACAAAACCGTCCAATGATTGCTTCTGTTCACTTTTTACCGGAAACTTTAGAAAAAAGTATTTCCTTACCTCGTCCGATTAAAGAATTATTTTATAAATATGTTCTTCAATTTTATAAACAAGCAGATTATTTAGTAACCGTTAATCCACGTTTTATTGAAGATTTAGAACATTATGGAATTCCAAAAGAAAGAATCACTTACATTCCAAACTTTGTATCACGTGATACTTTTTATAAAATTACGGATTGTTCAAAAGCCACTCTACGAGAATCTTTTGGATTAGATCCAGATAAATTTACCGTTGTCTCTGCAGGACAATTACAAATGAGAAAAGGTGTTTTAGAATTTATTGATTTAGCGAAAAAAATGCCAGATATCCAATTTGTATGGGCAGGTGATTTTGCATTTAAAGGTATTTCAGAAGGTCGAAAAGAAATTATGGAACATATGGATGAATTACCAAGTAATGTTCATTTCTTAGGGCTTGTAGAACGCAATCGTATGAATGAGTTCTTTAATATGGGAGATGTAATGTTACAACTTTCATTCGAAGAGTTATTCCCTATGACGATTTTAGAATCCATGAATGCAAATATCCCATTATTATTAAGAGATTTAAGAGAATATCGCCCTATTTTATTTGATTATTACTTAAAAGGAAATTCTCAAGTACAATTCCAAGAAATTTTACGTCAATTACAACAAGATGAGGCTTTCTATCAAGATGCTTGCGAAAAATCTAAAAAAGGAGAACAATTCTACTCTAAAGAAAATGTACTCCAACAATGGCAAGCCTTTTATGATAAAGTAGCTGTAGAAAACCATTTGAAATGAAGGAGAATTTATGACTGAAACACAAATTAAACAAGGTAAGCCTTTATCTCCCTTTGCACAAAGAATGATGCATGCTTCTTCAGTTGCTGGAGCAATTGCCACAGTTATCTTTTGTATTTGGGCTTATCAAAAAGGGTTGTTTACTTCCCAAGAAGCACTTAGCGAATACATGCAACGTGCGGGCATTTGGGGTCCACCTATTTTTATCTTATTACAAATTTTGCAAACCGTTATTCCAATTATTCCAGGTGCTTTAACAAGTATTGCTGGAGTCTATATTTACGGAATGTTTATTGGAAATGTCTACAACTATATCGGTATTATCATTGGTTCCATTATTGCTTTTCATTTAGCTCGAATTTATGGACAACTATTTGTAAAATCAATGGTGAACGATAGCACCTATCATCGTTATATCGGATGGCTAAATCGTGGAAATAAGTTTGATTACTTCTTTACGTTTATGATGGCTTTTCCCGTTTCACCAGATGATTTCCTATGTATGCTTGCTGGTTTAACAAAAATGAGTTATAAAAAATTCATACTGATTATTTTAATTTGTAAACCAATTACTTTGGCGGCATATACTTACGGATTAACAGCGATTATTGATTATATTTGGGCTTTTTTCAAATAAATTTTGAGTTTTTTGATTTTTCAAACTATTTTTAGTTTTTTTGCTAAAAATGGTTTGTTTTTTTATACTTTCATTTTATAATAGGCTTATATAAAAGCCGTTACATTTTTATGGGGAAAGAAATGATAACGATTGCATTTTTTATATAAAATAACGAAATGGGTTAGGAGAAAAAGGAATATGTATCATAGTATTACAAATTTTATTGAAAAAGCTAAACTGGAAAAATTATTAGATCCAGTTGACGAAATTTATACAACAAATCAATTACTTCATCTATTAAAATTAGATGATTATAAACCTACTGATATTTCACAAGATCAATTGCCAGCTTTAGAAGATTCGGTAGATGAAATTATTGAATTAGCAATTGAATTAGGAGTCATTGAAGATATTTTACCTGAAAAAGAAGCGTTTGAAGCAGCTGTTATGAATTTATTGACCCCTCTTCCATCCGTAGTAAATGAAAATTTTTGGAAAAATTATAAAGAAAATCCAGAAAAAGCAACTGATTATTTTTATGAATTAAGCCAAAATAATCACTACATTCAAACAAGAGCGATTGCTAAAAATATTCAATTCCCATATTCTGGTAAATATGGCACTTTAGAAATTACAATTAATTTATCAAAACCTGAAAAAGATCCAAAAGCAATTGCTCAAGCAAAATTGGTAAAACAATCTAGTTATCCTGCTTCTCAATTAACAATGACAAACGAAGGATACTATGGACGTTTTAACCACCCTGCTCGAAGTAATCATAGAATTATTCGTTTAGAAATTAATCATGAAGACTGGGGATTCCAGTATTCTCCATATTCTTATTTTAATGAACATTCTATTTTCTTAACGCAAGTACCTCGTCCGATGCAAATTACAGAACGTTCATTTGAGAATTTAATGGATATTTTACGTCAGTTTCCTCACTATTTTGTTGGATCAAATGCTGATTTACCAATTGTTGGTGGCTCTATTTTAGTCCACGATCATTATCAATCTGGTCGACATGTATTTCCAATGGATGTTGCTCCAATTTTAGAAAATTACACATTTAAAGGATTTGATGGAACTGTTTCTCGGTTACATTGGCCTTTATCTGTAATTCGACTTGCAAGTAAAGATACAAAACAAATTGTTCAATTAGCAACTCATATTTTAGAAAAATGGAGAAATTATTCAGATGAAGATTCTGATATTTTAGCATTTACTGGTGAAACTCCTCATAATACGATTACTCCAATTGCACGTGTTCGTGATGGTATTTATGAATTAGATTTAGTGCTTAGAAATAATCGCACGACTGAAGAATATCCAGATGGCATTTTCCATCCTCATGTGGATGTACATCCAATTAAGAAAGAAAATATTGGTTTAATTGAAGTGATGGGGTTAGCGATTCTTCCTCCTCGTTTAAAAACTGAACTAAAAGAAGTTGAAAACTACTTACTTGATCAACCTCATCAAATGCCTGAAATGCATGAAAAATGGGCGAATGAAATTAAAGACCAGGAAGAAATTACAACTGATAATGTTGAAACTTTGATTCGACAAAAAGTTGGTGAAATTTTTGAACGTGGTTTAGAAGATGCCGGCGTCTTTAAACAAACAACCGAAGGACAAGAAGCATTTGGAAGGTTTATCGATTCCTTACAGTAAAATATAATTTTTAATTGCCTTTTCTGGTATAGTAGCAAAAGGACGGCAGTAGCCTCGCTACAGCGAGTCTCTTGCCTAAAATTCGAGCCTATAGTCTCGAATTTACCTGTACTAGAAACCAACTGGTTTCTAGTACTCATGCTACTATGAAAAGGCATTTTTGGTTATATGACATAAATACGTTTTTTATGGCTTCTGATATTTCTGCTACTGCAAAAAGTATTTTGTTTTCTTGTCATATACTCTTTTATGTTTTTACGTAAAAGAACGCCCAGCTAAAGCTGTCTCATACCTAAAAGTTATTTTGTATACAAAAAACGATTTCCAAAAGGAAATCGTTAATCATTACTTTCTAATAATAAATACGATTGAAACAATAATCGCACTAATTACACATGCTAATCCAATAATAATTGCACCTAATAAAATTGGTTTATCAGAAAGACTTAATAAAAATTCTTCAAAATTAAAAGTTAATTCTGATTTAGCTTCTGCAGTTGTATTTTGTTTATTCTCTTTATTTTCTTTTACTTCTTCTGGAATAATAGTTACTGGATAAGCTAATGGTTCAATTTTTGATGTAATACGAGGAAGGTCTGTTTCAATGACAATCTTATCCTCTTTTAAACTAAATTTAGGTGTTTCGCCAATTCGAACTAAATTTTTAATATCTTTATCTAATTGAACTTTTACACCATCAATGGTATGTTCTCCTGCTTTTAACACAGTTTGCGTTTCATATTCAGAAAAAGCTTTTTTCAATAATCCATTTCCTATTTGGTTCTTAAAGAAAGAACTATTATCTTTATCTTCCCAAGCTCCAACTCCTAAAATAACTTGAATAAAACGAGTATCTTCTTGTTTAGCAGTCAATAAATGGTTAAATGCTGCACTTGGACTTGAACCTGTCTTAAATCCATCTACTCCTGGAAATCCTTGGTACATTCCTGGGATAGAACTATTATAAGTGTAAAACGATTCTTCATAAGGTGTTCCCACCATAACCGTAATTAATGGATTTTTTGTAAAGTTTGTAATTTCTGGAAAATCTTTTAAGAAATGATATGCTAAAATTGCTAAATCTCTAGCAGTTGTCTGATTATATCGATTATTATTATAACCTTCTGGTGTATAGTATCCTCTAAATGCTGAAGCTACTGCTCCACTAGCATTATTGAATTTTGTATTTTCCATGCCCCATTCTTTAAATTTAGCATTCATTTTATCTAAAAACTCAGTATCTGATAACCCTGTAGCTCTTGCTACCATCAGTGTGGCAACATTGGAAGACGGATAAAACATCATATACAATAATTCTTCAATTGGATAATCCACACCTGCAACAATAATATTATTACTAATTTCTCCAATCGTTGAAATCGCTCGATCTTCTTCTGTTGCAGTGACAATTGTATTTAATGACAACTTGCCTTCTTTCATCGCTTCAAAAGCCATATATGCAGTCATCATTTTAGAAATACTTGCCGGATCCCATGGTTGATCAATATTACTTCCGAATACAATTTCTCCCGTATCTGCATCGACCATAATAGTACTTTCTGGTCTATACTGTTCTTCAACACCATATCCATATTCCGCAATTGCTTCCATTACATCTTGTCTAAATGGAATAGCAACCGTTGTTTGTTCAGTTTTATCTTCTTGTTGGGTTGATTCTGTTTCTACTGTTGTTTCTTGCACAGCCTCTGTTGTACTTGAATCATTTTCTTCTGCTAAAATAGCACTTGTACATAATAGTGAAGCCATAAGGAAACTTAATCCCAAAATATTTTTTATTTTCACGAATTATCCTCCTCTATCAACTTTTTTATTCTACCCTTTTTTGAAAGAATTAGCAAAAAATCTTACTAAAAAAATAAAGAAAAAACGATTCAACATCACTCATTGAATCGTTTTTAGAATTCAGAATAATAAAAATCGTTTTAAATAGAATCTCCATTAAAAATTGAATTTTTTACAATTACATAATCCACTTTACGAATTGATTCTAAGTCTGAACCACCTGCATATGAAATTGATGATTGTAAGTCTTGTTGCATTTCTACTAAAGTATCTTTTAATGATCCTTTATAAGGAACAATAATTTTTTTCCCTTCAACATTTTTACGTTCGCCTTTTTGGAATTCAGATGCACTACCGAAATATTCTTTGAATCGTTCTCCATTAATTTCAACTGTTTTACCTGGTGATTCTTCATGACCAGCAAATAATGAACCAATCATTACCATTGTTGCACCGAAACGAATTGATTTCGCAATATCTCCGTGAGTACGAATACCACCATCTGCAATAATTGGTTTACGGGCAGCTTTTGAACACCAACGAAGAGCTGCTAATTGCCAACCACCTGTACCAAATCCTGTTTTAATTTTTGTGATACATACTTTACCAGGTCCAATACCTACTTTTGTGGCATCTGCACCAGCATTTTCTAATTCACGAACGGCTTCAGGTGTACCAACATTCCCAGCAATTACGAATGTTTCTGGTAAATGTTCTTTTATGTGTCCAATCATATCAATAACTGAATTCGCATGGCCATGGGCAATATCAATGGTAATATAATCTGGAATTAAATTTTTCTCTTTTAATTCTTCAATAAATTCATATTCATGAGGTTTTACACCCACACTGATTGAAGCAATAAGATTTTTTTCATGCATTTTTTTAATAAATGGAATTCTTCCTTCTTCATCAAAACGGTGCATAATATAAAAATATCCATTTTCTGCCAAAAATTCTGCAACTGATTCATCAATAATCGTTTGCATATTCGCAGGTACTACAGGGATTTTAAAAGTGTGTTTCCCTAATTGAACAGTTGTATTGCATTCTGAACGACTATTTACAATACATTTATTCGGTACTAATTGAATATCTTCATAATCAAAAACTTTCATTTCAAACATGAGGTAACCTCCTTAAATAAGCATTTGTTTCATATCTGTTACCACGAAATATTTTAACTTATTTTGACTAAAATGTAAATAAAAAAACTGTGTTTTATGAACATTAAAACCTACAAGATTTGCATTATGTACTAAAACACGAACAAAATAATTGAAAAAGTAAAAAAATGACTTTCTAAAGTAGAAATTTTAGCCATGAGATTCAATTGAGAACCTGCTAGCATCCTTGCTATATAAGAAAAGTCATATACCTAAATCATTTTAACCGTTTTAAATTTTATGACAAAAACAACAAAGACTTTCCAAAGTAGCAGTAGTAATAGAAGCCTGTTTGGCTTCTATTACTGGAAAATTTGAGACCAAGGCTCAAATTTTAGGCATGAGATTCGCTAGCGTGTAGTGACCCCAAAAAGTTAGACTTTTTTGAGACGACTTAAGTCGTCTCTTTTT
>NZ_CAURVV010000008.1:0-57333 GCF_963528315.1 uncultured Granulicatella sp. | reverse complement strand
TGATTCAACCAACAAATGTACTATATGTAGTTGGATTTATGATTGTGGTATTAGGGATTGCATTAACGATTGCCAGTGTGAAAACATTTAGTAAAAATCCTAAAGAATTATTAATGGATGTTGAATAGAAGGTTAAAATTACGGGAGAAAAGTTTGAACTTTTAGAAAACAGAAACTGTAAAAAGCACCCCAAAAGTTAGATTTTTTATGTCTAACTTTTGGGGTGCAGTACATTCCAAAAGCTTTTTTAATGTTATAAACTCATTAAAACAACTCCCAGTAAGTTGTGGAATGTTTTTTAGTCTGTGTCATATAAAAATAAATAAAATGAATAGCTATAGCTAGAGCTAAAATTGTTGTAATACTCACTACTATTATAGGATTAGAAGCAAAGATTAAAGAGAGCATCAACGCAGCCAGATAAAGTGTCTCTTGGACACAGTAGAAACTTTTCGAATAGCGAAGATAGTGTTTGTTATAAGGCCCATTTGCTAGGACAGCAACTTGGAAGAGGCCAATTCCGATATAAAAGAAACTGGTTGCAAAGAGAAGATTAGCTCCAGGATCCAGAAGGAAACTCATCGAAACAGTCATTATCATAAGTCCAATGAAAATAGGATAGTGACTGTAAATTAGAAATAGTCCCTTTTGATTAGATTTTTCATCAATAGCATGGTCGAATTGACCAAAATAAAACAAGAACAGAGAAAGCATAATAATGAAATAAAGAACCGAATAAATCGAGAAATTCTCGATTGTAAAGAAGTTAGTTAGCTCCATAATCATCTCTCCAAACGTAATAATGACAAGAAGGGAGATGCGCTCGATTAAATGGGGGAGATTTACCTGGTAATGCTTATCTTTACTAAACAAGAAAATTGGTATAATAAATGTTAGCAGAATATTAGCATAAAGGATATAGACTCCAACGTAAATAGGAAGAATAGCTGCTAGATAGACTTCTAAACTTCCTAGACCTGTTATCCATAGAAAACCTTTGATACTTTCCCGATAAACATTATCGGTTGATTTTCTAAAAAACTCAACCAAATTTTGAAAAAATAAGGTAAGGTTTAATGTACCAACAGCCCAACAGATATAATGAAAATATTGTTGCCAATCATTTTCAATCATATTGGATATAAAGAGTAAAAGTCCCATATTGATAAACATGATTACCATGTTAAATAAAGAGTTCTTTCCATAGCGATTAGTATAAACGGTTTGAATCATCCAGACATTGATGAGAAGCAAGACAGACATGAAAAAATCGAGGAAAGAATTCCAAGTCAAAATACCGTTATGAAGATGGTGAATTAAAGCAGTTGCTTTTGAAATCGCAAAAACAAAAACTAGGTCATAAAAAAGTTCTGAATAATTTACACGTTTATGTTTAATAAGAGTTGTCATATTAAGTCCTTTCAATTTTAGAAATATAATTTATTTTAACAGAAAATGTCAATGAGAGAAAAGGAGATGCTTAAATAACTTCATGTGGCGCGAATTGTAAAATGACAAGGACAGAAATAAGAAAATCATTTATAATAAGAATGAGAGGAGATGAAGCTGTGAGAATTTTAATGGTCGAAGATGAAGCACCAATTCGTGAAGGAGTCTGTGATTATTTAAGTGAATGTGATTATGAGATGATTGCTGCAAGTGATGGACAAGAAGCAATCGATTTATTTGATTCAAGTGAAGTACATTTAGTGCTATTAGATATTCAATTGCCGAAAAAGAATGGATTAGAAGTTCTAGAATATATTCGAAGAAAAAGTTCAATTCCTGCATTAATGTTAACGGCTTTTAGCGATGAAGAATACCAATTAAAAGCTTTTAGTCAATTAGCAGATGGATATATTGAAAAGCCATTTTCCTTACCTGTTTTAAAAGCGAGAATTGATGCTTTAATGAAACGGTATTATCCAGATACAGAAGTGTTTACTTATCAAAATACGAGTGTGAATTTCTCTAGTTATACAGCAACTCTTTTTGGTGAAAAAGTAGATATGAATGCTAAAGAAATTGAAATTTTAAAATGTTTAGTCGATCATGAAGGGCAAGCATTAAGTAGGCAACAAATTATTGATCAAGTTTGGAAAGAAACAGACGAAATTCCTTATGATCGAGTGATTGATGTCTATATGAAGGAATTACGTAAAAAATTAGCATTGGATTGTATTATTACAATTCGTAATGTGGGATATAAATTGGAGAGACTATGAAATCATTAAAAATATTTCCAAAAATTTTAGCGACTACTTTTTTTATTTTAAGTATGTTAGTCATCGGTATTCATGTTTCGATTTATTTTATTTTTCCCAAGACTTATCTTGAAACGAAACAACAGGAACTAAGTATAAAAGCAGACCAAATTTCGTCCAATTTAAACTTAAAAGAAGAAAGTCAAATTATGGATTTTGTGAACCTGTACTCGAAAGGAAATGATATTACTTTGATGGCAGGAGCTGAAACAGTCTCTAATGAATTTGAAATTAGTCAAGGGATACCAGCTGATTTTTCAAGTTATACTAATTCTTTAGTCATTGAAGAGCGACAAATTCAAACAAAAACTGGAGATAATTTAAACTTACAATTTATTACAACGACTGATTTACAAAAAGAAGCGATTTCTTTAAGTTGGAAATTTTTACCGTATACATTGTTCCTATCCTTTGTAATGTCATTGATGATAGCTTGGATTTATGCGAGAATAATAACGAAACAAGTTCAACAGATGAAAAAGACAATGAGAAAAATGAAGGAATTGGATCGTCATGCATTGTTAGAAGTTCAAACGACTGATGAGATTGGAGAATTAAAAACGCAAATTAATCAATTGTATATTAATTTATTACAAGTGATTGATGATGTAGAAGAAAAGAATGAAACGATTCTTCAATTAGAAAAAATAAAATATGAATTTTTCCGTGGACGTTCGCATGATTTAAAAACTCCTCTAGCAAGTTTAAAAATTATTTTAGAAAATATGAAATATCATGTTGGAAAATATAAAAATCGTGATTATTATATTGATGAATGTATTCAAATTGTGGATGGTCTTACAGAAAAAGTAGTGACACTATTAAGAGAATCTAAGGAAGCTCTAGGAGAAAAAGCAAAATGGATTTCCCTCGAAGAGGAAATTCAAAAAGTTACTCAGGATCATCATTGGATTGCAATGAAGAGAAATTTAACAATTCATAGTCATATTGTTTCAAAGCAATTATTAATCGGACAGGAAGCTTTTAAAATAGTACTATCCAATATTTTTAGTAATGCCTATCAATATGCTAAAAAAGGTTCTATTATTCGAATTGTTTCCGATGAAAATTGCCTCATCATTCAAAATGAAGTAAATGATGAGATAGAAGAAATGAATGATCTATTAGAAGAAAATCAAAAGAAAACAGGCATTGGTTTATTAGTTGTTCAAAATTTATTAGAACATTATGGGTTTAAATATCGGCTAAAACAGAGCGAAAAACAAGTAACGGTTACAATAGTGTTTCCAAAAATTATAGAGTGAACGTTGAAGTACATTTCCAACTATAAGGAAGTGTACTTCTTTTTTATGAGAATAGTTGCGTTTCCTTAAAAGAGTTAGTAAACTAATTTTATGAGAATAGTAGGTGAGAGAATGAAAACAAGTTATGCAGTAGTGGATTTAGAAACAACGGGGCCTAAATTTGAAGAAGGTGGAAGAATTTTTCAATTTGGTTGTTCCATTATTGAACAGGGAGAAATTGTTACTCAAGTAGATTTGTATATAAATCCAGAAACAACGATTCCTTATGAGATTCAACAATTAACAGGAGTCGATAAGAAAGAAGTGAAGCAAGCCCCGTATTTTGATGAAATTGCCTCAACTATTTTTCAATTATTGGAAGGAAAAACATTTGTAGCTCATAATATCAGTTTTGATTATTCCTACTTAGTAGAAAGTTTTAGAGAATTAGCAGGAATTGAATGGAGTGCTCCCTGTGTTGATACTGTTCAATTAGCGCAAATTTGTTATCCAACAATTGAAAGTTATCGCCTGCAAGATTTAACGCAATTATTAGAGATTCCACATCAACAAATTCATTCAGCAGGAAGCGATGCGTATGCAACTGCTCAATTATTTTTAAACTGTTTAGAGGAATTAGAACAATTACCCGCTCCTACTTTACAGCAAATGTCTTTATTTGCGGATAGTTTAATGGCTGAAACTGGGCAAGTGATTCATGATTGTTGTCAAAATACTTCATCATCCTTAAAAGAATTTTCTTTTATAGATGGCTTTGCATTGAATCCTATTGTTGAAAAAGAGGAAGATGATGAGCAGATACAAAAATGGAATGCTCTGGAACTTTATCATCAATTAGTCGAGAAAAAGGTTATTCAGCATCAACCTTTACAAGTACAATTAATCGAATTTATGTTGGAAAGATTAAATTATGGACATTCGATTAGTTGGGTAGAGGCGGAGCCTGGACTTGGAAAAACATTAGCTTATTTACTAGTTTCTTTACAAGTACAATCACAAAATCATCCAATATGGATTGCCACTTCGACGATTTTACTACAACAGCAATTAGTAGAACAGGAAATCAAACCATTAGAAGAATATTTAGGAATTTCACTCCCATTTGCAACTGTCAAAGGACAAGAGCATTATCTTTCATTGTCAGGACTAGCTGAAGTTTTAGAAAAATATGAACAATACCAAAATCAGAAAAGTGCTTTAACAGTGATTGCTTTATTAAAATGGCTAGCATATACAACTTCAGGAGATTTATCTGAATGTAATTCGTTATTTTACCATCGTGAAATATGGGAGAAAATTACTAGAAAAGAAAGACAGTTCTCTAAGATGGATTTCTATCGTAGAGCGATACGACATGCGAGAAAGGCTAAAATGGTAATTACTAACCAAGCATTTTTAGTCCAATATTTAAAACAAGCTCCTCAAAGAGAGAGTTTTGATAAACCAATTGTGATAATGGATGAAGTACAACAATTGGAGCAAGTTTTAGAAAGCCAAGAACAAAAATTATTGGAATTTGATGCATTATGGCAACTACAAATGGAGTGGAACGAATATCATTTAGAAAGTTATTTAGAAATGTCGAGTGCTCAAGAACATCAATCTAGACAAATTAATCGTCGATTACTGGAGATTTGTGACTTATATGAAGAATGGATGCAAATGATTCGAAAAGAAAGTTATCCTACTTCGGTAATATTGCTATCTGCAGAAGAATGGGAGAAGAGTATCCATCATCAAACATTAGCAGCGGTAAAATCAGCTTGTATTGATTTATTAAAACGAACATTTGATTTTAATGGCAATGATGAACTGGTTCAAAAAACTCATACTTGTTTACAAAAACTTGTACAAGAAATGGTTCTCTTATTAAAACAAGAAGAGGGATATGTAGCCGTTTCTTATGTGTTGAAAAAAGGGCAATATAGTTTACAACTAGAAAGTATGAAATCTGCATTAAAAATGTGGAGAGAAATTCAATCCTATATCCATCAATTTATAGGGATTTCTGCAACTATTCCAATCTTCACGCCACTATTTCATTCAATCATAAAACAAGAAGAAGGATTATTTTTACCAAAAACGTATCAAAATTTTGAACACCATATATTGATACCGACAGATTTACCGACTCCTTCCATTATTGTGACACCTGAAAGAGTGGAATTATTAGCGAGACAATTACTAGATATTTATCAAAGAAAACAAGGAAGATGTCTAGTGTTGGTTCATTCCATTGAAATGCTAGAGGAATTGGAGCAAGTGTTATTAGAACATCCTGATATTCCGTTATTAGTCCAACGAACGAATCAGTCGAGCAGAAAGGTTCAGCGGAAATTTCAACAACAAGAATCTGTCTTATTATTAGGTGTGTATAGTTTTTGGGAAGGTTTTGATAGTGGAGCGGTATCGATTGATCAATTAATTATTCCAAAATTACCTTTTCCAAATCCAACACAATTACAGCAAAGAGTCATTGCTGAGGAAATGAAATTACAAAATCGTCATTATTTCCAAGATTATGCTTTGGAAAAAATGTTACAACAATTTTATCAAGGATTAGGAAGAATGAATCGTCCGCATCAAGAAAAAGCAGAAATATGGATTTTAGATACACGTTCTATCAATTCTCCTTATGCAAATCGAGTGATGGAATGTATTCCAAATCGAGCAAAGATTTATTCTCAAACTTTTAGAAAATTAATTCAAAAAACAATGAAAGAATAGAAAAATCAAAAAACGGCAGTCGTAAGGACTGTCGTTTTTATTGTTCCTGTAAAGTTCATTAAAAAGTAAAAAACAAAACAATATTATAGTTTAATTTGTGATAAATAAGAGTATAATAGGAAATAATCAGTGAATTTTATTTCAAACTGATTAGATGCAAGTTCCTATTAACCTAAAAAGGAGAATGATGATGAAAGTTCTATTTATCGCTGCAGAAGCATCCCCTTTTGTAAAAATTGGCGGACTAGGAGATGTGATTGGATCACTTCCCAAAGCGTTACAAGCCGAAGGAGTAGAAGCAAGAGTAGTATTACCACTTTACTCAAGTATCAATCGTGAAAAATTTCCTTTAGTATATAAAAAACATATTTTTGTTCAATTAGGCTGGAGACAAGCTTATTGTGGTATTTTTGAGTGTAATATCGATGGAATTACGTATTATTTTATTGATAATGAACAGTATTTTAATCGCTCAACGGTTTATGGACAAGAAGATGATGGTGAGCGTTTTGCATTCTTTTCAAAAGCTGCATTAGAAATTTTACCTCATATTGATTATCAACCTAATATTATTAATGCGAATGATTGGCATACAGCATTATCCATTATTTATTTAGATGATTTCAAATCAAGAGAAATGGAATTTTATAAAGGAATGCAAACGGTATTGTCTATCCATAATATTGAATTCCAAGGAAAATTTAATCCGTATAGTATGGGAGATTTATTTGGATTAGATAATAAGTATTTTGATGCATTGATTTATAATGGTGATTTGAACTTATTAAAAGGAGCGATTCAATTAGCAAATCGTGTGAATACAGTCAGTCAAACTTATGCAAAAGAAATTTTAAATCCATATTTTTCATACGGTTTAGATAAAATTTTACAAGTGGAGCAAGGAAAATTAGTAGGAATTGTGAATGGACTAGATACAGATACATTTAATCCAGAAACAGATACTCATTTAGAAAAAAATTATTCATTATCCTCAATCACTAAAAAAGTGGAAAATAAATTAGCGTTTCAAAGACAAATGGCCTTAGAAGAAAATCCTCATAAGATGATGGTAGGAATGGTTACGCGATTAACGCATCAAAAAGGAATTGATTTAGTATTAGAGGTAGCAGATCAATTGTTAGACTTAGGAATTCAGTTGGTAATTTTAGGAACAGGTGATGCACACTATGAATCAGCCTTACGTTCATTAGAATATCGTAGACATGATGTTGTTCGAAGTTTAATTATGTTCTCAAGTGAAATGTCTTCGAAAGTCTATGCTTCCTGTGATGCCTTTTTAATGCCTTCTAAGACTGAACCATGTGGGTTATCACAATTAATTTCTATGCGTTATGGAACAGTTCCAATTGTTCATCGTGTAGGTGGATTATATGATACTGTTCAACCATTTGATGGAGTTCATGGAACAGGATTTACATTTGAAAGTTTTAATTCTGGAGATTTATTAGATGCAGTAAGACGAACAAAAGAAGTTTATGATTACCAAAAAGAAAACTGGGCTTCAATTGTATCTCAAGCAATGAGCAAAGATGTTAGTTGGAATCAATCTGCGAAGCAATATGTTTCATTATATCAATCAATTTTATAAAAAGGGTTAAGGTGATTTTTGTGAATTCATTAAATTTTCAACAACGTATAGAACAAACATTACAAATTCAATTTGGTGTAACAATTGATCATGCTAGTAAACGTCAAGTATACGAAGCTATGATGAGAAGTGTTCGTGAGATTTTATCTCAAAAGAAATTTGGATATGAACAAGAATTAAAAAAACGTAGAGTAAAACGTGCATATTACATGTCCATGGAATTTTTAGTGGGAAGAACGTTAAGAAATAATTTATTTAATTTAGGAATTGAACAAGAAATTCAAACATATTTAAATAAACATCATATTTCTTTAGATGAAATTTATCAAATTGAACCTGATCCAGGTCTTGGAAATGGTGGGTTAGGTCGTCTAGCTTCTTGTTATTTAGATGCATTGACGAGTCAGGATTATCCAGTTACAGGATTTTCTATTTTATATGAATATGGCATTTTCAAGCAAGTGATTAATAATGGTTGGCAACAAGAGTTTCCGGACCACTGGTTAGATTTAGGGAAATATGGTTTAGTCTATCGTAGCGATGAAGAAGTAGAAGTTCGTTTCTATGGAAATATTAAAGAAGAAATGACACCAGAAGGATTCCGCGTGACTCACGAAAATTATACGGCGATTCAAGCGGAACCTTATGATTTATTAATTTCAGGATATGACACAGATACAGTTAATACGCTAAGATTATGGGAAGCAAAAGCGAAAACTGGATTTAATATGAAATTATTTGAACGTGGAGAATATTCTCGTTCTTCAGAAGCAGAAGCAATTGCGTCTTCTATTTCTAAATTATTATATCCAGCAGATAGCACAAGGGAAGGAAAAGAATTACGAATTAAACAACAATATTTCTTCATTAGTGCTTCACTACAACAACTAGTGAAAAATCATTATCGTGAATTTGGAACTTTAGAGAACTTCCATGAATACGCAGCACTTCATATTAATGATACTCATCCAGCAATGGCAGTAGCAGAATTTATGAGATTATTAATTGATGAATACCATTATTCTTGGGAAAAATCATGGGAAATTACAACAAAAACATTTGCTTATACGAACCATACTATTATGTCTGAAGCATTGGAAAAATGGGCTGTGGATTTATTCCAACCAATTCTTCCAAGAATTTATTCTATTATTGAAGAAATAAATCGTCGCTTCTGTCAATGGGTCATTGATATGGGCTATGAAATGACCTTACCAGAAACAGCTATTATTTATGATGGCATGATTAAGATGGCGAACTTATCGATTGTTGGTAGCCATTATGTTAATGGTGTATCGAAATTGCATAGTGATATTTTAGTCGATTCTACTTTCCGTGCGTTTTATGCTTTATATCCAGATAAATTTGGCAATGTGACAAATGGTATTGCACATAGAAGATGGTTAGGACAAGCCAATCCTGAGTTAACGAATTATTTAGAATCTTTAATTGGTATTGATTTTGTAAAAGATTTATCTAAAATTTCTAAGTTATTAGAGTATAAAGATGATGAAAAAGTTTTACATGAGTTAAAAAATATTAAACATCAGAAGAAACAACAATTAGCAGCTTATATTCAAGATACATTAGGAATTACAGTAAATCCTAATTCAATTTTTGATGTACAAGTGAAGAGACTTCATGAGTATAAACGTCAATTATTAAATGCTTTGCATATTGTTTATTTATATCAAGCCATTAAATACCAAGGATTAAGACCTACTCCAAGAACATTTATTTTTGCCGCTAAAGCTTCATCAGGATATGATATGGCAAAAAATATTATTAAGTTTATCCATTCAATCTCTCAATTAATTGAATGTGATGAATTAGTAAGAGAATATATTAAAGTAGTCTTTATTCCAGATTACAAAGTAAGTCTTGCAGAAATTATTTTACCTGCAGCGGATGTGAGTGAACAAATTTCTCAAGCAGGTAAAGAGGCTAGTGGTACTGGTAATATGAAATTAATGTTAAATGGAGCAATTACATTAGGAACATTAGACGGTGCCAATGTTGAAATTTTAGAAGCGGTTGGTGAAGAAAATATTGTTATTTTCGGATTAAAAACAGAAGAAGTGAATCAATTAGTTGCAGAAGGGTATAAACCTTGGGAATGGTATAATCGTTCTGAAAGAGTGAAACAAACACTTGATTTCATTCGTACAATGACTGTTGGCGGTATGAACTTTAATTTCTTAGTAGATTATTTATTAAATGATGATCCATTTATGTGTTTAGCAGATTTTGAATCGTATATTCATGCGCAACAACAAATTGAAGAAGCTTATAATCACGAAAAACAATGGCAAAAGATGAGTTTAGTCAATACGGCAAAAGCTGGTATTTTCTCAGCGGATCGTGCCGTAAAAGAATATGCAGATAGAATTTGGCACATTCAACAAGTGAAATAGAATAGAAATGGACTTCTTTGAAGTAGCGAAGGACGGCAGCAGCCCTGTACTAGAAGCCGATGTGGCTTCTAGTACTAACGCTACTGCGATAATTCCTTTCTATTTTGAATGTAAGCTTATGAGGGAGTAACTACGACTTGACTTCTCTGAAGTAACGAAGGACGACAGCAGTCGTCTTTTTTTTGTACAAAAAATTAAGAGATAAGACTTGACAAAAGCTGAAAAAAAGGTTATTTTATAAAACGTAATATTTACGATTTAAAAAGGAGATAAATATGAAGCCAACTAGAAAACAACTTTGGATGGCAAGCTTAAGTAGTGTGATTGCACTTAGTACAGCAGCTTGTGGACTATTTCAAGGACAAACAGATAATAATTCTCAACAACAAGTTGAAGAGACAACTGTGTCAAATGCTCAAATGACTAAATTTGAAAAACTTGCAGAAGAAATTAAAAATAACAAACCAAAAACAATTGTGGGAGAAGTATTCGAAAATGGATACTTAAAAAAACATGGAGATCATTACCATTTTGTATACGGAGCTCCACCAGCAGATGCTATTTATGAACAAAAAACTTCTGCAACTGCAATTAGTTCTGCAGATGATGGATATGTTTTTAATCCAAATGATATTGTAGAAGAAAATGAAATGGGATATGTTGTTCGTCACGGAGATCATTTCCACTTTATTTATAAAAATAATGCTCAAAAAACGATTGCTACAACAATGGCTACAAATTCAGTAGCGCATGAACATCATGAAGAAGTTGAAGATGGTTATGTTTTTGATAAAAAAGATGTAGTTAGTGAAACAGAATCAGGGTATATCGTTCGTCATGGCGACCATTTCCATTATATTTATAAAGATAAACAAGGAAATCCAGTAGTAACTACAGAGCACCATGAACACGATGGCGAACACCACGATCACGAAGAAGAACACCATGATCATGACCATGATGGCTATGTATTTGATAAGAAAGATGTAGTGAGTGAAACAGCAGAAGGTTATGTAGTTCGTCATGGCGATCACTTCCACTTTATTTACAAGGATAAAGATGGGAAACCAGCAGCTAGTGCTGAACACCATCATCATGAAGGAGAACACCACGATCACGAAGGAGAACACCATGATCATGATGGAGATAAACATGATCACGAAGGAGAACACCATGACCATGATCATGATGGCTATGTATTTGATAAGAAAGATGTAGTGAGTGAAACAGCAGAAGGTTATGTAGTGCGCCATGGCGACCATTTCCACTTTATTTATAAAGATAAAGATGGGAAACCAGCAGCTAGTGCTGAACACCATCATCACGAAGGTGACAAACATGACCATGAAGGTGAGCATCACGGCCATGAAGGTGACAAACATGAGCACGAAGGAGAACACCACGACCATGATCATGATGGATTTGTTTTCAGAAAAGAAGACATTGAAAGTGAAACAGAATCAGGATATGTCGTTCGTCATGGAAATCATTTCCACTTTGTTTATAAAGATAAAAATGGAAAACCAATTTTAGACAATCACCACCATGATCATGACGGAGACAAACATGAGCATGAAGGAGAACACCACGATCATGATGGAGATAAACATGAGCATGAAGGAGAACACCATGATCATGACGGAGACAAACATGAGCACGAAGGTGAGCATCACGACCATGATGGAGATGACCATGTTTCTACAATTCCAAACGAAAAAGATTTAACAGAAAAATCTCCAGAAGTTCAAAAATATTTAGACTATATTACTTATGCCTATGGAGTAGAAAGAGATACGATTAAATTAGAATCTGCATATAAAGATGGAAAATATGTTGGAAAAGTATTTGCTTTCCAAAATATGGAACAAGGTCAAGATAAAACACATATCCATCCTTGGGCGATTCCACTACGTAATTTTGAAGTTCCAAGTTCAGATGAATCAATTGACCCTGAATTACGATTTGCTCAAGAAATTGCTTCACTTGCAAAACGTATGGGAATTTCTGTAAAAGATATTCGAATTTTAGGCGATAAATTTGAAGTACCACATGGAGATCATAGTCACTCTCTAAAAATTCAAAATATTGAAGGTGCTAAAAAATATGTTGCGAATAAATTAAAAGAAATTACACCAACATATATCGCAGGAGATTTAGATACTAAAGCAGTAGAAAATCAAATTGAAGCTTTAGCGAATAAAGCATCTGAAAAATATAAAACTCAACCTGTTGAATTAAGTCGTATCCTAACAAGCTTAAGAGAAATTAAAGAACGTTTAGATGAAAAAGGAAATTCAACTCAAGGATATTTAGAGTTATTAAAACAATTTGATGAAAAATATATTGAAAAAGCATCAACAGTAACAACACCAGAACTTTCTAAAGAAGAGAAAGCTCTAAACGCATTACATGAAAGTATTATTCGTACAATTAATGATTTAGAGTTGAATGATTATAATGTTACAAAAGATGAATTAAGAGCTGCAGCGAATAAAGCAATTGAAGCAAAAGATATGAAAGCCTTAGAAGCTGTAAGAGACTATGTTCAAGCTTTACAAGATGCGAATAAACGTCTTGGAATTGAAGGAATGAAATATTTATACTTCTTTACGCAACATGTTAAAGATAAACCATTACCTTTTGAATTAAGAGAAAAAGTTTCTGGTTTAATTGCGAAATTATCAAAAGCTAAATTCATTCCTGGTGAAACAGAAATTACTGAAGGATTAATTAGTCCATCATACTTTGCAACAAAAGAAATCAAAAAAGCTCATGAAAATCCATCAGAAAAAGTGGATACAAAAGTTGGAGAAAATTATAAAGCCATTGCGAAACCAGATGATGAAGAATCTATGAGCAAATTAGATGAAATGAAAGAAATGGCTGAAATTGCTTTGGATTCAGAAGATAAAGATAATTCAATCCCAACTTCAGATTTCACAGAAGAATTATCTGAAGAAGGGAAGAAAGATTTAGCAACACCAAAATCTAAAGATAAAGCGACTTCAGAAAATGCAACAACTCCAAAAGTAGAAGAAACTACTGCTCCTGCAGCAAGTACTACAACTGAAACAGTAAAACCAGTGGTTACTGACAAAGCAGAGGAAACTGTAGCACCTGCTACTGCAACAACTGCTTCACAACCGGCTGCATCAGCTAGTGAACAACCACATGCTTAATTTGTCGATAAACTGATAGCCAAACTACTTGTAGAACATACATATAGTGGCAATCGAAAAAGAACCGAATTTTCGAATTCGGTTCTTTTTTTATATAATCATTATAATTATTATAAATTAATGAAAAATATTGATTTTATAACAAAGAAAGCGTATTCTGCAATTGGTTAAATATTATTTTAATCATAAAAGATTCTTTATAAAAGAGGGGATAGCTATGAATAAAAAAGTTAGTAAGACATTATTATCTACAGTCCTTATTGGACTTGTGTTATCTCAACAAGCTGTTGAAGCTTGTTCTGCATTTATTATTGGTAAAGGTCTAACAAAAGATGGTTCTTTCTTGTATGGACGTACGGAAGATTATCCATCTTACCATCCAGATGGTACACAACAACATACTCATAATAAAAATTTTTTTGTCAATCCTGCTAAGGATTATAAAGAAGGCGAAGTTTTATTAGATAGAACAAATGGAACTGAATATCCTCATTTAAAACATGAGTATAAATATACAGTAGTAGCCGATGATTCAAGAGATACAGATGCTGGTATTTTTTCTGAACATGGTTTTAATGAACATGGTGTTTCAATGACTGCAACAGTAACTGCTACACCACGTAATGAAGTTGTTGGTGGAAAAGCACCAAAAATTGCTGCTGACGGAAGACCATTAGAAGGACCAGAAAATGAAATTGATTATCCAGCAATTGATCCATTAGTTGAAACTGGAGTTAGTGAAGCTATAGTAACAGATTTAATTTTACCGCGTGTAAAAACAGCTAAAGAAGCAGTTGAATTACTAGCAAAAGAAATTGATGAAAAAGGATCTACTGAAGGAAATATTATTGTTTTTGCCGATGAAAATGAATTATGGTATGTGGAAATTTATTCTGGACATCAATATGTAGCCTTTAAATATCCAGATGATAAATATTCTGTATTCCCTAATACTTATTTCTTAGGTAAAGTCAATATTAATGATAAAGAAAATATTATTGCTTCAAAAGGAATTATTGAAACTGCTAAAAAGGCAGGAGTATTTGTTGGAGATGAAAGTAAAGGGGAAATTGATTTAGCAGCTACTTATGCGCCACCTTTAGAAAATGGGGACCGTTCTCGTGTGTATGCAGGAATTAAGTTACTAAATCCATCTTCTAATGTAACCTATCAAGATAAACGTTATGAATTTTTACAAGATAGTCCAAGGAGAGATTTCACTGTATTAGATGGACTAAATGTTCAAAGAAATCGTTTCGAAACATTAAATGGAGAATTAGTACCTGATGATCAAGTTCCAGGTTATGATACTAAGAAAGATTATTATAGAAAACAAGCAGATCCATCAGATCCAAACTATGGAAAATATGCTTATGCTCCAGGGAACGAAAATGTAATCGATCCACACGTTTATCAAATTAATCAAAAATTACCACAATCATTAGGTGGAGTAATGTGGTTAAGTTTAGGTCGTTCTCGTAATACACCATATGTTCCTTATTTTGGTAGTATTAAAGATACATTTGAAGCTTATAAAGTAAGAGGAGACAGATATAAACCTGATTCTTGGTATTGGGTAGCTACTAATATTGATACAATGGTAATGGATCATCCAGAATTATTTGGAAAATCTATTCGTACGAACTGGGAAAAAATGGAAGCATTACTAATGGATTATCAAAACCAATTAATTGATGAATATACAGGTAAATCTGATGATTATGTAAAAGAACATGCTGATGAATATACTGCTAAATCAATTGCAGTTGCAAAATCTGTCTTCCAATTAATGAAAGATGTAGAAGCTAAGATGGAAAAAGCTGTTGAAACAAAAACACCATTAGTAAGTCCATTTATCGATGTGACACCATTAAAAGAAGTATTAGATCGTCTACAACCTACTGCACCTCAACCAGCTGAACCTGCTGAAACAACAGTTGCACCAACGACAAATACGAATACTTATGTTGCTTCAACTAACAACTCTTCAGCATCTTCTAATACGACTCAAACAACAACTATTAAAAAGAAAGGTTTTGATGGTAAACATTATATTAATGAAGAAGGGCAAAAGGTAAGCAATCAATGGGTTTATGATGTGACTTATCAAAGTTGGTTCTTTATTGATTCTAATGGAGAATATGTTGAAAATAAATGGGTTGGAGATTATTATGTAAAATCTGGTGGATACATGGCGAAGTCAGAATGGATTTACAATCAGAAATCCAATACTTGGTACTATGTAAATTCTGAAGGAAAATATTTAAAAAATACTTGGGAAAAAATTGGTAATAAATGGTATTACTTTAATGGCTCAGGTAAGATGGAAAGTGATTGGGTATTCTTAAATGGAAAATGGTTCTACTTAGAAGAAAGTGGAGCAATGAAAGAAAACCAATGGTTTGAAGTCAAAGGAAAATGGTACTATGTTGATGCATCAGGTGAATTATTAGTAAATACAACAACTCCGGATGGATATCATGTAAATGAAAATGGAGAATGGGTATAATTCTTAAGTGAAAATAAGGAATCCATTAGAATTGCTAAATTCTAATGGATTTTCTAGTTTAATAGGGGTATACTTGTAGCAGTATTGCTATAAGGAGCTAGAACAAATGGGTGTTATCATAAATGTTATCGCTATTGTGATTGGTACAATTATTGGACTACAATTAAAAAGAGGAATGTCACTAAAAATGTCTACGCATATCATGCAGGGATTAGCATTAAGTACGTTTATTATCGGATTAAAAGGTGCTTTAGTAGACCAAGATATGATTTTGATGATTGTATGTATTTCTCTTGGAGGTTATCTTGGGGAAATGATGCAATTAGAGGAGAATATTCGAAAATTTGCAGATTGGATTCAAGAAAAATTTTCCAAAGAAGGGTCTCAAAATCAATTAGCAGAAGGCTTTGTGTCAGCTGTACTAATCTTTTGTGTTGGAGCAATGGCAGTAATGGGTTCTCTTGAAGCAGGACTTCGAGATAATCATCAAATTTTGATTACAAAAGCGATTATTGACGGAATTGCTTCTATTATTTTAGCGACGACAAAAGGAGCGGGTGTCATGTTATCCGCATTAGCCATTCTTTTGTATGAAGGTGGAATTATGGTTCTAGCTCAATTTGTAGCACCGTATTTAAGTGAATCGATTGTCTATGCAATGTCTGCAGTTGGTTCATTATTATTGGTTGCATTAGGATTGAATTTATTAGAATTAACGAAAATAAAGGTCATGAACTTTTTACCGGCAATGTTTTTACCGATTGTGTTAATTCCATTATTTAGTTTTATTCGTGGATAAGATAAAAATAAGAGAGTGAAAAGGATACAAACTGTATTTCTATTCACTCTCTTTTATAATTTGAAAATTTTATGCTAGTTGAATGGCTCCAAAACTATTTGGTCCAACTACAATTCCGTAAGGAGTAGGGTAAAATTCTCCTTTTTGGTAACGAATCTCTCCTGAATAGTTTGCAATAAAATGCGCAGAATCATCTAAATTGATGATACATAGTAATTTGCCACGTTTATAAGCAATACAGCCATCTGTTACTTTAATGATGTCACAGTCTGCTTTAAAATCTTCTTGATATTTATGTCGGAAGTTTGTTAATTCTTGATAGAAAGCTAAAACTTCATCGTCTTTATCTTTAAGGTTGAAAGTTTGACGATTATAAGGATCTCTAAAACCATACATACCAATTTCGTCTCCATAGTAAATACATGGAACGCCAGGAAGCGTAAATTGGATAAAGGATGCAATATAGAATCTGTCTTTTGCTAATTGATACTCACTGGCAGTTAGTTTATAATCTGGACGTTTTTCAACAGGGAAGTCTTCAGGATTATCAAATGCTAAAACTGTTAAAATTCTCTCTGTATCATGACTTGATAATAAGTTCATTAAAACATCTAATGCAGGTTTTGGATAGTTTTCTAGTAATTCTAATAAAGCTAGAGAAAACTGATGGGCATCTTTTTGTTTGACATAGCGAATAATCGCATCTCTCCATGGATAATTCATGACACTATCAAATTGTTTTCCTAGGAAATATCTTCTACGTGTATTATAAGAGAATTTTGTGGTTGCATCTTCCCATACTTCTCCTAGTAAGAAGCAATCTGGATCTTCTTGTTTTGCAGTTTTTCTTAATTGATCAATGAAACAATCAGGGAATTCATCTGCTACATCAATTCGCCATCCACTAATTCCCAATCGTTGCCAATAAGGAATGACTCCATTTTGAGGATGGAACATAAATTCTTGATATTCTTTGTTTTCTTTTACAACAGTTGGTAAATTTGTAAATCCCCACCATGATTGATATACATTTGGAAACTCATTAAAAGTAAACCAAGGATAGTAAGGAGAATCTTGAGACTGATAAGCTCCTAAACTGTCATAATGCCCATAACGATTGAAATAAATACTATCTGCACCTGTATGGCTAAATACTCCATCTAAGGTAATACGAATATCCTTTTCTTTAAACTCTGAACATAAATCTTTAAAGTCTTGAACAGTTCCTAAATAAGGATCTACATTAAAATAATCAGAAGTAGAGTAACGATGATTTTCTGGACTTTCTACAACTGGGTTTAAGTAAATATTATCAATTCTTAATTGTTGGAAGTAAGGTAATTCTTCTTGAATCCCTTTTAAATTTCCCATAAAGAAATCTTGAGCCCGATAATTTTCATGAGTAATTGATGAATAAGGGATCTCATTCCAATGCTCATGTCTTACTCTAACATCTTCATTAGCAGCGACGGTTGCTGTATATTGTGGACTCTTTTTAAATCGATCTGGGAAAATTTGATACATAATACTTCCTTTCATCCATTCAGGAGTTTGGAAATCTGCATCATAAACAGTTAATTGCCAAGAAGCATAGGATTGTTCTTCCATTGTAAAAACGGCATCGAATTTATGTTTTTTCAAATATCCTATAGAGTCATCAAAAGTAATTTCAAAATCATAAAAATATAATCCAGTTTCTAATGGTGGAATAGTCACGATATATTTACGAGATTGAGCGCTTAGAATATTTGTAGGTTCTAACGTATAACTAGTTTTTTCATGCGTAAAATCATTTAATAAAACTAAAGAAATTTGTTTAAAATAAAAATCTTGGTGTACCCATACTTCAAAAAGAATATCTTGAGAAGAAGAGATTGCACCTTTAGGGTGTTTATCTTGAAGAGGATTAAATTTAAGCATGTTTTATCATCCTTTCTAAAATTGTTTTATCAATATAATTGTAGTATAAAATCCGAAAAAAAGAAACTATTTGTGAAAGAAATATTTTACTGAAATAAAATAATAAAACGCTTTATATTTTTTGAGAAAAATTGAAAAAAATATACGAAAATAATCAAGGATATGCTATAATTAAGCCATAAGTAAACGGAAATATGCGATTAAAAGCTTTTTATTGCACAAAATAATGAAAACGCTTATCGTAAAAAGTAAAACGGATTGATTTTGGAAGGGAGGTATGCGTATGGAACATACTTTGGACAAATATTTGTTTCATGAAGGAAAGAACTTTCATGCATATGAATTTTTAGGTTCATTCCTTGAAGAAAATCAATGTACGTTTAGAGTTTGGGCCCCACATGCACAACAAGTATTTGTTACGGGAGATTTTTGTGGGTGGAATCCAACAGCATATGAGTTAACAAGAATAACGAATGAAGGGATTTTTGAAGGGATTGTACCCAATGTTCACTCCTATGATGCTTATAAATATGTCATTAAGACTTCGGATGGAAGAATGTTGTGGAAGTCAGATCCTTATGCAAGACATGCACAAACTCGTCCTGAAACAGCTTCTAAAGTATATGAAAATCAAAATTATAGTTGGAATGACGAGAATTGGGTTAAAAATAGAACAATTCCTTATCAACAACCGTTAAATATTTATGAGGTTCATTTAGGTTCATGGAAGCATGGAGAAAATGGAGGATTTTGTAGTTATAGACAAATTGCAGATACTTTAATCCCCTATGTAAAACAAATGCATTATACGCATATCGAACTTCTTCCTATTACAGAGTATCCTTATGATCCGTCATGGGGATATCAAGTAACAGGATATTTTGCAGTAACATCTCGTTATGGAACTCCAGATGATTTTAAATATTTAATTGACAAAGCACATCAAAATGGGATTGGTGTGATATTAGATTGGGTACCAGGTCATTTTACAAAAGATGAATTTGGGTTATATGAATTTGATGGACAGTGTTGTTATGAATACTCTGATGAACGGAAGAAAGAACATAAATCTTGGGGAACACGAGTATTTGACTACGGACGTGGTGAAGTTTGTTCTTTCTTATTCTCGAGTGCTAATTATTGGATTGAAGAATTTCATCTAGATGGATTACGAGTAGATGCTGTTAGTTCAATGCTATTTTTAAACTACGATCGTCCAGAGCATTTAGCAGCTAAAAATATTTATGGTGGAAATGAAAATTTAGAAGTATTAGATTTCTTCAAAACTTTAAATCAATATGTAAGAGAAAATTATCCAGGTGTCATGATGATTGCGGAAGAAGCAACAGCATATCCTAAAATTTCCGCTCCAGTTGAAGATGGTGGACTTGGATTCCATTTCAAATGGAATATGGGATGGATGAATGATAGCTTGGATTATATTGAAACGAATCCAGTTTATCGTCAAGGATGCCATAATAAATTAACATTTTCAATGTGCTACGCATTTGTAGAGAACTTTATTTTGCCGATTTCTCATGATGAAGTTGTTCATGGGAAAAAATCATTATTAGATAAAAATCCTGTTTCTTATGAAGAAAAATTTTCTAATTTTAAAACATTTTTGGGATATATGTTTGCACATCCAGGAAAGAAATTAACATTTATGGGAACAGAAATTCCACAATTTATTGAATGGGATGAGAAACGAGAACTAGATTGGTTTTTATTAGATTATCCTCTTCATCAAAAAACGCATGATTATGTAAAAGAATTGAATCTTTTTTATAAACAAACTCCCGCATTTTGGCAACAAGATGGTGGTTGGGATGGTTTTGAATGGCATGTAGTAGATGATGCTGATCATAATATTTTTGCTTTTTCAAGAAAAGCAGAAAATGGGGAGGAAATTTTAGTTATCTCTAATTTTTCTGGAGTAAATTGGAATCAATATTGGATTGGATTTAATGATGAACGACGTTATCAATTAGTGTTAAACTCCGATGAAGATAAATTTGGAGGACAAGGAAATCAGGTTGAACAGTTAGAAACAATTGAGCAACGTTGTGGGGAATTTCCATACACACTTCAGATAGATATACCAGCTTTTTCAACAATGTACTTTGAAAGAATAAAATAATAATGTGGGGGATGTACATATGGCAAGAAAAAAAGAAATGGTCGCAATGTTACTAGCAGGAGGACAGGGCACTCGTTTACAAGTTTTAACTCAAGATATGGCTAAACCAGCTGTACCTTATGGTGGAAAGTATCGTATTATTGATTTTCCATTGTCTAATTGTGCAAATTCTGGAATTTCAACAGTTGGGGTTTTAACACAATTCAAGCCATTAGAATTGAATTCATATATGGGAAATGGACAACCATGGGATTTAGATAGAATGGATGGGGGATTGTCTATTTTACCTCCTTATACTGCTGGTAAAACAGGGGAATGGTATAAAGGTACAGCACATGCAATTTACCAAAATATTAAATATATCGAACAATATGAACCTGAATATGTTTTAATTTTATCTGGGGATCATATTTATAAAATGAATTACAACAAGATGCTTGAATTCCATAAGGAGAAAGACGCAGATTTAACAATTGCACATATTAATGTTCCAATGGAAGAAGCTCATCGTTTTGGTATTTTAAATACAGATGAAGATTTAAGAATTGTGGAGTTTTTAGAAAAACCAAAAAATCCAATTTCAACAAAAGCTTCAATGGGTATTTATATATTCAATTGGAGAGTTTTACGTGAATATTTAATTCGTGATGAAGCGAATCCAGAAAGTGAAAAAGATTTTGGAAAAAATATTATCCCAATGTTACTTGAAGAAGAAAAGAAAATATATGCATTCCCATTTGAAGGTTATTGGAAAGATGTGGGTACAATTGAAAGCTTATGGGAAGCGAATATGGATTTAATTAAAGCTCGTGAAGCTTTTGATATAGATGATAAAACTTGGAGAATTTATTATCGTCATGAAGGTAGACTTCCACAATATTTAGGGGAACATGCTGATGTTCAATCATCTATGATTTCAGATGGAACTTTAGTATTTGGTAAAGTAAAAGATTCAATTATTTCTTCAGGAGTCGTTATTGCAGAGGACGCTGTTGTAAAAGATAGTATTATTATGCAAAATGCTACAATTGAAAAAGGAGCTAGTGTCTATCACTCCATTGTAGCTGAAGGAGCCGTTATTAAAGCAGGTGTATCGATTGGACATGAAAAAATTGAATTAGGAAAAGATTTGATTACGGTTATTGGACGCAATGAAGTCGTCACTGAACCGAAGAAAGCGGGAGGTTGCTAAAATGATTAAAGCTTTTGCGATTTTATTTGCGGATAACTATAGACAAGATGATTTACATGGTTTAGTTCGTTCAAGAACGTTAGCATCTCTTCCTGTCGGTTCCAGATATCGTTTAGTAGACTTTATGTTATCATCTTTAGTAAAAGCAGGAATAGACAATATCGGAATTTTAACAAATCATAATTATAAATCATTAAGAGATCATGTTGGTTGGGGAAAAGATTGGGATTTAAATAGAAAAAATAGTGGATTAACATTACTAACACCGTTATCGAACTATTTATCTACTCGTATTCCTCAAAATAAAATTGAAGCATTAGTGAATACAATGGTTTATACAGAAAATTTAAAAGAAGAATATTGTATTTTAGCAGATGCGAATATTATTGGAACTATTGATTTTAAAGAAATGTTCCAATATCATGTTGATACTGGTTCAGATATTACAGTAGCTTATCATTACCGTAAACCAGAAATTGGGGAATCTCAAATTATTTTTGATAAAGATTATAAAGTATATGAATCTTTATATCACTTTAATGGTTCCAATGAAACTTGTGCTACACAAGCAAAAATTTATATTATGACAAAAGAATTGTTAAATGCCATTATTAAAAAAGGAATGACTCTTGGATGGGAAGATATCTTAAGAGATTATGTTTCTAAAAATTTGGATACTTTAAATGTTTATGCATATGAAATTAAAGGATATTCAAAAGTTATCAATAGCGTAAAAGATTATTTTGATTTTAATCAGGATTTATTAAAGCCAGAAACTTTAACGACAGTATTTGATAGTGGAACAGATATTTTAACAAGAGTTCAAGATAGTGTGCCTACGCATTATGGGGAACATTCTAAAGTGAAAAATTCACTTTTAGGAGATGGTTCAATTATCAATGGAACAGTTGAAAATAGCATTATTTTCCGTGATGTTATTATTGAAGAAGGAGCTGTTGTAAAAAACAGTATTATTATGGCTGACTCCATTATTAAAAAAGGTGCTAAATTAAATTATGTTATTACAGATAAAAGTGTTGAAGTTCCAGAAGATAAGGAATTATCAGGAACAAGTGAATGCCAAGTAATCGTTGAAAAAAATAGATGTGTTTAATCTTTAAGATAGCTTCCTATTCGGAAGCTATCTTTTTTCTTCAACTTTTATAAAATACTGGTGCTTTTTACTGGCTTATCGTATAATAAAGCTATCTGAATTTAAAAATTAGAAAAGGTTGTGCATCCATGAGAAGACGTACGATGTTGCTTTTCGTCTGCACGTTTTTAGTAATATTTTTTGGAGCTGCTCGAATTTTTTATTTAAGCCAATCAGAAAAATTAAAGGCTAAAGATTTAGCAGTAGAAATTGCTGCACAAAAAGTTCAGTTCACTAAGATTACAGATTTTTATTGGTTTAATACAGAGGAAACTTATTATTCATTAGCTGGAATTACGACTGAAGGTCAAACATTATATGCGATTGTTTCTCCAGATAAGAAAGAAGTGACCATATTACAACAGGATGCTGTTATTAATGAACAAGAAGCACGCTCTATTACAAAAGAAGCGAAACATACAGATGAGATTTTAGAAGCAAGATTGGGAATGATAAAAGACGAACCAGTATGGGAAGTCAATTATCGAACAAAAAATCAACGTATTGGATATTATTATATTTCTGCCAAAAATGGCCAATGGATTAAAGATATTGAAAATATTTAAAGGTAGGTTATTATGGTAAAAATCTCAGAACGTGTCTCTAAAATACTTCCTTCGGGAACTTTAGCGATGACACAAAAAGCAAGAGAATTAAAAGCAGCAGGACAAGATATTATTAGCTTATCAATTGGTGAGCCAGATTTTAATACTCCAGAAAAAATTACACAAGCAGCAATTGAATCACTATTGAAACATGAAACAGATCATTATACGCCTACTTTAGGGCTGGATGAATTAAAACAAGCCATTAGTGATTTTCATTTAAGAAAAGATGGTGTGAAAGTTTCAAAACAACAAGTAGCTGTTTTTGCTGGAGCAAAGTTTGCATTATATTCGGCATTTCAAACATTAATTGACCCAGGTGAAGAAGTGTTAGTTCCAGTTCCATATTGGGTGAGTTATGCAGAACAAATTACATTAGCTCAAGGGATTCCGGTCTTTGTTGAAACGAGTGAAGAGAATGCCTTTAAAGTAACAGTTGATTTGTTAGAAAAAGCTTTAACAGATAAAACGAAGTTATTAATTTTGAATTCTCCATCGAATCCAACCGGATTAACGTATTCAAAAGAGGAATTATACGAAATTAGTCAATGGGCATTAAAACATGAAGTGTTTGTCATTGCTGATGAAATTTATTATGAGTTAGTTCATGATGTGCCAAGTATTAGTGTGGCAAGTTTATCTGAAGAAATCCAAAATAATACATTAGTTATTAATGGATTATCGAAATCAGTTGCGATGACAGGTTGGAGATTAGGATATGCTTTCGGACCAATTGAAGTGATTCGTGCATTAAATGATTTAACTAGTCATACAACGAGTAATCCAGCTGCAGTCGTTCAATATGCTGCGATTCGTGCTTTTCAGAAAGATTTACAAGAAGATAAAGAAGCGATGCGTCGTCAATTCCAAAAGAGAATTGAATTATTCCATGCGCTCATTCAGGAAATTCCAGGTATGTCATGTGTAAAACCTGGAGGAGCCTTTTATCTATTTGTCAATATTCAAGAAGCGATGAAGATAGTTGGAGTTGAAACTTCAGATGCATTTGCATTAAAATTATTAGAGGAAGTTGGAGTGGCGACTGTATCAGGTGAAAACTTCGGTTGTACTGGTTACTTGCGTTTAAGTTGTGCAAGTAGTGAAGAAGAACTAAAAAATGCTGCTCAAAGAATGAATCAATTTGTTAGAAATTATTTGTAGAAAGAGGGATTATTTTGAAAAAAATCAGAATGAACCAAGCAAAAGATTATGTTGGACAAACAGTCTTAATTGGAGCTTGGGTAGCTAATAAACGTTCAAGTGGGAAAATTGCGTTCTTACAATTACGTGATGGAGCAGCTTATTTCCAAGGAATTGTTGTAAAAAGCGATGTTCCGGAAGAAGTATTTGAAATTGCTAAATCATTAACACAAGAAACAGCTGTTTATGTAACAGGTGTAGTTCAAGAAGATACTCGTTCAAAATTAGGGTATGAATTATTAGTAACAGGATTAGAAGTGATTGGGGAAAGTCATGAATATCCAATTACTCCAAAAGAACACGGTACTGACTTCTTAATGGATCACCGTCACTTATGGTTACGTTCTAGTAAACAACATGCGATTATGCAAATTCGTAATGCGATTATTTATGCTTCATATGAATTCTTTGATCAAAATGGATTTATTAAATTTGATAGCCCAATTTTATCTGGAAATGCAGCAGAAAATACAACTGAATTATTTGAAACAGATTATTTTGGAGATCCAGCTTTCCTATCTCAATCAGGTCAATTATACTTAGAAGCTGGTGCAATGGCATTCGGTCCAGTATTTGACTTTGGTCCAGTATTCCGTGCTGAAAAATCAAAAACTCGTCGTCACTTAACAGAATTCTGGATGATGGATGCTGAATATCCATTCGTGACTCATGACGAATCATTAGATTTACAAGAAGCTTATGTAAAAGCATTAATTCAAGGAGTGTTAGACCGTGCTCCTCATGCTCTTGAAACTTTAGAAAGAGATGTAGAATTATTGAAGAAATATGTCAGTGAACCATTTAAACGTATTTCTTATGATGAAGCAATCGATTTATTACAAGCTCATGAAGCAGATGAAGATACAGATTATGAACATTTAGAACATGGAGATGACTTTGGTTCTCCACACGAAACTTGGATTTCAAACCATTTTGGAGTGCCAACATTCGTTATGAACTATCCAGCTGATATTAAAGCATTCTACATGAAGCCAGTACCTGGTAATGAAAGCCGTGTACTATGTGCAGACTTATTAGCTCCAGAAGGATATGGAGAAATTATCGGTGGTTCTGAGCGTGAAGTAGACTATGATAAATTATATGAAAAAATTAAAGAGAATGGCTTAAATCCAGATGATTATGCATTCTACTTAGATTTAAGAAAATATGGTTCAGTTCCTCATGCTGGATTTGGACTAGGGTTAGAAAGAATGGTAACATTCGTTGCAGGAACGAAACATATTCGTGAAGCAATTCCATTCCCACGTTTATTAAACCGTATTTTCCCATAAAATAGACAATTTCAAACCGATTTTTAGAGTTTCTAGAAATCGGTTTTTATGTCAGAAAAAGAGGTGAAAATTTTGGAACAAACATTTCAACAATTTTGGATGTATCAAGGAGGAACGACCGTTCCAAATCCATTCATCCGATATTATCAACAATTACAATTAACGGCACAAGAATGCTTAATGCTTTCTTGGTGGTTACAACATTCAACTTCCGAATATTTCCCATTGAATGTCGAAGAAGTCTGTGATGTTTTTTCGATTTCTGAAAATACTTTATTTCAAATTATTCAGCATTTATTAGATCGACAAGTGGTATCCGTTACTCAAAAAGAAAATGAAGAAGGAAAAAGAGAGGAGTATTATAGTTTGGCTCCTTTATTCCAACAATTAGAAATTTTACATCGACAAGAAGTTGCTAAAAAGTCTGAAAATGATAATCCAAATTTAATTTTTGTGATTGAAAAAGAATTTGGTAGACCGATTAGTTCGTATGAGATTCAAATGATTAAAAGTTGGATTGATAAAGATGAATATTCTTATGAGTTAATTTTAGCTGCTTTAAAAGAAGCTGTTTTAAATCAAGTATTTACGTTGAAGTATATGGATAAGATTTTATTAACGTGGCAAAGAAAAGGGTTCAAAACGGTTCAACAAGTAATTCAAGATAAGAATCGTTCAAGAAATGGACAGTTTACAGCAAAACCAAAAGAAACAACTCAGATTCCTCAAGTGCCATTAGATAATTGGTTGGATTAATGGAGGAAGGCTATGTTATCAAAAACAAAAACAATTGAAGCCGTTCAAACGATGGGAGATTTATTTCCAGATGCTCATTGTGAGCTAAACCATCGCAATGCTTTTGAATTACTGATTGCTACGATTCTAAGTGCTCAAGCAACGGATGTAGGTGTGAATAAAGTTACTCCTAAATTATTTGAGAGATTTCCAACTCCTGCTCATTTAGCAACTGCTAGTGAGGAGTCAGTAATTGAATGTATTCAGTCATTGGGATTGTATCGAAGTAAGGCAAAAAATATTCGTCTTTGTGCACAGCAACTTTTGGAACGATTTAACGGAGAAGTTCCTCAAACGAGAGAAGAATTAGTGAGTTTAGCTGGTGTAGGTAGAAAAACTGCCAATGTCGTGATGAGTGTTGCCTTTAATATTCCAGCATTTGCAGTAGATACTCACGTTGAGAGAATTTCCAAAAGATTACAGATTTGTAGACAAAAAGATACCGTGTTAGAAGTAGAAGAAACTTTATGTCGTAAAATTCCGAAAGAATTATGGTCTAGAGCGCATCATTGGATGATTTTCTTTGGACGATATCACTGCATTGCTCGAAAACCAAAATGTCATGAATGTCCATTATTAGAAATGTGTGCATTTGGAAAAAGAGAAGTGTAAAATCATTCATCGATTATTTAACATAAAAATTGAAACGTTAACAAAAGTTCCTAACAACTTCGTCTTTATTTCCTAAAAATGTTATAATAACAATGTTTTTATGACTTTTCAACTGACAATAAACTTCTTTTGTGCTATACTAAGATTAGTAATATTGTAGATGTGTTGGATTTGGAAGGCCCGTGGGAAGAGGCGATAGAGATGGCACTTAAAGTGACAAAAAAAGTTCAAGGAATCGTTGAAACGGAACTTCGTAAAGGAACTAGCAAATCTCGTATTGCACATATATTGGGTATATCATATGATGAAGTTCTTGTTGTCATTAAACGAGTTAAAGATTCTATTCGCCCAGATGTAGGAGATCGGATTCATTTTACGTTTAGAGAACAACAAATGTACGGTGTGATTTATAAGTTACTTTCCAATAGTGCAGTCGTGATTATTGACTGGGAATCTTCTACGACCGTTATGAAAGATATTTGTGAAGACCGCACCATCGTAAATTTTAAAGATATTATTGAATTTTTACCAGATGATGCTAAGGCAGACTAATCTTGGATTAGTCTGTTTTTCTTTTGAAGAGGAGGAAAATAATGGGAAATACAATTGAGTTTCCAAATCAAGAAGAATTTTATATACAAAAAGCGAATCAATGTCAAAAAGAAGAGGATTCAATCGGAGCTATTGATTGGTTAGAGAAAGGATATATTAAGACAAATTCTAATCAATTATTAGAAAAATTATGGAATTTATTATGTCGCAGTCAAGACTGGAATGAAATTATTTGGCTAGTAGAAGAGTTTGAGTTAAAGGAAGAAAAATACTTATCGGTCTATATTGAAGCGTTAATTTTTATGAATCGATTTGAAGAAGTAGAAGAGTTATTAAGAGATTCTCAGCATTTAGAGTATCCTTGGATAAACACTCTTCAACTGAAAATGATGAATCAAAAATTGAAAAATCAACAAGATGAAATTCAGCAGTTACAAGAAATAGGAGAAGCATTACAAAACCAGGATAAAATTTTTTCTGTAGAAGAAATGCATTATATATCTCAAGTTTTAATTGATTCTACATTGCAACAAAAAGAGTATGTGATTCAATCATTTTTAATTCATCCACATACGCCAATGTTTGATAAAGCAATTTTATTAGATGAATGGTTGGAATCAGGGACATTTAAGACCATCCAAATATTATGGAATGGTGAAATGAAACGAATCGAACGAGATAAATTGTCATCTATTTCGAAATCACCATTGTATAAAGAAGAATCTGTGTTGTTCAATGAATTGATGAATCACTGTTCAATGGAAGAAGCTACGATGTTAGCTCAAAAATGGATGCAAGACACGATTCGATTATATCCGTTTCAAGAAGAGTATATTTCTTCATTTGAGGAATGGATAAACTATTTTTCAAAAAAAGAAGACTTAATGCAAACTTTCTTTTATGATGATGCTACTTTTGTTAAACAATATGATGATTTTCGAGAAAATAAATACTGAAAATAGACTTGAAACAAATCATTTTAAAAAAAGAATTAGAACGTATATAATGAGATAAAAGCTGTCTAATGATAGAAAAGGCTGGAGGTTTTCATAATGAAAAAAGGAATCGTAAAATGGTTTAGCAATGAAAAAGGCTATGGTTTTATTTCGGTCACTGATACAGATGAAGATATTTTTGTTCACTTTACTGGCATTATATCTGAAGGATTTAAGACTTTAAAGGAAGGACAAAGAGTAGAATTTGAAATTGCACAAGGTGCTCATGGACTTCAAGCTACTCATGTAAGTGTAGTAGTTTCTGAATGATTCGAGTAAGAACAGATGCAGCTGTAAATGGAAATCCAGGAAAAGTTGGAATTGGAATTGAAATTTTATACGAAAAACAACAATTTTTATTTAAGGAAAATACTGACCAATTAATGGATAATCATCAAGCAGAATTATGGGCGATTTATCGTGCCTTAATCATTCTTCAAGAAAAAGAATGGCATCATGAAGTGATTTTTTTGAATTCTGATTCGAAATTTGCCATGATGGCGATTGAAAAAAATTATACGAAACAAGTAGCTTACCAAGAGATTCTAAAAAAAGTGCAGGAAGAACGTAAAAAAATTCCGCAACTATTTTTAGAATGGATTCCTGAAAAGGAAAACCGAGGTGCTGATCAATTAGCAAGACAAGCTTTACAACAAATTTTAGGAAGATAGGGAGTTTTTAAGATGGAAGAACACGTATTATATTTTAGTAGCTTATGCCCAGATACTAAAGCATTTGTAGAGGAGTTACAAAGACAAAATATTAGCTATCGTGAGGTAGATATTACTGCAAGTATGGCAAATTTAAAAGAATTTATTCGTTTAAGAGATGATAAACCACAATTTGAAGGTCGTAAACAATGGGGAATGGTAGGTGTTCCTTGTTTAGTGACAAAAACTGGACAATACATTTTTGAAATTGGTCAATTAAATGGAACTAGCTGTGAGGCTGTACCAGTTGAGTAATATTCCGTCGCTATTTTTAGGATATGTGCTATTGATAAATCTTTTATTATTTCTTTTGATGGGAATCGATAAGAGAGCAGCTAAACGAAAAAAATGGCGAATACCCGAGAGAAGATTATTAACATTAGGAATCATTGGTGGGGGAATTGGTGGAATACTAGGAATGTTAGTTTTCCACCATAAAACTCACCGAATTTATTTTAAAATTTGTTATGGTATAAATGTGTTTTGTTTGGGAATTGCTTTCCTATACTTTATACAACAATAGTTAGGGGGAAGTGATGAAACAACAAAAAGGAATATTATTTGCGATGTGGATTGGACTTCTAAGTGCCCTTTCAGGATTTGTAAATATTACAACATTGTTATTATATGAGAAGCCTACTACTCATATGACGGGAAATGTTTCAGGATTTTTGATTCATGCGATGTCAGGCGAAACGAGTCATGCACTTACATTACTATTGATTATTATTAGTTTCCTACTAGGTGGAGTTTGTTGCGGAATGATTTTTTCTGAAAAAGTTTTCCGATTTGCAAACCGATATGGAATATTACTTATTGTATTAGGTTTGTTATTAGGAATTAGTTTTTGGTTAAAATTAGAAGTTTTATGGATTTATCAATTAGCTTTTACAGTCGGTGTTCAAAATGGTATGTTTATTTATTACCGTGGAATGATTGTCAGAACTTCTCATTTTACGGGATATTTAACGGATACAGGATTTGCGATTGGTAGATGTTTAAGAGGTCACCGCAAGGATAAAATAAAAATAGTCTTTTATAGTTTAAGTATGTTGTTCTTTTTATTTGGAGGAGCATTAGCTTTTGAAATGGCGGCATGGTCTAAAGAGTTATTACTTTTCGTCATAAGTATTAGTTATGTATTAGTAGGTGGATATTATTTCTTATTCCGTCATTTATACGAATACTATCATTTGTTGGAGGATCAATCATGACAGATATTTTAGTTGTAGTGGATATGCAAAAAGATTTTGTAGATGGAGTCTTAGGAACAAAAGAGGCAGTAGCGATTGTTTCTAATGTAGCGTCAACAATTCGAGAATTTCCTGGGAAAGTCTTTTATACCTTGGATACTCATCAAGAAAATTATTTAGAAACAGAAGAAGGTAAAAAATTACCAGTCGTTCACTGTGTAAAAGGAACTCCGGGTTGGCAATTAGATGAAACTGTAAAAGAAGCACTTTTAGATAAAAATGCTATTGGAGTTGAAAAGCCTACTTTTGGATCCACAAGATTAATGGAATTATTACAAGAGATTCCTTCAATTAGATCTATTACATTTTTAGGGTTATGTACGGATATTTGTGTTATTAGTAATGTTTTATTAGCAAAAGCGAATTTCCCAGAAGTACCGATTTATGTAAACTCAACTTCATGCGCAGGGGTAAGTCCTCAAACTCATCAGCAAGCATTAGAAGCTATGAAAATGTGCCAAGTGAATGTAGTAGAATAAAGTGTAGGTGAAAGAATGGATTCTAAAGAAAAATTAAAAGAATTAAATGTCCTGAATGCCATTATGTTAGTAGCAATTCTAATTGGGATTGTAATAGGCATTATCATTCAAGAATTAATCGGTGGAGTAGCAATTGGAATGCTTGGTGGATTTATCACACGATTGATTTATTTAAGAAAAAAATATAAGGATATTAATCCAAAATAAGGAGAAATCATTATGTCACAAGAATTTTTTGAAGCAGTAGAAAAATTTGAAAAAAAATCTATTAAAGAAGTTGAAAGTTTAATCTCAAGTGGAGAAGAAGTTGTTCTATTTATCGGACGTCCAACTTGTCCTTATTGCCGTCGTTTCGCTCCAAAAATGAATGAAGCACGTCAAGCTTTAAATAAACCAGCTATTTTTGTTAATAGTGAAGATGTTACACAATTAAATGATATTCAATCATTCCGTCAAAAATATGGTATTCCAACAGTACCAGGTTTATTAGTAGCTAAAGGTGGAGACGTTCGAGTAGTTTGCGATTCATCGATTAGCGTAGAAGAAATTGTTGAGTTTGTAAATTGTTAATTAGTATTTCAATTAAAAAGAGGAGGAGACTTGTATGAACGAAATTAAATGTCCGCACTGTCAAAAAGTTTTTACGATTGATGAACATTCTTATGCAGATATTGTACGTCAAGTTCGTAATCAAGAATTTACACAAGAAATTCATCAACAATTAGAATTCGCTAAAAAACAATTTGAAACAGAACAACAATTACAATCACAACAAGCTCAATCTCATTTTGAAGAGAAACTAGCAGACTATAAACAACAAATTGCTCTATTAGAACAAGAGTTAAAACAGGCTAGTCAGCAAATGGAATCACAAGTTGAAAAAGAAAAACATAAATTGGAAATAGAATTATCCAAAATTCAACAAGAACAAGTGATTTCAAAGCAAGAATTATCGCAGCAATATCAAGAAAAAATTGCACAACAAGAACAAATGATTCAGTCACTTCAAGCGAAAATTGATGCACAAGAAACAAAAGAAGCCTTACGAGTTTCACAGTTATCTGCAGAAAAAGATCGTGTCATTGCTGATTTAGAAGCGAAAAATCATTTACAAGAAAAAGAACAAGAAGTTCAAGCAGCTGCTTTAAAAGAAAAATATGAATTGGAATTACGTCAAAAAGACGAAACGATTGCCTTCTATAAGGATTTTAAAGCAAAACAATCGACAAAAATGGTCGGTGAAAGTTTAGAACAACATTGTGAAATTCAATTTAACCAGTTGAGAATGACTGCTTTTCCAAGAGCTGAGTTCGGAAAAGATAATGATGCCAAAACAGGAAGTAAGGGCGATTATATTTACCGAGAATATGATGATTTTGGAAATGAAATTTTATCGATTATGTTTGAAATGAAAAATGAAAATGATCAAACAGCAACGAAAAAGAAAAATGAACATTTCTTTAAAGAATTGGATAAAGATAGACGTGAAAAAAATTGCGAATATGCCATTTTAGTTTCTTTATTAGAAGCAGATAATGAACTATATAATAATGGAATTGTAGATGTCAGCTATGTTTATGAGAAAATGTATGTTGTAAGGCCTCAATTCTTTATTCCAATTATTACGTTATTAAGAAATGCAGCGTTAAATTCTCTAAAATATAAACAAGAATTAGCGCAAATGAAAGAACAACAATTAGATATTACGCATTTTGAAGAAGACTTACTAGCATTTAAAACAGCCTTTTCTAAAAACTATGAATTGGCAAGTAAGAAATTTAAAACAGCAATTGATGAAATTGATAAAACAATTTCTCATTTACAAAAAACAAAAGATGCGTTGTTATCATCTGAAAATAATTTAAGATTAGCGAATAATAAAGCAACTGATTTAACCGTTAAAAAACTTGTCAAAAATAATGCAACAATGAAACAGAGATTTGAAGAATTAGAATAGAGGAATGGAAAATGACAAAATTTATCGTAGAACCAGAATTTTGGGAATTATTTCCAGAAGGACAAGTAAATGTTTTAGTACTAAAAGGAATTAATAACTATGTAGATGAAACGGAAGATCCTTATTTTGAAGGGATTTTACAAGAAGCTTGTCAAAAAGCTCAAGTTCATTTTACAGAAGAAGTGTTTAGTGATAATACTGTTATCCAACAATGGAGACAAGCCTATTCTAAGTTCAAAACTAAAAAAGGAGCTCGTTCTTCGATTGAAGCATTGTTAAAACGTGTCTCTCAAGGACATCAATTCCGTCTGATTACTCCATTAGTCGATATTTATAATAGTATTTCTATTGAATATGCTGTCCCATTAGGGGGAGAAGACTTAGATAAAATCCAAGGAGATTTACGTTTAGGTAAAGCTAAAGGCGGAGAAAGTTTCTTCCCGTTAGGCGCTGAGGAAGATGCTCCAGCATTAGAAGGTGAAATTTGTCACTTCGATAATGAAGGAGCCGTATGTCGTTGCTTGAACTGGAGAGAAGCAAAGAGAACAATGTTGCAAGAAGAAACAACCAATGCTGTTCTTGTTATGGAATCTGTCACAAAAGATCAAGCAGAACGAGCAACAGTTGCTATGGAGGCATTAAAGAAACGTTGCGAAGAGTACTTCAATGTAACAGGTATAAGTTATATTGTAACACCACAAAATAGCGAAGTTGAATTATAATAGGAAAGTGGTAGAGCGAAATGTTCTGCCACTTTTTGAATGCTTTAGAAATACAAAAGGAAGGAGGAAACGAATGCGTAAAATATTACATATTGATATGGATGCCTTTTTTGCATCAGTGGAACAAATGGATCATCCGCAATTAAGAGGAAAACCGATTATCGTTGGTGGGAAAGTCAATCAACGTGGAGTAGTGGCAACTTGTTCTTATGAAGCAAGAGCATTTGGAGTACGATCTGCAATGCCGACGAGTAAAGCCATCCGATTATGTCCCAAAGCCATTATTGTTCCTCCGAATTTTGAAAGATATCGACAATTAAGTTTACAAATTCGAGAAATTTTTCATAGATATACTCCATTAGTAGAACCGATGTCGATTGACGAAGCTTTTTTAGATGTTACAGAGAATTCAAAAAATCAAACTTCTGCAACAATGATTGCTAGAGAAATCCAAGAAGCTATCTATAAAGAAGTAGGATTAACTTGTTCAGTTGGTGTGTCATTTAATAAATTTTTAGCGAAAATTGCTTCTAGGCAAAGAAAACCAGCTGGAATTACAGTAATTGATCAAGAATCATTTCCAGAATTTATTAAAAGATTACCTGTTGAAAAATTTTTTGGAGTAGGACATGCTACGGCAAAAAAATTACATCAGAAAAATTTATTCACGGGAGAGGATATTCTGAATTGTTCTAAAGAGTTTTTAATAGAACATTTCGGAAAGCAAGGAGAAGCACTATATCGACAAGTAAGAGGAAAGTCCAATGATCAATTAACATTGTATCGGGAAAGAAAATCTTACGGTAAAGAAGAAACTTTATTAGAAGATACTACAGATGAAGAAGTACTACAGAAATATATAGAGCAATTCTCAGAACAAATATCTAACTGGTTAAAGAAAAATAAACTAGCAGCTAAAACAATAACAATAAAATTAAAACAAAGCGATTTTGAAACTAAAACAAGAAGCAAGACATTAGAAAACTATGTCCAGAGTAAAGAAAAATTAGCTTTAGCAGCTTATCACCTATTAATGGAAGAGTATAATAATGAATCCATTCGTTTAATTGGACTTACTAGTTCTCAGTTTGAACAGACGAATTATTTATTTGAGCAAGTTAAACTGTTTTAAAAATATTAGTACAGTTTTAGTAACACCATATAACACAGAATAAAAGATATATTTTCCAACTTTTTTCATTTGAAATGAAAATTGATAAATATTTTGCACAAAAAAACATAAATAAATACTTTATTTATAAACAAATAATTGTAATATAGTTCACAAAAAATAAAAAATAAAACTCGAACTTAATTACTTGCATAACTAAAAAAAGCATGGTAAATTAGTATATGAAAATAATAGAAATGATACAGAAATAAAATTCTGTTTCTTCATTTTTGTTATGAAGCACAATTTCTTAAAGAAAAGGGGAAACAAAAAGTATGGCAACGAAGAAAAAATTCGATCTCGATGCGCTTTTCACACCAGATAACTTGAATTTTGAAATGGTTCAAGTATTAGATGAAGAAGGAAAAGTTGTAAATCCAGATTTAGTACCAGATTTATCTGATGATGAATTAGTCGAATTAATGACTGATATGGTATGGTCACGTATTTTACATGAACGTTCAACAGCGTTAAACCGTCAAGGACGTTTAGGTTTCTACGCTCCAACAGCAGGTCAAGAAGCTTCACAATTAGCTTCAATTAAAGCAATTGATAAAGGTGATGTATTATTACCAGGTTACCGTGATGTACCTCAATTAGTAAAACATGGTTTACCATTATCACAAGCATTCTTATGGTCTCGTGGACATGTTGCAGGGAACATGTATCCAGAATCATTAAAAGCAGTACCACCACAAATCATCATTGGTGCACAATATGTTCAAGCAGCAGGTGTTGCATTAGGATTACAAAAACGTGGTAAGAAAAATGTAGCTGTTACTTATACAGGTGACGGTGGATCTTCACAAGGGGACTTCTATGAAGGAATTAACTATGCTGGTGCATACAAATCACCTGCTATCTTCTTCATTCAAAATAATGGATGGGCTATCTCAACTCCTCGTGAATTACAAACAGCTGCTACAACTTTAGCACAAAAAGCTGTTGCTGCTGGTATTCCAGGTATTCAAGTAGATGGTATGGACCCATTAGCAGTTTATGCCGTAACTAAAAAAGCTCGTGAATATGCAGTTGCAGGAAATGGTCCTGTATTAATCGAAACAATCTGTTTCCGTTATGGTCCTCATACATTATCAGGGGATGATCCAACTCGTTATCAACCAGAAGGAATTCAAGATGCATGGGCTAAAAAAGACCCATTAATTCGTTTCCGTAACTACTTAACAGCTAAAGGCTTATGGTCTGAAGAAAAAGAAAATGAAGTTATTGAAGCAACTAAAGAAGAAATTAAAGAAGCAATCAAAGAAGCTGATAAACAACCAAAACAAAAAGTTTCATTCTTCTTGAAGACAATGTTTGAAGAACCAACAAACGTTATCCAAGAACAACTTGATTACTTTGAAGCAAAGGAGAATAAATAATTATGGCACAAATGACAATGATTCAAGCCATTACGGATGCATTGGCTTTAGAATTAAAACGTGATGAAAATGTCCTAATTTTCGGTGAAGACGTTGGTAAAAACGGAGGAGTTTTCCGTGCAACTCAAGGACTTCAAGATGAATTTGGAGAAGACCGTGTATTTAACACTCCTTTAGCAGAATCAGGTATTGGTGGTTTAGCTATCGGTTTAGCATTAGAAGGTTACCGTCCAGTTCCAGAAATCCAATTCTTTGGATTCGTATTTGAAGTAATGGATAGTGTTGTTGCTCAAGCAGCTCGTTACCGTTACCGTATGGGTGGAACTCGTCAAATGCCTATCGTATTTCGTTCACCATTTGGTGGAGGGGTTCACACACCAGAATTACACTCAGATAACTTAGAAGGTTTAGTAGCACAATCACCAGGTTTGAAAGTCGTTATTCCTTCAAACCCATATGATGCAAAAGGTTTATTAATTTCAGCGATTCGTGACAACGATCCAGTTGTTTACTTAGAACATATGAAATTATACCGTTCATTCCGTGAAGAAGTGCCAGAAGAAAGCTATACAGTTCCATTAGGAAAAGCAGCTGTAACTCGTGAAGGTACAGATGTTTCTATTATTACTTACGGTGCTATGGTTCGTGAATCAGTTAAAGCAGCTGAAAACTTAGAAAAAGAAGGCATTTCTGTAGAAGTTATCGACTTACGTACAGTTTCTCCATTAGACTTAGATACAATTTTAGCATCTGTTCAAAAAACTGGACGTGTTGTAGTTGTACAAGAAGCTCAACGTCAAGCAGGTATCGGCGCAATGGTAATGTCTGAAATTTCAGAACGTGCTATTTTACACTTACAAGCTCCAATTGGACGTGTTGCAGCACCAGATACAATTTTCCCATTTGGTCAAGCAGAAAATGACTGGTTACCAAATGCAAGTGATATTGAAGCAAAAGTTCGCGAAACTTATAATTTTTAATTCGTAAACCATTCACTAAAGAGCAAAAAGCCCTTCAAAGGTGATTTGCTCTTTAGAATATTTAAGTAAAAATTAAGAAGGGATGTACAAGCATGGCTTTCCAATTTAAAATGCCTGATATCGGTGAAGGTATCGCAGAAGGCGAAATCGTAAAAATCGACATTAAAGTCGGTGACACAATCCAAGAAGATGATATTTTATTCGAAGTACAAAACGACAAATCTGTAGAGGAAATTCCATCTCCAGTAAGTGGTAAAGTATTAGAAGTTAGAGTTCAAGAAGGAACAGTAGCTCGTGTTGGAGACATTATCGTTGTTATCGATGATGGTTCAGGTCCAGCAGAAGCAGCTCCAGCAGCTAGTCCAGCAGCAAGTGCGCCAGCGGCTCCAGCAGCAGGTGTCTTCCAATTCAAATTACCAGATATCGGTGAAGGAATTGCAGAAGGTGAAATCGTTAAAATTGATGTTAAAGTAGGCGATACAATCGCTGAAGATGATATTTTATTTGAAGTACAAAATGACAAATCTGTAGAAGAAATTCCATCTCCAGTAAGTGGAACAATTACTGCAGTTTTAGTATCTGAAGGAACAGTAGCTCGTGTAGGGGATGTTATTGTTGAAATCGCAGCAGAAGGAGTTGCACCAGTTGCAGCGCCATCAGCACCAGCGGCTCCAGCAGCTAGTCCAGCTCCAGCAGCGGCACCAGCGGCTCCAGCACAACCAACAGGAGTTCCAGCAGCAAGCAATCCTGGTAAATTAGTATTAGCAATGCCTTCAGTACGTCAATATGCACGCGAAAAAGGTATTGATATCACAGTAGTTGTTCCAACTGGTAAAGGTGGACGTGTAACTCGTGAAGATATCGATAACTTCGGTGGAGCACCAGTTGCAGCTCCTGCAGTAGAAGCAGCACCAGCAGCTCAAGCGGCAGCACCTGCTTCAGCACCAGCACCAGCGGCTCCAGCTGCTAAAGCAGAACCAGCTAAACCATTTGTAGGTTCAGCAGAACGTGAAGAACGTGTGAAATTAACTCCAATGCGTAAAGCAATTTCTAAAGCTATGGTAAATAGCAAACATACAGCTCCTCACGTAACATTACATGATCAAGTTGAAGTTTCTAAATTATGGGATCACCGTAAGAAATTCAAAGATGTTGCTGCAGCACAAGGTACTAAATTAACATTCTTACCATATGTTGTTAAAGCATTAGCAGTAGCAATGAAGAAATTCCCAGTATTAAATGCTTCAATTGATGACGCTACACAAGAAATTGTTTACAAAAACTACATCAATATCGGTATTGCAACTGATACAGATTTAGGATTATTCGTTCCAAATATTAAAGATGCAAATACTAAGAGCATGTTTGGAATTGCTGATGAAATCAATGCATTAGCAGCTAAAGCTCACGAAGGTAAATTAACTGCAGCTGATATGGGACACGGAACAATTACAATTTCAAATATTGGTTCAGTAGGTGGCGGCTGGTTCACACCAGTTATTAACTACCCTGAAGTAGCTATCTTAGGTGTAGGTACAATCGTTCGTGAACCAGTTATTAACGAAAACGATGAAATTGTAATCGGACGTAACATGAAATTATCATTAAGTTTCGACCACCGTATCGTGGACGGAGCTACTGCTCAAAAAGCAATGAACGAATTAAAACGTTTATTAGCTGATCCAGAGTTATTATTAATGGAAGCTTAATTATAAACTAGTAGTACGACGTAAACCCTTCGGTCTACGTCGTATCACTATTGAAAACTTTTAAGAGGTGAAAAAGATGGTAGTAGGCGATTTCGCTATTGAACTAGATACAGTCGTAATTGGTGCCGGCCCTGGTGGTTACGTTGCTGCAATTCGTGCAGCGCAAGAAGGACAAAAAGTTGCGATTATTGAAAAAGAATATATTGGTGGTGTGTGTTTAAACGTTGGATGTATTCCATCTAAAGCATTAATTTCTGCAGGACATCATTATCAAGAAGCTCAACATTCTGAAGTTTTCGGAGTAACTGCAAAAGAAGTAGTATTAGATTTTGCAAAAACTCAAGAATGGAAAGATAACCAAGTAGTTAAAAAATTAACTTCTGGTATCGAATACTTATTAAAGAAAAATAAAGTTGAAATTATTCGTGGGGAAGCTTTCTTAGTAGATGACCACACATTACGTGTTGTGACAGAAGATTCTGCTCAAACATATTCATTCAACCATGCAATTGTTGCAACTGGTAGCCGTCCAATCGAAATTAAAGGCTTCAAATTTGGTGGACGTGTCATCGACTCAACTGGTGGTTTAGGATTAAAAGATGTTCCTAAAAAATTAGTTGTTATCGGTGGTGGAGTTATCGGTTCAGAATTAGGTGGAGCTTATGCTAACTTAGGTTCTGAAGTAACAATTTTAGAAGGTGCTCCAAGCATTCTTTCTATGTTTGATAAAGACATGGTGAAATTAGTTGAAGATGATTTCGCTAAAAAAGGTGTTACAGTTATTACTTCTGCAATGGCTAAAGAAGCTGTTGATAATGGAGATAGCGTAACCGTTAAATTCGAAGTAGATGGTAAAGAACAATCAATTGTTGCTGATTACGTAATGGTTGCTGTAGGACGCCGTCCAAACACTGATGAATTAGGATTAGACGTTGTAGGTGTTGAAATGACTGAACGTGGTTTAGTAAAAGTAGACAACCAAGGACGTACAAATATTAAAAACATTTTTGCAATCGGGGATATCGTTCCTGGTGCAGCATTAGCTCATAAAGCAAGTTACGAAGGAAAAGTTGCTGCTGAAGCAATTTCAGGTAAACCAGTTGCTGTTGACTATCGTGCAATGCCAGCTGTTGCCTTCACTGATCCAGAATTAGCTTCTGTTGGTTATACTCAACAACAAGCTAAAGATGCTGGATTAAAAGTGAAAGCTTCTAAATTCCCTCTAGCAGGAAATGGTCGTGCTATTTCATTAAATGCAACAGAAGGTTTTGTTCGTTTAATTACAACAAAAGATGACAACGTAATCGTTGGTGCACAAGTTGCCGGCGTTGGTGCAAGTGACTTAATCGCTGAATTAGGTTTAGCTGTTGAAGCTGGTATGAATGCAGAAGATATCGCATTAACAATCCACTCACATCCATCATTAGCTGAAGTAATTATGGATACAGCTGAATTAGCATTAGGTATGCCAATTCATATTTAATCTAGATGATGTTAAGAAGACCGAGTTTTCTCGGTCTTTTTTGTGTTTCTAGAACATTTTGAGTTGCGTAACATTCCTAATAGGTATAAAATAGAAAGTACTTTTTAAAGAAGGAGAGATGGCATGGAAGAAATTATAGATCAGAAGTTTAATAAAACGGAATTAAGAATGAATATTTTTCATATTGTATGGCCTGTTTTTATTGAAGTGTTATTAGGCTCTTTATTTGGAATGGTCGATATGATGATGGTAGGTCGTATTTCAGAACATGCAGCTCAAGCAGTATCTGCTGTTGGAATGACGAACCAACCCGTTTTCTTAGGATTGAGTTTTGTACAAGCATTAAATGTTGGGGGAACAGCCATCATTGCTCGTTATTATGGAGCGAAGAAATATAAAAATATTAGTTTAGTATTAAAACACGTCATGTTACTAGCAATGGTAGGATTTGTGCTTCCTATTTCAATGTTAATGATTGTATTAGCTCCCTATGTATTATCCTTTTTAGGGGCAGATTCTTCTGTTATTGAAGTTGGGTCAGGATATTTTAGAGTGATTATGCTTGGATTTATTTTTCAATCCTTTTCATTTACGATGACTGCCGCTTTGCGTGGAATTGGTGAAACAAAAATTCCGATGCGTAATAATTTAATTGCGAATAGTTTGAATGTACTTGGGAATGCTGTATTAATTTATGGTTTATTTGGTTTTCCAGTGCTTGGAGTAACTGGAGCAGCGATTTCAACAGCATTAAGTAATGTCATTGCGATGTCATTAAACTTAAGGTATGTGTTATCTAAAAAGAGTGTTTTATATTTAGATTTTAAGGAAAAATTTGAATTTCGTTTTGAAATGATGAAAGATTTAATTCGAATCGGATTGCCGACAGCTTTAGAACAATTAGCATTAAGAGTGGGGATTATTTCATTTTTAAATATTGTTTCTGGCTTGGGGACAAATGTTTATGCGGCGCATCAAATTTCATTAAATATTTTAAATCTAACTTATTCACCTGCCCAAGCTTTTGGGATTACAGCTTCCACTTTAATGGGGCAATCTCTTGGAGCGAAAAATGAACAATTAGCAAGAATGTATACAAGAATGTGTCAACGAATAGGTTTTGTGATTGCCATCGGGATGTCACTATTTATCTTTTTCGGTTCGAAAACTTTAGCAGAATTTTACTCCACAGACACTGAAATTATTAGAAATACAATGATTGCCTTAACAATTGTAGCATTTGTTCAACCGTTCCAAAGTCATCAATTAATTACTTCTGGTGCACTAAGAGGAGCAGGGGATACTGTTTGGCCTTTGATTGCCATTTTTGTAGGGTCAGTGCTAATTCGAGTTAGTTTAGGTTATGTATTTGTCAATATATTTTACCTTGGTCTAGCAGGAGCTTGGTATGCGGTATTTATTGACCAATTTATTCGTTGGCTTATTATCTTGTTCCGATTTAAGTCAGGAAAATGGAAGAATATTCGCATTAACTTAGACTAGCAAATGAAGGATATACCTTTTTATTTTCAGGAAAAAGGTGTATACTGAATTGTATACTTTTTTGAGGAGGAACTCATTTGGCAAATTATAGTTATCCATTAGACTTGGATTGGACTCACCAAGAAATGTCAACGGTCATTGCATTATGGAATGCTGTAGAAGATGCTTATGAACGTGGAATTGAAACTGAAGTATTTATCAAACGATATAAAGATTTCAAAACTATTGTAAAAAGTATCGGCGAGGAAAAGAGACTTGGTAAAGAATTTGAATCGGTTTCTGGATATAGTTTATATCGCGTGGTTCAAATGAGTAAAAATACTTCAAAAAGAATTAAAATGGAACAATAGAAAGGATGTTAGTTATGGATTTATTTGCAACACATTTATTAGTTAACGATTGGATTATGGAGGCTGGAAATAAAATTCGTCATAGCTTTGGTGAATCAATTACAGTTGATACAAAAACTAGTCGTAATGACTTAGTAACAAATGTTGATAAAGAAATCGAGCAATTTTTAATTTCAAAAATTCGTGAACAATTCCCAACACATAAAATTATGGGAGAAGAAGGATTCGGTGACGAATTAACTTCAATGGACGGATATGTATGGTTAATCGATCCAATCGATGGCACATTAAACTTTGTAAAACGTCAAGAAGATTTTGGGATTATGGTTGCCTTATATAAAGATGGCGTTGGTTTATTAGGTTACATTTATGATGTTATGCGTGACCGTTTTGTTTATGGTATTAAAGATTACGGTGCTTATTGCAATGGACGTCGTTTATCTAAACCTGAAGTTCATAGCATTGGTGATAGCTCTATTAACGTAAATGGATTTATGTTATTAGAAGCAAATGAAAAAGAAGCATCAATGATTCGTAAAGCAATGGTCACTCGTACTTATGGAGCTTCTTCAATTGAACATATCCAAGTAGTATTAGGAAAATCTGTCGCTTATGTATCAACATTATTAGCACCATGGGATATTGCTGCTGGTATGGTAATTGCAAAAGAATTAGATTTACACTATAGTACAGTAGATGGAAAAGAAGTTGACTTCTTAGTACCAAACAAAAAGACTACAGGGGTTATCTGTTCAAAAGATATTGCTGAAGAAATTATTGCAGCATTTAAATAATAATAATCGAGTCGTAAGATTTTACGACACTTTTTTATAAGGAGAATGTATGAATATTGCAGTTTATTGTGCCGCTAGTCAGAGTAATGATTCAACTTTTGATGAAAGAACAGAAGAACTAGGGAACTGGATAGCGAAGAATAACCACACACTTGTATACGGTGGAGGAAATACTGGTTTAATGGGAGTTGTTGCTTCAGCTGTTATGCAAACTGGTGGAGAAGTTATTGGTATCATGCCAAAATTTTTTGTAGAGCGAGAAATTGCTAAAAAAGATATTACAAAACTTCATATTGTTGAAACGATGTCACAACGTAAAAACAAAATGATTGAATTAAGTGAAGTATATATTGCACTTCCCGGAGGACCAGGAACACTAGAAGAAATTGCAGAAGTCGTTTCATGGATAAGAGTCGGTCAAACGAATGGAATTTGTATTTTCTACAATATGGAAGGCTATTATGATCATTTAGAGGCTTTTTTCAATCACATGGTAACGACAAACTTACTAAGTCAGGAAGATAGAAATCAAATCTATTTTGTAAAATCACTAGAAGAAATTGAAAAATTAATCAAAAACTACGAAAAGCGTTAGAGGAGAGTCTGACGCTTTTTAATAATAAGAAAAGTTGGAAAAAAACAATTTAAATATTGTTTTTTTCCAAAATTAGTGTTATACTTCACATGTAAGAACTTAAGGAGGGATTATTTATGGTAAATATTAATGTAGACTTGATAAAAAGATTGGAAAAACCCAAAGGAAAAGTGGATGTTGTGTTAGATACGGACGCTTTTAATGAAATAGATGATCAATTTGCTTTAGCTTATTTAATTCAATCTTCAGAAAAGTTAAATTTGAAAGCGGTTTATGCAGCTCCTTTTGATAATCATCATTCATCAGGGCCTAAAGATGGAATGGAAAGAAGTTTTGAAGAAATATTTAAAGTGTATGATTTAATGAAAGAAACCAGATTCCACGATGTCACCTTTAAAGGTTCAACTCAATTTTTAGAAAATAATGTAACTTATTGTGATTGTGATGCTGTAAATGATTTGGTTGAACGTTCAAAATCATATACTAAAGAGAATCCATTATATGTTATTGGAATAGCAGCAGCAACGAATATAGCATCAGCTATTATTAAAGATAAAACGATTGTAGATAGAATAGTAATTTTATGGCTTGGAGGATTAAGTTATGATTGGCATGATAATCGTTCATTCAATTCAGGTCAAGATGTCATTGCAGCACAAGTTTTATTAGATGCACATGTACCGTTAGTACAATTTCCAGGGAAAGGAGTTATTGATCATTTTACAACTACGGGTCCAGAGTTGGAATATTGGCTAAAAGGTAAGAATGATTTTTGTGATTATATGATTGAAAAGACAGCAGAAGAAGCAAGAATTACTTATGGTGGTAAAGTTTGGTCTAGAGCAATATGGGATGTGGTTCCGGTTGCCTGGTTGTTAGATGGAGAATTTATGTTAGATAAATTAGTAAATAGTCCTATTATGCAAGAAAATCATTATTATAGTAATGATCCGAGAAGACATTTTATAAAGTATGTTTATAATGTCAATAGAGACAATCTAATGAACGATTTATTTGAAAAAATGGCACGTTTTAACTAGGGGGAAGTATTATGGTATCAAGTTTTTTTAACAAAAGATTATTTCAAAAAGTTGAACCATATCTATATTTATTACCAGCATTAATAGTAATATTGACATTTACATACTATCCTTTTTTGCAAAATGTCATTAATAGTACTTATATTGTTAATGCTGCTGGTTTAAGAAAAAACTTTGTTGGGTTAGAAAATTATAGAAAAATTTTAACGAATCCTGTATTTTTACAAGCTATAAAAAATACAATTATATTCGCAGCTTGTACAATTCCTTTTTCTTTGATTGTAGGACTGATTTTAGCATTAATTGCTAGAGAAAAAACTAAATTGTCACCTGTATATGAAGCGTTATTTTCATTACCAATGGCAATGTCATTGTCAGTTATGGCTGTTATTTTTCAATTAATGTTGAATCCAACACTAGGTATTGTAAATAGAACACTTGGACTAGAAATTAATTGGTTAAGAGAATCTTTGACAGCGTTACCTGCATTAATTGCTATGGAAGTTTGGCTTAATATCGGATTTAATTTTTTATTCTTATTGACTGCAATAAGAAATATTCCTGAAGAAATTCTTGAAAGCGCTAAAATGGATGGTGCTAATAGATGGGTAAGACTATATCAGATTATATTACCGTGTATTTCACCTACTATGCTATTTTTAATAGTTTCTTCAATTGCTAAAGAAATGATTGCTAGTGGATTAACATTGATACTAACACAAGGCGGACCTGATGGTAAAACAGAAACAATTGTATCTTTTATTTATAAAAATTCAATTTTAAATCAGAATTATAATGTTGGATATGCTGCTTCAGTAATAGGATTTGTTTTAACATTTATATTTGTATTGATCAGCTTTATTTATGAGAAGAAAGGGGTACATTACGTATGAAAAAGATAAGTGTATTAAGTTATCAGTTATTTAGTTTAGTAATTGGTTTAATCGTAATATTCCCTGTTATTTACGCAATATGTGTATCTTTTATGCCTGCGGAAGAAATTTTATCCACTACAGTCCATTTATTTCCAAAGCGATGGACTATTGAAAACTATGTTCAAGCATTTACTAAAGCTCCATTATTAAGGTATTTGTTAAATTCATTAGTAATGACATTAGGTGCAACAACAGTTAGATTATTTACAGCTAGTACTGCAGCTTTTGCTTTCTCATTTTTTGAATTCAGAGGTAAAAAATTTTTATTTCTATTTTTTATTGGAACAATGATGATACCTAGTGATTTATTGATTATTAAAAATTATAGTACTGTTGCTAAACTAGGACTTGTAAATACTTATTTAGGTATGATGGTTGTATTTTTTGTAACTATGGTTAATATTTTTGTAATGCGTCAATATTTTTTATCTTATTCTAAATCAGTTAGAGAAGCTGCTTTAATTGATGGATGTACAAATTTTATGTTTTTTAGAAAAATTTTAATTCCATCCTCAAAACCTGTATTTATAACAACATTTATTTCTTCTTTTGTAGGAGTATGGAATCAATATTTGTGGCCTTTATTAGTAACTAATAGAAATCAAATGAGAACTGCTCAAGTTGCCGTAACTTTGTTAAATTTTCCAGATGCCAGTCCTCATGGAATTGTAATGGCTGCAGCAATTATTATTGTTTTACCTTCAGCAATCATATTTATTATATTCCAAAGATATATTAAAAAAGGAATGATGGCTGGAGGAGTTAAGGGATAAAATTTAAACATATTAAAATAACTAATAAATTAGAAAGGAGTATTAGTTATAAAAATGTAAAAAAAGAAAAGGAGTATTAATATGAAAAAGAAAATATTATTAGCAACAATTTTTAGTATGTTTGGGTTAGTCGGATGTAGTCAAGTTTCAGAAGATACTACTACAACGAAAGTTTTAGAGAACAGTTCAACTACTCAATTAGTAGATAATATTAAACCTACAGAAATTACTTTTTGGCATGCAATGAAGGGAAGTAATGGAGAAGCAATAGAAAGAATTGTGAATAGTTATAATGAAACCCAAGGAAAAGAAAAAGGAATTAAAGTTACCGCAGTATTTCAAGATACAAAAATTGCTAGTAAAGTAAAATTAGCATCTTCTACTAAGGATATGGAAAATGCTCCAGATGTAATTCAGACTGTCGGAAGTGATATTCCTGGAATCTCTGCATTACCGGAAATTATTCCTGCAAGTCATATTTTTGAACAAAAAAATAATACACTGAAACAAGATGATTTTTATCCACATTTATTAAGAGCTTTTACTTATGAAAAAAATGTAATAGGAGTTCCAATGAATGCTTCTACTCTTTTATTGTATTCAAATATGAATGCGCTTAAATCGGTAGGAGTTACTGAGCCTCCAAAAACGATTGATGAATTAGCAGAAGTCACAAAAAAATTAAAATCAATGGATGGTAAAAATGGGTTTAATTCAGAGATTGCTCGATATCAATTAGTAAATTTTGTTGTCAGTCAATCTGATAAAAACTTTGTTGGTGATAATGAAGGTGGACGTGCTTCACGAATGACAAAATATGTAATGGGAGAAGATGGTAGTTTAGATAAATTTTTAACTGAATGGCAAAAAGTTATTGAGACAGGAAATTATAAATTTACAGAAGATAATGCTAATGAAGAATTTTCTACAGGATTAAATTCAATGGTATTGTTATCTTCTGCTCGATTGGGAGCAATTAAAAAATTAGTTGGAGATTCATTTGAATGGAAAACATCATTTATACCTAAAGTGTCAAAAGATGATACCAGTGGTGCAAGTATTGGAGGTAGTTCTTTAGTATTATATAGCCATGATGATGCTAATCGTTTGTCTGCAGCTTGGGATTTTATTTCTTACGCAACTTCACCAAAAGTTCAAGCTGAATGGTCTAAAGCGACAGGTTATATTCCTGTTAATATTAATACAGAAAAATTACCTGAAATGATGAAATTTTATGAAGAAAATCCAAATTATAAAGTTGCATTAGAACAAATGAAAAATGCAAGTCCAATGTCTCAAGAACCATTTGATCTAGTCAATTGGGAAGTGAATGATATTATTAAAGATGTAATGAAACGTTTTGCACAAGGTAATATTAGTAAAGATGAAGCAAAAGATGAAATTATCAAGAAAAGCAATGATGCACTTTCTGAATATAATCGTGTAAATAATTAATAATTAGAGAGGAGGAGGGGTTCAGTTTAAAGAAAATTGAATTGAACCCTCCTTTTATGATAGAAGATAAATACAAAAATATAAAATTAATTAGTTGTGATATTGATGGAACATTAATGAATACTAATAGAATGTTATCTGAGAAATTTGTTGAAATAGTTAAAGATTTAAAAGATTTAGGAGTTCAATTTACCTTTGCATCTGGTAGACTTCCATACAAAATTATGCCTTTGGTTTCTCAAATTAATAGTGATTTGCCATTTGTTGCATGCAATGGTGGTTGTATATATCAGAATGAAAAATTCTTGTTTAAAAAAATGTTTTCTATAAGGATATTGAAAGAAGTAATAAATTTAGCGGAAATATTAGATGATACGATATTGTATTCGTTTGATGGTATTGAGTATTGTTTAAGGGAAACTAAAGAATCAGCGTTAAAAAGACAAAAAAGAGGAAATTATTATCCTATTAGGAGTATAAAAAATGAAGAATGGGATAAGTTAAAAATTTTAAAGCTGAATATTTTATCTAATAAATCAATTTCATTACTTAAAAATCAATTAGATGCAATTAAAGATGAGGTAGATATTACTTATTACGGGGATTTTGGTGCAGAAATTGTCCCAAAAGGAGTAAATAAACTAACAGGTATTAAACAAATAATAGGACATATGAATGTATCCTTAGATGAAGTAATTGCAATTGGAGATAATGAAAATGATTTAAAATTGTTGAAGAATGTTGGAATTGGTGTAGCAGTACAGAATGCTACTCAAGAAATTAAAGAAAGTAGTAATCTTGTTACTGAAAATTGTGGTGAAGAGGGAGTAGTTGAGTTTTTAGAAATATTAAGAACTTTCTTAAAGGGGTGAAAATATGGAATTATCAATTTCTACAAACGTAATATTTGAACGAAAAAATGGATATGATACAGATATTGAGAGAACAATAAAATTATGTAGTAAAGCAGGATATAAAATTTTAGATTTCTGTTTTCATGATTTAACACGATTTGATAGTCCAATTTTTACAGAAAATTGGAAAAATTACTTTAAATCTTTAAGAAAATTAGCAGATGAATTAGATATAAAATTTAAACAAGGACATTCAGTTGTTTATGATTTCTGTAATCCAAATATTGATCATAAACTTTATAAAGATCTAACTGAAAAATGTATTATTGGTGCAGAAATTTTAGGAGTAGAATGGTTAGTTGTACATCCATCAACTGATTTTTCAGTTCCTGATTATATTCATAAATCAAAGCTGAATAATATTGACTATTTTAAGAAACTAGTAAGTTTTGCTTCTAAGCATAATGTGAAAATTGCAGTTGAGAATATGTGGGATCTGCATATTGCACCCAAAAGATTATATTGTACATCAATTGAAGAGTTAATAGATTTAGTTGATTCCGTTAATGGATTAGGAATTTGTTTTGATGTGGAACATGCAGCAATTATGGAAATGAATCAAATTGAGTGTATGAAATTAATAGGAAATCGTTTGAAAGTTTTACATGTTTCTGATTATTTAAATGTTAAAGATATACATCTATTACCTTACATGGGCAAAAGTAATTGGAAGGAAATAATGGAAGGATTGAGAAATGTAAACTACGATGGTTTGTTTAATTTTGAAATCCATCGTTTTCTAGTCAATATTCCAGAAGATTTATATTTACTTTCATTGAAGTATAGTTTTGAAATAGGAAAAAAATTACTTCATATTAATGAAGAGATGAAACAAAATGAATAAATTCGATATTCTTACAATAAAAAAATTCCCTAAAGTTGAATTACATTGTCATTTAGATGGATCAGTAAGTGGATTACAAGTGTATGAAAATGTAAAATTATTAGGAATCAATGCAACTAAAGATGAAATTTTAAATAAGATAATAGCTCCTGAAATTTGTCAAGATTTAACTGAATATTTAAGTTGTTTTGAATGGCTAACAAAATGTTTGAAAAATTCCACTTTAATTTTTTTAGCTATTGAAGATATTTGTAGACAAGCTATTGAAGAAAATATAATTTATTTAGAATTAAGATTTTCCCCATATCATTTGTCTAATGATAAGTTTACAATGAAGCAAGTTGTAGAGGCGGTAATTGAGGCAGTTAATAAAATGAAAGATAAATATCCTTTGAAAATTGGTATTATTTTATGTCTTATGAGAGGAAGAGAAGAATCGATAAATAATCAAGTCATAGAATTAGCGAATCAATTTCGGGATAAAATTGTAGGATTGGATTTAGCAGGAAATGAAAGTAAATATCCTACAAAGATGTATTTAAAACAATTAGCATTTATTAAAGATTTAGAAATTCCATTCACAATTCATGCAGGAGAGACTGGTAATTTTGATAATATTCGAGATGCTATTTTAACTGGTGCTAAAAGAATTGGTCATGGGATAGCAGCAAAAAAAAGCGAAGAAATAGTTTCATTAATCCGAGAAAGAGATATTACTTTGGAAATGTGCCCAAAATGCAATATACAAACTAAAGCAAGTAAAAATTGGAATGATTATCCGTTTGATACATTTTATCGTAAAGAAAAACTACTAGTGACAATCAATACGGATAATAGAACAGTTTCAAACACTTCATTATCACAAGAATTTGAATTATTAAATAATTATTGTTCTGAATTAAATTTAAATGATTTATATCAATTGACAATTAATGCATTAAATGCTAGCTTTTTAAATAATTTAGAAAAAGAACAATTAAAAGAAATAATAGAAACGGAATACAATAATTTCTGTTTTGAGGAGTCATTATGAAAGTACAAAAAAGACAAGAAGAAATATTGAAAATTTTATCAGAAGTCCCAATATCTACCATTCAAAATTTAGCAAATGAATTAGCTGTCTCTGCTGAGACGATACGAAAAGATTTAAAACAGTTGGCAGATGAAGATAAAATTATACAAACACATGGTGGTGTGGTTTTAAAAGGGAAAAAAACAAGTTATTTTCCATTTGATTACCGTGTTAAGATTAGCACTTCAAAGAAAATAAAAATTGGTAAAGAAGCTAGCAAATTAATTGAATTTGGAGATACTATTTTCTTAGAAAGTAGTACTACCTGTTTGGCTCTAGTACAAGAATTATGTCAAAAAAAAGAAATATTAAATAGTTTAACAATAGTAACTAACTCACTTAGTATAGTAGTTTTATTAGAAAAAGAGGAAGTTAGTTCTAAAGTCCTTTTTGTTGGTGGATGGATAGATTTTTCACAACATTCAACAAATGGATTTATGGCGATGGATTTTTTGGAAAAAGTGTATGTAAATAAAACTTTTATATCTGGTGCTGCTTTGAGTAGAGATTTAATGGTAACTGGTTATTATGAACAAGATATTTTGTTACAAAGAAAAATGATGGAACATGCTGAACAAAATATATTGATGGTAGATGAAAAAAAATATCCAAAACAAGGTTTTCTTCAATTAGCGCAAATGAGTGAATTTGATTTTGTAGTTTCAGATATAAATTTTGGTAAAGAGGTAGTTGAGAGTATTCAACATAATAATGAAAAATTAGGAAAGAGTTGTCATATTATTACAGCAAATTAACTTTTGAAAGAAGATGATTTAAAATGAAAAAATATAGCGTGGTAATATTTTCAATATTAATGATTTTAGTTTTTCCGCAGTTTGTTAATGCAAGTGAAAATAAATTAGAAATTACAGTACCTTCTGTTAAACAAGAAAGAATTGCTCCAGGTAGAGATTTTTACATCATGGGTAATTTAAATTTACCGGTTAATGAGGGTGATGAATTAGAAATTAATTTATATCCTAATTTTTATAATATTCCAATTAGAACAGTTAAAGTTAAGAAAAATTCAGGAATTCAATATGTAGATTATCCATTATTATCATATTATGGAAAGGATAGAAAAGAATTGTTAAATTCTATGATGCCTGATATTGAAATTCCAAAAAGAAATATGGGATTATTTACTGAACCTAGTTTAAAAGCAGTTTTATCTGATAAATCTTTTACAGCTGTTTTTCATGGTGGCATTTATAGTAATGATCTGGATATTTCTAAGTTAGAAGGTATCACTAAGGGTGAATATCGTTTAGAAGTATTACTAAAAGATAAAGTTGGTAAAGTGAAGGCGAATCAATCGAAAGCTATACAGATAAATCATGCTGAAAAAAGAATTTTAGCTAGATTTAGTCCATCAGAGCATTTTGATAATGTTAAAGAGTTTGCAAACAATGAATCTTCTGAAATATTTTTAGATCCATTTCCAGGATATTGGAGTCCATCAAATTATTTAGCTGAATTTAATGGGAAAAATTTATTTGCAGAAATCTTACCTAAATGGAGATTAGCAGATTTATTAGAATATCAGTCAGGTTTGTCTCAATTCATTGTGTATAATGTTTCAGAAAATAGTGCTACAAATAATGTTGAAATTGGAACATTAGAAGAACAACAAGTAATAAATAATGACGAAAGAATAAAATATTATTATTATAATTTAGGAGATATTGTTGTTAATGGTAAACGAAGTAAAATAGTACCATTTAGAAAAGAAGATAAATTACAACTTACACGTGTTGATTTGGATGGAAAAGATAAAATTGAAATAGACGAAGTAGCTAAAAAGGCTGAAACTGATATAGATTTAACTGATGGTGTGTTAGTTAAAGCAAATCATAATATTTTCTTTAATGGGGTAGTAACGCCTATTCAAAATAAAAGAGATGAGTTGAAAAAATATCCGGATAATCATTATGAAATAAAAAATAGAATTAATAGTTTGGAATATACGTTTTACAATGAAAATGGTAAAATTTTGTTAAAGAAAGATTTTTCTGTTGGGTTATCTAGAATAATAAATGGAAAAGAAAGAAATTCTATATATGAATTTAGAAATCAGTTATTCATTCCAAATGAATGGAAAGGAAAAAAGGTTTTAGTTCGTATAGATGGTTTTGATAAAAATCACAAATTAGTTGCTGGAACACATGAAGAATTACATTTAGAAGTAGCAAATTAATAAAAAATTAAGAGTAATATAATTCATCGTGTGTATTTAACTAGTTATTATTTAATTAATCTAGCCAATGAGATTTGCTTTTTCTAAAAAAAAAGTAAATTTTGTTGGCTTTTTTATTTTATTTAAAGTATCAAAAATATAGAAATTAACAGATTTAAACTTAGATTCATCGTATAATTGGAAAGAAAAAATTTTGAACTTTAAAATGAGGTGGATATTCAATGAAAAAGAGTATTATTCTTATATTGATATTAGTTGCCTGTATTTTTGCGTTTAATCATTTTGCCCAGAACAATAGAAATGAGCTTTCTGAATTACAGGCTCCTGTGCAAAATATAAAATTGGAGTATAAAAGTGAGAGAGGATTTGGCAACGACAAGTTTGATATTTATTCCTTTTCTGTAGAAGGTGAGATTAACTTTAATAATGAGGATAGTAATCTTGAAGCGATTTACCAAAAAGAATTTAGAAATATCTTAAATATAGAAAGTAAAAAGAATGAAGAATTAAAAGAAAAACAAAATCAAATAGAAAATTTATTAGAGGAGAAACGTTTTGTTCATAAATTTATTAATCTAGAAGGCACTAAAAAATTGTATTTGTATGATTTAGTATCAAACAAAGGATATTGTTTCATACTAATAATTTGATTTTTGTCGTATAATCATTCATGTGATTGTAAAATGATTAAATGAAGGAGACTTTATAGTGAGATACATTCTTTTGTTACGTGGAATAAATGTTGGTGGTAAGAATAAAGTAGTAATGAGTGAATTGAAAGCATTATTAGAAAGCTTAAATTTTCAAAATGTTCATTCCTATATTAATAGTGGGAATTTATTTTTTAGTAGTACTGAAACACTTGATACTTGTATTTGCAAAATCAAAGATTTGCTAGAAAGTCATTATGAGTTTTCAATTCCTTTTGCTTTACTGACGAAAGAAGAATATTTAAATGAAAAAGAAAACTTACCAGAGTGGTGGAATGAAGAGTTGGCAAGAAGAGATGTATTATTTTTTTCTTATCAATTAGATAAAAGTTCTATACTAGAGTTTCTTAGCCAAGCAAACTTTCATAATGAGATTGTCCATATAGGAAATCATGCTGTATTTTGGGGGAAATTTGATGAAGCAGAGTATTTAAAGACAACTTACCATAAACAGTTATTAAAGCAAAATTTTTATAAAATGATTACGATTCGAAATGGAAACACGTTTGAAAAAATAGCTCAAATTTTAGAAGCTGAAAAATAGTTCTAATTTTCATTGCAATTGGCATAAACGCTAGTTTTTGTTATAATTAGAAAGTGAGTTTAAGGACAGGAGGATGGCAATGGAAATTGAAAAGACAACTCAGATGAATTTGTTGTTAGAATTTTATGGCAAACTTTTGACTGAAAAACAACTAGGATATATGGAATTATATTACGGGGAAGATTATTCTCTTGGAGAAATTGCAGAAGAATTCGAGGTTAGTCGACAAGCCGTATATGATAATATTCGACGATCTGCTCAATTATTAGAAGATTATGAACAAGAATTACATTTAGTAAATGATTTTTATAAAAGACAAGCTATCTATGATGGAATTGAACAGCATATCAAAGAACATTATCCAAATGATCATCAATTGCAACAATTGATGACAGACTTACAAGAAATGAATAAATAGCCTGATTGAGGAGTGAGAAAATGGCATTTGAAGGATTATCAGATCGCTTGCAAAATGCGATGGGTTCGGTAACAAAAAAAGGAAAAATTACCGAAGCTGATTTAAAACAAATGATGCGTGAAGTTCGTTTAGCGTTATTAGAAGCAGACGTTAACTTCAAAGTTGTAAAAGATTTTGTACGAAAAGTAAATGAACGTGCATTAGGTTCTAATGTATTAGAAGCTTTATCTCCAGCACAACAAGTTGTAAAAATTGTTAATGAAGAATTAACCGAATTAATGGGGGGAGAACAAGCTCCATTCCAATTTTCACCTAAGCCACCTACTGTTGTGATGATGGTCGGTTTACAAGGGGCAGGTAAAACAACAACTGCTGGTAAATTAGCTTCATTTTTAGCTAAACATGAAAACAAACGTCCATTATTAGTAGCAGCCGACGTATACCGTCCAGCCGCTATTGATCAATTACAAACGTTAGGAAAACAATTAAATTATCCAGTATTCTCATTAGGAACAGATGTTAATCCTGTTGAGATTGCTAGACAAGCAATTGAACGAGCAACGATTGAAGGTCGTGATTTAGTCATCATCGATACGGCAGGTCGTTTACATATCGATGAAGCTTTAATGGAAGAATTACAAAACATTAAAGCTGTTGCGAATCCAAATGAAATCTTATTAGTTGTCGATGCAATGACAGGGCAAGATGCTGTGAATGTTGCTGAAACATTTAATGAACGTTTAGATATTACTGGGGTTATTTTAACAAAATTAGATGGGGACACTCGTGGTGGTGCGGCTTTATCGATTCGTTCTGTAACAGGAAAACCAATTAAATTCTCTGGTCGTGGAGAAAAATTAGAAGATTTCGAAATTTTTTACCCTGAACGTATGGCTTCTCGTATTCTTGGTATGGGCGATATCATGACTTTAATTGAAAAAGCTCAACAAGATTTTGATGAAGCAAAAGCTCAAGAAATGGCAGATAAAATTAAAGCTAATACATTTGACTTTAATGATTTTATCGACCAATTAGATCAAGTGAATAAAATGGGACCTTTGGAAGATATCTTAAAAATGATTCCAGGGTTAAATAAAATTCCAGGATTAAATGATTTAAAAGTGGATCCAAAAGATACAGCACGTATGAAAGCTATTGTCTTATCAATGACACCAGCAGAACGTGAAAATCCAGATATTTTATCTCAAGCAAGACGTAAAAGAATTGCAGCAGGTTCAGCTCGTCCATTAGCAGAAGTAAACCGTTTGATTAAACAATTTAATGAATCTAAAAAAATGATGAATCAAATGTCAAATGGAAATATGCAAGCAATGGAATCGATGATGGGACAATTGGGCATGGGTGGAGGCCGTAATAAATTAGGTCAAATTGCTATGCAACAATATGCTCGTCGTCAAAAACAAAATAAATTGAAAAAATTAAAGAAAAAACGTTAATAAATAGAAGGAGAGTTTGCAATGTCAAAACAAGTATTATTCATTAATGGTTCATTAAGAAAAGAATCTTTTAACCAAACTATTATTGATTATGTACAAGAAAAATTAGTTGAAAAAGGCTATCAAACAAAACAAATTAGTTTTAAAGATGTACCATTTTTCAGTCAAGATATTGAATTTCCCGCTCCTGCTATTGTAGAAGAGTATCGTGGAGATTTTGAAGCGTCTCAAGCTGTTTGGATTGTATCTCCTGAATATAACGGAAGTTTACCAGGAAGTTTAAAAAATGGTTTAGACTGGATGTCTCGTTCATTAGATATTACTTCTTATGCACCTCCGGCTTACATTGATAGCAAATTAATTGCGTTCAGTAGTGCAGCAGGACATTCTGGTGGAGCAAATGTTTTACGTGCTCTAACAGAATTAGCTACTAAAATGCGTATGACGCCACTAGAAAAAACAGTGGGACTTCATATTGAATCAGGATTCCAAACAGGTGTTTTAATTCTAACAGATGAAGATAAATCTGAATTAGATAAACAAGTGGAATTATTAGTGGAAGCATTAGAAAAATAACGATTGAATGAATAGAAACGACCAGGCTTTTGTGGTTGTTCGACAAATCCTGTTGGTGAGAAATTACCGACAGGATTTTTTATATGCA